>JASHNU010000016.1 GCA_030041475.1 Candidatus Sulfotelmatobacter sp.
TGCTCGCCCAGCTTCAACTGGCGCAAGAATCTGGACGAGGCGACCATTGCGAAGTTTCAGCCCGAACTGGCGCGGATGGGATACAAGTTCCAGTTCGTCACCCTGGCCGGTTTCCACGCGCTGAACCTCAGCATGTTTGAACTGGCGCGCGGCTACAAGATGTCAGGCATGACGGCTTATTGCCGGCTGCAGGAAAAAGAATTCAGCCGCGAAACGCAGTACGGCTACGAGGCGGTGAAACACCAACGCTTCGTGGGCACTGGGTATTTCGATCAACTGCAGCAGGTCATCACTGGCGGATTGGCGTCCACGATCGCGCTGGCGGAATCGACCGAGGCGGAGCAATTCACCGGCCTCAAGCCGCTCGTGCATCCGGAAAAGGGACCTGACGCGGCTTGCCAGCCCATCCTCGGCGAGTGCCCGCACACGCCGGTCGTTAACATCGATCTGGGTTCGGAGGAGATGCTGTTGCCGTCTGGGGACTAAGCGACCGAAATCGCGGTCGCGAAGTTGAACGAAAGGCCGGTCCAAAAAAGATCGGCCTTTTTTCATTCTTTTCACTGCCCAACCACGGCGGTCCGAGCGGGTGCGTATAAGCTTCGCGGCACACGTGCCGCCAAGGCGACCGCCTGCGGCAGAATTTCCAGAAAGCGCTCGACTTCCTGCTCGGTATTGAAGCGTCCCAGGCTCAGACGCAGCAAGCCACGGGCACTCTCGGCGTCATACCCCATGGCAAGGAGCACCGGCGAAGGCTCGCCGGAATGATGGGCGCTGCACGCGCTTCCCGCTGACACGGCGACTCCGGCCGCGTCGAGAGCTGAAAGAAGGCGGCCGAGTTCACGCTCCTGGCCACGCAATCCGAAGCTCAGATGCCCGGGCAAACGGTGGACGGCGTGCCCGAAAAGATAGGAATTGGGAAATTGTCGTGCGAGTTCACGAGCGATGTGTTCGCGAAGCCGCGCCAGACGAGCCGTTTCACTTTCCAACTCCTGATGCGCAATTTGTGCCGCTGCTCCAAAGCCGACAATGCCGGCAACATTTTCCGTCGCCGACCGAAGGCCACGCTCCTGCCCTCCTCCGAAAATGATGGGCGATAACTTCACACTATTGCGCACATAGAGCGCCCCTACACCTTTCGGTCCATGCAGCTTGTGCGCCGACAGCGAGAGCAGATCGACATGCAGCCGGTTTACATCGAGCGGAATCTTGCCTCCCGCCTGCACGGCATCAGTATGAAAGAGCACGCCGTGGAGTTTGGTGAGATGAGCCAGCTCCTCGATCGGCTCGATCGTTCCGACAACATTGTTCGCTGCCATGATGGAGACCAGGGTAACGTTCGATTGCAATGCGTGCAGCAGGCTTTCTGTGCGGACGATTCCTTCGGCATCGACCGGCAGATGCGTTATCTTCGTTCCGCGCTCGCCGAGAAAGCGGCAAGTCTCCAGAATCGCCGCATGTTCGATCGCGCTGGTAACAATGTGTCCCGGCTGGCCGCTGGCGCACGCCGCCCCGATCAGCGCCAGATTGTCGGCCTCAGTTCCACTCGCGGTGAAGGTGATTTCTTCCGGCTCAGCACCTATCAACATCGCAACCTGCGCGCGCGCCCTCTCCACCGCCTCGCGGGCTACTCGGCCTTCGTGATGCTGGCTGGAAGGGTTGCCAAACACCCCGCCCAGAAATGGCGCCATTTCGTCGAGCACGCGCGGATCGAGCGGTGTGGTGGCGGAATGATCGAAGTAAATTCGCGAATTCATTTGTTTCTCCAGCCTGGCTGCGCCGGTTCTTCTTGCGGATTGCGCGCCCAAAAACACGAATGCCTCATCCGGGATTGATGGGGATGAGGCCACTGCTCACCGCAGTCTCATGTCCCCCGCGAACCGGGCGGGAATTGGCACCAGGCGATCAGGCTGTCTTCCTGATCCGGTTGTCGTGGCTTCTGCGGGCCCGTTACCCTCAGCCACTCTGCATGAGATACGGCGTTGGTTTCGGCATGAACGCCGGAACATTTTCACGATAGGGTTGAACGCATGCAGAGTCAAGAAGGAAGTGCGTAGCGGGAATCACGGATCAGCGTGACCCAAGTCACGGCACTTGGGGGTGAGTTTCACGCAGGGGTCCCATTTCTAGTGGCCGCCCGCCATCGCCGAGACCTGATATAGTGCGCCAACCCGGACGGTCGCTTTCGCCTCTCACTTGTGGCATAGTGAGTGACTGTTAGAGGTGCCGAAATGATTGACCACGAAAAGCTGCAAAAAGGCCGCATGTGGGGGTATGTAGTCGGGATTGTTCTGTTTGTCGCGGTTGTGGCGTGGAAATATCTTACGCGCTGAGCCCGGATGCTCGGTGACCGAGCAAATCGGTTCGGCGAATTCGCTTTGCTATAATGAATTTGCCTCGGCGCTTGCGTTTGGGCGCGGACGTTCCAGATTTTGTGCGGAAGTGGTGGAACTGGCAGACACACCATCTTGAGGGGGTGGCGCCGAAAGGCGTGGGGGTTCAAATCCCCCCTTCCGCACCAGAATCTCCGCACCATGAATTCTGTTCGGCGGGTTCTGCTCGCGCGAAGTTCGATCCCGCAGTTCGATCCAACGTTCACTCTGATTGAACAACTGAGAAAGGTTGCAAGGCGGTCGGCAAGGAAAGCACTGAGCGTATGATTTATCTCATCACGGTAATTCACATACTGGTTTGTTTCTTCATCATCATCGTCGTGCTGCTGCAGAGCGGCAAGAGCGGCGACATCTCGGCTGCATTCGGCGGCCAAGGCAGCCAGACGGCATTCGGCCCGCGCGGCGCGGCCAGTGCTCTTTCGAAGGCCACGACGTGGTCGGCGATCGCGTTCATGATCACGTCCATTACGCTCTCGATCTATGCATCCAAGCGCAGCGGACCGTCTTCGGTGTTGCAGGGACTCAAGTCGCAGCCGGCGAAAACTCAGCCCGCGACTCCGACGCAGAAGCCGGCCGCTCCTAATCCCGCGCAACACCAATAGGCCGCTCGGATCGTCAAGATCTTAGCTTCTGGCCTTGTATCCGTGCCTGGCCGTGGCTCGCCCCCACTTCGTTGTATTTCCCTGAGGCGGGATGCTACCATCCGATTGAGGACTCATTGAGGAGGACGGTTATGTCGGATCGTGACGGCGGCAATAGTTTCGTTTGGTTCCTAGCGGGACTTGGTTTGGGAGCGCTGGTGGGAGTGCTCTATGCACCGCGTTCGGGTAACGAGACGCGGGAAGTGCTCCGCGCCCGTGCTGAGGAAGGCCGCGACTATGTTCGCAGCCGCGCTCGCGAAGCTCGCGAACAGGCCTCGCAGTGGGCTGACCGCGGACGCGAAGTACTCAATCAACAGAAAGAGCAATTCCGCGCCGCCTACGAGGCCGGACGCCAGGCTTATCACGAAACGACGGCGGAGACGGGTACGCCGAAGGGTTTGTGAGCGAGACTGAGGGCGGCTTTTTCCTCTGAGTTAGGGCTCACGTTAACTTGGCGGAGGTACACCGATGGATAATCTCACGAGCGTGTTTATCGCCATTACCGGGGCCGCGGTTTTGCTACAAGCCGGCATTCTCGCCGCCATGTATCTGGCCATGCGCAAGAGCAGTGCGCGCATGGAAGCGCTTGCGACAGAAGTAAAGACGAAAGTTCTGCCCACGGTGGAGCAGGCTCAGGAAATCATGACCGACCTGCGCCCGAAAATCGAAACCATTGCCGACAACCTGCAGGAGTCGACAACCGTGGTGCGCGAGCAGGTCAAGCGCATGGATGCGACGGTCAACGATGTGGTGGACCGCGCCCGGCTGCAGGTGATTCGTGCCGATGAATTGCTCACCCGTACGCTAGACCGCGTGGAACAGACCTCTGACATGGTGCACAAGACGGTGATCTCGCCAGTGCGCCAGCTTTCCGGGCTGATGCAGGGAATAACCGTGGGGCTGGAATTCCTCTTTGCCGGCCGCAAGAATGGCGGCAAGCGGGAAGAGCGCCGTCCTGTGCCGCAAGACGAAATGTTCATCTGAGCGGCGAGAAAGGCGCTTTCGTCTCCGCGACCGACCTAATCTTCCTTCGATCAATCTTCCTCGCCATGCGTTATCTGGTTCGAGCCCGCGTGAAACCCGAGCGAGAAGCAGATCTCCTCGAGGCCATCGAGCGTGAGACGCTGGGACAGGGATCCGTCGCCGAAGGCGAAGACCTGCGCAACATGCGAGATTCGCGTCTCTATCCCGACCAAACATGCCGCTGGGTAGAAGTCTGTTACTGCCCCAGTCCCTTGCAGGAAGAACGGCCCTACTGGGAAGAATATTTCGATCTGACCCGAGTGCAGGACGCGCACGACCGGCGCAAATGCCGCGACGAAAATGGCTCCGAGTCATGGGCCTGTGGCGATTGCGACTGCACGGCTCGGCTGGAGGAAAAGCTCAAGAATACGGGAACTTCATTCCTCGACGTTCTTCGCAGCGGCGTTCCCTCGGTCTGCTCAGGCAAGCTGCGGCAAAAGTGATTCCAGTTCCTTCAAGTCCTGCGCGATCTCTCTCAAATTAAAGACCAGCGCCCAGAAGGGCAGCATGCGATCCAGGGCGAAAGGCGAGGTCACTCGTTGGGCGCGAAGGGCGGCAAGTTCGGCGTCAAGCGTGCGGATGGTAGCATCGAGACCAATCGAAGGAACTTGCTTTGCTGCCCGGACGCTCTCGGCCAAGCTGGCAAATTTCTGTGTGGTTTTCTCGGCCAGCCTTGGCAAAGACGGAAGTAGGCTGGGGTCGATCCTGGCGTGCAGATACAACGTGCAATCTTCCGCCATGGCAGTGAGACGCCGCCGGATCTGGTCGGCCCGTTCGACGACCTGCTGATAGGCGCTCTCGTTGAACCGCGAGAATGTAAGCTCGCTGCGGGCTTCGTCCATCTGCTGGGTGATGCCGCGCCGCAGATCGTGCAGTTGATGGTCCAACTGGCGGACTTGATCCTCATTGTCGATGCCGTGGAGCGCAGCCGCCGTCACGTCACGGTACAACGCGCCGGCACCATCGAGAATGTTGGCGATCTTCAGCCGCAGGCCTTCGCGAGCGTGCACGGGCCAGATCACCGCACCCACGGCAAAGGCTACGAAAGCGCCTTCGGCCGTATAGAGCACGCGCAGCCACGCGGCGTGCCAGGGCTCTCCCTGGCCGCCGTAAACGAGAATGATGGCAGCCGTGATTCCTGCCGCCGTGAAAGCGCTGTGCAGCGCGGTCAGGTATGCGAACAGGCTTGCCAGCAGAAACAGCGCGAGGCCGGCTCCAACCTGTCCCTTGCCAAGGGCTGGAAAGACGATTGCCGCAGCCAGCGCACCGGCGGTGGAGCCGATAGTGCGATAAAGCGCAGCCTTCCACGATGCGCCAACATTGGCCTGTGTCACGACCAGCGCGGCAAAGACCGCCCAATAACCCTGATGCAAGTGCCATCCTGCGTAAATGGCATAGGCGATCGTGCCCGCGAGCCCGGTCTTGATTCCTTGTTTGATGGCAGCCGATTCGCGGGCCCAGAATGACGGCTTGATAGGAAAGGGTGCCGGCTCCAGCGGCTGCGAAGGATTGGTAGAGGACATGCGCTGGATTATAAGCGGCGCAAAGATGCCGCACGACTAGCGTTCTACAGGAGAATGGAGGTTGATAACCGAATCGGAACTCCAATCGCGCTGTGAACCTATGACTTATCTGGCAATGGGTGCCCTAAGGTAGAATTGTGGAAACGACTCGTTGAATGAAGTTCTTATGAACAAACTGACATCCGTTGTCTTCCTGATCAGCTTGTGCCTTGGCGGAGCTGCGCTGGGAGGAGCCCAGACGCGTAACAACGCCCAGGCGCAAGCCCGCCAGGAAAGAAAAGCGCTGAAGAAGCAGCAGAAGGCCCAGAGGAAATACGCCAAGGCGCAGAGAAAAGCGCAGCGCAAAATGGAAAAGTACGACCGGAAACACACCCACGACCCGAATTTACCGAAAAAGCGCTGACGACTAGACGATCCATCCGCCGCCTACGACAATTTCTCCGTCGTAAAGAACGGCTGCCTGTCCGGGCGTGATGGCGCGCTGCGGCTGGTCGAATGTTACGAGAATTTCATCATCTCCAGCGCGCTCGATCTTTATCTTTTCGATCATGGCCGGCGCGGGCTCGTGGCGATGGCGAATCTTGACCGACACACGCATTGGCTCACGGAGAGCGTCGACCGAGATCAAATTCACGCGCTTCGCGCGAAGAGTCTTCGAGAAGAGATTGTCTTCTCCTCCGACAATCACCTGCTTCTCGGCGCCGCTGATCTGGATGACGTAGAGCGGCGAGCCGGTGGCAACACCCAGTCCCTTGCGCTGGCCGACGGTGAAATTGTGAATGCCCGCGTGTTCGCCGATGACTTCGCCGCCAGTCGTCACCAACTCGCCGGCAGTGTCGGGCAGGCTCTCGCCCTGCTCGGCGAGGTAGGCGTCGATGAAGCGCTTGTAGTCGCCGCCCGGGACGAAGCAGATTTCCTGCGAGTCCGGCTTTTCGGCGATGGCGAGGCCATGCTTGTGCGCGAGCTCGCGGACCTGGGGCTTGGTCATGTCGCCGAGGGGGAACAGCGTGCGGCTGAGCTGCTCCTGGGTAAGGCCGAAAAGGAAGTACGTCTGATCCTTGCTCAGATCAGCGGGACGCTTTAGCTGCCAGCGGCCGCGCGACTCGTCGTAGGCGACGCGCGCATAGTGGCCGGTTGCGACGCGCTCGGCGCCGATCTGGCGTGCGACGACAAGCAATTGATCGAACTTCAAGTGATTGTTGCAGAGACTGCACGGGATGGGCGTGCGGCCGGAAAGATATTCCTCGACGAACGGGCGAACAACGTCGCGTTCGAATCGCTCCTCGTGATTGACGACGTAGTACGGGATGCCGATCTGCTGCGCAACGCGACGGGCGTCGTAGACGTCGTCGAGTGAGCAGCAGCGTCCGGTGACCTGCTCGGGCATGCCCTCGCGTCCGGCCAGTCGGCGCTGGTTCCAGAGCTGCATGGTCAGCCCGATGACGTTGTGCCCCTCGGCGCGCAGGATGGCTGCGACGGTGGAAGAATCCACACCGCCCGACATGGCCACGGCGATGGTGTCGATGTTCAGCTTCTAGCTCCTAGCCTCTAGCAAAACCCCAAGCTAAAGCCCCCTAATCCTGATGCTCTGGACGCGGCCCTGAAGGGCCGCTCTTCCACGGCGATCCCGACGGGGACTATTACAGCATTTGGTTCCGTCCCGCGGAGCATGCCCCCGAACTGCATCTGTCACCTTCACTCGTTCGCTATAGCGACTGCAGTCTGGCCAAGTACAGTAAAGGTTGCTGCGTTCACCGCTGCGATGCCTAAAGTCGCCTCGCGGCGCAAGGATTCCGGCTAGAAAATGCCGACATTCCGGGCACCGGAGCAGGATCAATCCCCTGTTGCGAGCTCGCTTTCGAATCTCTGCAATCCGGTCTTGGGAGTGTTCAGGCATTCACTCTTCAGTAAGTTGGCGACAACTCACGCAACCGCGCGACAGTCTCCGGAATGAGAGCCAGAGCGGTGTCGATGTCTTCTTCTGTCGTCTGCTTGCCCAGGCTGAAGCGGATGCTGGCGCGCGCCTGATCCTTGTTGAGACCCATCGCAATGAGCACGTGCGACGGCTCAATCGCGCCGGAGGAACACGCTGCACCGGTCGAGACGGCCAGGCCCTTCAGGTCGAGCGCAATCACCAGCGCTTCGCCATCAATGTAGTCGAAGCGAATGTTCGTGGTATTTGGCGCGCGCGCGGCGCCGTCGGCATTCACTGTGGCGTCATCGACCTGCGCGAGAATCCCCTGCTGCAGGCGGTCGCGCATGGCGGCCATTTTCTTGTCGTGGCCGCGGTCGAGCCACTGCCTGGCCATCTCGGCGGCCTTTCCAAGACCCACAATTCCGGGGACATTCTCCGTGCCCGCTCGGCGCGAGCGTTCGTGGCGTCCGCCGTAAAGCAAGGGGCGAATCTCAGTTCCCTTCCGCACGTACAGCGCACCAATTCCCTGTGGAGCGTGAATCTTATGGCCGGAGATCGAAAGCGCGTGACAGCCGATTCGGGTTACGTCGATGGGCACCTTGGCTGCGGCCTGCACCGCATCGGTGTGAAAAAGAACGCCGGCTTCGGCGGCGATCCTGGCTATCTCCTCGACCGGCTGCAACGCTCCGGTCTCATTGTTCGCCATCATGATGGAAATCAGTTTCGTCTTCGGGCGCAGGGCGCGGCGTACAAGATCGGGATCCACGAGGCCTCGGGCGTCCACGGGAGCGACCGTGACCTCGCATCCGATCTCTCCGAGATGTCTGCAGGTCTGCAACACCGCGCTATGCTCGATGCTGGACGTGATTACGTGATCGCCGGCAGGGACCAGCCCGTCGATGGCAAGATTGTCGGCTTCGGTACCACCGCTAGTGAAAATGACTTCCGACGCGCTGCATCCGAGCAGCGCCGCCACCGACTCACGGGCGTTTTCGACCGCAGCACGCGTCTCCTGCCCGTGGTGGTGAATCGAGGAGGCGTTGCCGAAATGCTCCCCGAAATAGGGGCGCATGGCGTCGAACACCTCCGGCAAAACCGGAGTCGTAGCGTTATTGTCGAGGTAGATGCGCCGCATAGAGACCAGGCTGTATTTTAGCTGAGATTTCGTGCAGGTTGGTCACCTAGCGCCGCTGTCGAGCTTCGCTCGACCGGACGCCCCCTCGACGCGCTTCGGCTCAGGGCAGGCTTAAGAACGGCGGCTGTCCCTACTCAATCTCTTTTATCGCTGCTCGATCGGGACGTAGCGATTCGGGTATTCGGGTCCCAGATAGTCGGCGCGGGGACGGATCAGCCGGTTGTCGTCGAGTTGTTCGATCACATGCGCGGTCCAGCCGCTGATGCGCGAAACGGCAAAGACAGGAGTGAACAGATCAACGTCAATGCCGAGCGTGTGGTAGGTAGAGGCGGAGTAGAAGTCTACGTTGGCGTTCAGTTTCTTTTCCACTTTAACGAACTGCTCAATCTTGTTCGACATTTCGTACCACTTCGCCTGCCCGCTGGAATGTCCCAGATCGCGCGACATGAGGCGCAAGTGCGTGGCCCGTGGATCTTCGGTGTGGTAGACGCGATGGCCAAAGCCGGGCACCTTTTTCTTCTGCGCCAGCATGTCTCTCACATAGTCGACCGGATCGGCGCCCGCGGCATCGATGGCCTTCAGAATGCGAAAGACGGCTTCGTTGGCTCCGCCATGCAGCGGCCCCTTCAGAGTTCCGATGGCCGAAGTGATGGCCGAGTGCATGTCCGAGAGCGTGGCCGCCGTGACTCGCGCGGCGAAGGTGGAAGCGTTGAGTTCGTGGTCGGCGTGCAGGATGAGTGCGATATCGAGAGCCCGTTCGGCCGTGGTTGAAGGGTGCTTGCCGTTCAACAGGAGCAAGAAATTCGCAGCATGCGACAGTGAGTGATCCGGCTCGACTACCGGCTGTCCTTTGCGGATACGATCGTAGGCGGCCACGATCATGGCGATCTGCGAAGTCATCCGGATCGCCTTCGCAACGTTGGCGTCGTGATCGTTTTTCTTGTCGTCGGGATCGTAAAACGAGAGCGCCGAGACGGCCGTGCGCAGAACGTCCATGGGCAACGCCGTTCGGGGCGCGTTGCGCAGCAAATCAATGATGGCGGAGTCCAGCTTGCGCTCTTCGGCCAACCGCGCTTGTAAACCAGCCAGTTCTTTTCGAGTGGGCAGCTTCCCGAACCACAACAGGTAGCAGGTCTCTTCGAAGTTGGAATGATCGGCTAATTCATGGATGTCGATGCCGCGGTAGGCCAGCACGCCGGCGTCGCCATCGATATAGCAAATTTTGGATGTGGTAGCAACAATTCCCTCAAGGCCCTTCGGGGCATGAGTCGTGGTCAGGCTCGACATGGTCTCTCGCTTGGTTCCCTAGGATTTTTTGTTGCCGGACCGCGCGAGGAGGGACGCGGGAATTGCAACCCTGTTTTATACCCTAAACCGCGCCGACTTTCCAACTGCTCGAAAGTAACGGTAGTGTCTTAAATACTGAAGACAGCGCCAAAGTAACGTCGCGAGAAATTCCCGCTCCAGTCCGCCCTGCAGCGCTACGCTGTTGAAATCTCGCCCGCCACAAAGTGCTATGATGGCCACCCTTTTCTTAGCGAGGAACCACCATGGGCCAACCCGTAGTTCATTTCGAGATCGGATGCCGTGACATCGGCAAGACTGCCGAGTTCTTTTCCCGGCTTTTTGGCTGGCAAACTCAAGCCATGGGTCCTGCAGCCATGATCACTACCGGTGCGGGCAGTGGCATTCAGGGGCACATTACTGCTCTGGGGCACGAGCCTCACCGTTACACGATTTTCTATGTTCAGGTGGACGACGTTCAGGGCTGTCTCGACAAGGCTGCGGCGCTGGGCGCAAAGACGATCGTACCTCCGGTAGAGATTCCGACCGGCACCTTCGCCTGGCTTGCCGATCCAGAGGGAAATACAATCGGACTGTGGAAGGCGAAGTGAAAACGGACCTAGAGGGCTTTTATGCCGGCCAGATGCTCAGTGCTGTCTTGCTCAGAATCTGCTGCTTCACGTCTTCGCCCAGAGGAAGCGCGCGAAATTCCTCGAGATTCTTTCGGATGTCGGGCACGCCCGGGCCCGGCCAATCCGTGCCAAACAGGGTCTTCCGGGCGATTTCTTCGAGGCGCGGGAAGTAGTTGAGCAGTGTCCTGGGCGGGATGCCACTGATGTCGAGATAGACGTTGGGGTGGCGCCGCACCAGAAAAAACGCGGTGTCCATCCACAAGGGACGGCCGCCGTGGGCTAACAGGATTCTAAGCTTCGGAAAATCGATGGCCACATCGTCGACATAAATCGGATCGCCGTACTTGTTACGCGCGCCCGGAAAGATGGAGGTACCGGTGTGGAACATGATCGGCACGCCGTTGGCCTCGGCCGCGCGGTAGATGATTTCCAGCTCTTTTGCCCCGCTCAGATATTCGTTCGGAAACAGCAACTGATGAGGGGGGTGAATCTTGATCATCTGGATCCCCAGACGAAGAATCTGCTCTACGTCGGCGAGCACGTTCGTGGTGTGCCGGGGATGCAGGCTTCCGCAGGAAAGCAGGCGCTTGGGTTCCTCTTTCACATAGTCAGCGACGAACTGATTCACGCCGTTGGTAAAGCCGATAACCTCGGGAGCGACATAATTGATCAGCATGGCGCGGTCGATGCCGCTCGCGTCCATAAACCTGAGGAAGGCGCGGGGTGAACGGCAGAACTCAACGATCTGGTCGAAATTCGGGCGCTTCACCTTCATGAGTTCCAGCGCATGGGGCTTGAACATTTCCATGGGCTGGATGTGGATGTGGCAATCAGTGATCAAAGGAATGAGGGCGGATCGTTTGTCGCCGGAATTCTAACAGGTATCCCGCGGCCCTGCTTCGGTGTCCTTCAGTCCGCTACATCGCCGGGCAGGGTTGAAAGGAAGACCAATCGATGCCCTGCTGAAATTCGTCGTCCGGCTCAAAAGTCTTCTTGAAGTTGAACGCGAACTGCGTCGGTCCGTGTTTGTCGAGATATTCAAGGCGCTTCTTCATCTCATCGATGCTGGGGCGATGCCCCACCGGTACCCACCAAAGCGCGACGTACGCGCCGATGAATTTCTCAAACCATTCGTGCCGATGGCGGAGGAGCTCTCCATGAGCTGTTTTGTAGACGTACTGGCGCAGCTCGTCGATCGTCTCCCACACCGACATATTCATCAGAATGCGATCGTTATGAGGGTAAGGGCGGAAGTAGGTCGCGTTGCCCTCGGTCGTCTGCAGACGCCACACGAATCCCGGGCTGCGATCGGCGAGGGAGTTGATCTCCTCGAGGCGGTTGACGAAACCGGCCATGATGGGATCCTCGAGCGGCGCCTTGACTCGACCGATATTGACTTGCGCAAGATGGTATCTGGCCACGATTCCTCCTCTTACAGTCACATGTCGCTACCGAAATCAGTTCATGCCGGCAGCCGCCAGCACGGCCCGCTTGGTGAAAACGCGAATCATCTCACTGCGGTATTCGGGCGTCAGCGCTGAGGTGGTTAAAGGCTTGGCCGTCTTAGCTGCGAGATCTCCTGCGGCCTCCGCCAGGAGGTCATTCATTTCCTTTCCTGCGAGCAGGTCTGTTGCTCCTTTCACCAACAATGGCGCGGGATTTACCGCGGTGATTCCGATGCGCACATCAGCGATGTGACCGATGCTGTGGCCGTTCGACGAATGCCTCATCACTACGGCGACCCCCGCGAGCGGGTAGTCGATCGATCCACGCACTCGCAGCTTTCGGTAAACGCCACGGTAGTCGGCCGACGAAGCCGGCAGGAATACGCGCGTGACGAGTTCGTTCGCCTGGAGTTTTCGGTAGCTATCGCCCAACCCCGTGTAGAAGTCCTGCAACGGGATGCGCCGAACGCCCGAGGGACCGGCGATTTCGATTTCAGTATTCAAACAGAGCAGCGCGGGAGGCGTGTCGCCGGAAAATGCGGCCCAGCACTTGGTTCCGCCGGGTGCGACGTGGCAGAGATCGCCGTCCTTCTTGATGCAAAATCCGCAACCCTTGCGCCAGGTGAGCGACTGGTTGTACCAGAGGCAGCGCGTGTCGAGGCAAATGTTGCCGCCGATCGTACCCATATTGCGCAGTACCGGAGAAGCAACGGTGGCCGCCGCTTCGGCCAGAACAGGATAGTGCTGGCGGAGAAATCCCGAGTTCTCGATTACACGCAGGGTCGTGAGTGAGCCGATTTCCACGCCGCCATCTGATTGTGGCCGCACTCCGCGCATGGCCGCGACGCCACTCAGATCGAGAACATATTCCGGCGAGAAGAGTCTTTGCCGCATGGAGGGAATCAGATCGGTTCCACCCGCCAGCACGCGAATATTCGCGACGTGCTTTTCGAGATAGCCGACGGCTTCGTCGATCGATCGCGGTCGCAGAACTTTGAACGGCGGAAGGCTCACTTCGGACTCCCTCCGGGCGTTTCCCGCCGGGCCGGATCCAGCGCATGCCGCTCCGGTCCCTTCCCCTTGAAACAAAGAGAACCGCCGTGCTCGCGGAAACGTGTGGGAGCAGTCGGGTCAATGCCTTCGGTCAAATTCAAAGGCTTAGCATTTTTTCTCGCGCGGAGCGCTGCCAGAACCCTCTCAGGCGTGAATGGCGATTCATACAACCGCACCCCGACGGCGTCGTAGATGGCGTTGGCGATGGCCGGAATCGTCGCCGCCAACGAGCCTTCGCTGCATTCCTTCGCTCCAAAGGGGCCTTCGGGGTCGAGGCTTTCCACGATGATCGGCTCCACTGCGGGCGACTCGACGGACGACGGGCTACGATATTCCAGCAACCCGGGATTCATCAGCATGCCGTCTTTCCAGATCATTTCTTCGGTGAGCGCCTGCCCCATGCCCATCCACACGGAACCGATGATCTGCCCCTCGACGGAAACCGGATTGAGCGCACGTCCGCAATCGTGCGCCGCCCAGACCTTGTGGACTGTCACTTCGCCGGTGTCTTCGTCAACACTCACTTCGGCCACCTGCGCCGAGTAAGAATACGCTGGAGAGGGCCCGACGCCTGCGCCCTTGTGTTTGCCACCGCGTGCATCTTGCGGAGGCGCGTACGACCCTGTGCCTGTCAGTGCGCCGTGAAAATCGATGGCGGCGACCACGGCTTCTTCGAACGTCATGGAATTTTTCGGGAACTCGTCTTTGCGCTTCTGCTGGAGGGATCCGCGCAGGATCTGGCCTTCGACATGGCCGGAAACTGTGGGCTGCAGGGCATCTTCGCGCCTCTGCGCCAGGCCGGACAGCCGGGGCCGGCTGTCCCCACCTGACTCGTTCTGATTAGCGTGGCCATTTTTTCTGAAAACTGTGTCGTTGCGGAACTGCAGATCGCCGATTGCACAGTCCATCTTCCGGGCTGCGGCGGCAGCGATCAGTTTCTTGACTTCTTCGGCCGCACGCAGCGTAGCGTTTCCAGCCATGAAGGTGACGCGACTGGAATATGAGCCGATGTCAATGGGCGTCAGGTCGGTGTCGGCAGCGATCACGCGCACACGCGAGAGCGAGCAACCCAGAGTTTCGGCCGCAATCTGCGCGGTCATCGTGTCCGAGCCCTGACCGATTTCCGATGCCCCGGTGTAGACCACCACGCCGCCATCGCGATCAATCTTGATATTGACTGTCGAGTGGGGCATGTCGGAGCGAATGATCGAATTGGCCGCGCCGCTCACGTAGTGGCTGCAGGCGATGCCGAGGCCACGCCCCCTGGGCCGTTTGCCTTTGCGCTCGCGCCAGCCGGATCGGTTGACCGTTTTCTCGATGCACTCGGGCAAACCGTAACTCTGCACGCGCAATCCGTTGACGGTGATACACGGCGGTTTGAGCAGATTGCAAAGGCGGATCTCGGCCGGATCCATTCCGATCCTGGCAGCAAGTTCGTCGAGTTGCGACTCGAAAGCAAAGCGAACGTTCACCGTGCCGTGTCCGCGCATCGCGCCGCAGGCCGGCTTGTTCGTCAGGACGCGGTATCCGTCGTACTGAATGTTGGGAATGTCGTAGAGTGCGCCGAGCAGCGCACCGGAGTAAAGAATCGTGACCACGCCGTACGAGCAGTACGCGCCGCCGTCCTGTACCACGCGCGCCTTAACGGCCGTGATGCGGCCATCGTTCTTGACCCCGGTTTTGAGGTCGATGATGGTCCGTGGGCGGCCGCGATGCGCCCAGAAAACCTCTTCTCTCGTATAAGTGATTTTCACCGGAGCTCTGGCTTTGCGCGCGGCAACGGCGGCGATGATCTCGAGCGGGATGACTTCGCTTTTGCCGCCAAACCCGCCGCCCACCAGTGGCTTGATCACACGAATCTGCTGCATCGGCATTTCCAGCACGAGCGACAGCTTGTGTTGCAGGTAGTACGGAACCTGAGTCGAAGACCAGACCGTAAGGCGCCCCGGTTGGCCGGTGTGCGGATCGATCTCGAACGAGGCCAGAGTCGAATGTGGCTCCATGGCCGCGTGCGTGACTTCATTGGCGATGAAGCGCGCTTCGGCGATCTGATCCGCTTCGGCGAAACCTTGGTCGGGGTTGCCGAAGACGTGGTGGTAGTCCTTCTCGAGGTTGTTCGGCTTGTGGTCGTGAATGAGATTGGTCTCGGCCATCATCGACTGTTCGGGATCGAAGTAGGCAGGCAGAACCTCGTAGTCCACATCGATGAGTTCGAGGGCCTTCTCGGCAATACCTTCGGAGATCGCTGCCACACACGCCAGGTTGTCGCCCACGTAACGCACTTTGTCGAGCGCGAGCGGATACTCGTCGTGGCCAACCGGGAGGATGCCGTAGGTCTTGGGAGCGTCTTTGCCGATGGCGACGGCGACGACACCGTCAAGTCGCTCGGCGCGCGTTGTGTCGATGCTTTTGATGCGCGCGTGGGGATAGGGCGAATGCAGAATCTTGCCGACGAGCATGCCGGGCAGGCAAAGATCGTCCGTGTACTTTCCCGCGCCGGTGGTCTTCTCGGCCGCGTCGACCATAGCAGTGGGCTTGCCGATGATGGAGAAGTCAGTCATAGCGTGAGTTCATCGCAGGGGCGAAGGAATCATCCCCCTGAGCCAGCTTGTTAGATCCCCTCGGAGAGATATCGGAGTGTTTCCAATGGCACCCCCGCCACGGAAAAACCTGGCGAAATAGATCGCTCCAACTCGCTTGCCGTCGGGTCCGTAGAAGATGATCGCGGACCGGAGGTCGGGCATTCGTGAGCTTGACTCCACTTGGGTCGACTTTATTACTTTGACAAGCTCGTCGTGCCCCCTCCAACCTGGCACCTTGTTGATGGTTACTCGACTCTCGAACCACTTTTCGAGTCTTTCTGGGTCAAGTGAAACGCGAGTCTCCATCCGGTCAGGAAAATGGAGAATGTCTATTGTGGCGACGGTACCGTTGGTGAGCGACAATGCGATGTCATCTAACCGCTTCCTGGCAGCCGCCGTCGCCCCTGAATCTTCGATCTGTGCGCAGAGCCGAAGTCCTCCGAACAGGAGAACGGTGCTTACTAAAATGGCCAGGCGCATTGACATTGATGACAACTTGCCTCGATCAGTCACTTTGTCACCGCCGATCCTTCTCGCTCCGCTTTGATCGCGGAGCGGATCGCGTCGTACATCTGGTTGTAGCCGGTGCAGCGACACAGATTGCTGCTCAGCGCGGCGCGAACGTCGGCTTCGGAGGGATCGGGATTCTCGGCCAGCAACGACTTTACCGTCATGATGAAACCGGGCGTGCAAAATCCGCACTGCGCTCCGCCCCAATCGCCGTACGCTTTCTGAATGGCTGCCAGGCTGCCGTGTTCGCTGACGCCCTCAATCGTCGTAATCTCCTGACCTTCGCAGCTGATGGCGAGCATCGTGCACGACATCATGGCGACGCCGTCAAGCAGCACCGTACAGGCACCGCAGGAAGAATCGTCGCAGGCGCGCTTGGAGCCGGTGAGTTGCAGTTCCTGCCGCAAGACGTCGAGCAGTACTGCATTCGGCTCAACTGCAAGTTCGTGCAGCCGGCCGTTGACGCGGAGTTCGATCAGTTCTTTTTTCATTTCGAGCTATGAGCATTGAGCATTGAGCATTGAGCGAGCAAGTTTTGCTCATCGCTCACGGCTCATTGCTCACTGCTTGATCCTTGCTACTTTCCTGCCCACCTTGGTTCGCGCTTATCCATGAATGCACGGATGCCTTCCTGGGCATCGGCGGTCTGCATCAGCTCTTCGAGGTAAATCTTCTCGGCGTGCGCCAGGCCCTTGTCGAAGTGCATGGAATCCCAGGCGTACGACGCCTTCTTCGCGATTGCGAGTGCAGCGGGACTCAGCTTGCGGAGGTTGCCAAGGCAGTCGTCAATTGCCGTGGGCAGTTCGCTGTCGGGGACTGCGCGGCTGGCCAGGCCTATTTCGGCAGCTTCTTTGCCGCTGACCGAGCGGCCGGTAAGAATCAGGTCGGCGGCGCGCCTCTGCCCTACCAGCGCGGCGAGCGCGGTGCAGGCCACCGGCGGGTAACAAGCGAGTTTGATTTCCGGGAAACCCCACTGCGCCGATTCGGCCGTAAAGACGATGTCGCAGACCATCGCCAGTTCAGCACCGCCCCCCAGGCAAGCGCCGTGAACCGCAGCGATAGTCACTTTCTTGGTCGCGACCAGCGCGCGGATGACGCCGTGAAACTTCGACAGCATCCCTTCGACCTTGTCGCGAGTGTGGGCCGTGACGTCCACGCCCGCGGAAAATGCCTTGCCTTCACTGCTAAGAACAATTGTGGAGATGTCAGTGCGCACGTCCAGCTTTTTCAGGGCCTCAGCAAGTTCGTCCATCATCGGGATGTCGATGACGTTGAGCGGCGGATGAGTCAGCACGATGCGCGCGACAGGAGCTGTGATGTCGACGGAAAGTCGCGAGACCGTGGTAGGTGTGAACGCCATGAATTTGACTCCAACCTCAGCGGCTAAAGCCGCTCATCCTAGGCCTTCTGTTCGGCACGGCTGAACCGTGCCCCTTAGAATCCGCAAAATCCGCTCGCGGCTAAAGGTTGATAGCGGACTTCCGAACTTCGCCAATCGTCGCCAGCGGATCGCGGGCTCCGGTTTTTTCGGCGATCCATTTCCTCTCCGTCGCGATGATGTCGAGCAGCAGTTTCTTATCCTCCGCCGACGGCATGTAATCCTTCAAATGCTGCTCATAGGCGCGGTCATCGAGCGGCTCGCCGGTCTGCGCGTGGAATTTCTGACCGGCATATTTCCCGATCGCGCGATTGAACTTGATGTGCGGCGCGTACAGTTTCGACTCACCGGGTCTTAGCGCGCCGTTAAAGCGTTCGATGAGTCCCGCCACTTCGTCGCGATAAAGATTGCGGTTGTAGTCGTTCAGATCGTCCAGATCAGGGGCGTTATCGTTCTTCGGTTCATCGTAGCGTCCCTTGACGCCCCAGACGTAGGCCCAGTGCGCCGACGAAGAATGATCGGTGCCGAACAAGTCGTAGGAGCTCGAAATCCACTTGTTGAGATATTTCTGGATCAGCCACGCGGGAATCACGCCGGCTTCCACGATGCGGCGCAGACCGTCGTTGCCTGTGCCCATGTGGAACGCCTCTTCGCGCAGCATGTACGACATGGAGCGGCCGAGCGGGGCGAAGGCAGAGTACTTGAGCATCTGGAGCTGGAATTTTCCGTCACGGTCGACGAAATCGGTGTAGGTGAAAAAATCCATCCAGTTGTCGACGTCAACGTTGAATGCGCCCAGCAGGCGTTTGTTCTCAAAGGCGCGCCGCTCGAGCATTTTCTGTGCCTCGACTTTGCCAGAGTAGCCGAAGTGGTCCATCAGCAACGCGCACATCTGCCAACCGTGGCGCATTTCTTCAATCATGACGCGGGTGAGCGCCTTGCGGTCCCAATCGGTGGGCGCCATTTCGAACAGATTGCGCTGCTGCTCCACACTGGCGAATTCGGTGTCGCCCTGATACACGATCATGTTCATGAGCGCGTCGCGCATCTGCTGCGTGGGAATCTGGCGGAGGTTCTCCCACTTGCGGCGGCCCTTGTACGATCCGAACTCGATTTCTTCGGTGTCGACGGCGCCGTAGAGCGTGTCGAAGTGGAAGGCCTCAATGTCGTCGGTGTTGACGCCGATTTCCTTGCGCCAATCGTTGAACAAACCGACCCAGTCACTGAACGTTCCGAGTTTGGGCACTTTTCCGGGCATAAGTCCTCTTCTGATGACGAAACACAGGGCTAAAGCCCCGGTTTCTTCTTTTATTTCTCGCGGTGCGGCTTTAAAGCCGCGCCTTTTCAAAACACAGCCGAGCATTGGTCGGCGGGCGGACGAATGCGTCCGCCCCTACACAAGCTACTTCGCTTTAAACGTCGCCGGGCGCTTCTCCACGTACGCGGCCAGGCCCTCTTTCGCGTCTTCACTCTGGAACAACAGCTGCTGGTTTTCGCGCTCGACGGCAAGTGCGGATTCCATCGGAATTTCCCAGCCGGTCTGCACCGCACGCTTGATGCGTCCCACGGCTTTCGACGCCTTGTTCGGCGGGCAGAACTGCTTGGCGTATTCCATGATGTTCTCCATAAAGCCGTCGCGCTCGAAAATGTCGTTCACGATTCCGAATTCCTGCGCCTCTTCGAAGGAGAAGGTGTTTCCGGTGACCATCAACTCGATTGCTTTGCTTTTGCCCACAATGCGCGAGAGCCGTTGCGTGCCTCCCGTGCCCGGCAATACGCCCAGATTCACTTCCGGCAGGCCGATCTTGCCCGCATCCTTCCGCGCGATGCGGAGGTCTGCCGCCATGGCGATTTCCAGTCCGCCGCCCACGCAATGGCCGTTAATCGCGGCAATCACCAGCTTGGGCGTGTGTTCGAGGCGCAGCAGGGTCTCGTTGGCGTGCAGGCAGAAGTAGTATTTGAACGTGGGATCGACGCTGGAAAGCATCTTGATGTTGGCGCCGGCGGAGAAGAACTTGTCGCCCGCGCCGGTCAGCACGATGACGTAGACGTCGTTCGCCATGCGCGCCTTGAGAATGGCGACGTCGAGTTGCCGGTTCATCTCGTACGTATACGTGTTGGCTGGCGGATCGCACATCTCGATGACGGCGACGCCGCCGTCGGTACGGTAGTTGATCAGTTGTTTCGTTGTTTCGCCGGTCGCCGGCTGCATTGTGGTTGCCATCGGTGTGCTCCTCGTATGAATTTGCGGGCCCCCTCAGGGGCTAAAGCCCAGTCTGGATCGCGCCACTTACGCGGCCCCTTCGACGCGCTGCGCTTGCTCAGGGCAGGCTCTAAAGGGCCGCTCTTCCACCTATCCTTGCAGCGCGGCTAAAGCCGCCCGTTTCAAAACTCAGCCTGCCTACGGCACGACTGAAGTCGTGCCCTTCCCGTTCGCGCCCTTCCGTGACTTTCCGTTCGCCATCACCCCTCTGAGAAAAAAATCGCCCATCTCACCGGCAATCGAAGCTGCATCGGCGTCGATGCGCGGATTGTGCCAAGTGTAGATCCAGTTCATCATGCCGAACAAACTGAGCACGGCCAGCCGCGTGGAGAATTGCAGGCCACGCTCGCGCTTCAGATCGTCGAGCAGGCCGACACAGATTTTGTAGTATTCGCGCTTGATCGCGGCCACATCGGCGGCGAAACCGTTCTTCAGCACCTCGGCTTCGTGCGAAAGAACCTTCATCGCAGCCTGATTGGAGAGAAAATACTCCAGGTGATTGAGGATGAAAATCCGGATACGTTCTTCCGTATCAGTCACACCCCCGAGCCGAGCTTTGAGTTGGCGCACGATCGTCGCGAAGGTATGTTTCTGGATGAGGTAAAGCAGGCGTTCCTTGGACTCAAAATAGTAATAGAGTCCTGCCAGCGACATGCCGCTGGCGCGCGAAAGATCGCGCATCGAAGCCCCTTCGTATCCTTTCTTGCAGAAGACTTCGGTGGCGTGCGCAAGAATTTCGGCCAGGCGACGGTCATAGCGTTGTGCCGAGGCTGGGCGTTGTGCCGAGGCTGAGTGCTGTGCTGCCGCTGAGCGCTTGGGCGTCGCCGACCTGTGCTGACGCGGTATCCGGACTTGTCTGGCGATTGCAGGATTCCCCATAATCCCGAAGCGGAGATAGAATTCGAACGTTCGTTCGAAAGCAGTATACACCGGCTGTAGTTTCGATCACAAGGGCGATTGCACCTATCCACAAACGATCCAATTCATGGGTTTGTTTGACTTGCCGCTTGGCGCTGAACGAAGAGAATCCGCTTAACCAGATTGCGATCCAGGTGCTGATCGCTGCCACCCACCTTAACCACGACTTCCATGCCCGAGACTGAAACCAGGTCCCCGCTCATCACGCTGCCATCTCTGAGTTCGATCGTGTCGTGGGCCGAAGTCCCGAGGTCGAAGCTTACGCTCCCGCCCGAGGCGTCGTCCGGGCCGATCTCGAAGGGGAACGTCCCAGGGTTGAATCCCTCCTTGCTGAATTCGAGCATGTGCTTGCCGACCGCAACCTGCACGATCTTTGGCGTTGTTCCAATGTCGGCACCATCAAGTTTGGCAGTGGCACCCTGTGGCACGGTATTCACCGTGATGGAAATGGCCTTCGGAGGCGCGACCGGGCCAAGCTCCTTTGGCAAAGACCGCGGTGCTACTGACAAAGACGAGGGCAAACTTGCAGACGCTATCGTGTTCTCGAACTTTACGGCTTCTCCGGGGCCCACGTTGCTGACAGTAATCGTTGCTTCTCCAATTCGCACCTTGTTGTTATCGAACAGATACAGCGCGAAGTTCGCGTTAGAGATGGGCTTGGTCCATAGATTCTCGACCAATGTCTCGGTCATGTACGTGTGCAGATTGCCCAGCCCACCCACCTGCCTGAACTTACCGAAGGTGAAGCGCAGGATGGGTGTCCCCGTCTCGGGGCACACGATGACGTGCGTGGGCTGGTCTTTGGCAAGCAGGGCAGGGTCCGAGCCGGCCAGCAGGAGGCAAGCTACCAACAGCGGAAAAAACGGGATCGTGTATCGTTTCATAGGAGCAGCGTTCGCAATGCCTTATTTCGGCTTCGTCGGCTGGGTCTGGGTTGGCTGAGCTGTGACCCGCTCGACCAGAATGATTTTCTTCACCTGATTGCGATCGTACTTCTGGTCCTTGCCTTCTACGCGCACGGCGACAGACGTCATAGACATTGACATGACATCGCCGAGCACTGTGGTCCCGTCACGCAGCTCCACAGCGTCTTGCGATAGCCCTCCCAGTTCAAAACTGATGCTGCCTCCTGGTAATTCGTCGGCGCCGACATC
Organism: Candidatus Sulfotelmatobacter sp.; assembly: GCA_030041475.1. Classification (GTDB taxonomy): domain Bacteria; phylum Acidobacteriota; class Terriglobia; order Terriglobales; family Acidobacteriaceae; genus Sulfotelmatobacter. The sequence continues at coordinate 21,847 of JASHNU010000016.1, forward strand.
GAGCGGCGTGCTGCCCGTCGCGTAGCCCTCTTTGCTGAATTCGAGTGTGTGGCTTCCAATTGTGAAATCCACAACCTTGGGCGTCATGCCCTCTTCCACCCCATCGACTTTGAAAATAGCGCCGGGAGGAACGGAAATGATCCGCACTGGAATGGTTTTGCCGGCGAGGAGCGCTGCCGCCGCAGGAGTCCCGACAGCGGAGAATTGCAGCTGCGCCTTCTCGGAGCGGTAAGGCGGAATTTCCGGAAGCTGCAGCCGAGCGCGTCCAATGCGCACACCGTTCTTATCCGAGATGAATACTGTGAACACGGAGCGCGGCATCCCCTGATCGGAAACGTTCTGCGCGGTGACGTCAGAGACATAGACGCCCTCATTGTTGACAATTCCCTTCTGCTGGAATTGGCCAAACGTGAGCTTCAGGACCGGCTTGTCGCTGTTCGGCCAAGAAACGGTTAGTGGCGACTCAGATTGCGCCCGCGACGGGGCCACCGCGAGCAGCAGAAGCAGAACAGAGGCGGCAGTCTTTCTCATTGGCGCGTGAGTAGTAGCATACTCCCGGACATCGCGCAATCGAGAACCAAATCGACCCACCAGTTAGTTTCTGATATCTGCCAGCAGGCGCTCGACCTCGGCCTTCAAATCGGCCGTGAGCGGTAGGAATGGTAAACGCGACGGGCCGCCGAAGTACCCATTGAAGTCCATACCATGCTTGACGCCGGGGACGCCGAGATCGCTGACCACGTGCTGCGCCGCCTGCGCTATGCGATCCTGTTTCAGGCGGGCCAGGTCGGCGTCGCCTTCCTTCCACGCGGCATAAATTTCGTAGCACGCTGTTGGCGCAGCGCAGGCAAACGCCAGAATGGCTCCCACGGCCCCGACATCGAGCGAAGGATGCAGTTTCTGCGCCGCCCCCACGAGTACCTGAAAGCCGACTTCTTTCTGCCGAGTCTTTAACTTGCCAACGACTGTTACAGCAGAGGATGAAGGCCCACTTGGACTTCCCGACAACGCGCCAACAGGCACCAGTTCCCCGCCCTCGCTGTTCGTGCCTGCAGCCGCAGCGGCCAGCATGCGCGGCGTGACGGCATCGAACGTTTCTGTGACGGTCGCACTGCGCTGAATGTGGCGGGTGCCGTCAACCATCTTGCGGACCTTCTCCACATCCCCGCTCGACTCCTTAATGCCGATCAGGTTCGGATGCTCGGCCAGCGCGATCACGACTTCAGCGGGAATGTCGTATCCAGTGGCCTGCGGGAAGTTGTAAATGATGATGGGCAGCGGCGAGCGATCGGCCACAGTGCGATAGAACGCAAGGATGTTTGCCGGCGCCATCTGCTTCTTGTAATAGTGCGGCGTGCGGACCATGGCCACGTCGTAACCGAGTTCAGCGCCGTATTCGGTGAGGCGCAGCGTTTCGATCGCCGACTCGATTCCCGTGCCCGCGATCAGAACTTTGTTGGGCGCAACCGCCTCGCGCGCGCATTTGAGCACGTCGCGCCGCTCCTGGTCGGAGAGCAGAATGGCCTCGCCCGTCGAGCCGAGTACAACGATGCCGGCAACTGGCGTGCGGGAGTAGCGCTCGACGTTCGCTTCGAGTTTTTTGAAATAAACGTTGCCGTCGGGATAGAACGGCGTGGTAATGGGAGGGAAAATTCCGTGAAGTAACATGGGGACCTCGCGGTAACCAGAAAATTATCAATCGGGCGCTTGCGCCAAGGCAAGCATCGTTAGCGCTGGACGGTCCGCTCCGCGTGCAGGTGCTGCAATGCCCTCACCGTCACCTCGCCGCGCTGGAGGGCGGCAATGCCCTCGGCCGCAGCCCGGGCGGCCGCCAGGGTGGTAATCGTGGGAATGCGCGCCGTGACGGCGGCGCGGCGGATAGCCTTTTCATCAAACCAAGGTTCGAGGCCGGTGGGCGTGTTGATGATGAGCTGAATGCGCTGGCCCTTGATGAAGTCGACCACGTTAGGGCGGCCTTCTTTCACTTTATAGACGCGCTCCACGCCCATGCCGGCAGATTCGATCACGTCGGCGGTGCCTGCGGTCGCGACCAGCTTGAATCCCATATCCACAAACTTGCGCGCCACGGGAACGACGTAGCGCTTGTCGTTATCGGTGACGCTGAGAAAGACCGTTCCCTTGGTTGGCAGTTTCTGCCCGGCCGCCAGTTGGGCCTTGGCGAAGGCTTCGCCGAAATTGTCAGCCACGCCCATGACCTCGCCGGTTGACTTCATCTCCGGCCCGAGTACCGTGTCGACGCCTGGGAATTTGTTCCACGGGAACACGGGCGACTTCACGTAGTAGCAGTTGCCGGTATCGAGATCCGCGCTGCGCTGAACGTATTCTGGTAAGAACTCGCGGAGCTTGCGCCCAGTCATGAGGCGCGCGGCAATCTTAGCCATGGGAATGCCCGTTGCCTTGGAGACATAGGGCACGGTGCGGGAAGCACGCGGATTCACTTCGAGCACGTAAACTTGTCCGCCCTCGGCGCCATTGCCGCTCGCACCTCCGTTGCCGCGCGGGATGGCGAACTGAATGTTCATCAGCCCGACAACCCTCAACGCTCGCGCCAGCTTGAAGGTGTAATCACGCATGCGATCGAGCAACGGCTGCGGAATGTCAACTGCCGGCAGCACACACGAAGAATCGCCGGAGTGAATACCAGCCTCTTCGATGTGCTGCATGATGCCGCCGATGACCACATCTTCGCCGTCGGAAAGCGCGTCGACGTCGACTTCGATCGCGTCTTCCAGGAAGTGGTCGACCAGCACCGGGCGATCGTGCGAGTACTCGACTGCTTCTTTCATGTAGCGGATGACCGACTCTTCGTCGTAGGCGATCACCATGGCGCGACCGCCGAGCACGTACGAGGGGCGGACGAGCACGGGATATCCGACGCAGCGGGCGCCTTCGATGGCTTCCTCAATGGAGGTCGCCATCACGCCGGGAGCCTGCGGGATCTGCAACTCTTCGAGCAGCTTGTTGAAGTGTTTGCGATCTTCCGCCAGGTCGATGGACTCCGGCGACGTGCCGATAATTTTGACACCCGCCGCCTTCAACGGCAGGGCCAAGTTCAGCGGAGTCTGTCCGCCGAACTGCACGATCACGCCAACATCGGCGCCCTTCGAAGTTTCGTGCTGGTAGATTGCCCACACGTCTTCAAACGTCAAAGGCTCGAAGTAGAGCCGATCGCTGGTGTCGTAATCGGTCGAGACGGTTTCAGGATTGCAGTTGATCATGATCGTCTCGTAGCCGTCATCGCGCAGCGCAAATGATGCGTGGCAGCAGCAGTAATCGAACTCGATTCCCTGCCCGATTCGGTTGGGCCCGCTGCCCAGAATGATGACTTTCCTTTTGTCGGTCGGCGCCGCTTCGTCCTCGTCTTCGTACGTGGAGTAGAGGTACGGCGTGTAGCTTTCAAATTCGGCGGCGCATGTGTCTACCCGCTTGTAGACCGGCGTCACGCCATGTCTCTTGCGGAGGTGGCGAACCTTTTCCTGACCCTCGAGTCGCCACGCCGCAGCCAGCCGCCCGTCGGAGAATCCCATTCGTTTCGATTCGCGCAGCACTTCCGTCGGGATCGACTCCATGGGGTGCTTTTCCAGTTCGAGCTGCTGGTCGTTAATTTCCTTCAGCTGATACAGGAACCACGGGTCCATCGAAGTCATCTTCGCGACCTGCTTGACCGTGTGTCCCTGGCGCAGCGCGTACTGCACGTAGGCCAGCCGCTCCGGATGCGGCGTGACCAGACGCTGCGTAAGGATCTTGGGCTCGATCTTGCCTCCGCCAACGCGCCTGCCGGTGTCGAGCGAGCGGATACCCTTCATCAGCGCTTCCTTGAACGTGCGGCCGATCGCCATCACTTCACCGACCGATTTCATCTGCGGCCCCAGCGTGTCGTCCGCTCCAGGAAATTTCTCGAATTGCCACTTGGGAATTTTCACCACGACGTAGTCAAGCGTCGGCTCAAAACAGGCGGGAGTCTTGCGCGTGATGTCGTTGGGGATCTCATCGAGCGTGTAGCCGATGGCGAGCTTAGCCGCAATCTTGGCGATGGGAAATCCTGTGGCCTTCGAAGCCAGGGCCGAAGAGCGAGAGACGCGCGGGTTCATCTCGATGACGACCATGCGCCCGGTCTCGGGATTTACTCCGAACTGAATATTCGATCCGCCCGTGTCCACGCCGATTTCGCGAATCACCGCAATGGAGGCGTCGCGCATCGCCTGATATTCGCGGTCGGTGAGCGTCTGCGCCGGCGCGACAGTGATCGAGTCGCCGGTGTGCACACCCATGGGATCGAAGTTCTCGATCGAACAGATGATGATGACGTTGTCTTTCGTGTCACGCATCACCTCGAGTTCGAATTCCTTCCAGCCCAACACGGACTCTTCAATCAGCGCCTCATGCACAGGCGAAAAATCGAGGCCGCGGCCGAGGACGTCGACCATTTCTTCGCGGTTATAGGCGAGGCCGCCACCGGTGCCGCCGAGCGTGAACGATGGCCGGATGATGACCGGAAATCCGATCTTGCCAGCGAACTCAATGCCGTCTTTCACGTTGTTGACGAGCGCCGACTTAGGCACGTCGAGCCCGATTCTCTGCATCGCGTCTTTGAAGAAGAGGCGATCTTCGGCCTTCTTGATGGCGGCTACGTTCGCGCCAATCAGGATGGCGTCGTATTTTTCCAGCACGCCCCCGTCGGAAAGTTCGATGGCAAGATTGAGCGCTGTTTGTCCACCGACTGTCGGCAGCACCGCGAATCCGGCGCCCGGCGCCATTTCCCGCTCGAGGCGGATGATTTCTTCGAGATATTCGAGCGTGAGCGGCTCGATATAAGTGCGGTCGGCCGACTCCGGGTCGGTCATGATCGTGGCCGGATTCGAGTTGGCCAGCACGACTTCGTAGCCTTCGGACTTAAGCGCCTTGCAGGCCTGCGTGCCGGAATAGTCGAACTCCGCCGATTGCCCGATGATGATGGGCCCGGAGCCGAGAACGAGGATCTTTTGAATGTCAGTGCGTTTGGGCATT
>JASHNU010000112.1 GCA_030041475.1 Candidatus Sulfotelmatobacter sp.
AATGGCTCCTCAGGTAGGACTCGAACCTACAACCCTCCGGTTAACAGCCGGATGCTCTGCCATTGAGCTACTGAGGAGTGTGGAGAGTTGGGCGCGCGGCGCCGGACTCCTTTTGACGCTTTTCATCATAGCATCTCAGGGCTGAATCAGGAAAAAGAGGTACTGATTTAAACGAAAAGATCGGTGTCGAAAGAGAACACCGCTGTGCTATCCACAACTTCTGTGCTATCCACTATTTAAGTGTCACCACCCGCGCCAGAAAAAATCTTGCAGGCAAGCTCATCCCCGAGCGCCCGGCGAACGTGGCCTGAGCGAGAGGCAAAGCGTCTTAGTGCACACCGTGGCTGTTCATGAAATCGCCGTAGCGCTGATCAACCGTCTGAATGTGGTTCTTCAGCCATTGCAGCAGAAAGGTCATTAGCTGCACGGTGATCATGCCGGTGCCTGCATCGAACTCCTTCTTGAAAGCGATCACTTTGTCCGTCAGTGCTTTGTGTTCGGCGCGGTGCGCCACCAGCCCGGGAAAATTATGCAGCTCCATCAGCATCTCTTCTGCCGAGAAGTGCTGCACGGTGTAGTCGATCAGACGGCGCAGAACATCGCCTGCCACGTCGTTGCCGTGGCCCTCACTCATGGCAATGTGCAATTCGCTAACGAGGTCGAACAGCTTTTTGTGCTGATTGTCCAAGGCAGCGACCTTCACGCTGTAGCTGTCTTCCCATTGAAACGTTGCGCTCATTTCGGGTTTTTTCCTGGTGCTCCTGATTCGCGTCGTGAAGCGAGCGCTTCCTGCGACTGCATTGAGCCCCAATGCGGCTTCGCCAGACTTGCCTTTTCAGAATAGCCACAACCAACCATGGCACCCCATATCACCGAGGTCTCGGCAGGAAGAGATTGTTCCCGAATCAGATCGTTTCCTGTTCCGGAAACCAAGCGCGAGGTTCTGTTACTCTAGCAAAAATGCCAGCGGGAACCCCGCCTCCGCGGATTCGCGCTTTCTTTCGGTTGCTCACGAACCGCTCTTTGTCATGGCAGGTGGCCGAGGTTTTTATGTCAGGAGGATTGCGTTTGTCCGCTGCTCTGCTTTCGTTATTCTTGTTCTCGCTGTCTTTCTTCTCGTTATTTGTAGTCGCTGCCGCCCTCCACACTGGCGACCAGTCGAAACCGGCGGCTCCTCCCACGGCTGAGCCCAGACCGGTAGTCGACATTTTTCACGGCACCAAGGTGGTCGACAACTATCGCTGGCTGGAAGACGCCGCGAGTCCGGCGACGCAGAAGTGGGTGGAAGAGGAAATGTCGTACACCCGCGCTCTGCTCGATCCTCTCCCTGAGCGCGAGCAACTGCGCAAGCGTCTGACCGAACTGCTCGCCATCGGCAGCGTGACGACACCACAAATCGCAGGCCGGTACTACTTCTACACGCGCCGCGAAGGCATGCAGAACCAGCCTGTCCTGTACGTGCGGGAGGGTGTGAACAGCAGCGACCGCGTTCTGGTTGACGTGAACCAGCTTGCCGCCGACGGCACCGTCGCCCTCGATTGGTTTGAGCCATCGGAGAACGGCAAGTATGTCGCCTACGGCACTTCGCCGTCAGGTTCGGAGATGAGCACGCTGCACATCATCGAAACCAAAACCGGCACCGTGCTTCCCGACACGATTGATCGTACCCGCGCCTGTTCCATCGCGTGGCTGCACGATAACTCAGGCTTCTACTACACGCGCTATCCGAAAAAAGGAGACGTGCCCGAAGGCCAGGAACGGTACAACCGCCACGTCTTCTACCACGAACTGGGAGACGATGTGGAACACGACGATGCCATTTTCGGCGAAGGGCGCGATCCGGAGGACTGGCCCGACATTCATCTTTCGAACGACGGCCAGTGGTTGCTGATCAATGTCGAGGAGGGATGGGCCAAGTCCGAACTTTTTCTGATGGACTTGAAGAAGAATACGCCGCCCACGCGCGTCACTACCGGCAAGAATTTCCTGTACAGCGGCGAAGTCTACGAGGGCAAGCTTTACATCACGACCAACGAAGATGCGCCGCGTTATCGGGTCTTTGTTACGGGCGCGGGCGACTACGAGCGCGAGCACTGGAAAGAAATCATCCCTCAGACCGCAGGAAAGACCGACGCCGTTCTTGAAAGCACGGCCATCTACGGTGGACAAATCTTCGCGCAGTATCAGCAGAACGCGTCGTCACAGTTGAAACTGTTCGATCTCGAGGGAAAGAAAATAGCGGATATCGGGCTCCCGGCACTGGGCACGGTGACGGGCTCGGGCGGGCGATGGAATCGGGATGAGATTTTCTACGGCTTTGAATCGTTCACGTTCCCACCCGGCGTTTATCGCGTCGATCTCAAGTCGGTCACGACGACGAGCGAACCTCAGGGGCTAAAGCCCTCATCATTGGCCGACTCTGGCGACGCGGCTGCAAGCCGCGCCCTTCCCCCGTCGATTGAGCTCTGGACCAAAGTCGCCGCGCCTTCCATCGATCCCTCGGCTTACGAAGTCAAGCAGGAATGGTTCAAGTCGAAAGATGGCACGCGGGTGCCCATGTTCGTCGTTCATAAGAAAGGATTGCAGAAAGACAGCCACACGCCCACGCTGCTCACCGGCTACGGTGGATTCAACGTGAGCCAGTTGCCCGAGTTCGACGCCGACACGTTTGTGTGGCTTGAGCATGGCGGCATTTACGCCGTGGCCAACCTGCGCGGCGGCGCCGAGTTCGGCGAAGACTGGCACCGCGCCGGCATGCTCGACAAGAAGCAGAACGTTTTCGATGACATGATCGCCGCGGCTGAGCATTTGATCGCCGAAAAATATACCGACTCGCGCCATCTCGCCATTCATGGCGGATCGAATGGCGGCCTGCTCATGGGCGCTATGATCACCGAGCGGCCCGACCTGTTCCGCGCCGTCGTCTGCCAGGTGCCGCTGCTCGATATGCTGCACTATCAGGAGTTTCAGATCGCCAGGCTGTGGATCCCTGAATACGGCAACGCGGAAAATCCCGAGCAGTTCAAGTGGCTCTACGCCTACTCGCCCTACCATCACGTGAAGGCGGGCGTGGAGTATCCCGCGATCTTATTTATGACGGCCGACACCGACACGCGCGTCGACCCGATGCACGCGAAGAAGATGACCGCCTTGATGCAGGCCGAAGCCAAGAATGGTCAGAGTAAGACGCGCCCGATCTTATTAAGAATCGAATCCAAAGCCGGCCACGGCGCTGGCAAGCCAGTTACTAAGTTGATCGAAGAAGCAACGGATCTGTATGCGTTTTTGTTCTGGCAGTTGGGAGTGAAGGAGTAGACAGTTGGAAGCCTGCGAAAGCGAGGCTACCACAGACCCTCCTCGACAAAGCCAGAGTTACGACCAGCGACCGACGACGGTTACTCCTCCTAGCTGCCAACAAGGACGAATGCATATCCGTCAACTCCTCGATCCGCTTCGCTGCCGGCTTGCCTCCGGAAAAATGTTGGGTTTCAGCCCCTGAAGTCGCCGATAAATCCATTAGGATGAGGCCAAGTAAATGGGGTATAAAAGAGCAAACCAATCGGAAGGCTGGGAGAAACAAAGATCCGATAAGGTCCAATCATAATGAGAGAACTCTGGCGGTCCGCTGTATTTCGCATAAGGGGGCACAGTGCGACGCTACAACTGGTGTTTCAGGAACCGCCGCCGGTGGTTCATTGGCAAAGAGTTGAAGGGCTTTTGGCGGCCTGCGGCGTAAAGGTATGGCGCGGGCAATGCGATGGAACCCGCCTCGAACTGAACGGCAATAGAACAGAACTCCTCCAGACCCCCGAGGGCGAGGCGTCTCGACCCGTCGTACGAAAGACGCGAGCATTTCTCGAAAAATCAGGCATTACACCGGCTAAGATACGGCATTTTCTCGGAGCTATGCCATGAGCCGAATAATGAATCGACCATGCCGACTTCGGCCTTCGGCCCGACATGTATTCAGTGCTGTCTGCGCTCTTGTCTTGTCGCTAGCTTTCCTTCCTTGTTCAGCCAACGCCTATCCTGCTGAACCAGGGCGTTCGCAGAAGCCAAGCGACGGTAAAGGGGGACAGGAATCCGCGACTACCGAATCCGTGCAGGATCCAGTCAAGACACAACTGGAAAAGGAAAAGCTCGCCTTAGAGATAGAAAAGCTCCGGCTTGAGAACGCGAACGCCGAGCGAAGTCTAGCAACAAAACGAGGGTGGTTAAATTTGTTGTACGGCAATGTGTCGGTTATGGTTGCGATCATACTAGGATTCTGGGGATTATTCCGGTACTTACGAGAAAGACGTGAGGAGCTTCTCAAGCGCGAAGACGAACGTTTTGAAGAGGTGGTTAAGGGGCTCGGGGGTGAAACGAACCAACAACGCGTGAGCTCGGCTGTTTTACTCCCAACCTTCTTACGGGAAGGGTACGAGCGCTTTTACTTGCAAGTATTCAATCTTGCCGCTGGCAATTTGCGAGGCCAAACCGACAAGGAACAGTCCGGGCCGCTCTCCAAAGCTTTGATCAGCGTATTCCGTCAGTCCTACCCACTCGCGAGAACTGCACTAACGAGGCAAACGAAGACCATTAAGGAATGGGATATCGCGCGGCAGCTAAACGCCGCAGGCGTGAACCTAGATCGGGCTTTTCTCGCAGGGGCTGATTTGAGTTACGCGTGGCTGAGGGGAGCAACGTTCCGCTACGCCATACTCAGAGGTGCAAATGTTACAAAGACCGTCCTCGAAGAAGCTGATTGCGTCTCCTCCGAATTTGCAGAAGCAACTATGTCCGATACAAATCTGAAACGAGCAAACTTCAGCAAGGCTAGCCTCGAAAGTGCAGACCTTTCAGGCGCTAGGGCCGATGGCGCCAAGTTCAAGGGTGCGAACCTGACCGGTATCACGATGCGGGGTGGAACGGTTGGAGGCGTAGACTTCTCGGGCGCAAATCTCACGGGAGCGACCTTCCGGGGCGTAACTTTCGCGTCCAGCCTGCCCGATGGTGTACCTTCAAATCCCGAGGAGAGCGAAGCATTGTCAGGAGCCGTATTTGAGGATGTCGAGGGACTGACGTTTGATCAGATTGAGTCCTGCAAAGCTAGAGGCGCCATCTTCAAGGACCGAGCGAATTAACCTGCGACCGATGAAGGGTGAGCCTGCATGTACGCGCGCAGGATGGCGGGGTGGCCCACTCAAGCCCGCTTTTGGTTTGAGTGGGGCAGTTCGCTTGGGCGGGAATGACAACGGCCTTTCCGGTGCACCAGAAAGGCCGCGTTCGAATCTTGATTTACTCACCCGGCAAATTCAGCGCTGAATGCCGGAGCCGCAACAACCCTGTCTTCGATCGATCGAGCACTGGAAACTGTGCTCCTCACCACCACCTCGCCGAATCTACCGGCGGAAGTGGTTTCGCAATACCTTGTAACAAGCGTGCGCTAAGACCATTCTCGCCGTCACCTCCAGCACGACTTGTTCGCTCGTTACCCACAGCGCGAATTGCCGCATGGCCTCGACTGTGGGACCCCAGTGGTTCATGGCTCCTCCTTTTCCAGGCTGAGCAGGTGCAAGAGCCAGAACCGAAATTCGTTTTTTTATCCCCTTTCCCTCTTCGCAAAACCGACTCGGTCTTCGAAGAGCAACCCCGCACTTGCAGGGTCGAACGCAGGCAAACATGCTCCTGCACCCACTCATTCCTCCTAGAACTGAGGAGCCAGATTGATCGCCAACTTGGCTCCCTTTTGCTATCGTGCTTTTGGATGCGCGTCCACGGCGAATGGATTCCCGTCCCCTCCCTTCCCCGAAGTTTTCCACAGCCCTACCTCCGATCTCCGTCCGCATAACCTTTACTGAAAATTTCATCTCTGCCACAGTCCGACTGGCCGTTTCTGCCGTCCCTGCGGGACCCGGTTCCTCTTTCTTATCTCTCACCCGGGGCTGCGCCCCGGGCTTTAATCTTCCGCCCGTTCGACTCCTCCTCGCTTCGCTCGTCGAGCGCTCAGGGCAGGCCGCTTTGCGGCTGGGGCAGTGCTGGGCTCCGAATCACGATCAGGTTGGAGCCGTCTCCTCAAAGAGTGACACGGTCGCAGCTTCTTAGCGGGCGGCGTGACGCGGTAGGTCGATTGGCAGGCTTCGCTGGAATTCGCCGGTGGTGCGGCAGCGGATGGCGATGCGGTCCATCTCCTGGCACTTGGCGCAGGCGCAACTGGAGTGCTGGGCGCCGGGCGTTGCCTTGTGGCCGCACACCGTGCACACGAACCAGTTTTCCGAACGGCCGCCGCCGCGATCCAGCGACCGGCGCATCATGGGCCGGAACTCGCTGCCCAGCACGCAATAGGGACAGCGCACGATCTCCTCCGGCATCCTCTTCGGCATTCTGCTTCCCTCGCCTGGCCCTTCTTTAGCGGACCTGTCGTCAGCGCACCAGTCTTTAGCGCACCAGAGTCCATCGCTTAGCTCCGAGCTAACGGTCAATGGACTAGCGGGGGAGGCAGCGAACGGACCCCAAATCTGGGTCCGCAAATCGACACGCCTGCGCCGTAAGGTGATTACGATATTCCGATTACTACACTGAAGAAAATGGCCCAATAGTTTGGCCAAATAGCCCGATGGTGATGATCTCGTGCACGGACGAGCCACCGGACCGCCGCCGAACATCTGGTCGCGGAAAAATCCAGGCCGAGGGGTTAAGAGGCGAATTCTCGCCGGTGGAGCGAGAGCGAAACCCGGGAGGGACGGAGGCCCTCCCGCAGTGCTTGTGCGCAGTTATTTTCTCATGGCGGCGTTGGCGGCTTCAGCGGCGAACTTCAGTTCACGGCTAGCCTCCGCCATGAGCGCGCGTGCTTTTTCGGCGTGGCCTTTCATGTCGTAGCGGTTATCTTTTTGTGCATCCACCACTTTGTGGTTGGCTTCAACCAGAAGGCGCTGCGCCTCAGCCAGGTTGGGATGAATTCGGGGATCGATATCCTGCACCGGCTCTTGCGCCAGCGTTATTCCGCAGCACAACACAGCGCACAGAATCGCAGGGAACAGCAAGCTTTTCTTCATGGCTCTCTCCTGAATGGGGTTGACAGCAGGGTTCGAACAGGAGTTTATCATCGAGGACTGGACGGCGCGCCGGGCTGTCAGTAACAAAAGCGGAACCTCTTCTCAAATCCGGCGTACAACATTGCAGGGAAGAGTTTCGACGGGGAGAACTTATGACACAGCCACAGCCGCCCAACTGTCCAGCGGTGAAGCAACCTGGCGGCTCGCACGATGGTCCGAACGGCGAGCGTCCGAACAGCGACAGTCGCAACAATCACTGGCTTTCGGCGCTAGCGTCACTAACGGTGGGCGCGGCGTTTCTCGCCCTGTGGTTCTGGCTGCTGCCCGGATGGCTTGGCTTCAGCGTCGAGGCACACACGGAGCCCTGGCGATGGCTGGCGGCGATTCCGTCGGCTCTGGGATTCGCGGTGGCGCTGCGCTGCGTGTGGGATTTCGGCTGGACAGGCCACGGCACGCCTGCGCCGATCGCGCCGCCGCAGCGACTGGTCGTAGTGGGGTTCTATCGCTACGTGCGCAATCCGATGTACGTGGGCTTCGCCGCGGGGTGGATTGGGCTCTGGATCATGTTCGGCCACGCCAATCCGGCGCTGATCGCGGCGGTAGCGGCGGTTGCTCTGGGCGTGCATTTGTTCGTCGTCTTCTACGAAGAACCAACCCTGCGCCGGAAATTCTGCGCCGACTACGAAGAGTATTGCCGCAACGTGCGCCGCTGGTGGCCGCGCTTGCGCCCGTGGCGCCGGCCACAATGATCAATGCAGTCGGATTTGCGCGAAGGTGATAGATTCGATGGCGTCTTACGACACGACAATTCAGGAGAAAGCATGTCGACAAAATACAGGGTGGTCCAGGTGAAGGGTGCGAAGCCCGAGACGTTCATCGTGGTGGGAATCGATTTTGCTGCAGCGGCGATTACGAGCACATCGGAGTCGATGGGGGAAGCGGCCATGCGGGCATATCTCAAGAAGGCCGGCGCTTCGGACAAGGATGTGAGCACCTGGATCGATCAGGCACGGCGCTATCCGAGCTAGGCTTTCGAGAATCCGTCGTTCGAGAATACAGAGCAGCTCACCGCGCTTCCTCGCGAGGCCACGCCTAGAAGAAAAATCAATCGGGCGCAATCAAAAAGACAGACGTGCGTTGGTGTCGCTTCGTGCTAGCGTGACGTTGTCGTCGTTGGCATGGCGCGGCGTAAACGCCGCATTCCAGCGCGAGGTTGGAATCCACATGAAAATCTGTCCGAATGCGAAGTGCGCGGGTTACGGAAGAATCGTGTACACATTGGCCACACGTTGTCCGCTGTGCAAGTGGGATTTAAGGGCGCCCCTGCCCGCCAGCGAAGCCGCCCATCCAAGCGCTGCCCGGGCGTCCGCCAGCAGGTAAGCGTCCAGGCTCCCGCTGGCTTGCGTTGCAATGCTTTTCGGCGGCCGGCTCCGATCCTCCGGTAGTGTTACAGTTTGAAAATTGAGTGGTATGGCGGAAACGTCGGGTTCTTTTCAAACTGTAACACTACCGATCCTCCAACAGGTTTGACCCTGTCATTACAACGTGTTATAAATGCCCGTTTTGCACAGGGCGGCTACCGCGGGAGTCCTATGGCTCCCGTCTGTTTTTCGGTCACTCTGGCGTAAACTCCGACGCGGCCAAGCTCAGCACTCCTTCAGGTCTTGCGGTGGAAGCGTGTTCGGAACTTCAGGAAATCGTGTGTAAGCCAGAATCTGTAAGCCAGATTCTGCAAGCGACGATCTGGGACTCCAGTTCGGGTGCCAGGTTTTGATCGCTGCATGCCGTTTCCTGGAGGCAGAATCTAGACACGTTTGTAAATTCCCAAACTCGCTTTAATTCGGAGGAATCTTTTATGCGCACATGGCTTACCCCTGTTGCGTTCATCCGTCGCATGACCGTGAAAGCTATGACGGTCGCCGCGCTGGTCAGCGCCGGCGCCACGGCTGCCTTTTGCCAATCCAGCGAGGCTGCTGGCGGCGAAGCGGCTCTGAAGCTGCCTGATCTTTCCCGGGTCAGTTTTCTTCCTTGGGGAATCGATGGCCACAAACTGCTGCTGATCGGCATCCTGTTCTGTCTGGGTGGACTCGGCTTTGGTATGTGGATTTACACGCGCCTGAAACATCTGCCAGTGCACCGCGCCATGCGCGAGATTTCCGAACTGATTTATGAGACCTGCAAGACCTATCTGGTCACGCAGGGCAAGTTCATTCTGCTGCTGTGGGTGTTCATCGCCATCATTATTCTGCTGTACTTTGGCGTGCTGCAGCACATGGAAGCCATGCGCGTGGCGATCATTCTGGGGTTCAGCCTGGTGGGCATCGCGGGCAGCTATGGCGTGGCGTGGTTCGGCATTCGCGTAAATACGTTCGCCAACTCGCGGACGGCTTTCGCTTCCCTGCCCGGAAAGCCGTATCCGGTTTACCAGATTCCGCTCGAGGCCGGCATGTCGATCGGCATGATGCTGATCTCGGTCGAACTGCTGATCATGCTTTTCATTCTTCTGTTTGTGCCGGGCGACTATGCGGGACCGTGCTTCATCGGATTCGCCATCGGCGAATCACTGGGCGCGGCCGCGCTAAGAATTGCGGGCGGCATCTTCACCAAGATTGCCGACATCGGATCGGATCTGATGAAGATCGTCTTCAAGATCAAAGAAGACGACGCGCGCAACCCGGGCGTTATCGCCGATTGCACGGGCGACAACGCGGGCGACTCGGTGGGGCCTTCGGCAGACGGATTCGAAACTTACGGCGTGACCGGAGTCGCGCTGATCACCTTCATTTTGCTGGGCGTGAAGAATCCCACGGTACAGGTCCAACTGCTGGTGTGGATTTTCGTGATGCGCGTGATGATGCTCGTTTCCAGCTCAGGTTCTTACTTCATCAATGGCGCGATTGCCAAAGGAAAGTACGGATCTGCAAACGAAATGAATTTTGAGGCTCCGCTGACATCGCTGGTCTGGATCACCTCGCTCGTATCGATCGCGCTGACCTACCTGATTTCCTACTTCATCATTCCTGACCTCGGCGGAGATGCCACGCAGTGGTGGAAGCTGGCTACGATCATCTCGTGCGGAACGCTGGCGGGCGCGATTATCCCGGAACTGGTAAAGGTGTTTACCTCGGTCGAATCGCGGCACGTGAAGGAAGTTGTGGTTTCGGCGGAGGAGGGCGGAGCGTCGCTCGGAATTCTGTCGGGATTCGTGGCCGGAAATTTTTCCGGCTACTATCTCGGGCTTTCCATGATGGTGCTGATGGCGATCGCGTATTCCATGAGCACTATGGGATTGGCCGCGGCGGCGGGGATGCTGGCGCCAGCAGTTTTCGCGTTCGGGTTAGTCGCTTTCGGATTCCTCGGCATGGGACCGGTGACGATCGCAGTCGATTCCTACGGGCCGGTCACCGACAACGCGCAGTCAGTGTATGAGCTCTCGCTGATTGAGGCAGTGCCGAACGTGGCGGGCGAGATCAAGAAAGACTTCAATCTCGACGTGAACTTTGACCGAGCGAAGCATCTGCTCGAAGCCAACGACGGGGCCGGCAACACCTTCAAAGCCACGGCGAAACCCGTGCTCATCGGCACCGCCGTGGTGGGCGCGACCACCATGATTTTCTCCATCATCATGGCGCTGACGAACGGGCTCACCGAAACGGAGAATGTCGCGAAGCTTTCGCTGCTCTACGCGCCGTTCTTCCTGGGATTGATTACCGGCGGCGCGATGATCTACTGGTTCACCGGCGCTTCCACGCAGGCCGTGACTACAGGCGCTTACCGGGCGGTCGAGTTCATCAAAGCCAACATCAAGCTGGAGGGCGTGGAGAAGGCCTCGGTAACAGACAGCAAGAAAGTAGTCGCGATCTGCACTCAGTATGCCCAGAAAGGGATGTTAAACATCTTTATCGCCGTCTTCTTCGGCACACTGGCGTTCGCCTTCGTCAATCCGTTTTTCTTCGTGGGCTACCTGATTTCGATTGCGATCTTCGGACTCTATCAGGCCATTTTCATGGCCAACGCCGGTGCTGCGTGGGACAACGCCAAGAAGATCGTCGAAGTCGAACTCAAACAGAAAGGCACTGAACTGCACGCCGCGACGGTTGTAGGAGACACGGTCGGCGATCCCTTCAAGGACACGTCGTCGGTGGCCATGAATCCGGTGATCAAGTTCACGACGCTGTTCGGGTTGCTGGCGGTGGAATTGGCGGTTTCATTGTCCGGCGAGAAAGGATCGACCCTGACGAACATTCTGGCCTTTGCATTTTTTGTCGTGTCGTTTGTCTTCGTTTACCGCTCGTTCTACGGGATGAGGATCAAGCAGGGCGCAGAATAGGGATTGGCTGGGAACTTCAACGCCATCCGGAAGTTTTCCCGGATGGCGTTTTGTTTGCGGCGAGAAGGCTGTCGACCTTCGCTCGACCAAGGCGGCTTTCCTCATATGGCCTAGTTCGGTCCTTTCATCTTGTCTTTTACGCTCCTGGCCAGCTTCTCGATTTCTTCCGCCTTCTTGATCACGTCGAGGGAGAGAACGTTCTCGTCCGATTTGTCGACATAGGACTTCAGCTCGACCGAAAGCTTGAGCAGCTTATCCGTGTCGCTCTTGAGCGCGGCGACGCGCTCTTTGGCCGCCTTCCTGGCCA
>JASHNU010000017.1 GCA_030041475.1 Candidatus Sulfotelmatobacter sp.
TCGCGAGCGCGAAGGACCAGCACTACTTCAAAGGCGGCGAACTGCTCGAAGCCGGATTCGCTTTCGACCAGTACAACGTCGCGCTGACGCCTTATGGCAACTCGCCCTATTTCGTCAACACTGGCGCCGCTGCCACTTCGACCACGCCCGCAGTACTTGCGACCGCGGGCGGAAGCTATTACTTTGCCGACCGAACCTACGCCCGGCGCTGGCAAGCCATCGCCAACCTTTTTCTACCGCCGCACCAGTGGCTCGGCCGCCACGACTTCAAAGTCGGCTTCGATCTGGACCGCATTTCCTACGATGCCCAGTTCAACCGCCAGCCGATCTCGTTCCTGATCGGCAGTGCGGAGCTCAGTTCCGCCACCGAATGCCTCACCGCTCCGCAGAATGCGAGCTTTCCGTGCACGCGCTACTCGACCTTCGGCGCTGCCCCGCTGCACTATCAATACAACACCGAAGTCAGCGCCTACGCCGAGGATCGCTGGAGCGTCACCAACCGCCTGCTGCTCAATCCCGGCATTCGCCTCGACTGGGATGAAATCGCCCGTCACGCCGCGATCGCTCCTCGGCTCGCCGGAACCTACGTGCTCGACAATGCCGGCAACACAAAACTTTCAGCGGGCATCGGCCTCGTCTACGACGCGACGCCGATCTTTCTGGTCGCCCGCCCCTTCGCCGGAACGCGCCAGGACACCTTCTATTCCGTTAATCCCAATTGCGCGGCTCCGTTTGGATGCGTCACCACCACCGGCCCCATCACCACAACTTTTTCCGCCAACACCTCCGCGCTCGAAGTTCCACGCTCGCTCAACTGGAGCCTCGGCTTCGAAAAGAAACTCCCCGCGGCCATTTACATGAAAGCCGAGTTCCTCGAAAAGCGCGGCACCCGCGGCTTCGTCTACAACACTCCAAACAACGCTGCCGGCGGCAACTTCTTCCTCGAAAACACGCGCGACGACCGTTACGATGCCTTGCAGTTCACGCTCCGCCACAATTTCAGCGAAAGCTACACCATCATGGGCTCCTACACGCGCTCCCGCGCCCACTCCGACCAGGTGCTCGACTTCAACGTCGACAGCAACCTGCTCAGCCCGCAGCAGCCCGGTCCTTATACCTGGGACACTCCCAATCGCTTCCTCTCCTGGGGATACCTGCCTTTCTTCAAACTGCCCATCATTCATCAACTCGAAGTCGCTTACTCCGCCGAAGCCCGCACCGGCTTCCCTTTCAGCCTTCTCAACGATCAGCAGCAACTCATCAGCCCGCCCGGAGCCGAGCGCTTCCCGTATTACTTCTCCCTCAACCTGCAACTCGAAAAGCGCTTCCATCTTTTCGGATACTATCTCGCGCTCCGCGGCGGTTTCGACAACATCACCGGCCGCTGCAACCCTTACGTAGTCGACGACGTCATCGTGAACAGCACCAACGCCGATCTCAACCATCCTGCGCCCACGTTCGCCGCCTGCGAAGGCCGCGCCTTCACCAGCCGCATCCGTATCCTGGGCAAGAAGTAAAGGGTTCTCAACCTGAGCGAAGCGCTTTTTCCTCTGGCCGAGCGAAGGACCTGGGCGCGCCGCGCGAAGCGCCGCAGTTTTGTGCAGCGCAGCGATCGCGCGCCCGGCGCGTTTCCTTATTTCCGCGCTATAATTATCCTCACTGCATCGAAATCACGTCTCCTGTCATCTCACCTTCTGGAGGACATCATGGCTCACGAAGTACCACCGCTACCCTATGCCTACGACGCGCTGGAACCGATCATCGACAAGCAGACGATGACCTTGCATCACGACATGCACCACGGCGCCTACGTGAAAAACTTGAACGCCGCTCTTGAGAAGCATTCCAATCTCGCCGGCAAAACCGCCGAAGATCTCATCCGCGACCTCAACGCGATTCCGGAAGACATCCGCACTACCGTCCGCAACAACGGCGGAGGCCACGTCAACCACAGCATGTTCTGGAAGATCATGAAGCCCAAAGGCGGAGGCGATCCCACCGGCCCCATCGCCGAAGTCATCAACAAGACTTTCGGGAACTTCAAAGATTTTCAGGCGAAGTTCAACGACGCCGGCGCAAAGCAGTTCGGCTCAGGATGGGTCTGGCTTGCGGGCAAGCCCAACGGCGAAGTGCAAATCATGAGCACGCCGAATCAGGACAGCCCGCTCTCGCAGGGCCTCTACCCCATCTTCGGCAACGACGTCTGGGAGCACGCCTACTATCTCAAGTACAACAACCGCCGCCCAGAATATCTCGCGGCCTGGTGGAACGTCGTCAACTGACGAGATCAACAAGCGCTACGCCGCCTTCAAGTCGGGCAAGGAAGCCCACGAGCCCGTCATGGCCCACCGCTAAGCGGAAAGGGAAGTGGAAATCTGAGGGTGCCCCACCCAACGCGGTTTTCGTTGGGTGGGGACTTTGACTTACTCTCTGTTCTCCGTGTCCTCCGTGCCCTCTGTGGTTAAGCGCGACCGGAACTGCGCCGCCCCAAGCCCGTACCATCCCTAGAACATGCTCTCGACCCGCTGGTCACGAAGGCTGCTCTTTGTATTCTTGCTCTACATCGGTGTGTGCGTGATCGGAGGGATCTTCGTCGTCGACGGCGCTCTGCGTCCCGTACGCCGCCCGCTCAACGATAGCGATGTCGCGGTGATGCGCAGCTCAGTCCAGTTGCTCGACGCCGACCTCAACGACGCTTCGCTAACCACGAGCGATGGCGTCGTCCTCGGCGCCTGGCTGATTGAGCCGCATCACGCCAACGGTGATGCCGTTCTCCTGCTCCACGGACTCGGCGACAATCGCCTCGGCATGATTGGATACGCGCACCTTCTAGTCGCTCATGGATTCACGGTGCTCATGCCCGACGCCCGTGCTCATGGCGTAAGCGGGGGAGATCTTGCCACGTACGGCCTTCTTGAACGCAATGACATTCACCAGTGGGCCGACTTCCTCGCCGCGCAAGACCACCCTCGCTGCATCTTCGGCTTCGGCGAATCGATGGGCGCAGCACAACTCCTGCAGTCTCTCGACGCGCACGCACACTTCTGTGCCGTAGGTGCCGAGTCTTCTTTCGCCAGTTTTCGTGAGATCGCCTACGACCGCATGGGACAACCGTTCCACCTCGGCCCATGGGTAGGCCGCACGATTCTTCGTCCGCTAGTGGAGATTGCATTCCTTCGCGTGCGCTGGAAATACGGTCTTGATGTGAGGGGCATTTCCCCGGAAGATTCCGTCGCCGCCGCAACGACTCCGGTTCTTCTTATTCACGGCCAAATCGACAGCAACATTCCCATCCGGCACTCCCGGCTCATCCACGCCGCCGCGCCTAGTACGGAACTCTGGGAAGTTCCTGGAGCAGACCATTGCGGCGCCATCAGCGCTGCGCCGGAGGAATTTCAGCAGCGCCCGCTCGCCTGGTTCGTACCACACTAACCGGAATGACTTTCTCTGCGCCCTCTGTGCTCTCCGTGGTTAAGGCTTTTGACTTTCCTGTCTCCTGTACACCACTCCGCCCTTCATCACGAAATCCACTTTCTCCATCACGCTCACATCGCTCAGCGGATCGCCCGGCACAGCAACAATATCCGCCAGTTTGCCGGCCTCAATCGTCCCCAAGGAATCCTGCATGCCCAGCAACTCCGCCGCGGTCACCGTCGCCGAGCGGATCGCCTGCGCCGGCGTCATCCCAAACTTCACCATCGACGAAAACTCCTTCGCCGGATTCACTTTCCAATCGAAACCGCCGGCATCGGTGCCAAACGCAATTTTCACACCCGCCTTCATCGCCCGCTTGAACGTGTCTTCATGGATCTGAATCATCTTCACCCACACCGGAGCGCCTTCGGCCGCCCGCCCCTGTGCCACGTACTCGCCCACAAAAATCGTCGGCACATAAAAAATTCCGCGCGCCGCCATCGTTTTCAGATCTTCATCGGCGATGTAGTTCCCATGCTCGATCGTATCCACGCCCGCCTCCACGGAATTGTGCACGCCATAGAGCGCCATCGCGTGCGACGCGACTTTATGCCGCTCGCGATGTGCCTCATCCACGATCGCCCGCAACTCCTCCATCGTGAAGGTGGGAATATCATCCAGCACTCCGTCCTCGCGCACACGGTAAGAGCGGTCGCTATACACCTTGATCCAGTCCGCCCCATGGCTGATCTGCTCCCGCACCGCCTGGCGCGCATTGTCAGGCCCATCCACAACCTGCACTCCATGCGGCACGGTCACATTCGGTGCATAGCCCTGCAGCGGATACGCTCCCGTCACATTTAGCGCCCGCGTCGCCACCTGCATGCGCGGACCGGGAATCACACCGTTGTTGATCGCCTTCTTCACATCGGCGTCGGCATACCCGGCGCCCTCTGTCTCCAGGTCGCGAATCGACGTGAAGCCATACTCCAGCGCCCGCCGCGCGTTCACCGTCGCCAGAATCGTGCGATATTCCGGCGACTGCTTCAGCAGTTGCGCATCGTAATCGGCTGCGGTGATGTCGCCCTGCAGCAGAATGTGCGTGTGCGTATCGATCAGTCCCGGAAGACAGGTCTCGCGCGACGCATCGATTACCTCAGCCCCCGCGGGAACGCTGGTCGCGACTTCCTTGATCTTCTCTCCCTCAACGACGATCACCACATTCCTGCTCAGCCTATCTCCGCACCCGTCAAACAAGTTGCCGCATTTCAGCGCAGTGACCTTCGCCGCCGTCTGTCCTAAGAGAGAAGTGACGCCTACAAGCAAGAAAACAAGAACGCCGCAAGAAATTTTTCGCTTCACGATGCCTCCTCACCGAGAACTTGCGACTCGGTACCGACCACTGCAATTTGCATTTCCTGTGCGGTCGCTGTGGATATTCCGGTTGCCCACTCTAGCAGATTTCTCCCGCCCCGCCGTGCACATATCGAAACCTCCGTTATCTCGCATCGAACACCACGACATTCAGCCAGCGTCTTATCCGCTCGCATCGTGGCAACCGACTGCCGTCGTTTTCCTCAGTTGCACCAAAAAGCGGAATTGACCTGCGCCCAATTCGCTCGTACATTCACCTTCGCCTCACAACAAAAAAATTGCCAGTCCGATCCGGCGGCACAAGCCAGCCGGAGACCAGCACGAGGCTGGCAAACAAGAATTGCTCGGGTCAGCGCCATGAAATCGTCCGCCGAATGGATCACGTACCGTACCCGTTTTTTAGTGAAAGCCAAACAACTCAGCGCGAGCCTCAGTTTCGTCGATTCTCTCGGCCGGCAACATAGCGGCCGCAAGGGCGACTACCTCGTCGAGTCTTGCGACGGCGTGGTCAGCATTACGCCGCGCCAGATCTTCGAGGATGTGTACGTTCCCATGCTCACCGACAGTGTAGTTCCCATTGCGCGGGCCAGTGAGACCGCCCGCGGCAAACTCCCGCAACCTTCGCAACCGTGGCGTGAACGCCGCCTGTCTGCTCCTCGCGCATGGGCCTGAATCTGAAGGTCGAACCAGCCCTTTAGCGTCTCTTACGTGACGAGCGTGGAAGACGGTCGCCTTAGCACCGCAGGGCGGGTTTTGAAAGGGCGCGGCTTCAAGCTGCGCCGTCCAAAGCCATAATTTTCTTGAAACCGCGGCGTTAGCCGCCAACGAATTTCAGCCAGACCTTCGCCGTGTGGAAAACCTGGTCCAAAAGCCGACTCAACCCGGCATCAGCCCCGTCATTGCTAGGGATACAACCTATTGTGTTTCCCTCTTGACAGGCACAACTGGCAGGAGTAACTTTGCATTCCCAAGCATCGAAATTCCACCTCACGGGAATGGGATGGAATTCCGGTAGGGAGTGAAGAAAAACAGCGGCGCGGCGCCCGGCCGGAGGTGACTTGGCGCCCCCGCAAGCAAGAAAACAAAACCTCAGGCGTTCCGCCGTCCCCGCAGCGGGCGCATGAAGCTAGGTACGTGCGGTGGCCGTTCCCCGACCCTCCCCCGGGGCACGACAGCAAGTCAGGAATGCGGTATGCAGGCGAGATCTGCTGAAGCAGTTAGCGGGTTGTTTTGTCTCTAAATTCGGACCATGTATTAGGAGCCTCTTGTGGAAGCTTTAACCCGTCTGGTTTCGGAGTCTTTGGCCCGGTATGGTTTCGATCGCCCCGTCGATTACCGCCGCCTTCGCTGGTCACGCTGGTTCCGCTGCGAATCCCTGCGCAGCCTGCTGTTCGTCCCCAGCCAGCCCGGCGTCTTCGCGCTGGCTGAGGAAGTGGCGCAGGTTTGCGGTCCGTCTGAGCTCCGCATGCGCCATCCTGAGGGAAACGAAGCATCTCCGGTTGCCGCTGCACCACCTTCGGGAGCCGGCGGCTCTGGCCGCATGCTGGCCGTCACTCACTTTTTCGAAGACGACGACATGGCCTTTGTCCTCGATCGCATGCTGTCGCGCCAGAATCCGTTGCGCGACCGCCTGCTCTCGGGTCGCTATTTTATTCGCTACGTCATCATCGAGGACGCGGCTCAGCGTCGCTCCATCGCCAGCGCCCTAAACCAGTGGATCGCCAACTCCGCCGAGAGAGCCAGCGGCATCGGCGCCCACTTCGCGTCCTCGCTCGAGATCAACGAAGCCGGCGTCGCGCCTCGATCGCCATTTCCACCCGGTTTCTGACCGGGAGGAGACCATGTAGGGACAGCCGCCCTCGGCTGTCCGGCCGAGCGAAGCTCGGCTGCTTTTTGGAACTTTGGAAGAACGTGGAAGAGCGGCGCTTTAGCGCCGCGTCGAGCGCACATGTTAAGACGGGCTTTAGCCCCGGGGGGGAGCCGCGAAGCGGCACAAAGAATGCAGCCCACGGCTCAAGCCATGGGGAAGGACGAGAATAAGCTAGCCCCACAGGGGCGGAAGAGGAAGGCCTATGCCGAACAGGACGCCGAAAGGAAGCGGAATTCCGTGGTTAACAAACGCAGAAGAGCTACGACGGAAGCGCCTCGCATTTGAGCAGCAGCAACGGTGCATAGTAGAGCGTCTTGCCGCTGCGCATCTGTACTCGATCAGTTCAGTCGCGAAACTTGGGGACCGACTCGCCATTGGTTACCTCCTTACGTCGCCCTGCTTGGGCAACGAGTACTGCGTTTGGGGAAAAGATAGACCGATGACCCTAGCCGAGCTTGAGACCTATTTAAGACTGCAAATTGAAGCCAAGATTATCGGCGAATGTTAAATGGAATGATCTTCCCCGATCCCGCTCTACCCGATCCGCCGCCCGCCACCCCGACGTCGAATCGGGCGCAACACGCATAGAATCTAATTAGGAGAGCCCCGATGGCCGAGATAAAGATGCCCGAAGCCAAGACCATGAACACCGCCGAATCCGCCGCTCCGTCGAAGACTCCCGTTTCCGAGGCTCAGAAGACCGGTTCCGAGTTTCAGAAAAAGAAAGCCCCGGGCCTGCAGATCCGCCGCCTCTTCACCAAGCCGGGCGTTTCTCCTTATTCCGACGTCGAATGGGAGCTCCGCACCGCTCAGATCACTGACGCCCAGGGCAAAGTGATCTTCGAGCAGAAAGACGTTGAAGTCCCCAAAGACTGGTCCATGACCGCGACCAACATCGTCGCCTCGAAATATCTGCACGGCAAGCTCGGCACGCCCGAGCGCGAAACCGGAGTCCGCCAGCTTGTAACCCGCGTCGCCGAAACCATTCGCGACTGGGGACTCGCCCAGGGCTACTTTCGCACGCCCGAAGACGGCGCTGCGTTTCACGACGAACTGGTCCACATCCTCGTCCGCCAGTACGCGGCTTTCAATTCGCCTGTCTGGTTCAACGTAGGCTGCGATCGCATCGAGCCCAACTCCGACGGTCAGAACTGGCACTGGAACGCGCAGGCGCAGCAAGTCGAATTCGGCGTCACCGGATACTCGAAGCCGCAGTGCTCCGCCTGCTTCATCAATTCGGTGAAAGATTCGCTCGACTCAATTCTCACTCTCGCCAAGACTGAAGGCATGTTGTTCAAATGGGGCTCGGGCACAGGCACGAATCTGTCTCCTCTGCGTGGGTCTACGGAAACTTTGTCCGGCGGCGGCACGGCCAGCGGCCCGCTCAGCTTCATGAAAGGATTCGACGCCTTCGCCGGCGTCATCAAGAGTGGCGGCAAGACCCGTCGCGCTGCCAAGATGGTCATCCTCAATGTTGACCACCCCGACATCATCGACTTCATCGAGTGCAAGATGAAGGAAGAAGCCAAGGCCCACGCCCTCGTCGCCATGGGATATGACGGCTCGCATCCCGACTCCGACGCTTACTCTTCCATCTTCTTCCAGAATGCCAACAACAGCGTTCGCGTCACCGACGATTTCATGTACGCCGTCGTCCGCGACACCGATTTCTCGACGCGCACCGTGCAGGACCACAAGATCGTCAGTACCTACAAGGCGAAAGAACTGCTGCACAAGATTTCCGAAGCCACCTGGCACTGCGGCGATCCCGGCATGCAATACGACACGACGGTCAATCGCTGGCACACGTCGAAGAACACAGCCCGCATCAACGCGAGCAACCCGTGCAGCGAATACATGTTCCTCGACGACTCCGCCTGCAACCTGGCCAGCCTCAACCTGCTGAAGTTCGCGCCCAACGGCACCTTCGACGTCGAAGCCTATCGCCACGCCGTCGACATCCTCATCACCGCGCAGGAGATCATCGTCGACAACGCCGGTTATCCCACGCAGGCCATCATGGCGAACTCGCACGACTATCGCCCGCTCGGCCTCGGCTACGCCAACCTCGGCGCGTTACTGATGGCCGCCGGCCTCCCTTACGACTCCGACGCCGGCCGCGACTACGCCGCCTGCGTCACCGCCATCATGTGCGGCGCAGCCTATCTGCAGTCCTCCCGCATCGCCGAGCTTTGCGAGCCCTTAGCACCAGCTACAGAAGCGACCAAAAAGACTCTGTCCGAAACGAATCTCGGCGCCGGCATTGCTCATGTGGGGACAGCCACCTCGGCTGTCCAGGCGGAGCGAAGCGCAGCAGTCATGCCCGGCGGCGCTTGCCCCGGCTGGTACATCAACCGCGAGCCCTTCCTCGACGTCATCCGCATGCACCGCGCGTCGGTGAACGGCATCAACAAAGGGAACATTCCGACCAGCCTCTACGAAGCCAGCAAGCAATGCTGGGACGAAGCTCTCGCCCACGGCGAAAAATTCGGCTACCGCAACTCCCAAGTCACCGTCCTCGCCCCCACCGGCACCATCGGCTTCATGATGGATTGCGATACCACCGGCATCGAGCCCGATCTCGCGCTCGTGAAGTACAAAAAGCTGGTCGGCGGCGGCATGATCAAAATCGTCAACAACACCGTGCCCACCGCGTTGTTCAAGCTCGGCTACACGCATGAGCAGG
>JASHNU010000018.1 GCA_030041475.1 Candidatus Sulfotelmatobacter sp.
GCCAGCAGTTGCGAACGTGAGAATTTCTTACGGAACAGAACCTTGCTTCGCTCTCCTAATGCAACCAGGTGAAAGGTGGTCTTGCCCAGATCGATTCCGATCGACGCGATGTGCATTGTGATGATCCTCCTTGTGTGGACTGCCGAGTTGTAATCTACTCGGCGGCGGACCATCTCATTAATCCCGATTACACTCACCATCCGCGCTGCGGTTCCGGGCGTCAATGAGCGTTAACGCCTGTTTTCGTCAAGTATCAATCCACCAGCGTCGAACAAAACGGAGCAAGCCAAACCAGTCGATCTCAGACAGCCGATCGCGGAGGCGCACTGCGTCACGTCGCCACAGACGGATTCTGTGTAGCTCGCGGCGCCGGCCCGGGCAATTGCTGTCCGCAATGCGCGCAATTAGCCCAAGTGGGCTCAAGGGGCTTATCACATTTCGGGCACGTTGGCTGCAGCAAAGTGCCGCAGCGCGGACAGAATGGGAATTTTGCCTTTTCGACATGCCCGCAGCTGGGGCACGTCTTCGGCAGAGGATCGCGGAGAATGAAGTACAAGATCATCCCGATCGCATGGGGAACGAAGATCGCCAGCAGCGTCCACATTACGTACCTCATCTGCCGCCGCTTCGCGTCGCCATAGATGTATCCGATCAGCACAACCCAAGTCACCTCGAGCAGCATAAATCCGTAAATGAGCAGCGCTTGTCCCCAGCGCGGCAATTTGGCCATCTCCGGATCCTTTGGCGCCACGAAGAAGAACAACCACACCGTGATGCACAAATAGGCGAACCATGCAAAGATCCACGCTGCTTCTGGAATCACGCGCAATTCCTTTGTGAAGCGGCTCATACCAGCCTCCTTTCGCCGCGCTGCCGGATTGCCAGCATTACTGCGGCCACACCTGCCGCGAGCCACTCCAGTGCGGTGAACGCGGCAAAACTGATCCACGTATGGCTGAACTGCGGCCCGAGTAACCTCCCGAAACGTTCGCTCACAACGTGGAAAACCGCCCAGCTCGCAATCGTCAGCAGCCACGCAAAAGCCACGACAGCAATCATTACGCGGCGGTTCCAATCGTGCTCGGCCTGTTCGGTGAGCTTCGCCTCCGCACGCGCCAGCGTGGCCTGCACCAGCCACGAAGAAGGCTGCGGCGTCGGCAATCGGCGGAGTTCACTCGCAATCGGCCGCCAAGCCTCCAATTCGTTCGAGCAGGCGATGCAAGACCGCACATGCTCCGCAACCTGCTTTTCTTCCGCGCTGGTCAGCGCGCCGGCTGCGGCCAGCGCCAGCAGTTCTCGAATCTTGTCGTGCTCGCTCATTGCCATGTACCTCCGGGATACCGCGCTTCGAGTGCGTAGCGCAATTGTTCCAGCGAACGTCGCAGCCGCGACTTTGCCGTTGATACCGGAACCGCTGTAACCTGCGCGATTTCCTCAATCTTCATCTCATCCTCAAACCGCAGCGTGAGGACTTCGCGATACATCATCGGCAGCCCCGCCATCGCTTCGCCGATCTCTCTTCGACGCTCGTCCGCGAGCGCGTGATCGAGCGGCGTGTGGTCTTTACACGGAATCCGATCCGCCACGGTTTCGCGATGCCAGCTGTTTGCGAACGGTTCGTCCAGGCTCTGCGGACGAATCCGGCGCAAATGATCGATGGCCAGGTTGCGCGCGAGCGTGAACAGCCAGGCGTCGAAATTGCGGCTTGTATCAAAGGAACGAATCTTTTCGACCACCCTCAACCATGTTTGCTGGAACAGGTCTTCCGCCTCGGCGGGCTGCCGCACCATGCGCAGCAGGTACCGATACAGCCGATTCTGGTACCGGGTAATCAGTTCCGAGAGAGCGTTCAGGTCGCCTTGGCGAAGCCGGACGACATCCGCATCCATTACCACAAGCCCCTCCAGCGATAGTGCGGTCGTCCCCACCATACTCGTAATACGGATGAGTGCCCAAAAAAGACGCAAGAGATGCAGTTGCTAGATTGGAGTCGCAGGTATCTCAATCACAGAAATTTTCGGATACTCCCTCGTACCTTGCATCCTTTTGATGTTCTCGCCCGTATTCCCAAAGTGCTCAAATGCACAGTACAGAGCGCAGGAGCGCTACTCAAGATCCTGCATTGCTCTTACATAGGAGGCTGACGTGCATGACAGAAAGGAGCAGTTGTCTCTATTTTGGCTCTTCGCGTTACTCAACTACCTGTATGCGGACGTGTTTGCCCTGTTCGATATTGTTGGCTCGCAAGATCCAGCCCCACATTTCCCACAATGGGCGATGCTGGGGTTTGCGGTCTTGATGGAAATACCCATCGCCATGATTCCGGCGTCTCGACTGCTTCCGTTTACAGCGAACCGGCTGGCGAATATCATCGCGGGTGCCATTGAGACTTTAGCCGTCATTTTGCTGCAACTAGTTGTGCCTTTGGCCAACGGTGCCTGGCACGAGCATATGTTTGCGCTGTACATGTTCTTCGGGACGATCGAAACGGTATGCACCTCGGTCATCATCTGGCGGGCGTGGACTTGGTCAGGGGGTGAAGACGCAGTTAGTTCGGAGCGTATCGTCCGCCAACCGGAAGCTGGGATCACTTCTTCTTAACTGCCGGGTTGCTCAAAAATGTGCTCGAGCGATCCGTGTCTTTGGGCGCGGAGGATACCACTTTTTACCGTAGGTTGAGCGTGCCCTGCTCGTCAGCGAGGTTGCAACATAGTGGGATTGTTGGCGTTAAATCCTGATTACACTCATTGACCCCACCCGATTCTCCTCCTCGCCAAAAAGCGGGGTTCGCAGGTTGGCGTTCAGCTTTCATCGAACTCGTCGGCAAAGTGAGTCGCCTGCATCGCTACTGCAGATTCGCGTACTCGGCCTTGGCTCGTTTCAGGATTGGGACATCGGGGTCGGCGTCTTTCCAAAGGATGGGGAAGTCCTGAGTACGCCGCCTCCGCTGTTGCACCGTCGCCCGGCCAATCGCATACGCGCAGCCCGAGCTGAAGATGGGCCCGCGCGGGGCGCGAATCCGGCGCTCACCAATGTGGCCGCACCTTGTCCATCAGCGCGTTGTAGCGGGGGTCGGAATGCAGGCTTTCGAACTCGGGGTCGGCGTCCGCAAACGGCAGGAACAGGGAGCGGTCAGCATAGGCTTTTTCCAGAGAAGCGAGCACCTGATCTTTTTCGCCCAGACCGAGGTACACCTCTGCCAGGTTGTACGGAGGTATATAGATTTTGGCTTGTGGGTCTGTCAGCTGCTTGAGTATCTTCTCTGCGTCATTTCTTCTGCCCATTTTGCCGTAGAGATGTCCCAACTCCCCAAGTGGGACGGGTATTTCAGCTTCCAGTTCGCTGGCTTTTTGCAGTCCGTCCAGAGCGGCAGAGAAATTCCCCTGTTGTTCGTAACTCAAAGCCTGCATCATCTGTGGCATCCAGTAGTTCGGCTCCAGTTCGAGAGTCTTGCGAAGCTGTTTTTCTGCTTCGTCATAGCGATGCGCGTAGTAGAGGCTCCCCCCTAGAAAAGTGTTGGCTTCCAGAGAAGCCGGCTCAACCTCAACCGCAAGCCGAGCTTCGTCGATGCCCCGCTGGACGCGCAGGCCAAGAACGAGGAAATAGGCGTAAAATGCGTGAGCCTCGCTATTACGCGGGGCGAGTTCGATGGCGCGCTTGAATTCTTTCTCACAGGCTTTCCAGTCGTAGTCATAAATCCACTTCACCCAGGCCATCGCGATATGGGCTTCGGGATTCGACTCATCTAGTTGCAGGGCTTTCTCGGCTGCTTCTCTTGCTGGCGGCATCGAGTCTTTTGGCGACAGGAAAAAATCGTCGGCGATGACGTAGGAATAGGCGATCCCAGCGTAGGCCGCCGCGTAATTAGGATCCAACCGGATCGCTTGACGAAATTCGGCGATGCCCAGATTTGTGTCGGCTCGCGTGTATTTTTCAATGTGGTAGCGGCCTTTCAAATAAAGCTGATAGGCTTCCGGGTTCTGTGTGCCAGCCTTGGCAACGTTTTGCTTGTCGGTGGGGCTTGAGCCAGGCTGTAATCGCGCAGCAAGTTCGCTCGTTATGGCAGCCTGCAACTGCGATGCGTCGTTCATGGTGCGCTGATAATGCTCGCCCCAGAGTTGGGCTCCCGTGGCCACGTTGACCAACTCGGCTTCGACATCGAGTTCATTGCCGTGTTCGGCGACCCGCCCGGTGACCACGGCATCAACATGCAGATCGCGGCCTACGCCTTGCGGATCATCCTGCCTCGCTCTGTAGCGCGACACGGTGCTGCTGGCCATGACTTTCAGGTTGGGTAGCCGCGACAGCGAATTGGTGATCTCGGCCGAGATGCCGTCGCTGAGGTAGTCCATCTCTGGATCCTTGCTGGCGTTGGCGAACGGCAGAATGGCGAGGGAGTGGACACCGGTGCTTTCTACGGCGTGAGCCCGCAAGTAATGCCAGAGAAGGAATCCCACGACGACCAGCGCCACTGCCGCCGGCAAAGCGAATGCAACCCATCGAGGACGTTTCCGAATCGCGGGCTCCACCGGAACGGCTGTGGCGCTGTGGCTGTCAAGATCGCGCTTCAGCCGCTTCAGTTCGGCCCGCATTTCGGCGGCTGACTGGTAGCGGACCTCGCGGTCCTTTTCCAGCGCTCGTTGGATCACCTGCTCGAGCATCGTGGGAACTTCGGGATTGATTCGCACCGGCGGCACGGGGACGCGGTTGAGAATCGCTTCTAGAATCACTCCTGACGCTTCGCCGCGAAACGGCAAAGTGCCGGTAGCCATCTCGTACAACACCACGCCAAACGAAAAGAGATCGGTTCTGGCATCCAGCTCCCGGGCCCTCACTTGTTCGGGCGACATGTAGGCGACGGTACCCACAGTGGCGCCGGGGCTGGTAAGGTGCTGCTCATCGACCGCGTGCGTCAGTGTGTTTGCAGCGGCGATCTGGCTCGCCGAGCTTCCAGCGGGCGCGACCTTCGCCAGGCCGAAGTCCAGAATCTTGGCGTGGCCGCGCTCGGTGACGAAAATGTTGGCGGGCTTGATATCGCGATGAACGATTCCCTTCAAGTGCGCAGCGTCGAGGGCATCGGCAACCTCGATCGCCAGACCGAGCAGGACTTCGGTTTCGAGCGGCTTGCCCGAGATCTTATGCTTCAGTGTGACGCCTTCCAGAAACTCCATGGCGATAAACGCATGGCCATCGTGCTCGCCAATGTCGTAAATCGTGCAGATATTGGGGTGGTTCAGCGCAGAAGCCGCCTGCGCTTCACGCTGGAAGCGGGCCAGCGCTTGCGGGTCGCGGGCAACTTCTTCCGGCAGAAACTTGAGGGCCACGAAACGATGCAGCCGCGTGTCCTCGGCCTTGTAGACGACGCCCATTCCGCCTCCGCCCAGCTTCTCGACAATGCGGTAGTGCGAAATGGTCTGCCCGATCATTGGGCTGAAATGTTAGGACTGGAGAGAGGGCAAGTCAATGAAGGTGTGGAAGTTGGCTGCGTTCTAATGAGTCAATTGACGTCAAACCCCATTACACTCATCATCCACCCGTTGGGACTGCTCCGGGGTCAATGAGTGTAAACGCCTGATAGCGTCAGTTGAGAACTTACTTCGCGGCAGCGCACACCGTGGATATTGAAGAAGACTCTCTGCCTGAGCTGCGGCATTCCTCGGGCAGCTCGCTGAGACTCCCGAAGGAGAACTACGAACTCATCTCCGCGCAATCACGCTACCCTCGTCGGCTTCGCGGATGGTGACGACGATCTCCTGCGCTTTAGCGCCTGCCCACCGAACCTAGCGGTTAATGTCTTCCTTCGCCTGCAGTCGTTTCACATAATTTTGCAGGTTGGCCTTTCTGGTATCGGGAGCGCTAGTAAGAGCTAGCTGCATCTCCTTGACTGCGTTATCGAAGTCTCCCTGCCCACTATAGACGCGAGCCAAGCCAACATGTGATGTCCAATTATCGGGGAACTTTTTCGCGTTCGCACGAAAAATAGAAAATGCTTCCTCTTGTTTCTTCTCACCCTGTAACTGCCGGCCGTAAAAGTAAAGTTGCAGCGCGCTTCCCTTATCGAGCGCCTTGGCGCGGAAAACTTCCGCATCCTGCTTGTGGCCCATGGCCTCCAGAATTGCCGACTTGTTCATCAGGTTGTCGTAGTGCTCTTCGATTTGGATCGACTGATCCTCGTCTTTCAGCGCTTCGTCGAGATCAATCTTGTTGGCGAGGAAGTAGCTGGCAGCGTCATCCCAGCTCTCCCAGTAGTAATATCCGCTGAGCCCTTGCAGCTGCTGGTGAATGCTGGTGACGACGATGTCGTTCACCTTGACCGCGACTTTGAACGGCACCGCGACCTTGTCCCAGCGCATGGTCACGACGGTCGAATCCGGCTTCACGTCGTCGAAATCGTAGGCCAGCGCGTCGTGGAACTTGGCGGTTTGCGGCTTCACGGTGACGCGCAGGGCGTCTTCCTCCTGCTTGTAGGTGAAGCTTCCCCACGCGTTCGAGTTTTTGGAGAAAATCACAATCCACTGGTTTTCGCCGGGAATCATGTGTAGGCCGTAGACGCCTTTGTCGAGCGGTTGGCTTTCAATCGCGACCGGGTCGCTGAACGAGATTGTCGTGTTCTCGTTCGCTCCCGCGCGCCACACCTCTCCGTAAGGCACGACCTTGCCCCAGATTTGGCGGCCTTTGACGAGCGGCCGGTGATAGTTAACGGTGATGTCGGTGATGCCGATGCGCTGCGTCACTTGGGCATGCTGGCTAGCCCGCGGCAGATTGAGCATCACGGTTTCGCCTGTAGCAGTCTGGGCATGACAGAAACCTGCAACCAACAAAACACTGGTAGTCAGGACGAGCAGACGGAGTCTGTGCATAGAGAGCCCTCCTTCTTTGCTGCTGGATCGGGCGGCAGATTTCAGCTTACATTAAGCTTTCACTCACGGATTCGGACCAGAAGTTGGAGGTGCCCTATGGTCTGCACCAAGGGCTTAGCTAGAGTAGTCTTCGACACGCAGACGCACGCATAGCTGGCGAAATTAATCCCGATTACACTCATTGACCAAGAGCTAAAACGTGTAATCGCTGTTTGGGACAGCTACGGTGGATAAAGCTCGCAGCGGCTGACCGCTCATAACTTCTTCTCGAACTCATAAAGACGCATGCCAAAAGAGTCGCGCACTGCGCCGGTCGCAGTGAATCCATTCTTACGATAGAACTGTACTGCTCGTTCCAGAGGCTGGGTGGTGTTGAGCGTCACCCGCGAACATCCCCATCCGCGGATCTCTGCCTGTGCGGTTTCAAGAAGCAGTTGGGCAATCCCTTTTCCATGCCATGCCGGGAGCACCGCCATTCCGCGGAGATGCCCCTGCGATTCGCTCACCCGCCGACAGGCAATGGTTCCAACGATCTCCCCCTCCGTCGCAGCGGCGACAAAGATCCTCATGGTATGCAGCCGCGTTGCGAGCGTGTCGCTGGTCAGCACGGTGTCGAGAAAAGCTGCTGGAGTGTATCCGTTGCGATAGGGCTCGAAGGCCTCCCGTAAGCAACGCAGGATTCCAGTCGAGTCCTCCGGTATAGCTGTCCTGACTGCGATTTCCTTCTGCGGTCCCATTCGTCCGGCTCTGCGTCAGGGTTCCGTAAGGGGCCCCCAAACTGGGGGCGAAACGCCGAATTTTACTGCATAGTTGGCGTCAAATCCCGATTACACTCAAAACCCTTCCCCGGACCTTAACCGGGGTCAACGAGTGTAATCGCCTGATTGCGACGGTTAACAGAGATACCGCCGAATATCATGGCCTCGATACGTTCCCTGTGACCCGCCAAGCTTTTCTGTTGTGATGAAGCCAAGGCAGACGGCTAAGGCAGTTCCCAGTCAAGCGCGTAAATCTCCTGGGTACTCTGATCGCGGAGCACTATGGGCTCGTCGTCGAGGGATAAGCCGTTCCACGTGAGGAACTCGGCCCCTGCGACCGCTCGTTGCAATCGGATCTCTGCCAGCCTTTGGTTCGTTTTGCTCGCAAGCTGGACTCGGTACACCGCCGGATCTGGCACGTCATAAGTTTGAAAATACAGAAAACGGCCATCCCGGGACCACATCGCACAGCCACCCGACAAATCTGCAATCTCCGTCCATGCCTTGGTGGTTGAGTCCCAAAGCATCAGCTTACGCGCATTGGTTGTTGAAGCCGAAAGATAGCGGCCGTCCGGAGACCAACGCGGACAGTACAGCCCCTCGGCTCCATCCATCTTTGCGACTCGTCCAGTGTCAATGTCAAGCAGAGAGAGCGCGGTCGACTTGGGATCTCCGGATAGGACTTCCGGGAACCCGCCGAACACGATGCTACGCCCGTCCGGGGACCAGTCGGGAGATGCTTGATTTTCTTCACCTGTCGTAATCTGTTTCGGTGCGCTCGCGCCTTCAGCCGGTAGCAAGTAGATGTGCCAGCTTTGTCCAGGCTCACGCCCCATGAACACAATCTGCTTCCCGTCGGGAGACCAGCGCGGCAGGTTCGCCTCCATGGGAGGAAAGGTAAGCTGCAGCTTCTCGGTTCCGTCAACTCTGCTCCTCCAGAGGATGCGCTCTGGAAACGACACCCAGCTCGCCCACATCCTGTCTGGTGAGAACGCCAGCCCCGATGCCGAAATGCCGCCCATGTAGGGAAGAAACTGCCCCGTCTTCACATCCAAGCGAAGCAATTCTCCCTTCAGTTGTGTTCCTAAGGCGAACACTTTCGTACCATCTTTGCTCGGCAGCGGCAAAGAGAAGCTCAGCGGACCGGCCGTGAGCTGCACTGGGCCAGCCGAGGTTCGATCCCACCAGTGCCTTTTCTCGCGCGACAACCAAAGGTCGGTCCTACCGTTGCGGCTGGACTGAAAAACGAAATACTTTCCGTCGCTCGTCCAATTGCCACAGCACTCCGATGCGTGACTCTCCCATTGCGGAAACAACGAGTGCGTCCCGCTGCCTTCGCCCGATGTCTCCCAGAGAGAACTGCTGTCCGTCTTTGGATCGTATGAAGAGAAGCGAAGAACATCTTCAAGCGGCGACCACCTCGGCCAAGCCGTCAGTCCCGCCGCTGTCAAGAGGCGATGTGATTCGGTCCCGTCATTTTTGCTGACATTTATGTCATGGAGCGCGCAGTACGTGACACGTTGTCCGTCGAGAGACCAGGTTGCGTCTTGTGCTGCAAAACTACCCACCCGTCGCGGCGAGCCTCCGAGCACGGGCACCACCCATATCGGCACGTCAATTTCATCGGAATTCCAGGTATAGGTGAGCAAGTCAGAACCGCTTGTCGAGATGCTGAGGGGAGCAGTGTTGGTGAAGGTTGAAGGCACGATCGAAGTGTCGCCACCGCTGACCGAAACTTCGCCGACCCCGTAATTGCCGCTACCGCGCCCTTCTGTAAAAAAGAGGCGTGAACCGTCGCTGACTATTGGTGGCGGAATCTCGCCCACTGACATAATGCTCACCTTGTCTCTTCCATCGTGCGTCAACTGGCTGTAACGCGTAATGCGGGGAATGGGATGGGGCGAAACCCACCAAACAACCGCCATCGTCGCCGCTACCGCAGAAGCTACAAGCACCAGAGAGGTCGCCCACGGAGAGCGGCCCGCTCGAACCGACGGAGTGACTCTCGGGGTGGCCATCCCGGATTGTCTATCGCGCCGCAGACGCTTCAGATCAGCCTTTAGCTCGGCAGCGGATTGGCACCGCACATCACGATCCTTCTCCAGCGTCTTGTTGATGATCTGTTCAAGTTCCACGGGCACATCGGGATTCAACCGAACGGGAACTACGGGCGCACATTCCAGAATAGCGTTGAAGATAAGCGCTGAAGTATCACCGCGAAACGGGAGCGCCCCTGTACACATCTCGTAGAGAACCGCCCCGAACGAGAACAGGTCGGTGCGCGCGTCGAGTTCTTTCCCGCGCACCTGCTCCGGTGACATGTAGGCGACTGTTCCCAGCGCACTGCCAGGACTCGTCAGATGCTCCTCAAACTCGATAGTGGGAGCGCTCAGGGCAACGCTCTCTGGCTTGAGCGTGACCTTGGCTAACCCGAAGTCGAGAATCTTCGCCTGACCTCGATTTGTTACAAAGATGTTGGCTGGCTTGATGTCCCTGTGGATGATCCCTTTCGAGTGCGCTGCATCTAAGGCATCGGCGATCTGGATGCTCAAGTCAAGCACGGTTTCGATTTCCAAGGGCTTGCCCGCGATCACGTGTCGAAGGGTCTGTCCCTCCAACAATTCCATGGCGATGAAAGTTCGCCCATCCGATTCGTCGATTTCGTGGACCGTGCAGATGTTGGGGTGGTTCAGCGACGATGCGGCTTTTGCCTCACGTCTGAAACGCGCCAGCGCCTGCGGGTCTTTGGCGAGGTCGTCCGGCAGGAACTTGAGAGCGACAAATCGACCGAGCTTCATGTCCTCAGCTTTGTAGACGACACCCATCCCGCCGCCGCCGAGCTTTTCGACGATGCGGTAATGCGAGATGGTCTGTCCGATCATTGGCCAGAAATGTTAGGCCCGGACGTAGGGCAAGTCAATGAAGGGGCGGAAGTTGGCTTTTGCGGGAGCGTCAATTGACGTTAAATCCGGATTACACTCATCGACCCCGGTCACGGGTTTCTGAGGCCCTTTAGGGCATCGACTCAGAACAGTGAGAAAACATTGAGACTACGGTGAAGTTCCGGCCCCCCCGGCACCGAGGGCGATGCTAACAAAAGCTAATCTACGCTGCGGTTCAGAATGGTGACCACCCTTGGTGGCCAGGCCACCCCGTTTTCCTAAATGTGGGATCGGAATACGAGGTAGTTGTTGCGGTTTGCCGCGCCCTCGTCCTCCGGTACCCTGCCGCAGCCAGAACGCCGACAACGACGGTTATTGCTCGGGCAGGCCGTTATCTGCTGCGATCCATTTGCGATCCGTTAACGCGATTACCGCTGCTTTTGATGCACTTTCATGCCGTCCGTGGCCCTGCATGTTGTTGAATTTACGTTTCTGAGGGGGTTTCGATTCCTTCCGCGCTCACCACTTCTGCAAACGTTAAGGCTGATTTCGGGGGGAACCCGACAATTTCGCGACCGCTATTTCCAGCAGGGAGCATGCAACCGTTAGCGACGACGATCGATCCAACTAAAGGCAGCCGGAAGTGTTACCCGATTCACTTAGTAGTGCTGCAATTTGATGAGGAAGCGAGCCAAACGCGCGATTACGGCGTCGCAAGAAACGCGACGCGTCGCGCGGCTCGCCCAGATTCTTCGGAATGACAACCAAACTGCACCACTACCAGTCACTTCAGTCACTTGCCGCTGGTGACTGCAGTTTTATATATTACAGGCGGGGTTGCTGACTGTAACTGCCAGAATGAACCAAGCGAACAACTCAGGGTGCGGATGGCGCCGGCATTGGTGCGCGGTGGTAGTTCTGTTGGCGGTGTGCGCCCTGACGGTGAGCGTGGCCACACGCTACTCCTCTGTTGGCCCTTCGGTTCCGTCAGCCGCAGCGGTCCAGAAACAGTCTCCGCCCGACCCCAGTCGGCAGCGTCTGCTGAAAAATGCACCCGCATGGCAACCGCCCGTGGTAAGTTCTGCGCTGCTTTGGGCACCCACCTTTTATGCTCGCGTCGCACCGACAAGGGCGACCATGCCGAGCGCTGTGTTCGAAGAGTGGCTCTACAACCGGCCACCTCCTTCTCCTGAAACCCTGCTTTAATATCCATCATCCCAGTGTCCGGCATCTAGTACTGCGTTGTAGAGGGTGATTCAGTGTGGTCAAATCTGACCGTTTGAAGCCTGCAGGCTTCCGCTCCGGTGAGGAAGGAATTGCCGCTCCCTCCCCATGCGCGATCCCTGAGAGGAAGACAAACATGAGCGTTTCTGCCCGGTTAACCGAAGAAGAGTTGGACGCACTTCGCCAGTTCGACACTTGTATGGTCGCGAACGCGGTGGAAACCTTCCGGGTTCGATTGCGCAACACAGGATTCACGGATTCCCGCGTGCGCTGTATGTTCGACGACGTTCCACCGATGGTCGGGTATGCGGCAACCGCCCGGCTGCGCAGCGGAGAACCGCCCACATATGGCCCGACGTTTCATGACCGCGCCGAGTTTTGGAACCGCATTCTGGAAATTCCCGCACCGCGCATTCTCGTTTTGGAAGATATGGATGACCCGCCGGGGCGCGGGGCTTTCGTCGGAGATATGCACGCGGCGATTTTGAAGGCTCTGGGCTGCATCGGTTACGTGACCAATGGCGCGGTGCGCGAATTGCCGTCGGTGCGCAGCATGGGAATTCAGCTGTTTGCCGGCAGCGTTGCGGTTTCCCATGCCTATGCCCATATTTTTGACGTCGCGGCTCCCATCTCCGTGGGTGGAATGGACGTTCGTCCCGGAGACCTGCTGCACGGAGACCGGCATGGCGTGCTCACGATTCCGATGGAGATTGCGGCCGAAGTTCCGGCCGCGGCGAATGCACTGGCAGAACGAGAGCAAAAAGTGATCGATTTCTCCCGATCGAGCGCATTTTCCGTACGGAAGCTCAGTGAAGTGCTGAAGACGATAGGCTAGGCCCATACTTAAGACGAGATGGAACAGCGAAGGCATTTAGAGGAAGGCAATGAGCCAAGATGACCGTGAAGGCAGGGCAGTGAGAGTCAGACGCAGCAGGTGGGGTGCATATGCTCAGTTGGTGTCTGCGGCGACTGCGATCGCGACAATGATAGGCCTGTCTTCCTGTTCGGGAAACCGGCCGAGCGACGTTCAGGCCAGCGGACCGACGATCACGGTCGGGGTGGCGAAGGTGGTGAAGAAGTCTCTGGGCCGCGAACTGACGCTCTCGTCGGAACTGGTGCCCTTTCAGGAGATCGATGTGTATGCCAAGGAGTCTGGCTACGTCAAGGATTTGAAAGTGGACTACGGAACCCACGTAAAAGCGGGCGAAGTGATGGCCGTGCTGGAAATTCCCGAGTTGCAGGCGCAGTTGGAAGAAGACCAGGCACAGATCAAGAACGCAACGAACCAGGTCACGCGGGCGCAGCATGATGTGGCGCGGTATCAGGCGCAATACAAGGCGCTGCATCTTGAGTACACGCGCCTGAACGAGGTGTTCCAGAGCCAGCCGGGAATCGTCGCGCAGCAGGAAGTCGATGATGCGCAAGGAAAGGATCTGGCGGCTTCGTCACAGGTAGATGCGTCGCAGGCAGCCCTGGAAGCGGCGCAGAGCCAGCTGGCTGCAGCCAAGGCGAAGCTCGCCCATGACCAGAGTCTGTTCGATTATTCGCGAATCACCGCGCCATTTCCCGGCGTAGTCACCGAACGCTACGCGAACCTGGGTACGCTGGTGCAAGCCGGCACTGGCTCGAGCACGCAGGCCATGCCGCTGGTGCGCCTGTCGGAGGACGACCTGTTTCGACTGGTCATTCCTGTGCCGGAAAGCTACGTGCAATACATCAAGATTGGAGATCCGGTGAACGTTCGCGTTCCGTCCCTGAGCCGAACGTTTCCCGGCAAGGTGGCGCGCTTCTCGGTGGATGTGCGCGCCGACACTCGAACCATGCACACCGAGGTAGACGTCCTCAACCCGCGGCGAGTCCTGCTGCCGGGGCTGTATGCGGAAGCCGATCTTCAGCTCGACCGCAAGGACAACATTCCTTGCATTCCGGTGCAGGGGTTGAGCCATCGCGGCGGGGAGACCAGCGTTTTTGTAGTGAACTCTATGGGCACTTTGGAAGAACGC
The DNA here is from genome assembly GCA_030041475.1 of Candidatus Sulfotelmatobacter sp. Classification (GTDB taxonomy): domain Bacteria; phylum Acidobacteriota; class Terriglobia; order Terriglobales; family Acidobacteriaceae; genus Sulfotelmatobacter. The sequence continues at coordinate 13,728 of JASHNU010000018.1, forward strand.
AAAGTGCAAGTCGGAATCGAAACCAGCACCGACGCCGAAATCACTTCAGGGCTGAGCGAGGGTGAGGAGGTTGTGGTCAGCGACCGCGCTGGGCTGAAAGCGGGAGAAAAAGTGCGCGCCAAAGTCGTCACCGTGCCGGAGTACAACCCCGCAAGCGGGCAACAGTAGGAAGCCTCGACCAGCAATGATTTCGGAAGTGGCTGGGAGAGGAAGGAAGATGGGATAGGTTTCTTATGCCAGGGTTTTCAATTCGCAATCCGTATTTCATCATCGTGATTTGTCTGGCGCTGCTCGTGATCGGGGTGACCAGCGTCACGCGCATGCCGGTCGATCTGTTCCCTCCGATCAATCTGCCGGAAGCGGTGGTGGCGACGTTCTACAGCGGCATGCCGCCAGAGGATATCGAGTTCGACATCACCGATCCCCTGGAGCGCTTCTTCACGTTGGCGGCGGGCGTCGATCACATGGAGTCGCGATCGCTGCTGGGCGTGAGCATTATCAAAGTTTACTTCCAGGCTGGAACGAATCCTGACACCGATGCGAGCGAACTCGCCAACCTGGCTTTGGCCGATCTGAAGCGCCTGCCGCCGGGCACGTTGCCCCCGGTTGTGCTGAAATTCGATGCGTCGAGCCTCCCCGTGGCGCTGGTTACGGTGAAAGGCGAGGGGCTGACGGAAACGCAGCTTCACGACTACGCTCAGTTCCAGATCCGCAACCAGATCGCGGTCGTGCCCGGGGCGGAGATTCCGATTCCGTTCGGCGGCAAGTACCGCCAGATCATGGTGTATGTGGATCCCTACAAGCTGTCGTCGCGCCAGCTCAGCTTGATGGACGTGGTGGGAGCGGTCAACGACACCAACCTGATTCTGCCCGCGGGCGATGTGAAGATGGGCCCCTACGACTACTTCGTGTACTCGAACAGCCTAGTCGACAACATGAACCAGCTGGGCCAGGTGCCGATCAAAGTCAAAGGAAATTCCTGGGTCACGGTCAATGATGTCGGCAAAGCCGAAGATGCCAACCAGATCCAATACAACGAGGTCCGCATCGACGGCCAGAAATCGGTCTACATTCCCATCATGAAGCAGGGCGGCGACACCAACACGATCGCCGTGGTGGACGGCGTTCGCCAGCTCATCAAACATCTTTACGACATTCCCGAGCAATTGAAGACCAGCATCGTGTTCGACCAGTCGGTTTATGTGAAGGACGCGATTGATACGGTGCTGCACGAAGGCTTTCTCGGCCTGATTCTGACCAGCCTGATGATTCTGATTTTCCTCGGCAGCTTTCGCGCGACGTCGGCGGTGTTGCTGTCCATTCCACTGTCCGGGCTGGCTGCGTTCGTGGTGTTGGCCCTGCTCGGCGGCACCGTGAACACGATGGTCCTGGGCGGAATGGCGCTGGCGTTCTCGAGAGTCATCGACAACTCCGTGATCTCGCTGGAAAACATTTACCGCCATCTCGAGATGGGAGCCGTACCCATGGTGGCCGCGGAAGTGGGCGGCGCGGAGGTCAACCTCGCGGTCCTGGCGGCCACGCTGGTCGACGTGGTGGACTTCTTCCCGGTCGTTTTTCTGTACGGCGTGGGCAAGTTCCTGTTCTCTGCTCTGGCCCTGGCGTTCTGTCTGTCGCTGCTGGCTTCGTTCGTGGTAGCGATGACGGTGATTCCGCTGTTCTGCTCGCGATATTTGAAGCCGCACCCTCACAGCGAGGTTCACGACGACAAGGCGTATCACCCGGAGGAGCGCAAGGTCTCATGGATGGACCGGTTCAACAACCGCTTCAACCACATGTTCAACAAGGTTCTCGATTACTACGAGTACTGGGTGCGGCGTGCCGTGCAGCGCCCCGGGCTTACGGTCGTCATTTTGAGCGGCGTGTTCGTCGCCAGCCTGGCGATCTATCCGCTGCTCGGCTTGGCGTTCTTCCCGAAAACCGATGCCGGGCAGTTCACCATCAATCTGAAGGTTCCGACCGGTACCCGCATCGAAGTGACCGATCAGTATGTCGCGAAAGTGGAAGACCTGATTCGGCAGGAGGTCAAGCCCGGGGACTTCAAACGAGTTGTCTCGAACATCGGCGTGGTTCCCGATTTCTCGGCGCTCTACACGACGAATGCCGGTCCGTACACGGCGACGGTTCAGGTGCAGTTAAACGAGTCGCACAAGTTGAGCAGTTTCGAGTACATGGACCGCATTCAACACCGCATGGCGAAGGACTTTCCTGAGATTCGCACCTTCTTTTCCACCGGCTCGATGGTTGACGCCATCCTAGACCAGGGTGCACAGGCGCCGATCGACGTGCAGGTCAGCAGCCCGGATCTCGACCAGATTTACGGCATCGCACAGAGCCTGGCGTCACGCATCCGGGAAATCCACGGGGTCAGCGAGACTTATATCCCGCAGGACATGAACTACCCGGCTTTGCGCCTGGATGTGGATCGCGTGCACGCCGGCGAAATGGGCCTGACGCAGAAAGAGGTCGTGGACAACGTCATCACCGCGCTGAACTCCAACTACATGATTGCGCCCAACTACTGGGTCGACCGCCACACCGGCAACGACTATTACCTGACGGTGCAATATTTCGAGAAGGGCGATGCGGCCATTCACAATGTCGCTGATCTCGGCCAGATTCCATTGCGCGATCCCGGCCAGGGGTCGGTCAATTGTGGACCATCGCGGCCGCCTTCGCCGGGAAATGGCGAGCCTTCGTGGAACTGCTGGCAAGGACGGCCGACGACCGTGCTCAACAACGTGGTCAAGGTGGAGCAGATTCAAACTCCGACGGAAATCGACCACTATCAGATTCAGCGCATCGCCGACATTTACGTCACCCCTTCCGGCGAAGACCTGCAGAAGGTAACGAGTTCGATCCGCGATATTCTGTCGGGCGAGAGAGCGAAGGGAGCCATTCCCACCAACGTGCGCATCAATCTGCGCGGGATGGTGAATGGCATGGAGCAATCGTTCAAGAGTTTTGCTCTCGGATTCCTGATCTCGTTCATGTTGCTGTATCTGATCCTGACGGCGCAATTCAAGTCGTTCATCGATCCCTTCCTGATCATGCTGGCGATTCCGATGGGATTCGTCGGCGTCTTCATCATTCTGCCGCTGACAGGCTCCACATTGAACGTCATGTCGCTGATGGGGGTGTTGATGCTGGTTGGCATCGCCGACTCGAACAGCATTCTGATCGTGGACTTCGCACACAATCTGGAGAAGCAGGGAATGTCGCCGAAGGACGCGGTGATCACGGCGTGCCGCGTGCGCCTGCGGCCGATTCTGATGACCTCGCTGGCCACGATCATCGGCATGATTCCCATGGCGATGAAGCTGGGAACAGGCGCGGAACAGTACTCGCCGATGGCGAAGGCCATCATCGGGGGCCTGACCTCTTCGGTGTTACTGACGATTTTCATTGTGCCCGCGGCGTACCTGTTGGTGTATGGCAAACGCACTGCGCAAAGCGAGGCCGCTGTGGCGACGGAGACGGCGGAATGACACAAAAAGACTGCGCATTCTGGGATCGCTCCTTCGCTCAGCGAGCGTCTTGGCACCTCATGCCAGGAGATCGCGAGGCAACCCAATGAAGAGGGCCAACACATTGCTATGGACGCTGCTTTTATTGTGGCCGACACTTCTGTCCGCACAGGCGCCCGACAAACCAGCCGATGGCCTACCGTCGGCGCCGCAACCGCAGTCGTTGTCACTACCGGCGCCCGCCGTCGAGGCTCCGCGCTTGGAAGTATCGCTGGTTGCAGGCTTCGCTCGCGGCACGGGATCGCAGCCGGCTTCGGCTTCCGCTTCGTCCATGGGCCAGGCGTCAGGGCAACAGGCGCCTCAAGCTCCCGCCGGCACAATGCGTCTGACGCGCACGCAGGCGGAGCAGCTCGCCTTGAAGAACAATCCCCGCATTAGCGTGGGACGCCTGATCGCCCTGGCGCAGCATCAGATTTATCGCGAGACCAGAGCTGCCGCACTCCCTAATTTCAACGGCGCCATGACGGCCGTCGACGCGAATGAAGGCACCCGGATTGGAGCCGGCTCTCTGACGGCATCGCGGCTGCTGGAACATGCTGGAACCGGCGTGACTATGAGCCAGCTCATCACCGATTTCGGACGCACCATAAACCTGGTGTCGTCCGCGAAGCTGCAGGAAAAAGCCCAAAACGCAAATGCGCTTGCCACCGTTGAAGACATCGTTCTGGCCACGGATCAGGCTTTTTTCAGTGCCCTGCAGGCCCAGGCCCTGCTCAAGGTCGCGCAACAAACGGTTACGACGCGGCAGTCGGTGGAACATCAGGTCGACGAACTGGCCAAGAACAAGCTGAAGTCAAACCTGGACTTGGCTTTTGCGCAAGTGAACCTCTCGCAGGCCAAACTGTTGTTACTCGATGCGCAGAACAACGTCGATTCGACGATCGCGGCACTTTCGGCGGTGCTGGGGTTCGACAAGCAAGTTAGCTACGAGCTAAGCGATGAGGATTCGCAACCTCCGGCGCCGCCGCCCGACGTGGACGTGCTTATCAACACCGCTTTGGGTCAGCGCCCCGATCTACAGGCGCTGACGTATGAACAGCAGGCGGCAGAGAAGTTCCGCCGCGCCCAGCGTGATCAACTTTTGCCGACGATCAGTACACTCGGCCTAGTGGGAGTGACCCCGGTGCGTCCGGACTGCTTCGGAAACTGTTTCCCCAACTATTTCATCTCCAGCTGGTACGGAGCCATCGGCGTGAACATGAGCATCCCCATCTTCAATGGCTTTCTGTTCACGGCGCAGGCGTCGGAAGCAAATTACAAGGCCCAGGCGGCCGCGGAGAGCACGCGCGACCTGCGCGACCGGGTGGTGCGCGACGTGCGCACGGCGTGGCTCTCCACTAATACGGCGTTTCAGCGAGTGGGCGTGGAAGCGGAATTGGTCAAGGAGGCCGACCTGGGGTTGAGTCTCGCTCAGAGCCGGTACCGGCTTGGTCTGGGGTCGATTGTCGAACTGAGTCAAGCACAGTTGCAGCAAACCGATGCCGCAATCGGCTACGTGAACGCGCAATATCAGTACCGCCTGTCTCTCTCGACGTTGAACTTTGAGATTGGCGTGCAGCCATGAATATCCGTTCCCGGTCGCGAGTGCGATGTGCTCTTTTGACGCGTCGGAAAGGGCGGTTTGTGGGGAGGCCCCGATGAAGAGAATCCTGCTGGTTTCTACGTTCATCGTTTCGAGCGTGTTGTTCGGCATGGAGCGCGCCCTCATTTATGTCCTCCCCGCAGTCGGGTCTCTGGCGATGTACATTTTGTTTGCGGTTGCGCATAAGTCGGATGCCCACCACAAGCAGCCGCAAAGTCGCCACTAGCGAGGGCTGCACTGCCAACCCTCGGCGTGATTCCCTCTGTTACACTGTCGCGCATGAGTGCCGGCACCCGCAGACAGTTTCTTAAGCATTGCGCGGGAGCGTTGGCCGGGACTTGCTTCCTGCCTGAATTCCTGCGCGCGGAAAGTGCGCAGCCTTCGGTTCATTTTCCTTCTGAGCCCCGCCAGCGGATTGCTGTCGCGGCGTACCCATTTCGCGAATTCATTGTGGGATGGAAGGGATGGGACGGCAAGACGGCCAGCCCCGTTCCGGCTGCACAGCAAGTCGAACTCAAGGACTTCGCCGCACACGTGGCGCAGAGGTTCAAGATCCACCATATTGAGCCCTGGAGCCGCGTTTTTCCTGCGACAGACCCGGCGTATCTCGAGCAGTTTCGCGTGGCCGCTGAGAAAGCGCACTCCGCAGTCGTGAACATTGCGGTGGATGAAGAATTCAGCCAGTACGCAAACGACGCGCTCGAGCGCGAACGGGCTGTGACATCGAGCAGGCGATGGGTGGACGTGGGAGCGGCACTCGGCTCGCCGAGCATTCGCACGCATATCGAACAAGCGCGGGACTCGAAGCCCCACGTGGACCGCGCGGCCGATACGCTTTTGCGCGTGGTCGAATATGCGCAGAAGAAGAATGTCGTAGTGCACCTCGAAAACGACGATCCCGTGAGCGAAGATCCGTTTTTTATTGTGAAAGTCATCGAAAAGGTGAACAGCCCGTGGTTGCGCGGTCTGCCGGATTTCGGCAACTCGCTGGCGGCCCACGATGAAGACTTCGCTTATCGCGCTGTGGATGCGATGTTTGCGCATTCGTATGGCATTTGCCACGTGAAGGATGGCGAAGTGAACGAGCAGGGCAAGGCCGTACATGTCGATCTAGCGCGTACGTTTCGCATCCTGAAAAAGAACGGTTACAAGGGATATTGCTCGATCGAGTACGATGCGCCGGGCGATCCGTACCAGCCAACAGCTGACCTGATCCAAAAGACAGTGGAATTTCTCTGAAACAATGCGTTTCTTTTTTCGTGCGAGACTTGCCGTGCTGATGTGCCTGCTTTTTCTTCTGGTGTCCGGCAGCCGCCCCCAGCCAGCGGTGAGACCTGACAGAAAACCATGGTGAGCTCCGAATGAGTGCCCCGCAGGCAGCGCTTCCCTCGGCATCGCCACCGTCGTTCGCCGCTCGGCTGCGAGAGCTCGTATTTTTGTTCCTAAAGCTGGGGGCAATCAGTTTTGGCGGGCCGGCGGCGCACATTGCGCTGATTGAGGCGGAAGTCGTCCGCAAGCGGCAGTGGCTGACGCGACAACAATTTCTTGACATGCTTGGCGCGGCGAATCTCATTCCCGGCCCCACTTCCACGGAGATGGCCATCAACGTGGGTTTCGTGCGAGCGGGCTGGGCGGGGCTGTGTTTTGCTGGAGCGTGTTTTATTTTGCCGGCTGCTCTGATCACGGGAGCGTTCGCGTGGGCCTACGTCCGATTTGGCGCGTTGCCGCAGGCCGCATCTGTGTTGTACGGAATCAAGCCGGCGGTGATCGCGGTTATAGCAATCGCGATCTGGCGGTTGGGAAGAACGGCCGTGAAGGATGCGGGACTTGCGGTGCTCGGCGCATTGGCGCTGGCAACGTTCTTTCTCGCGCTGAATCCCATTGTGATTTTGTTCGGCGGCGCGGTTGTTGGCATGCTTGCGCGGCGAGCATCGGCGTTGCGCGCCAGTGCGATGATGCGGGTTCTGCCTATGTGGATGCGGCCGCGATTTTTCGCGCTTGCTACACTCGCTTCCGCGGCTCTCCCACTGACTAAACCATCCCTCGGCAAGGTTGCGGTTTTTTTTCTGCGCGTCGGCGCGGTGCTTTACGGCGGCGGATACGTGCTGCTGGCATTTCTGGAGGATGGATTGATCCGGCAGCATGCCTGGCTCACCCAGCAGCAATTGCTGGATGCGGTCGCGATAGGGCAATTCACGCCGGGGCCGGTGCTCTCGACGGCAACGTTTATTGGATACATTCTCGGCGGCGTGCCGGGAGCGGCGGTCGCCACGTTTGCCATTTTTCTGCCGTCGTTTTTCTTCGTGGCGATGCTGGCGCCGGTGTTGTTCCGGCTGCGGCAGTCCCCGTGGATGGCGGCGTTTCTCGATGCGGTCAATGTGTGTGCTGTGGCGTTGATGGCGGGCGTAACCGTCAAGCTGGCCGCTGACGCGCTACACGGCTGGCAGGCATTGGTAATTGCCGCGGCGGCGTTGGCCGCGCTGTTGCGGTGGAGGGTGAATCCGGCGTGGGTAGTGCTGGGAGGCGGAGGCGCCGGACTGCTGTTGGCCGCCTGGCGCTAAGGGTGTAATCTGCAGGCCTAATACTGAATCTCTTTTGCGAGGACAACCATGAAAGTTTGCAGCATGAAATTTCGCAGAATCCTGGCGGCAGTTTTGTTGCTCACGGCTTGTGTTCCGGCGTCCGGTGCGGACCGCAAGTTTATTGTGAAGCCCCGGCCCGCCGACGCCCAGGCGTTGCCGTTCAGCGACGCGGTGCTGGTCGGAAACACGCTTTACATTGCGGGACATCTGGGGCTGGAGAAGACCGGTCAACCGCCAGCCGGCGCGGAAGACGAAGCACGCCTGGTTATGGAGGGCATCAAGTCTACGGTTGAGGCGGCGGGAATGTCCATGGAAGATGTGGTGTCGGTACAGATTTTTTGTACCGACCTGAAGTTCTACGACACTTTCAACACCGTGTACAAGACGTATTTTCACGGCGACTACCCGGCGCGGGCGTTCATCGGCACCGATAAACTGGTGCGCGGGGGAAGATTTGAAGTGATGGGAATCGCGATCAAGAGGCCGCAATAGGAGCCGCGCGAGCTGGGATATGTTCTTTCCGATGCTATTCGTGTTTTGTTCGCCCAGAGACGGCTTTTGTGGTAAACCTATAGGGCATGCGAAAAGCACTCGCGCACCTCAAGAAAGCCGATCCCATTCTGTGCTCGATCATCGAGCGCGTGGGCCCGTTCCGCATGGAGTATGGGCCGCCGGAGTTTCACAGTCTGGCCGAATCGATCCTCTATCAGCAGTTGAACGGCAAAGCCGCGGCGACGATCTTCAAGCGCTTCACCGATCTCGCCGGCGACCCGCTTGCGCCGGAGGGAATCCTGAAGCTCAGCGACGAGCAGCTACGCGGTGTGGGGCTTTCGAAGCAGAAATCGGCGTATTTGAAGGATCTGGCGATCAAGACGCGCGACGGATTGCTGAATTTCGCGCGATTGCCCGACATGACCGACGAGGAAGTGATCCAGCACCTGACCCAGGTGAAAGGCATCGGCGTGTGGACGGCGCACATGTTCTTGATGTTCACGCTGCGGCGTCCGGATGTGCTGCCCACGGGGGATTACGGTGTGCAGGCGGCGATCAAGAAGCACTACCGCAAGCGCACACTGCCCAAGCCACACATCATGGAGAAAATAGCGAAACCATGGGCGCCGTATCGCAGTATAGCGTGCTGGTATTTGTGGCGGAGTCTGGATATCAAAACTTTGTAGACAACAGGTTTTACAATTGGCAATCGGCAGCAGTTAGCTTATGCGAGCTTGCCGGCTCATTATGAATCGCGCTCATCAGGAGAGAAGAGATTTGTGAAGTTGCTTCCAAAGTCTCGCATTAGACGGGCCATTCTTATGGGGATCATCGTTACACTGTCAAGTGGTGCTTTTTCCGCCGCATTTCCGCAAACGAGCAACTACGTGTTCTTGCCAGGCATGATGGTTGTGTATATCGCAAGTGGAGGTGTGCACGGTTATGCGAGCGGGGTTTACCTCCCAAGCCTGCCTCTTTGGTACACGCTGGGTGCAGTCGTCAACGTGCTGGTCTATTCGGGTCTCGCATTTCTAATATTGGCAGTTCTCGGCATTAAGAAAAACAGAAACGCTGTGTGAAGACTGTGCCCTCTGTGGTTAAATGTTCTGTCATGTCTGATCCCAAAATCCGCGTCCTAGTGGCCAAGCCTGGGCTTGACGGGCACGATCGCGGGGCGAAAGTGATTGCGCGCGCGCTGCGCGATGCCGGTATGGAGGTCATTTACACCGGCCTGCGGCAGACGCCGGAGATGATCGTGAACGCGGCGCTGCAGGAAGACGTGCAGGTTATTGGACTGTCGATCCTTTCCGGCGCGCACAACGCCATCGTGCCGCGCGTGATGGATTTGCTCAAGCAGAACAGAATGGACGACGTGATCGTACTGGTCGGTGGCATCATTCCAGATCAGGACGTGGACGGCCTCAAGAAGGCGGGGGTCGCAGCAATCTTCCAGCCGGGCACGGCGATGGATGACATCGTGCAGTTCATTCGCGGGCACGTGAAGGGGCCGCGAGTGCCTGCGGCAGGATAATCTCCGATCTCTCACCCTCCACTAGCGCTACTGCATGAAGGACTCTTCGTTTTTCATTGTGGAAAGCCTGCCTCAAGCCTTCCTCTTGCGAATGCGTTCTGAGGACGGAACCAACCGACTTACTCGAGAGCGCGTGCTGGCGCTCACAAATGCAATTCGGCATTTGGCAAGCGAAGGATTGCCGCTCGTGATCACGGGAAACACAAAGTTTTTTTCCGCCGGAGCGGAACTGGACGAAATCGCGGCTCTCGATGGTCCTGCGGCATTTGAATTTTCCAAGATGGGTCAAGAGCTAATGCAGTTGGTGGATGAGTTCCCTGCTTCAGTAGGCGCCGCGATCTCCGGATATTGCATGGGCGGCGGCCTGGATCTGGCGCTGGCGTGCAGCTATCGCGTTGCCTCGCCCCATGCGATCTTCGGCCATCGCGGGGCCGCTCTGGGTCTGATTACGGGGTGGGGTGGGACGCAGCGGTTGCCTCGGCTGATCGGCAAGGCGCGTGCTGTGGAGATGTTTGTTGCTGCCGAGAAAATCACCGCATCGCGGGCTTTGAGTCTGAGACTGGTCGACGCGATCGCCGAAAATCCCGTGGCTGAGGCCGTGCGTCGAGTCTCCGGTGCTGTGCAGCCGCCTAACTCTGCTCCTGCCGGCGGCGACTGGCGTGGGTTTGCGCCTTTCCACCGTCGTGGTATACCGTAATCAGTCCGCTCTTCGTTCATGCGCCCATGGCCAACCGCGACGAAACTTCCACGATGAACTCGTCTGCGCCGTCGAATGCGCTTACGACACGTGTCGACCCGACTTCAGCGCGCTTTGAGGCCAACATGCGGTTTCTGGCCGACCTGATGTCGCAGGTACGCAACGAGGAAGAAAAAATCCGCGAGGGCGGCGGCAGCAAAGCGATCGAGAGCCAGCACGCCAAAGGACGGCTCACGGCGCGCGAGCGTCTCGAACTGCTGATCGATCCCGAGACGTTCTTCGAACTGGGCCTGTACGCCGCGCACGGCATGTACGAAGAATGGGGCGGTGCGCCGGCCGCGGGCGTGATCACTGGCTTGGCGCGCATTCATACCCGTCTTGTGATGATCATCGGCAATGACGCGACAGTAAAGGCGGGCGCGTTTTTTCCCATGACGTCGAAGAAGGTGATTCGCGCCCAGAACATCGCGATCGAGAATCGTATCCCAACGATTTACCTGGTCGACTCAGCGGGAGTATTTCTGCCGCTGCAGGAAGATGTGTTTCCCGATACCGACGATTTTGGCCGCGTGTTCCGCAACAATGCGGTGATGTCGGCGATGGGGATTCCGCAGATTGCGGCCATCATGGGCATGTGCGTGGCCGGAGGGGGCTATCTGCCGGTGATGTGCGACCATCTGCTCATGACCGATGGCAGCGGGCTGTTTCTGGCCGGACCCGCGCTGGTGCAGGCGGCGATTGGGCAGAAAATTTCCGCCGACGAACTCGGCGGAGCAGGGATGCATTCGGCGATTAGCGGCACCATCGACTTCCGCGAAGCCAATGACGAAGCTTGTATCGCACGGATTCGTTCCATCGTCGAGAAATGGGGCTACCGGAGGCTTTCACCGTGGGATCGAAAAAAACCAGTCGAACCGGAATTGGCCGCAGAGGAAATTTACGGAATCTACGATTCCTCGCCGGCGCGGCCATATGACATGAAGGAGATTTTGGCGCGTGTGCTCGATGGTAGCCGCTTCGACGAATACAAGCCGGAGTATGGCAAGACGCTGCTCTGCGGCTACGGGCGAATCGGCGGCTTTGCCGTAGGCATTGTCGCCAACCAGAAGTTGCATGCGCAGCAGATAGATCATGAAGGACACAAGCGCATAGAGTTTGGCGGTGTCATCTACACCGAGTCGGCGGAAAAGGCCGCGCGTTTCATCATGGATTGCAACCAGAACCTGATCCCGCTGATTTTTTTTCACGATGTGAATGGATTCATGGTCGGGCGGGATGCGGAATGGAGCGGCATCATCAAGGCGGGCGCGAAAATGGTGAATGCGGTGTCGAATTCTGTTGTGCCCAAGATTACGGTGATCGTGGGCGGATCGTTCGGCGCCGGCCATTACGCCATGTGCGGCAAAGCGTACGACCCGCGCTTTGTATTTGCCTGGCCTACGGCGCGATATGCCGTGATGAGCGGCGATTCGGCCGCAGGGACACTGGTGGAGATCAAGGTGAAGCAGCTCGAGCGCGGCGGAAAACAATTGACCGAGGAAGAAAAAAAGGCGCTCTACGAATCGGTGAAAAATACTTACGACGAGCAGACCGATCCTCGCTACGGTGCCGCGCGCTTGTGGATCGATAAGATCATCGACCCGATCGAGACGCGCGACGCTATCGCGCAGGCGCTCGAAGCGGCGGCGCTGAATCCGGACGTTCCGGAGTTCAAGGTGGGTGTGCTGCAGACGTAATGGAACGTGCGATTTCCTAATGACTGATTCCGTCAAACTGATCGAGTGTCCGCGGGATGCGTGGCAAGGACTGAAAGGGATGATCCCCGTTGATCTTAAGGTCGACTACCTGAAGGCTCTCATCAGTGCTGGCTTCAAGCACATCGACGCGGCTTCGTTCGTTTCACCCAAAGCCGTGCCGCAGATGGCGGACTCGGAGGAAGTTCTGAAGGAACTGGACCCGCCCGATGATGTCGAGATTATCGGCATCGTGGTAAATGAAAAAGGCGCCACGCGAGCAATCGCGACGCAGGCGGTTTCGACTCTCGGTTTTCCGTATTCGATTTCAGAGACTTTTCTACGCAAGAATCAGAACCAGTCGCCTGAGGACGCGCTCGATGAATTGGAAAAAATCCAGAAAAAAGCTGACGATGCGGGACTGGACGTTGCGGTTTATATTTCGATGGCATTTGGCAATCCCTATGGAGACGGATGGAGCGTCGATGAAGTGGTGGACGCCATTGACCTGCTGGAGGCCGAAGATCTGCACGTAATTTCGCTCGCCGACACAGTTGGAATGGCCACCCCGCAGCAGATCAGTGCACTGGTCGGCGTTGTCATGGCGAAGTACGACTATCTGGAGATTGGCGTCCACCTGCACAGCAGCCCAGACCAGGCGGCAGAAAAAGTGTTGGCGGCATACGATGCTGGTTGCCGCCGTTTCGATTCGGCGTTGGGCGGACTCGGCGGTTGTCCGTTTGCGCAGAGTAGCATGGTTGGTAATATTCCGACCGAGATCGCGATCGATGCGCTGGCCAAGCGTGGAGCGAAGCTGCCTCCACTCAAGCCGCTGGACGCGTTGCTCAAAGCGACTACCGGAATCGGAGCAAAATATTTGGACTCTCACGCGGCGGACTGATGAACTATAAGACTGTACAAATTGCTTCTCAGGGCGGCGTGGCGACGGTCACGCTGAACCGGCCCGACAAGCGTAACGCCATTAGCTTCGAATTGATCGACGATCTGCTGGGCGCTCTCAACGATGTTGGGAAGTCCGATGATCGCATTCTTATTCTGACCGGGGCTGGCACCGCGTTCTGTTCCGGCCTGGATCTGGAAAATCTGAAAGTGCTTCTGGGGCGAACTCCCGAGCAGAATCTGAAAGACTCTGAGACGATGGTCCGGCTGTTTCGCTCACTGTATGAGTTTCCCAAGGTGACCATCGCCGCCGTGAACGGACCGGCCATCGCGGGCGGCACGGGTCTCGCGTTGCTGTGCGACTTCACGCTGGCCGTGCCGGAAGCGAAATTTGGCTACACAGAGGTTCGCATCGGCTTTGTGCCGGCCATCGTTTCCACTTTTCTATTGCGCCAGGTCGGGGAGAAACAGGCGCGCGATTTGTTGCTTACTGGACGCATCTTTGACGCGGCGGAGGCTCTGCGCCTCGGACTGGTGAACGAAATTGTTCCCGCGGACGTCCTGATGGCCAAGGCGCACGAGTTGGCTGCCACATTAATGCAGAACAGTCCGACATCCTTACGGGCAACCAAGAAGTTGCTGAATGACCACGCGCGCGCAGAGCTCGATCTGCAGATCGACGCTGCTGTCAGAGAAAATGCTGCCATCCGCACGACGCCTGACTTCCGCGAAGGAATTCTGTCGTTCCTGGAAAAGCGGCGACCCACGTGGACGGGGAAATGAATTCGAACCATCACCGGACTGTGAACGAAACCCGGCTGCGTGTCCGCTACGCGGAGACGGACCAGATGGGGGTGGTCTATCATTCGAATCATCTCATCTGGTTCGAAGTTGGCCGGGTCGAATTGATGCGGCAGATGGGATTCTCCTATCGCGACATGGAGCGCAAGGACGGCCGCTTCATCGCCGTAGCCGAGGCCACCTGCCGCTATCGAGCGCCTGTGTATTACGACGAGGAAGTGATTGTGCGGACGCGGCTGAAATCGGTGCGCGAGTCCGTCGTCGCCTTCAGCTATGAATTGCTGCGTGCCGATAATGGAGCGCTGCTGGCCGAGGGCGAGACTTTGCATATCGTGACGGATACGAGCATGAAGATTGCGGCATTGCCCGAGAAATATTTGAAAGTCTTTCGTGCGACGGCTGGTAAGCAGTAGTGGCATCGCACGCTGTTCGTGTGCTTCGTCACATCTGTGACTTCCGAAAAGTCTGGGGATCGTTTGAACGCACTTCATATCAACGGAAACGATCTGAGCCTGGAATCGGTGCGTGAAGTCGCAACGGAACATCGCGCCGTGCTCCTTGCACCCGACGCGCGAGAAGCCGTGGTGCTGGCGCGCTCCGTCGTGGACGACATTGTGGCCAGCGATAAGGTGGCTTACGCAATTACGACAGGCGTGGGCAAGCTGAGCGATCTGCGCATCGCGGCTGACCAGATTCGCGAGTTGCAGGTAAATCTGGTCCGCTCGCATGCAGTCGGCGTGGGAGAACCACTGTCCCAGCCGGAGACGCGCGCCATGATGCTGCTGCGGGCGAATTCGCTCGCCAAGGGCCATTCGGGCGTGAGGCCCGTTGTCATCGACACGCTCTGCGAGATGCTGAATCGCGGCGTCACTCCAGTCATCCCTTCCCAGGGAAGCGTAGGCGCGAGCGGCGATCTGGCTCCGCTGGCGCATCTGGCGCTGGCCTTGATTGGCGAAGGCGAGTGCTTCGATGAGAAGGGCGCGCAGGTTTTCAGCGCCGACGCGCTGAAGCGGGCGCAGGTAAAACCCCTCATACTCGAAGCGAAGGAAACAATCTCGCTGATTAACGGCACGCAGGCGATGCTTGCCGTGGGGACTCTCGCCCTGTTAGCGACGGAAACGCTGGTCGACTCTGCAGACGTGCTCGGCGGTCTCAGTTGCGATGCGCTAAAGGGAACCGACGCGGCCTTCGACGAACGCATTCACCAGGCGCGTCCGCACCGAGGCCAGATCAAAAGCGCGGCCAATCTGCGGCGCATGCTGGAAGGCAGCCAGATTCGTGAGTCGCATCGGGCGTGCGGCCGCGTGCAAGACGCGTATTCCCTGCGCTGCATTCCGCAAGTCCATGGCGCAGTGCGCGACACACTGGCGCACTGCCGTAGCGTGCTTGAGACCGAGGCCAATTCTGCGGTTGATAATCCGCTGGTTTTCATTCGTGACAAGAAGAACGCACAGGGGGACGTAATCTCTGGTGGAAACTTTCACGGGGAGCCGTTAGCGTTTGCTCTCGATTTTCTTGCTATCGCTCTTAGCGCGCTGGCCGGTATCAGCGAGCGACGGATCGAGCGACTGGTAAATCCAGCTCTTAGCGAGGGCTTGCCTCCGTTCCTGGCATCGGACGCCGGCCTGAACTCCGGCTTCATGATGCCGCAGGTCACTGCGGCAGCTTTGGTCAGCGAGAACAAGGTGCTGGCGCATCCCGCCTCGGTCGACTCGATTACGACTTCGGGCAACAAAGAAGATTTCGTTTCGATGGGCATGACAGCCGCGATCAAGTTAAGGCGCGTCGTCGAGAACACACGAAGCGTGTTGGCCATCGAGGCAATGACTGTGGCTCAGGCTCTTGACATGCTCGCACCACTGAAGAGTTCGAAGCGCGGCCAAGCGGCCCATGCTGCAATCCGCTCGGTGTGTTCCATGATGGAGAAGGATCGAGTCATGTATCCAGATATGGCGCGAATTTCCCAACTGATCGCGAGCGGCAAACTGGCAGAAGTGCTGAGCTAAGGTCTTTGCGCAGTTTTGACGCGCACACGAGTGTTATGAAAACCTTCACCGAATACCTGAAATTCCACACCAAGACGCACCGCGCTTATGTGCACATTACGCCGCAGGTGGAGGAAATTGTCCGCAAGAGCGGAGTGCAGGAAGGCATGGTGCTGGTCTCAGCGATGCACATTACCGCCGGCGTCTACGTCAACGACAATGAAAGCGGCCTGATTGAAGACATCGATCAATGGCTGGAGCATTTGGCTCCATTTCGCAAGGACTACAAGCATCACGAGACCGGCGAGGACAACGGCGACTCGCACCTGAAGGCGCTGCTCATCCATCATGAAGTGATTGTGCCGATTACAGCCGGCAAACTTGATCTGGGAACATGGCAACGTATTTTCTATGCGGAGTTCGACGGACAAAGAAGCAAGCGGGTCATCGTGAAAGCTATAGGAGAGTAAGCACTTCGTCAGGGATCATGCTAAGTGTTCCGGCTCTCACGCGATGCCACAAGAGATTCCGCTTCCCTTCCCGGCTTCACCACGACAAAAGGTCCGATGGCCAGCACATCCATGCGAGTGCGCTGGAAGCAATCGATGGCCTCCTCGGGAGTGCAGACGATCGGCTCGTTCTCATTGAAACTCGTATTGAGAAGGACCGGAATTCCGGTCTTACGGTGAAAGGCCGAGATCAGGTCGTAGTAAAGCGGATTTTCGTCGCGCGCGACCGTTTGCAGGCGTCCAGTGTTGTCGACGTGGTTCACCGCGCACAAGCTCTCCCGCTTCTCCGGTCGGATCTTGTAGACATGCAGCATGAACGGCGACGGGTGGTCGTGCTCGAAGTATTCATGCTGATGCTCCGCGAGGATGGACGGCGCGAAGGGACGGAACCACTCGCGGTGTTTGATGCGGGCGTTGAGAACGTCTTTCATGTCGGGCAAGCCAGGATGCGCGACGATGGAGCGATTGCCCAAGGCGCGGGGGCCCCACTCCATGCGGCCTTGAAACCATCCGACTACATTGCCGGCGGCAATCTGGTCCGCCACGGTGCCCAACAACTCGCTTCTCTCAAGTTTGCGAAAAAGCAATCCTGCGCTACCCAGTGCGGTTCGAATACGAGAGTCTGAAAATTCCGGTCCCAGATATGAATTCTTCAACTCGTGCCTGCGGGGCTGTTTGAGCACCGAGTGATGGGTGTGCAGAGCGGCTCCAATGGCCAGGCCTTCATCGCCGGCAGCCGGCTGAATGTAGTTTCGGCGAAAAGGAGTGCGATCGAAAATCTTGCCATTGGCTACGCTGTTGAGCGCGCATCCTCCCGCCAGCGCGAGATCCTCAAGAGGGACGCGCCGGTAAAGTTGATTCAGCAGTGGGAAGACAATCTCCTCGAAACGGTGCTGCAGTGCGAAGGCCAAATCCATGTCGCGCTGCGTAATCTCCGAATACGGGCGGCGTGGCTCACCGAAAAGTTCTTGCATGCGATCCGAGAAATGGCGCGCCAGCCGCACCGTTCCATCGGGCAAAACCTGCATGCCCTGGTTGCTGCCGAGAGGTTTGAAGTAGCTCAGATTCAGCTGAAAACCGCCGTCTCGCGGCGCCACGATTTTTCCAATCTGATCGCAGTAGGTGCTCTTGCCATACGGAGCGAGGCCCATGACTTTGCCTTCGTCTCCGTATTTTGTGTAGCCGATGAACTCGCAAATCATCGTGTACAGGCTGCCGAGTGAGTGCGGCAGGTAAACGCGGTCGAGCACCTCAATGTCGTTGCCCTCGCAGCGCGCCATCATGGTGGAAACGAAGTCGCCCGAGCCGTCGTAACTGAAACCGGCACATTTCTCCCACGGCGAACAGTAGTACGCACTGGCGATGTGAGCGATGTGGTGCTCGAGATGATGCTCCTGGAAACGGAGGAGACTAGCGTCGACCTGGAGCGCGTTGGCCAGCAGCGAACGTACATCGCGCATCGCTTCCTTGCGCTGGCGCAAGCGGATGAAGTTCAGGATCTTCGCCGGATTAGCGAGCGCATATCGAACTTTCTTTGCGAGGTTTGCGTCGCTATCCTGCCCGACCGCGACGTGGTCGACGTCTGAAATCTTCGCGCCCACCGCGTCCAGGCACGCTTTGACTGCCAGCGCAGGGAACCCGCCGAAGTGTTTATGCCGGTTCAGGCGCTCCTCGGCCACGGCGAATTGGATCTCGCCGTCGAGCACGATCGCCGCTGAGGCATCGGCATGAAACATGTTGAGGCCCAAAATAAGCATGAACTAGCTGCGTCTCCTGCGGACTTGCAATTGTCGGTGGGTCATTCCTTCAGATTGGCGTTCAGGCTTGACGTTCGCAACGCCGCATTGAGAAATGCCGGCGTGTCAACGGCGAGTCGCGCTCCCGTGGCGATGGACTCCGCGGCGCGCAGCGTCGACAGCGTGGAACCTACGATGTCTTCGAAAAGTATCGGCAGTTCTCTCTTCTGCTGCAGGCATTGCACAAACGCCGACCACTCGGCGCGATGGCCTTTGTCTTGATGCCATCGGGCATGTGCGGTTCTCTTTCGCCCTTCGCGCATAAGTTCGAGTCGACGAAAATCGTCCATAATCGCTACGCTGCCCCCGCCGAACACTTCAATGCGCTCTTTGGAAAATGACCGATCGCCATTGGCCAGATAGCTGATCGTCCCCTGGGATCCATTGGTAAATCCGAGCGATAGCACGACGTTGTCGCCACTGTATCGTCCCGCATCGCCAAGTGCGCGGCCTTCGAGTTCCATGACCGGCGAGCCGGCGAGGAACTTCAGCAGATCCACAAAATGGCAGACCTCACCGAGAACGCGGCCGCCTCCCTGCTCACGGTCGTTGACCCAATGATCGGGGGAGAGATAACCGGCGTTGATTCGATAATGCAACGCGAGAGGCTCGGAAATTGACGCAAGGAATAGCTTCATCTGTTCGATCATGGGTGCGAAGCGGCGGTTGAAACCTACCATCAGTACCGGCCTTCGAGCAGCAGCGATCCCGAGATACGCGCGAACGATTTGCGACAATTCCGCCTCGTTCAGGCACAACGGCTTTTCGCAGAAGACGTGCTTCCCGGCTGCAAGAGCGGCGATCACTTGCCTGGCGTGGAGGTGATGGCGGGTGACGACGACCACCGTACTGATATCAGGGTCGTGCAGAAGCCGAGATTCGTCGGTGGTGCAATAACGGAAGCCAAACTTTTTCGCCGCGCTTTGCGCGCGTGCGCCGGTAGCCGCGCAGATACCGACCAAGGTCGCGTCCGAAGAGGCCGTCACTGCTGGAATGAGTGTGCCCGTGGCAAAAACTCCAGCGCCAAGTACGCCAATGGAAACGCCGGCTGCGCGAGCCGACTCACGCGGCCCAGATGTGGGTGGAACCGGCGCGAGCGTGGGGGAATCATCGCCTGCTTCGGAATACTGAATGACAATCCCCAGAAACGATTCGCCGGCTTCGCCAGTAACGAGCTTGTAAGCGGCTTTGGCATCAATGATGGGAAAGTGATGTGTAACCAGCGCGCCGACGTTTATCTTCTTCTCGGCGAGCAACCGCAGAAATTCGCCCATGTTGCGAGTCTCGGTCCAGCGCACGTAGCCGATCGGATAATCCCGGCCCTTCTGTTCATAAGCTACGTCATAACGGCCCGGACCGTAGGATCGCGAAACACGAAAATCGAGCTCCTTTTCGTAGTATGCCTTGCGCTCGATATCCAGGCCCACGGTACCGACCGCGACGATGATGGCCCGGTCACGCGCGATCGCTCCGGCCAGGTTGACGGGATCGCTGCTCGAAGTTTCTGCTGTGATAATGACAGAATCCACGCCAAGACCATACGAGCCGTCCCTGCAAATGTCGCGAAACGCCGCAGCCGAGGTGGCAATCGCGTCGGCCCCCATCTCACGCGCAAAGCCGGCGCGAGAAGCATCCAGGTCGATGCCAAAAACGCGGCAGCCAGCTGCTTTCAGCAGTTGCACCGTGAGCTGGCCGAGCAGACCCAAACCGATGACGGCGACCAAATCTCCGAGCTTGGCCTCGGCAGTTCGGATGCCATGAAGAGCGACGGCGCCGAGCGTTGCGAAGGCTGCCTGGTCGAAGGGAAGTTCTTCGCCGATCAGGGGATCGGTTGAAGGAATGCGCGCGACGAGCAAGCGCGGGATAGAGGCGACCTCCGCATGGACGGCAAATCCCGCGCCCGCGCAGGCAACGCGGTCACCGGGTCGAAGATCGGTGATGCCGTCAGCCACCGCAATGACTGTTCCGGCGCTGCTGTAGCCCGGGGTCTGCGGCTGATCGAGCCGGCTGCGCACTGCACGAATCGCGGACAGGATTCCGTCGCGCTGCACTTTGCCTAGAACTTCGCGGACAAGGTCAGGCCTGGACTGGGCTTTTTGCAGGATGTTTTTTCGCGCGAATTCTGCCGCGGCGCGCTCTGTGCCGGCAGACACGACGGAAGCGGCAATCCGCACCAGCACGCAACCGGGCAGCAACTGCGGCGCGGGAACGTCTTCCACCGTAATTTCGCCGGTGCGGGCGTGTTGGAGAATCTGTTTCATGCCGTGGCAACCTGGTTGGGAGCCAGCAGCTCCGATTCGTACGTGGCCGCGCCGCCATCAAGAAAGTTTTGCATCCACAATTCCAAGGTCAGCATTTGCCAAAGTTGCATCGACCAATCTTGGCGGCCGCGACGGTGCTCGTTCACGAGAGCCTGCACTGCTTCCGGACGAAACAGTCCCCGTCTACGCACTCTTTCACCGGAGAGCAGATCATCGATCATTTCTCTGAGATCGTTGGCCAACCAATAGTCTACGGGAGCGGCAAAGCCGGCTTTTGGTTGTTGCAACACTTCACGCGGCAACATGCCGCGCATGGCGCGGCGGAAAATGTATTTCGTCGTGGGCGCGAAGAATCCCTTCAGTTTCAGATTCGGCGGAACGTTCCAGGCCACGAACTCGGCTAGTTCACGGTCGAGAAATGGCACTCGGACTTCAACCGATGAAGCCATGCTCATCTTGTCGTTGTAGGTGAGGTTAAGGCTAGTCATGAAAATCTTCGTATCCAGGTAAAGCATCTGGTGCAGGAAATCCGCGTTGTTTACGCGCTCGAACGCGGCTCGGTGCGGACCCGCCGGATCCCACTGCGACGTCTCGGCCGCGAGATCGGAAGTATAAAGGCCCAGCTTCTGGTTGCCGTCGAAATAGGTACAGTTGGTGATGAATCGGTCGACTGGAGCCAATGACGCACTGCGCGCCATTTTTTTGAAAAGGCGCAGCCTCCCTTTCACGGGAGTGCCCCGTAAGCCGGGCAGTGCCGCGAGAGCCGCCTCAGCAAGGCCGCGTGCCATGGGTGGAGTCTTGGCATATGCCTGCGCCCAGTAGTGGGCGAGATGCTTGCGGTATCCGGCAAACAGTTCGTCGCCGCCAACGCCGGAGAGAAGAACGGTGGCCTGTTTCCGGGCTTCGCGGCAGACCAGATAAGCCGTGATGATGGCGGGGTCGGCCGTAGGCTCGTCCATATGCCACACAAGTCGCGGGAGCAGGCCAGTGACATCAGGTTCGACCACGATCCGCTGGTTCTCGCATCCCAAATGGCGGGCGAGCCGGGTAGCGACCTCGGGATCGTCGAGCGTGGTTTCGCCGACGCGGTACTTCTGCGGAAAAGTAACCGTGTAGGTGTGCACCGGCTCGTTTGTCGCTTTGCTCATCGTCCCCTTGCTCATCATGGCGACGATGCTCGACGAATCAAGACCAGCGCTGAGAAAGGCGCCGATCGGAACGTCGCTCACCATCTGCGCTTCGACCGAGCGGCGAAAGCGCTCGCGGATTTCCTCTTCCAGATCGGCTTCGGAGCGTGCGTAAGTCTGGTTCGCGGGTGGAAATGTCAGGTCCCAGTATTGCCTGAGCTTGAAATCGCCATCGCGCAAAGTCGCGTAATGACCCGCGGGAAGCTTCAGGATTCGCCGGAACATCGTCTTGGGATCGGGGACCCAAAGGAATGTCAGATATTGATGAAGTGATTCGGGGTCGAGTTCCGCTTCGATCTGCGCGACTTGCAGGAGCGCCTTGACCTCAGAGGCAAACGCGAACCGGGTGCCATCGTGAAAGTAATAAAACGGCTTGATGCCAAAATGATCGCGCGCCATAAAAAGCGTGGGCGTCGCCAGACGCAGATCGCAGATGGCGAAAGCAAACATGCCGTTGAGCCGCTTCACGCAATCCGTACCTTCTTGTTCGTACAGGTGGATGATGACTTCCGTGTCAGTGTGGGAAGCGAAGCTGTGCCCCTCGCTCTCGAGTTCGCGGCGAAGTTCGGCAAAGTTGTAGATTTCGCCGTTGTACGTAATCCAGATAGTGCGGTCCTCGTTGCACATGGGCATGTGCCCCTCGCTGGACAGATCGAGGATAGCAAGCCGCCGGCTGCCTAGACCAACGTACGAACCGTCAGGGAATCTGCGCTCCCAGAGTCCGGAATCGTCGGGGCCGCGATGCGCCTGGACGTGGGTCATCCGCGCCAGCGTTTCATGATCCCCGCAGTTCACCAACCCACTGATTCCGCACATTGGCTGCTAGTTCCCCGTCCGACTTTCCGCACTTCGGCGTGCCTTCAATTCGTGAGTCTTCAACTCGTACATCTTGGACTTGGTATGAAACATCTGCACGGCCTGAAATCCGCAGTAGATCAGGCCCGGAATGCCATCGAGAAATCCTAATCGCAGAAAATAACGATAAAGGAAAAGTAGCACCGGCGACCCGGGAACGGCATAAAGTTTGTTCTTGAGCCAGCGTCGCCGCTGTGCCTGCGTTCCAAAGAGCGCTGCCGGAAGGTCCGTGCTGCTTCGCTCGCCCTCAAGCAAAACTCGCGCCTCCCAGTTCGAATACTCGTCATGCTTTTGGATGTAGCGCGAGAGCGACTCCACGTTGTGATGAAGCAAAGGATTTTCGAGCCGCGATGTTGCACCTTCAACCACGACGTGCTCGTGGACTTCCATGTCAGCCATGGATGAATCCTGATCCCGAAGGCGGCACTCGTAACGGCCTTTTCCGCGGCGGAAAAGCGCCAGTTTCCAAAAACTGGCATCGCCATGCCGAAGAATCGCGCCCAGAAAACACATGCGCAGGGAAATGTAGTAGCCGTTGATGCTCGGATCCGCGATGGCACGACGAATTTCTGCGGCGAGTTCCGGCGTCATCGCTTCGTCGGCATCGATCAGCAGAATCCACTCGAATTCCAGCGGCAGATTCTCCATGGCCCACTGGCGTTTCTTGGGCCAGCCGCCCTGATAGCGAAATTGCACGACCTTGGCACCGAACGAGCGCGCAATTTCCGGTGTCGCGTCGGCGCTCTGCGAGTCGATGACATAAACTTCACCGGCGTCACGCAGCGCCTCGAGACAACGCGACAGATTTTTCTCCTCGTTTCGTGCAGCCACAATCACGCTCACCGGTAATTTTGCGGTTTGCGCGGTGAGAGGAGACTTGACGACTTCTTCAACTTTTGGCATCCACTTTTGCGCGCAACCTTCTGCGCGTACACAAGGAAAGTTACAAATGCAGTTCACACCAGCGCTGCAGCACGTACAGCGACCACGGCCGCGACCACGACATTGCTCCCCGCAGAAACTGTTGCCAAACTCGTTGCGCCTGGCTCCCGTCGAGCAATCCGCCGAGGGGGCCGGCGTTGATCCTTTGAGCGCTCAGCACCGGGTCGATTTCGGACGGAAGTTCCTGGCGCATCCAATGCTCGAAGGGCAAAGTAAAGCCGCGCTTCGGACGATGAACAATTTCTTCCGGAAGTGATTTTTCGAGCGCCCCAACGAGCAACTTCTTCGGCGTGTGGTTGAGCTTCCAGGCTCCAGGCAGCGCCAGCACCGTTCTAGCCAACTGATGATCGATCAGGGGAACACGGACCTCCAGGCCATGCTCCATGCTCATGAAATCAGCGTCGCGCAGCAGTGTATTGAGCATATAACAGCGTGACTCAAGATAGGAAACCTGATTGACGGGGTCGAGCGAAAATGCCCGCTGCAAGCTGCTTCGGAGCGATTCTGCAGCGGCATCGTTGGCACCGGCGCTCGCCTTGGGGAACAAAACATCGCGCTGACTCGGTGTGAAGAGCATACGAGTCAGAAAGTATGGATGAAGAATCCGGCCGTTGCCGCTCACCAGACTGCGCAGCTTGCGATTTTGATCATTGTCAGGCGATAGAGCCGCAAACGCCGCGGCCAGTGAGCCGCGGGCGAACGGGGGAAGGTGACTCCAGAAGTTTGCGAAGCGCTGCATGCGCGGGACCGAGCGGAAACTGGCGTATCCGGCGAAAATCTCATCGCCCCCAAGCCCGGAAAGCGTGACCTTCACACCGGCGCGGCGCGCCTCGCGCGATACGAAAAATGTGTTTACGCCGTCCATCGTCGGCAGGTCCATGGCGCGCAGGGCGTCGGGGATGGCGGCCAGAACATCTGCCTGGGAGACGCTGATCTCGTGATGATCGGTTCGGAACTTCGCGGCCACGGCACGCGAGTGTTGCGCCTCAGAAAAATCAGCTTCTTTGAAAACAATGGAGAATGTGCTCGGCGTGACCCCGCCACGGCTGAGAATGCTCACGAGGGCGCTCGAATCGATGCCACCGGAAAGGAACACCCCCACTGGTACGTCACTGACCAATTGCATGCGGACCGCTTCTTCGAGAATTGGCTTCAGTCGCTGCTCGGCGCGCATCCGATCGCTAGCGGTTCTTTGCATTTCCACTTGGCGCGAGCCTGCTTCGTCGCCGACCAGGTCCCAATATCGCGACGTGTAAAGCGTGCCGTCTATCCAACTCAGGCTGTAGCCGGCCGGAAGCGCATGCACACCTTCGACCAATGTGAGCGGATCGTATGCAGAGCCGAAAGTCAGATAGTTGGTGAGCCCGGCATGGTCGATGCTCTTCGGCAAAAGCCCCGTCCCGAGCAGCGTTCGCACTTCCGAGGCGAAAAGAAAATGTGTGCCGGCCTGAGCGTAGTACAGCGGCTTAATGCCCATCGGATCGCGGGCCAGGAACAGGCGGTGGCCTCGCGCGTCCCAAATGGCAAATGCGAACATTCCCCGAAACTTCCCGAGGCACGCCTCGCCCCAGCGAGCGTACGCCTTGAGCACGACTTCGGTGTCAGAGTGGCTGACGAAAGTTGTTCCTGCACTTTCCAGTTCTTTGCGGACATCACGAAAGTTGTAGATCTCGCCGTTGTAGACGATCCAGTTGCCGGTGTCGGGATCGTGCATGGGTTGGTGGGCGAGGGGCGAGAGGTCGAGAATCGCAAGGCGACGGTTGCCCAGCCCAACCTGAACTTCGCCAGCGGTTGAATCCTGCAGAACGACCGTGCCCGAGTCGTCAGGGCCGCGATGCGCCAGCGACTCAGTCGCACGCTCCACGAGACCCGGATCCAACCGGGAATTACGCGTCAGAATGCCAACGATTCCACACATCGGGCAGGCCGTTCGTTAGGAACAATATTACGCGATTATCGGCCGATCACCGGCTAACCGGCTCGAATGCTCAACGAGCGTATACGGAATCTGAGCAGTGTGCTCGTCACCTGGTTCTGCTCGTCACTGGTTAAGTCACTGTAGAAAGGCAAGCGCAGCAACCGCTCGCTGATGTCTTCGGTAACCGGGCAACTCGAGGCGCGGGCTGAGAACTTGCGCCCGGCTTCCGAAAGATGAAGGGGCGTGTAATGAAACACGCTCAAAATGCTCTCGGACTTGAGATGCGAGATCAGTGCGTCGCGGTGCTCCAGCGAGGGCAGGAGCAGGTAGAACATGTGATACGCCTGTTCGCAATCGGCAGGAACCACCGGCAGTCTCACGTCGTTGCTATCGGCCCAATCGGCTAGGGATTCGTGATACTGGTTCCAGATGCGCCTGCGCTTTTCCTGAATCTTCTCTTTGGCCTCAAACTGCGCCAGCAGAAATGCCGACAGCAGATCGGAAGGGAGATAGCTTGAGCCGAGATCGACCCAGGTGTATTTGTCCACCTCCCCGCGAAAAAAGCGGCTGCGGTTGGTGCCTTTTTCGCGAATCACAAGCGCACGTTCGATCAAGGCCGCATCATTGATGATCAGCGCGCCGCCTTCGCCGCAGGTGAAATTCTTGGTCTCATGGAAGCTCTGCGTGGCAAGACAACCGATCGTTCCCGTGTACACGCCCTTGTAGCGGGAGAATAGAGCGTGAGCATTGTCCTCGACGACGCGAACTCCGTGGCGGGCCGCGACGGCAAGAATCGAATCCATCTCGCAGGGAACACCTGCATAGTGAACGACCACGATAGCCTTGGTGCGCGATGTAATCAGGCGCCCCAGACAGCTCTCGTCGAGATTCAACGTGTCAGGCCGGATGTCTGCATATACCAGCCGCGCTCCACGCAAAGCGAACGCGTTCGCGGTCGAGACGAAAGTGAACGATGGCACGATCACCTCATCGTCAGGGCCGCAGTCGAGCAGAAGCGCCGCCATTTCGAGCGCGTGGGTACACGAAGTCGTCAACAAGGCTCGCGGGACGCCCAATTCTTTCTGCAGGAATTCATGACAACGGCGCGTAAACGGACCATCTCCGGAGGCATGCCCATTGGCAATTGCTTCCGCAATGTACTTGTACTCGTTGCCTGCGAGGCACGGCCGGTTGAATGGGATTCGATAGCTCATCAGCTAAAAGACGTGTGGAGAGTATAGTACGAGTGGCCGGTCTCGAAAGCAGTTCAGCACCAGCTTTTCTGCACGGACCCGTCTGTTACAATTTCCACTTCAGCGATTCGGTCAGTCGCCGGCTTCGCAATCGCAAACGGTTGTTGCCATGCCATTAGCGCGGACGGGATATCAGTTATGTTTTGATGAGATCCTCCCCGGGAAGCCAGCCCTTGGCTCGGCCTCGATAGTGCCCTGGGATACCGAGATCTTCGGTTTTCCAGTGGCGGTTTACCGGGTGGGAGCCGAGCGCCTCGATGCCGCTGCTCAGAAAAAGTTCGTGGAACGATTTTGCCTGTGGGCCAAACGAAACCACATTTCTCTCTGTGCCTGTGCGATACCGGTGAACGAGTCTCATTCTTCGTGGAAGCTCTATCTGAGCGAGGCGGGCTTCCACGTTGTTGATCTCAGCTTGCAAGGGACGCTCAATGTTTTGCAGGACGCGCGCCTCCCAGAAGCCCGCTCAGAGTTGCGCCCGGCCCGGTTGGATGACCGCAACGCGATCGAGGCCATCGCTGAACAATCTTTCCGCAATGGCCGTTACCACGCCGACCCGTTGTTCCCGCGCGAACTTGCTGACAAGAGGTACGGCCACTGGGTCAGGAACGCGCTGGCGGAGGAAGACGCGATCGATCGCGTGTATGTGATGGGCGAACCGGGTGACGTACAAGGTTTCTTTCACGTCACTATAGAAGAAGGCGTTTCCGACCTGCGGCTGGCTGCCACTGCACCGGCCCTTCGAGGAACGCTGCTGGGATTCGATCTCTATGTTTCGGTCCTGCACTTGCTAAAAGGATTGGGTGTCCGGCGCGTGGTGAGCAGCATTTCCGCCGGAAATACCGCGGTCATGAATGTTCTCGCCGAGCTGGGGTTTTCATTTTCCGCTCCTGAAATGATTTTTCACTGGCATGGTGAGGCCTTGGGCGGGAAGGACCGATGAGACTGCACCACATAGTTGTCGAAAACCCAAGCCTGAATCGCCTCTGCGACGAAGTTGGACGCTGCGTTGCTGGCTTGTTCTTCCGCAAAATGTATCTCATGGAACTTGTGGAGGCCCAACGATAATGATTGGCCAGCCAAGTTCGCCGATCTCGATGGCTTTGCTGTCGAGTTCTGGAACCCAGTTGCTGGCGGATGCTATCGATAGCGAACTGCGTGCCTGGGGGTGGGACGTCCGAATCTGGCAGTCAGGCTTCAACCAGTATCGCCAAGACATCGCCAATCCCGGATCGCCAATCTATCTCGATCCACCGCAAGTTTTGGTCCTCCACCTGGATGCTGAGGATCTTTTTGCCGATTTGCTGCGGGATCCCTTTAGTCACGAAGGGCCAGCTCGTCTGCAGCGGGCAAAAGAAGCCGCCATCGAGGTGGAAGGCTACTTAGCCGTGCTCCGGGACCGCTTGCCAGAAACGCTGGTCATCTTGAACACGGTCTACCTGCCCCCGGTTCACAGCCTCACAGGCTTGGAGTATCACTCTTGTTGGGGTATGGCTGACCTGACGGCCAACTACAACGGCGAACTGGCACGCATCGCCCGGCGGTCTTCCAATGTTCTGGTGAACGACGTTGCTTCCCTCGCCTTCCAAATCGGCTATGGAGACTGGTACGACCCGCGCCTTTGGCACCTCGCTCGATGCCGACTTAGCGGAAAGGCGATTAAGGCTTTGGCGGCACAAACGGGAAGTCTTCTCCGTGGCTGGAAAGGGCAAACACGCAAGTGCCTCGTTCTCGACCTCGATAACACGTTGTGGGGCGGTGTCATCGGCGAGGATGGTATCGCGGGCATCGCACTCGGCGAAGACGGCCCAGGTATGGCCTTCATGGAATTTCAACAGGAGTTGCTGAATCTTTCCCGCAAAGGCGCACTCCTCGCCATTTGCAGTAAGAACAACGAGGAGGACGCGCTCGAGGTCCTGCGACAGCACCCCTCCATGCGGCTGAGGGAGGATGCTTTTGCCGCAACAAGAATCAACTGGCGCGACAAAGCCACCAACTTGCGGGAACTGGCGGAAGAACTCAATATCGGGTTGGACACTTTCGTCTTCATCGATGACAACGCCGCCGAGCGCGCCCTGGTGAAAGCCACGCTACCTGAGGTCTGTGTTCCCGATTGGCCGCAGGAACCTTCCTGTTTCAAAGCCGCCCTACTCGAGTTGTCCATCCAGTATTTTCCTAGGGTCGCCGTAACCGGCGAGGATAGAGCCAGGTCTGCCCTATACCGGGCCGATGGCGAACGGCGGAGAGAAGCCGTCTCGACCGGGAGCCTCGAGGACTATTACCGTTCCCTCCAAATGCGCGCCGAAATCGGCTACGGCGATCCCGTATCGACTCCACGGATCGCCCAGCTGACCCAGAAGACCAACCAGTTCAATCTCACCAGCCGCCGCTACACAGAAGCTGAAATCCGAATGCTCACGGAAGCTACCGATGCCATGGTGATGTGGCTGCGTCTCAGGGATCGTTTTTCGGATGACGGCATCGTTGCCGCAATGATCCTGCGCCAGTGCGACGGCCGGTCTTGGATGATAGACACATTTGTGATGAGTTGCCGCATCATTGGCCGCACGGTTGAAAGCGCCTTTCTCGGTTATGTCTGTCACGTGATGAAGCAACGCGGCGTCCGGGAGCTGGTCGGTGAATATATCCCCACCCGGAAAAACAATCTAACAGTCAATCTCTATCGGGATCTTGGTTTCGAAGTGATCGACAGCCCACAGGGGGCGACGCGCTGGCGGCTTCCGCTGAACGAAAGGTTAGTACCGATACCCGAGTGGATTGGAATTGCGGTTGCGGAAGAGACGGCTCATGCTTGACGTGCGGTTGGTTCAACTGATTTCTCGAGTGTTTGGTATTCCAGAGGAGAAGGTAACGCCCGGACTGAGCCGTGAGACGGTCGAGGCTTGGGATTCACTTAGCCACTTCAAGCTGATTTTGCGGATCGAGGAAGCTTTTCGCCTGCGATTTCCGACGGCTGAGATACCGAACCTGGTATCTGTGGAACGTATTCAGGAAGCGTTGAGCCGACTTGCAAAGTAGTGCGCTCGGAAGCCGCCGACGGCCGCCGGATGACGACTTCCCATCCACCCACCAAGCGGTAACTCGATCCCAGAACATACCAGGGTGCCTTGAGGGCATATGCCGCAATGGCGCGAATGGGGTTGTGCAAGAACGATGTCTCCACCACGGAGGGCCGAGATGAGATCAACTGGAGAGTTCCGGCTTCGGCTTCCACCAACCGCGGCACTTGCTCCCAGAACTCCTGGCCGAGATCGTGTACGTGGGCCGGGAAGGTGAAATCATAGGGCAGCCGGAGAAACTGAAAGATGCGCAGGATCGACGCCGCGCTCGGAGTGCGCGCATAAAAAACGCCTCCTGGCTTCACGCGCGACAAGAGGTCGATCAGCGCCGGGCGGAGAAAGGGAATATGTTCCAAAATCGCGCTTGCAAGAACCAGGTCAAACTGTTTTTCCTTCACCTCGGCCAAGGTCTGGTGCGGTTCAAGGGCAAGGCCCGCCGTCGGCTCCATTCGGCTGAGATTGCTGTTGTAATCGACCAGATCGATTTGGGCATTTGACGTGCCGCTGGCCAGGAGCAGCCCGGCAATCGCCCGGGAGAGATCGCCCCCGCCGCCGCCAAAGTCGAGAATGGAAATGGATCGTTCTCTTAAGAACGGCCCGGCATAAGCCATCACGTGCCGTGCGAATGTCAGTGGATTATCACAAGTGACGGTGGTATCCAAATGTTTGTAGTAACCGCCATAGTATCGGCGCAGCGTCTCTTCCGTTGGCAGCCGCGAGGCGGAATACCCGCCGCATCTCCGGCACTTCAGCAGGTATACGTCAGGTTCGGCCTGCAAGAGCAACACTCTTTTTCGCTCATCCTCCCCGAGACAAACCGGGCAGCGAAAATCGGCAGACAGGAGATCTTCCTCCTTCACGTGAACGCCAGCATGGTACTTAGTGAGGTTTACGGCCATAAAGTCGCGATCATAACAGAACCAAAACTCAAACCTGCGCCGCTCCGGGCTGTGTGTTGACCATCTTCTTGCGCCCATCTCGCGTAGTGGCAACGCCAGCACGCTAAGAATGCGATCGCAGCTTCGAAATGGATTCCGAATCCGCTGTTGCAGTGGTGGTATTCTCCCGGCCCGCGTCCTCACGGATCACATAGCTGGGACGGTCCATCATGCGAAAATGCATGCGCGCCAAATACTCCCCAATGATCCCCAACGCGAACAACTGTGCGCCCGAAAAGAGCGCGATGATGGATGCGAGAAATGGAAATCCTGGCACGCTCCCCCCGGCCCACAGGTATCGGCCCACGACATAGATCAGGACGCCTATGCCGAAAAGCGTAAAAACAAAGCCCACCAGGCTGGCAAACTGCAGCGGCACCGTGCTGAAGCCGGTCATCATGTTCATCGCATGCGTCATCAGGCGGCGGAAAGTATAGCCAGAGGCGCCTTGTCTCCGCGGCTGATGATCGACAGGGATGGCGGTGAAACGGTTCGTCCCCCAGGTCAGGAGAACGTCGATCGAAACGAAAGCCCCCTCGTAATGCTGAAAGGCTTTGGCTACTTCGGCGCGAAACGCGCGGAATGCACTCACTTTCCGCGCGATCTCGGCTCCCATTATGTTTTGCAGAGCAATCTTTGTGATCCACGAGGCAAAGTCGCGGCCGATTCCGTGCTGCTCCTGCATAGGAGTGCCGTAGACGACGTCATACCCCTCCGCCAACGTGGCCAGCAGTTTGGGAATCTCCTCCGGCGGGTGTTGCAGATCGTCGTCCATGGTGACGATGACGCCGTAACAAGCTTCGCGGATGCCGCACAAGAGCGCGTTGTGCTGTCCGTAGTTGCGCATAAGGTTGAACGGACGTATCCAGGGATGTTGGACGGCGAGTTCAGTAATAACGTCCCAACTGCGATCCGGGCTGCAATCGTTGACCAGGATAAGTTCATACCTGTCGGCGATGCCGGCCAACACCGCCTCCAGGCGGCCCACTAACTCGGGCAGAATTTTTTCGCTGCGGTACACAGGAACGACAACCGACACCCGCCGCGGCGCCGGCGGAACCTCACTCGGCACCCTGCTCATCAGGATTGGCCCTTCAGGACTCACTTGTGCGATTCTCCCGTGTCCCGCGTCAGTCGCGCAATCTCAAATGTGCATGATACAGAGGATTTGTCGTGTTGATCCAGTGTGTTTGTACACTCGCCCGTCCTGTCACACTCATTCCGTCTTACGGGCGACGACCACAAGCGATGTTCCAATAGGACATCGCCGTCCGCGTGCGACCCAGTCGGCCTCTGCAGTCAGCAGCGTGGTCAGGATCGGATTCACCACGGGCGCGATGCGGAATTCGTTGCTGGTCCGCACTCGCACTGCTAGAGGATCTGACCCTTGTTTCCGCAGCTTGCGGTAGATCCAAACCATGGGAAAGGCGCACGCCATGAACTGGCTGAGGAAGTCGATCTGGAACCCGGCTTCCAATAGTTTTTGGCGAATGCTCTGGGGGGAATAACGGCGGCAGTGCTTGGCTGCTTCGTCGAAATGACTCCACAGAGATTGGTGAGCGGGAACCGTGAGCAGCAGCTTTCCGCCCGCAGCCAGGCAGCGCCACACCGCAGCCAGCGTTTCGCGATCGTCAGGAATGTGCTCCAGTACGTCGAACATACCGACGAGACCGAATGGCTTGCCAAACGGCAAGTTTCGAATGTCGGCCTGAACCAGAGCGGCACCGGTTCGCCCGCGAGCATGTCTGAGGCCCTCCGACCAAAGTTCCAAACCGATCACCAGAGATTGCGGGCAGGCTTTCTCCAGCACACGAAGCACGTTGCCGGTGCCGCAGCCGACCTCCAACACGCGATTGCACGCCAGGAGGGATGGCGAAATCCTGCGGACCAGCGAGAAGATCAGATGATTACGGGCCCGAAACCAGAAGTGCTCATCTTCGATGCGGGCCAACAGATCGAAGAACTCTGGATCGTAGCCCCCCGCCCCTTCATGGAATGATTCTCCCGCAGGCTTCTCCGCTTCCGCTGATTCTGGCCTTGAAATCATGCGTGTACAATAAACGATCGCCTTGATGCCGACCTAGCAATCATGACTCCGTCCGTCCCTGAACAAGCCATCGCTGACTCCGCGTCAGTCACAACAGCAGACTCGCCGGTCCGTTCCAGGTCAACGCGTCGCGTCGCGTATCTGATTTTCATTCTCGTCATCCTAAGTGTGTATTCCTACCCTGCTTTGCGCACGGCTTCCATCACAGGATCATGGCGCTTGCCCGCTGCTTCGGCGCCGGACTTGGCATTGTATCTGAGCTTGAGCAGGATTGAACATGACAGCGCCGGGGTCGATCTGAATCCCTACTATCGAGTTGGCGTGCCAGGCAACGCGCTCGGAGCCCTAAAGTTCAGGCTGGGACCGGTTTTGTTTGGGCTCCTGGCTCATCTGTTTGGCGGGCGGCTGTGGCCAGCTTTGTTTGTGTGGAACCTGCTCTGGTGGAGCTGTTTGTGTCTGGTAGCAATCTGGTTGTTCCAGCGGTTTCTGCCGCAAGCGCCAACAGAATTTGTAGTGGGTGGCCTGGCGCTGCTGATGCTGTTCAATTTCGGGATGCTGACGCAATCCATCCGCGCCTGGATGCACTTCCCGTCCCTGTCGGGATTCGAATCCTTGCAGCTCACGTATATCCGTCCGTTCTATCCGCAGATCGCCATTCCGCTTCTGATTTGCTATGTGGGCCTGCAGATCCATGCCTTGCGGAAGAGGACAATCGCCCCTTGGGTGCTTATGGCGCTGGTGCAGTGCTCCGCTTTCGCCACTTTCCCTTACGCCGTGGTCATGATGGCCGGCACTACGGCAGTTGCTGCATGTTGGTATGTGCTTTCGCGCGCCCACAAGGTAGCGTGGCGAATCGTGCTCGGCTACGCACTGTTGTGTTTTGTCCTGGACTCGGCCTTCTTGTTTTACAAGTTCACCGGCTTCCGCACTGGTTTGCCGGGTCAAAAGTCCTTAATTCACATTCAACTCTCGCTGCTGCCTCTGATGATCGGGAAACTTTGGATTCTCATGGGGGTGCTTGTTGTCGCGACGCTTGTCAGCCGCAAGCTGGCGCCGGAAGTGAAATGGACTCTGGCAGGCATGGGGGTTACGAGTATGCTGTTTGTACTGGCGGATGCGGTCGTGCCGGAGTCAACGCTGATGCTGAGCGACCACGCCGGCTATTTCGTCCATTCCACAATTGTCATCCTCTTGACGTTTGCAGTGTCGGCCTATACTCCCTCACCGGAGAGAGCGTCAATTCTGCTGCGGCGGGTTGCACTCGCGGTCTCCTGCTCTTGCCTGTTAAACGCAGTGCTGGTGGCAGAAGCGAGCACTCGCCAGAATCTGCCCGAGAATCTCGAGCAGGCTGACATGGTGCGCTGGTTTGAGCGCGGACAAGTTGCGCACGACGACCTGGTCATCGCGCAGTACGATTCGTGCGCCTGGGTTCCTCTGTTATCGGATGCGGAAAGCCTTTTTTGCCGGCCAGCACAAGTTCTGCTGACGCCCCAGCAGAACCTCCAGTTGCAGCGCTTTCGTGAGGTCCTCTACCTGTACTTCATTGGCAGGGATCACCAGTGGCTTGAGACGACCACCCAACTCGAGCGATACGGATTTTACTTTGAACTTACCGGCAAGGGGGCCGGGCGTGAGCAGCGACTCGACGAAGTGCGTAGTGAGATGCGGCCATTCTTCGAGCAGGTCGAGCGCGGCGATCCCGCGGTCAAGGAATTCTTTCACCGCTTCCGAAAGGTCTGGATCGTGCAGGAGGCGCAGAGCCCCCTATTTGTGGACTCGCGCCTCAGTTCGTATCTTGACCTTCAGGCACGAGAGCCTATTGGAGGCCTCGTCATCACGTCGTCCATTCCAAAGTAGCCATGCGGAGACCTCTTCGTCGGGCCATGTCATTCCGCAACATCGGCTGATGACGGGGCTTGCCCCAAGGCACCACTAATCAGCATTGCGCACGGGTTGATACGCCATCTGATTCTGTTGTATTGTCCGGTTGAATACATTTTCCATGCCAAATTCTCCCATCCGCGTTCCCTATCTCGATCTGAAAGCGCAATACAAGAGCATCAAACCTGAGATTGACGCCGCGATTGCAAGAGTGCTCGACAGTTGCCAATTTGTCCTGGGCGCAGAGGTCTCGAGCTTTGAGCAGGAGTTCGCAGCTTATGCGGGCGCGGCCGACTGCATTGCTTTGAATTCAGGCACCAGCGCGCTGCATCTGGCGCTGCTGGCTGCGGGCGTAGGACCCGGTGACGAAGTCATCACGGTTCCTTTCACCTTTGTCGCCAGCGTTGCGGCTGTGCTCTACACCGGAGCACGACCTATTCTGATCGACATTGATCCCCGCACGTTCACCATGGAACCCGGCGCCATCGAAGCTGCCATCACGCTTCGCACCAAGGCCATCTTGCCCGTGCATCTTTACGGCCACCCCGCCGACATGGATCCGATCATGGAAGTAGCACGGCGCCACGGCCTGGTCGTGATCGAGGACGCGGCGCAGGCCCACGGGGCGAAATACAAAGGACACCCGGTCGGCAATATCGCTGATATGACCTGTTTCAGCTTTTATCCCACAAAGAATCTGGGCGCCTACGGCGAGGGCGGCGCCGTCACAACCAGTAATGCTGAGTACGCGAAAAAGGTTCGTTCCCTGCGCGATTGGGGACAGGACCGGAAATATCACCACGTGCTGCGCGGCTACAACTACCGCATGGAAGGTTTTCAGGGCGCAATCTTGGGTGTCAAGCTGCGTCACCTGGAAGCCTGGACCGAGACGCGCCGCGCCATCGTGAGCAGGTACAACGAATTGCTGGCCGATTGCGGCGTGGAACGGCCCGGGGAAATGCCCTGGGCACGCCACGCTTATCATGTCTACACGCTGCGCACACAGGACCGCGACGGCCTGCAGGCAGCCTTGCTCGCGGATGGAATCCAGACTTCCGTTCACTACGCTCTGCCGGTGCATCTCCAACCGGCCTATGCCGACCTCGGGTACAGACGCGGAGATCTTCCCAAGGCCGAAGCAGCAGCACAACAAGTGCTGTCGCTTCCGCTCTACCCTGAGCTGTCACCGTCCGCTATCGCCGAGGTTGCCGATGCGGTGTGCAAAGCCGCTTCGCGCAACGTACAGATAGTCTGAAGCGCTGATTGATTTGGGATTAGTTCCTGGCCAGGGTCCGCGCCAACTCGACAATTTGTTCTACATGCGTCTTCCAGGAAAACTGGCGCGAGCGTTCCCTTCCGAATGCGGCCATCCCTGTTGCGGTTTCCGGCAAATTGGCAATTTGCATGACGCAGCCGGCCAGCGCTTCAGAGGAGAAGCGCGGAAAGTAAACGGCGGCATCTCCACAGATTTCACGATGAACGGCGATGTCGGCCGCGACCACAGGTAAACCGCTGGCCATCGCTTCCACTAAAGGATGAGCGAAAGTTTCCGTGTAGGCCGGCGTGATATAAATGTCAGCCCGCCGGTAGAGGTGATGAAGCTGCTGGTACGGGATCGATCCGAGTTCGATCACCATGTCTGAGACGCCGAGGTTCTCGATGATTCTTTTTGCTCGTTCGGGATTGTAGGCACCGGGATTTTCTCCTTTCGCCAGCTTGCAAGTCAGCAAAAGCCTGATAGGGCGATCGCCCGCAGCCTGGCGCAGAAGCGGCAGGGCACAAATCAGCGTCTCGAAATTCCGGTAGTAGTTGTAATGGCTGACAAAAAGAAGCTTCAGAGAATTCCCGGTGGCACGCAATTTCTCTTCAACCGTTTCCGACAGAAGAACTGGGTCACGGACAAACGCCTCGTAGTCAAATCCGTGGTGAATGGTCAGGATGCGGGCGCCGGTCCAGCGCCTCAGCTCGTCCGCAAAGGCCTGACTGGGCGCGATGGTCGCTTCGGCCCAATGAATGGACTGCCTGGCCAGAATTGCCCTGAAGTGTGTATCCACCCACGCCCGATACTCACGACGCGACCACAGGTCGCAATAGAAGTCGGCGGAAGTGTAAATGGAATTGCGCGAAAGCAGGATTTGCGGCACCGGTGAGCGGCGCAGCGCAAAATTCCCCGCCGCCAGCAAAACATTGGCGCCCATTTTGCGAATCAGGCCGGGCAGCCTGGTCTGCTCGTACCAGAAACGGCGGCGCAAAGCCCAGTTCAGTTCCAGCAGATCGACGTTGGAGAATCCACGAAGGTCACTGCAGAGATCGGGATTCGCCGCAACCGTGACCTGCAGTTCCGGCTGAACTGCCAAGTGTGGAATCACATTGCGGATGTACGTGAGGCCGCCGCCTGCACTGGCAGCCAGGGAATTGATGAACAAATGCATCATCGCGTGGGCGCGACATCAGCTAGCGTGCGGCGCATCAGGCGCGGCGGCGAGACGGAAAACATTTGTTGCACGGGCGATGCCGGCACAAGGTCCACAAAGACAAAAGCCAGACTCCAGAAGAACACACAGAGGTAGTAGCCCGGGGCGAATAGCCAATCTTCGAAACCGGCATGAATGAGGCCAGCAACCGTGAGCATGGCCAGAGGAATCGCGGGGTGGACCGGATTTCCGTTGTTCAGCATCCAGCGCACGGTACGGAGGATCTTGAACACGAGCATGAGCAGCAGACAGAGAAATGGGAACACACCCAGCATTCCCACCCAGGTAAGGATGGTCAGATAACTGCTCCCGTTTTCGGCGATGATGCCATCGCCGCTCGAGAACCGGGAAAGGTGAGCGCTGGCATCGGCTCCGTTGTCGGTCGTGCCGAACCCGGTTCCGAACCAGAAATGCGTCTTTATCGACTCCACTGCAGTCTGCCACGGTGACTGTCGCGAAAGAAATACTCCTAAAGTCGGGTCCTTGCCCTTGTAAACCACCGACGCAGTCAGCGATGACATGGTCCTGGAAAATCCTTCCGGATTGAAGATTGCCGAGGCGGTCATCGCGATCAGGATGATGAGAATGCCCTGACCGAGTAAGCGATAGCGGCGTAGCGCGAGGCAGAGCAGCCCGCAGGCAATCAGAGCCGCAATCATTGCCGCTCGCGCCAGACTATGGAACATCAGGTACGCGCTCAACCCTAATAGCACGAGCCTGCGTTGGTGAACAATGGGCTTCTCGTCAAGCAAGGTTCCCCACAACAGAATCGGGCAGCCCACCACTCCTGTGACAGCGCCCAGCGAGTTCGGGTTGCCCATGACCTCGATGCCGACGAGATAGAAAGCCCCGATGACGCCAACAAATACCTCGCAGCCCAGCAGCAACCCGCGGAAGAAACGTATTTCGCGTCCAGCTATTGCCAGCCTCGCACCCGTAGCCGCGTAGCCAAACAAGAGCAACAAGCTTACCGCCTTCAAAAGAGCGAAATCGGGATAACGCGAAACCGCCGACGAAACGATTGCCGACAGGACGGCAAACAATGCCAGCGCGTGGAATAACCCGAACCGATGTTGGCGCTCCCTCAGCATGATGAAGGCGCCGACCAGGAATCCGGCGCACAGGAAAAACCAGCGCACGATGTTCCACACACCTCCCACCGGCAAATTTACGCCGGCCAGAAGAAATGTCAGAACTATAAGCGGGAAAAAGATGCGCCGGAACGCCCAGATGGAGGCCAGAAGAAACTCCAGAAGAAGCAGGCCGCCAAGATAGGTTTGACTCGTGAAGTACCCGGGACGGGAATACGCCAGAAACGCCAACACGAGCACGCCCAGGATCGAGCCAGCAATCAGGACGCTTTTGGATAGATTGTCGCTCATGTGGATCTGCTCATTATTGCCCGAACAATGCCCTGGGACCACTCCTGCGGCGAATAGCGGGCAATGTGCGCCGCGCTGTTGGCGCCCATGGTTGCGCGAAGGCTTGGGTCGCTCGCGAGCCCCTGCATCGCCGAGACCAGAGACGTCACATCCTTCGGAGAAATCAGCAATCCGTTCCAGTTCTCCCGCACCAGGTCTGCGGCGCATCCTGCAACCGAGCTGAGAATGACAGGGAGGCCGCACGCCGAAGCTTCATTCACTACCAGTCCCCAAGTATCGGTGTGGGTTGGCAGAATCAGCATTTCTGCGAGAGCATAATAGGTCACGAGTTGTTCCCGGTGGGTGAAACCAGCAAATTTTATCACCCCCGGCGAGATCATTGCGGCCTCCCGCTCCAGTTGTGCACGAGCGGCACCGTCGCCGACGAACACCATCCCGACTCGTTGTCGCATCCGTTCATCGAGCTTCGCATAAGCCGCCAGCAAATCAAACACCCCTTTTTCGGCTACCAGGCGCCCAACAAACAAGAAGTAACGGTCGGGGAGGCTCAATTCCCTGCGGTACTCGTCTCCATGTTGACAAGCCGCCGCAGCACCCGCGGCGAAGAAGTCATTGTCCACTGCATTCGGTGCGGTAAAAATAAGCTCATCCTTGATTTTGTGAACCCGCAGATACTCCGCGGCCGATTTTCCCGGAACCACAAATCCGCTGCAAAGGCGAAAGAATTCTTCCTTCAGCATTTCCACTGCTGCATGTCCGTGGCGCTGGTCCTGCAGATTGCTCTCGGACCACAAGAGAAACGGAATGCGGCGCGACCGCGCCCAGAACAACGCCCGCCAGGAGGCAAGGTAGTTGTAGCCGCCGCATAGAATTGCATTCGGCGCGGCAGTTCCCAGGGCCGATCCTACGCCGCGATTAAGCAGCAAATTGTACCTGCCCACGCGCTTCCGCCACGACTGCAGAACCACGTACGGAAACTTTATTTCTTCCCGGTAGACCGGCCACTGCCGCAACTCAGGATCCGTCTCCGCCAGAAAGATCACCTGCAGATCGACTTCCTCCAGACCGGCGAGCGCGTTGAACAGTGGAATCCGGTAGGGAGAAATAATTTCGGTAAGAATAGCCAGC
The DNA here is from genome assembly GCA_030041475.1 of Candidatus Sulfotelmatobacter sp. Classification (GTDB taxonomy): domain Bacteria; phylum Acidobacteriota; class Terriglobia; order Terriglobales; family Acidobacteriaceae; genus Sulfotelmatobacter. The sequence continues at coordinate 53,224 of JASHNU010000018.1, forward strand.
CGGCGCTTCATGCGGCGGACTCCCCGTAGATTCGCGCGAGAGTCTCCGCCTGCTGGGCTAGTGTGAGTCTTTCGAGTACGGTGTCTCGCGCTGCTCTTCCCAGACTGCGGCGGCGGGACTCGTCGCGCAGCAGCATGGCGAGCGCCAGGGCCAGTTCTCTTTCGTTCTCAGGGCCAACAAGAAATCCGTTGGTCCCGTGCTGAATGATCTCGGCAATTCCTTGCCCGCGACAACCGATCACCGGTTTACCCGTCGCCATAGCTTCGAGATATACGCATCCCAGGCCTTCATACCGACTGGGCAGCGCGAACAGCATGCAGCGGCGCATCGCTGCGGCAACCTCGTGCCGCGGCTGCCTTCCGAGGAATCGCACTCGATCTGAAATGTGCAGCTCGCGGGCCAGGGCCTGCAAACGCGAGAGTTCCGGCCCCTCGCCGATGATCTCCAGCGCAAGGGCTGGAAAGTCGCCTGCCAGTGAGGCAACGGCGCGGATCAACACAGCGTGTCCTTTGATCGGGATCAGGTTGCCGACACTCAGGATGCTCTGCGAGACGTTCGCCGGTCCGCCGGAGTCGGCCTCACTTCCCGGTGAGAATAATTCCGGATCGACCGCGTTAAACACCACCGAAGTGCGGGCTGCCCGGCCAATACCTTCGAGAACCAGTTCGCGCACGTGCTCGCTGATGCAGATCACACGCCGCGAACTTCGATAAACACGCTGCGAAATGCGGCGGCACCATTGACCCGCTCGGCCGCCGACTTGTTCCGTCGAAAAGGCATCGAGCCCATGCACGGACACGACATACGGAATCCCGAGTTCTGTGCTCAGCAGCATGGCCGCATGGCCACAGGGCAGCGCTGCGTGTGCATGAATCAAATCGATCCGTTGCCAGCGCTGCAGTTTGCGCACGCGTCCCACAATCCGCGCAAATAAGAACGCGCCAGCCGTCGGAAGACCGAAGCCTCCGGGAAGAGAAAAATAGCGCAGCCACTCCGACGGCACTGCCGACGTCCGCGGGCAGTGCTTCTCACGATAAAAGGGCTGCACCGCGAATACGGTATTCGTCACTCCGATCGTAGCCAGGACTTCAAGCGGCTCTGAGACAAAGCAGCCCCCGGCTTCGTCGCGCTCGCTGGGATAAAACGGCGTCAGGGTGAGAAGGTGGATCGGCTTGCGGTGCGCCCCAGTACGGCCCACGCTTTGGGCGAGCACGGGCGGCAGCTGTGGATTCGAGTTCACGCGGGCAGCGCCTCGCGGCAGCGTCGGCTCAACACCAGCCAGCGAAACAACTGATCGCTGCGATCTGCGCCCGCCTGGTGTTCCTGAAACAGTTGCCACGCTGGCGCCACGTCCAGCACATTTCGCAAAACACAAGGGAACTCGTTTAAAGCCTGCTCCATCGCGGCGCGGAGGCTGGTTCGAAACCATGTAGCCAGAGGCGGAGTGAAGCCACGCTTTTCGCGCCACCGGATTTGCTCCGGCACCCAATCCGGCAGAGCGCGCCGCAACAGCGCCTTCCCGAGATTGCGCTCGAAGTGATAATGCGGCGGCAGGTTGCGCACATAGTCCATCAGATCACGATCCAGAAAAGGCGTACGGCACTCTAGCGCTGACCGCATGCTGGCGCGATCCACCTTCACCAGAATTTGTTCGGGAAGGTACATGGCAGTCATCGCTTCGATGGCCGATTCAGGGTATGGAAGGCGAGCGTGATGCTGAGCGCAAATACGCAATTCATCGAGCCCTTCGGCAGCGGCGGACTTCGACGAAGCGAGGAACAAATTGAGCATACCGTCGCGCTGCGCCTGCGGATAGAGGAGGCTCCAGTCTGAACCAGCGAGAAACGACAACAGTCCCACGCCGCGCCAGGAACCATTCCACAGCGACAACGTTGCGCCCGCGAGCGCGTTTACGCCCGGCAGCCGACGCAGGCTATGAAGTGAATAGTAGCGAAAAAACTCGCGATAGCCGGCGAAGCACTCGTCTCCGCCGTCGCCCGACAACATCACCTTGCAGTGCTCGCGCGCAGCACGGCATACCGCGAAGGTCGGGAACATGGAAGCGTCGGCAAATGGCTCGTCGTAGTGTTCAATCAACGCATCGAAGGAACTCAGCATCTGCTCGGAGCTGAAGTGGACTTCCTGGTGATCCGAGCCAATTCGCTCTGCGACCAGGCGGGCATACGGCGATTCATCCAGTTCATCGTCGTCGAAAGACGCACAGAATGTGCTGAGCTTCGCGCCCGGCATCAGCTCGCGCATCACACTCACCACGAACGTCGAGTCGATCCCGCCCGACAGAAATGCAGCGAGCGGCACATCGCTGCGCAACCGGAGTCGAACTGACTCGCGTACGCGATGACGAATCTCTTCCACCGCTTCTGCTTTGCTGATGGACGTGCCCGAACGATGTGCCGGCAGCTCCGGCTCCCAGTAACGCCAGCAGCGGATTCCTCTGTCGGCTTCTACAGTCAGCGCCTCTCCGGCCATTAATTTGCGCACTCCCTGCAGATGAGTTCGCGGCGCCGGAATGTATCGCAGCGCCAGAAACTGCGCCACGGCAGCCACGTCGAGCCGGCGGTCCAACTGCGGCAGTAGCATCAACGCTTTCAGCTCGGATCCGAACGCAATCCCGTGCCCAAAAATCGGCGCCCAGTAGAGTGGCTTCTCGCCGAAAGGGTCGCGGGCGGCAAAGAGGAGTTTTTTCTTTTCGTCCAACAAAACGAAGGCGAACATTCCGACGAGTTCATCGAGCAGCGCAGTTCCTTTCTCCTCGTACAGATGAACCAGCACTTCGCAATCGCTGTGCGTGCGGAAATGGTGCCCCTGTTCGATCAGCCGTGCACGCAACTCAATGTAGTTGTAGATTTCCCCGTTGCAGATGACCCAGACGGTTTCATCTTCATTGCGCAGCGGCTGTTTGCCGCCTTCAACGTCAATGATCGAAAGCCGCGTGTGGCCGAGCAGGCACCGGCCCTCGAGCCGCTCTTCACATCCGCGATCGTCAGGCCCGCGATGGTGGATTAACTCCTGCGCCCGCTGGGACCAAGCCCGCATGGCGTCGTCGAGACGCGATGACGGGTCGAAAACTCCGTAGATTCCGCACATTTCAGTGCTCTCGCCGCCTGGCTGCAACCTGTTCGAACGCTTCTTGCCACTTTCCTGCGATCACGTCCCAGTCGAATTTCTGCGCGTGCGCAATCGCCGCCTGCGCCATGGCAAGTCGTATCTCGGGCTGCCGGATCAACAAGTCTAACTTTTCACCGAGCTCACCGTCCGTGTCGGCGAGGAAACCGGTTGAGCCATCGACCACATAGTCGGGACAGTAAATTCTCATCGCGACAAGGGGAAGTCCGCTGGCCGCCGCTTGTCCCAGAACCTGCGGATGTCCTTCCACGACGCTTGGGAAAAAGAAAATGTTGGCGCGCCGCATTTCATCTCCTAGCTGCGCGAGCGACAGATGCCCCAGGAACTCCACATTGCCGAACCCAGTCTGTGCCGCGAGATCCTTGCAGACCTGCTCTTCTTCCCCAGTGCCGGCGATACGAAACCGCACTTCGGGCCATCGTGCTGCGTGCCGGACGACCAGCGGCACGCGCTTATACGGCCGAAACGATCCGGCATAGAGAACCACGAGCGGAGCTCCAGAGGTGCGTTCGGAGCTCGATGGAAAAAAGTTGCGACGGTCGATGCCGCTGTGAAGTGTTGCGGCGTCGACGCCGAGTTTTTCTCGCAGCAACTGAGCCAAGTAGCCGTTGTTGGCAAAGACCGCGTCTGCTTCACGAATATTGCGTTCGCGTGCCGGCGCATACGGCCCGGAATACAACCCTCCGGAAACAACGTATGTGACCATCGCTGTCTTGAATCCGAAGTATCGGCGTGCGGTGAGAAAATACCTGTCCAGCAGGCCCTCCCGCGGAAAGAAATACACGTCCGGCACGTCTCGGAGAATCCGCACGAGTGTACGCGCAGTATTTCCGTGTTTGTGCCAGCGCAGCAACCGTGTGTTCGGACGTGACGCGATGCGCGGATCGACCACGCCTTCATATAGCATGGTCACGGCGGCGCGCCGCGGATCGAGGCGTACAACAATTTCCTTTACGGAGAGATTTTGCGCGTTGGTATCAGCTTCGTCCGCAAACGACGGCGTGAAGATCTTTATCATTCCCGGCGTAAGGTCAGTGGGCAGGCTGAGAGATTACTGGCGAAGCCCGGTTCGCTGGTTTTTCCCATTCTAGCCGAAGTTCGTGGAGGCGAGCCTGCGCCCGCAGCCTTTCGTCTCTCGCCCGCTGCAAATGCAGGTAAGCGATTTCAAGCAGGTGCCGCCGCACGGGCTTCTGTGCCGCGGGCGCCAGAGGCGCGTTCTCGCCGGGATCGGCTTCGAGGTCGTAGAGTTCATCACGCTTCGTGTCGAAGTGCAGGCTGAGCTTGAAGCGCGCTTCTCTGACCGACAAAACACGCGGCCGCAGACGATTCTCCGGGTGGAGGGGATTGGTGCAGCCCGCCACGCTTTCCGAAATGGCAATCGCATCGAAGTTTTCTGCCGCGTACATTTGCGGCCAATAACTGCGCCCTTGAAAGGCAGCAGGGGCGAGTAGTTGCGCCGCCTCCAGCAACGTTGGCGCCAGATGTAGCATGCTGAAGACGCCTTTCACCCCGTTTTTCTTGCTGTTCCCCGCGCGGCCCGGCACGCGCACCAGCAGCGGCACGCGAATCAATTCCTCCGACAATCGCGACGGCGGGTGAAAGCGGCCACCATGGTCCAGAAACTCTTCTCCGTGGTCAGCGGTGAAGGCAAAGATGCAGTCGTCCCATTTCTTCGACAGCCGCAACGTCTCGATCAATCGCCTAGTCTGTTCGTCCACCCAGCGAATTCCGGCATCATAGAGATTCATCACTTCGTCGCGATGCCAAGCCAGTCGCCGCGGCCCGATATCGGATCGATTCCAAAATGAATTGAGATAGCGCACCCGAAAGGGCGTGACCGGATCGCACTCCATGAGTCTGAGTGCTTGCTCTTTTGGGCAGTAGGGCGCGTGCGGGTCCATCAAGTGCAGCCAGAGAAAAAAGGGCTTGTCACCGACAGACGCCAGCCAGTTGCAGGCATGATCGACAATGATTTCGGCTGCTGGGAACCGACGCAGCGCATCGAGCGATTCGGCGGCCGGAGTCACCCGCTGGCAATACTGAAAATATAGTTCGTCGTAAGCCAACCTCAGCGGTCCCAGGCTGGGGCGAACTTTCTGGATAGCCCGATTCAGGCGGCTCATCCAGCCACTAACTGGAACAGCATGCGCCTGAGGGTCGGCATGCTTTCGGTCGAAAGGCGCTGTCAACTCATCTTTCAGAAAATCGCGGAAGGTATCAAATCCCAGTTCATAGCCGAAACGCGAGGAGATGTACGGATTGGCCGCGCCGAACGACGCCGTGGCGTATCCAGCCTGTTTCAAAACGGACGCCAGGGTCGGTTCGCCGGGCGCCAGGCCCAGCACATCGCGCCCCAGCGCCAGCGGGTATCGCGATGCCAGGATCGCGGGAAACGAATAATAAGTTGGCGCGCCGGCGACAATCGCTGCCGGAAAAACGAAACTTTCGGCCGCGAGCGCGTCCAGAAAGGGAGTCGTCGCGCGCCCATAGCCCATAAAGCCAACGTGGTCTGCCCGTAAACAATCCACCGTGAGCAGCAGGATTGATTTCCGCATCATCTACGCTTCCCGCTGTGCCATCGTTTCAGCCCGTGTAAATTTCTTCCGGATGACCCTCACTTGTGTCGCACCGGCATTGCCGCTCAAAGTCTGGCATGAACCTTTGGTGAGCAACTCGTAAAGCTCTTCGTCGCGCAAGTACAGCAGATCGGGATACCTGGACTCGAGAGCTACCAGGAACTCGTCCAGAACTCGCAGCGTGGCGCTGCGAAAATCCCTTACCGTGGAATGAAAATTGATGGAGTGGACGCAAACGACCGCCGGCATGCCGCGCGCAAAGGCGGCTTCCGCGCGCCGCACACACCTTTCAACCGAAAAATTCGGATCTACCGCCGGCTCAAACTCCACCGTGCGCGAAATGTGCAGAATGCCGTAGCGATCGAAGTGTGGGGGCGCAGGTGCTCCCGGACCGTTCTGCGCCACGCGAATTCCGTGCTGCGCCCACGCATTGTGCGTGTCGCCATTAGCGCGGTATCCGGGAGCACAGGCCGACCCCGGCAGCATCCTGAACAATGCGGCAAACGCTCCCACCGAGTGTCCAATCAGTTGCCGTTGAGTTTCCACGTGCAAGAACCTCTTGTCCTCCGGTTTCTCCGGATCCCAATATTCGTAGCCGATCCAAGGCGCACGCCAGAAGATGTAAGGCGTTCCGGCCTGCCAGAGCATTCGCATGAAATGGGCCCGCTCGCCGTCTCCAGCCAAATTGCGCTGCATCGAGAGGGGGCAAAAGTGCGTCGTGCCGTGCAAAGCCGGATGAAACACCCGGTCTCGAATGCCTTCGCGATAAGCCTCAATCAGCCCCGGCCGCCTCCATCCCTGAGGCAGGCCCTCAGCCAGCGCCAGAAGATGAATTTCCCGAAAATCTGCCGCGCGCATTTTGGCGAAGTCCAGGTTCGCCACGATGAAATTCATCTGCAAGCAAGGATGTCGGCCGCCCGAGTCGCGGTGCACCTTCAGGGTCGAGTTCAAGGCCGCCACATCTTCCGCCGTTTCGAGCGTGTAGAAATCGTACGGCTGGTCGCCCAGCGTCAGCCCCGCCGCCTGCAGTTGTTCCAGTCCCTCGTGATCGCGCAGGCCCACGCGTCCCCAGTCGTCACTCTGGAAGAGCACGAGCGGCCGCGTGAAATGAAAACCGGTCACAGGCAACAGATCGCGGCCCAACTGCCGAAGCTTTCGCACGAAACTCATCGTGATGCGACCCCAGCCGTCATTTCCGGGCCATTAAGTTTGGACCGCCAAGTCCAAAGCTTTATTTCTTCGCCCATGCGCTGTAATTCGCCGTAAATTGATCGTTGTTGCTGCTTGCCATATGTTCCAGCACTTCGCCCCACAAATTCAACATCGGGCAGATCGTCCATCGGTAAACTTTGCGCAGCGCCTCGTAGCGAGCAAAGATACTGAGACAAACATTCACGGTGCGAAAGAAGCCGAGCAGGCTGCCACCTTCAGGAACAATTTCCGACTGGCTGAAAACCGCGAGGAGTTGCCGTATCGCGGCGGGAAGAAAGCGCCATGCGTCTTCGTCGGCGTCGCGCACGCTCGCCGCCGGCACACTTAAGAACAGGCAACCGCCGGGCTTGAGCACACGATGGATTTCCGCGATCGCTACTGCAGGTTCGGGAATGTACTCCAAAACCTGCGTGCAGATCACGAGGTCGAATCGATCGCTGGCCAATGGAATCTGTTCACCGCGCGCCACGATGTTCACCAACGGCGTCTGCCTCAAATCAACGGCGACATAACGGCGCAGGCTTCCCGCGAGCAACGGACGATACGGTTGAATGCGCCCGCCCAGGTCGAGCACGTCAAGTTCGCGCGGCTCCAACTGCGCCAGCCATTTTTGGAAAATGTCGCGCCGGCGCCGCAGTACGGGCCAGCTGGGATTGGTCAGCGACGGATACAATCGCTCCTTTGCCTCGCGCTCGACGTCCTCCAGTCTCTCCATATGCTCGGCGTTCGCCACAACGGCGGCCGCGGCTCATATCTCCTTTCAGAGATAACCCAGTTCCCGCAGCCGATCTTCGACCAGACGCTGCTCGGCCTGATCGAATTGAGCGCCTTCGTCGTGCAACAACTCACGCAACACGAAAGTGAGCAATTCCTCCACGCTCGCGAAGGTTCGCCCGAATTTCTTCTCCGCTTCCGCGCAAAGGTCGGCGGGAAGTTGCACATCCCTGGTTTCGGTCACGCTTCCACTCCAGCACGGGTCGTGAGCACATTGCGAATCCGCGTCCAGATCGCAGTTGCAATCATTCGGTCGTCGGCATCCAATCCAACCTTGAGATTAACGATAACGAAAATTCCATAGGCCGCGGCGAGGGCGACGCCCACGGCAAGCCAGTCGTGATGAAAAATCTCGGAATACGTCTTCAGCACGAGCGTCACAGTCAGTGCAGCCGCCACCGGAGCCAGCAGCCGCAGATATCCGCGATTGTACGGAGAGAGTTTCAACGCTCTGCGCACCTCGATCAGGCTCCACGCATTCACGCCCGCATTGGTCGCCGCAGCCGCAACCGCTGCACCGACAATTCCCCAGAACGGCACCAGCCCGGCGCTCAAAGCCACCATCACTGCAGCCATCACGACTTGCACCTTCATCAATCGGCGTTCGTTGCCCGACATCAGAAGCAGGTACCCCGCGGAGCCGACCCCGCAGTTTACCAGTTGGCCGCAGGTGCCCACGATCAGGATAGGCCAACCGATTTCGAAATCGTGCCCAAAGATGCGCATGATCGGCCGCGCAAAAATGAGGATCACCAGGGCAAGGGGCAATGTCAGCCCAAGCGCTGATTTGGTGAGCGACTGGTAGAGTCGCGACAACAAGGCGCGATCACCACGGGTATGCAGATCGGAAATAGTGGGCGCAAAAACCTGATTAACCGACGTCAAGACCAGCGGCACGTAAACTACAAAAGCCGCCGCCACAGAGTAGATGCCGACTTCCCGCGTGCTGCGATAAAAGCCCAGAGCGATCTTGTCGACCTGGGTCATCAGGAATTCCATGACGCTGATTCCCAGTGCGGTCGCGGAGAACGACCAGACGTGCCGCTGCGGATACGATCCCTGCTGCGCGGCAAATCGCGCTTCCGGCGGCGTGAACCGGCGAACCGCGATGAGCAGAAGCAGGCAGACGACAGCCGCACTCACAACGTTCGCCGTCAGATAACCGCGAAGTCCCCAACCCAACTCGATCAACAAGACCGCAATGAGCATGTTCAGCGGACTGCCCACAAAATTTACGATCAACGTTCGCAGTTTCAGATCGCGGTATCCTGCCAGCACCTTGCCGTAAAAGGTACCGACAACGCCGAACACCATGACCAACGCAAACAGCGGCAAGTACCGCACCAGCCGGGGCGCGTGGTAGAAGTGAAGTGACAGGAACCGGCCCACAGCGAGGAAGACCACGGCCAGAACTACATTCGCCGCCAGGAGCAGTCCGGCTCCGCGCCACAACAAGGCATGCAACTCCTTAAGCTTCCCGGCGGCCTGGTAAGCAGCTACAAAGCGCATCGCCGACTGTGGCAGGCCGAGCGAATTGAAGATGCCGATGAATCCAATCAGCGTGATGCCGAGGGTGTACAGGCCCAACTGCTCCGCTCCGAGGACACGGGCCAGGTACACCTTGAAGGCATAGCCGAAGAACATCGAGAAGAGTGTGCCGGCAAAAAACACTCCCGACTCACGCGAGATGTGTCCCACTTGGGAGCGAAATCGCTGGCTAGCCACGGCAGCGCTTTCGGGCGCCGAGTTGGCCGTTTGATGGCTCACGACGCCGACCTCGCGTCGGACTGTTCGCGCCGTCGGGTCAGCCACGACTCCAGCATGGCCGCGTCGGCACTTGTCGCAAGCGCCGATTGGGGTAAAGGATTCGGCTTCGCGTCCGCCCGCTGTGGAATTTCCGCAATCTGTTTCGCGTCCTGAAGCATCTCCCCGACTCCAAACCGCGCGTACTGTTGGACATATTCGTACGGAGAAAGCCTCAGCCATCCGCACAGAAAACAGCGAATACTTCTCTGTACACAGTCCATGACGCAGCTGGATTCGACTGTGATGCCGAACCACGCCTGCGACATCAACTCTTCCGTAAGCGGTCCGTCGACCACGCTCACCAGTTTGCAGTCCTCCGAACTCAGAATCTCGTGGACCAACTTGCAGCGCTGGGAGCGACTTTCGAATGGATGGAGCTTGATGATCAGGCCGCCCCTTTGTTCACGGACCGTGCGGCACAGCGGTGGCAGGAGTTCACGATACACCTCTTCGGCGCGCATGCCTGCGCTTTCGTAGGGCTCGGAAAAGAAAATCGCTGAAGCCTCCGGCCTCTTCTCGCTCGCCAGTTTCCGGCTCGCCGGGCGCAGGAAAACGGGTGAAGGCGACCCAATGGCGACTCTATCGGCGGGGAGACCGCAGACCCGCAACAGGTAGTCGCGCTCCATCTCATTCTTCGCCAGATAAACGTCGCAGGCCAGAGTCTTCAGCAAATAGCGCCCATCGAACGCACCGTGATGAAAATCGACAGTCGGAATTTTCCTTCTGGCGCCCAGCAGAACCGGTAGGCGCGTATACCGATTGCTGTCATCGCCACACAAAATTCCAGTTACTGGTTCGCTCTCCAGCACGTTGCGCCACGCATTTCGCGCCCCGATGCCGTCTCGAATCCAGCCAGGAACTGAAGCTAACCCTCCAGCCCGCGAGAGCGCATGCAGTTCCGCAAACGATTCCAGTTCGCTCTTCAACTCCGCCCACCGTTCAAGCAGCGACACGGCTTCCGCCGACCGAGCCTCGGCTTTGGCGTAAGAGGCAAGGTCCCGCACCACCATGTTGGAGGACGGCACAAAATTCCTTCCGCTCTGACGCGTGGCCACGACCAGAAATGTCTGCTGCGGAAGCAGCTGTGCATACGACGCGGCCATGCGCGAGACGTTTCCATAGGCGCTCGGCACGAGTACTGCAGAATCGGCACACCGCTTTGACCTTCCGGCAAAACGCGAGCGCCACCGGTATCCCGAATCGTACTTATCGAGGATGATCTCTTTGATTTGCTCCGGAGGAAAACGGCGGAACATCCCAGCGTAGTGTCTCGCTCTCGCTGCCGATCGCGCCCATCCGCCCGGCTCAAGACTGCGGGGGGAACGACCGAGCAATATCCCGAGCACACTCGCCGGTCCGCCCAATCGCGTGGCCCAAAGCTCAGCCGAAGGACTGATTTCACGGGCGACCCGCTGCAGCGCCAGAACATCCAAAGCCTCGTGCACCAGCAACAGCGACGCCAGATCCCACCAAACGACTCCTTCTTCATCGATTAAACGTCCCACGCCTGCAGAAAAAATCTGGCGCACCTGCCTTGCATCAGCAACTCCGTTCCTGAAGGAATCCGCACGCAAGATTGGACAACCGTACTGCCTCCCCCAATCGCCCGCCGAGAACTGCGACGACCTGCCTAAGTCGACAAGCAGATCCCAGTGCTCGTGCGACCACGTTCCCTTTCGCGGCGAGTCTTCGGGATGGACCAGGAGAATGCGCATGGGCATGATATGCGGGATCTCGTTAAACGTGAGCGGAGGCCTCGGTGCGCGATGCCGCATCGAGCCTGGGCGTTGTTCCCTTGATTCTCTGCCAACCGACTACACGCTGCCGTACGAGCGAATACCGCCGTTCAAATCCAGCCTTCTCCAACCCTCGTATGGAAGCAATGTTGCTGGCCGCGCTGAAAATCCACGGCCACTTGCCTTTTTCGTGCATTCGGCGCGCGATGAGGTTCGCTGTGCGGCCATAATATCGGTGACCACGCACCTCCCGAGGAGTCCAGCAATCGAACAGCATCACGCAGTCCGCTCCCGGTGCTGTCACGTTGGCGTTCAATTCCGACAGAAAGAAACCATTGAAACAGGTGGCCCACGCCAAATGCAGGATTCGCCCTTCCTGATCGACCAGCGCAAAGCCCTCTGCGGTTCCGCTCCTTAGTCTCGCAGCCGAGCGTATCAGATATGCGGCTGTTTCCTTGTCACCGTTATACTGCGATGCTGCCGAGGCCAGCCGATTCAGGTCGAGCGGCTCCAGATTAGCCGGACACGAGCCATCGCAGACTGAACCATTCCATTCAAAGAAAAAGACCTGGGACTCCGACCACAGAAACTCGCGAAACCGCCGGAACAGCCTTGAGATCGTGGCCGTAACGCCGTCACGGCGGATGCGCTCCCGCGACAACCGCAAGTATGCTACGCACGCGCGAGCAGCGCCTTCGAGTTCCCGCGAAGATTGAACGATTCGAGCCGCGCGGTAGCGCACAACCTCTCGCAGCTGCCGCGTCGCCGACGTTCTCAGCGTCACGCAGAGGGTTTCACGGCTCCGGTTCATGGATCGATCTTTGTACTCCTCGGCGCCCAGTCCAAGGTCGACCGTCTTCAACGCAGGCGTGTCGGCGGCTTCTTCAATAATTTTGGCGAGCAAGCAGAAACCGGGAGAGAATTTTTCCAGACCGCTGTCGAAAGTCGGCTGGTACCAGAACCATGTATCCTGAAACTGAAAGCCATAGTTCCAGGCGAACACTTTTTCTCCGGACATCATGCGTGTTAACTTCAGCCAGCCCGATTCGCAGAGCAGCCGGGCAAGTTCTTCGAGAAACACCTGCCGTTCCGGCGACGCCAGGTTGCTGATGCGCCCTGTGACCAGGAATCTCGCTACGTGAGCTAGCACGAATTGATGCAGTATGGGCTGTACCTGTTCCCACGTTCGAGCGTGCTCCAGTCGCACCGGCTGTTCACGCCCCATCGCGTTCAGGAAACGGCGCAGCATTTTCTTGCGCGGCAGCACCGGTTTGGTTTCCGCCGGCCTTCGAGGCAGAGTCGCCAGACAAACTTGTGCGCACAGGTAGGCAGTGCGGGCAAAGTAGCGGAATCCAATCTGGCGTGATGCTTGCCTGAGAGCGGCAACGCTATTCGAGTCAGCAGGCAGGTTGGTCAGGGTTATGTCTTCGACTCCCTGACGCTTCAACTCCCCCAGCACGGCCGTGACGAAACTGGGCTTCTGTGCCGGTTGGGAGAGAAAGTCGCAGTAGTCGCCGGTTGTGGCGCAGAGAAACGTGACTCGGCCGCCATCATCAGCCGCCAGCGCCGCAACGCCGCTGAGGGACTCGTACAAGTCGTAAGTCAAGAAAAGCAGCGTGTGCAGCGTCGCGTGGTAGGCGCGTTGCACGGCGAGCGCCCACTCATAGGTGTAGAAAACCTGCGGCCGGTCCAGGCGCTCGACCAGCGCGTTCCACTGCTGGCGCAGCTTCGCATCCTCAGGAATTTCTTTAAGCAGGATTAGGCGCACGTCTCGACCCATCGTCGGAAAGCAGACCTCAGCACCGGCTGCGGCAAGTATGTAAGTGTATCAACCCGCGAGAACCCGTGGACTCCAGCCGGCTCGCCGCTGTAGCCACGCATGGAAACCCGAAACATGCGCCTCAAATTCGGGCAGACTCATCTCTGCCGTGACGTGGACCCGCGGCAGTGCGAAGGGCGGAAGATCCGCGCCGAGCCCCCCGCCAAAGTTCAGGAAGGCAGCGTGGTAGCCCGCCTGTTCTGGAATGGCCAGCACCTGCGGCGATACCGACTGCGCATCTCCAAAAGGATAGGCAAATGCCCAAACCGGCTGCTGCAAGGCTGATTCGAGTTGCGTTCGGCATTCTGCGATCTCATATCGCGCCAGTTCCGGCGGCGATTGCGACAGGATGGGATGGCTCAGCGTGTGCGCACCGATCGCCATTCCAGCACATGCCAACGGGCAAAGCTCACTCGCCGTCATGAGCGCAAAGCGACGTGCGACTGGGTCTGCGCGATCGAGGCAGTGCGCTGCATCGAGTCCAAGTTGCGCACGCAAGGCAGAAAGAAAGGAAGTGCGCGTTTCCTGGCTAAGCCGCGAAAGCTTGTGCACGGAACTCCACCATAGTGCCCGCCTCTCTTCTTTCGACTGCAGGTCACCGAAGAGCGAAACCCCTTCATGCGAAATCTCGAAATGCCCAGCCGGCGCGCGGAGATACAGCAGGAACAATTCCTCATACCAAAGCATCCCGCGCGTTTCAGAGCTCGAAGCGCCGGTCACGAAGAACAAACATTTCGCTTCTTCCTCTCGCAGGACGGGTAACATCTCGGTCAGATTGTTCAGGAGTCCGTCGTCACAGGTGAGAAGAACCGCGCGCGGCGGCAGTTCGCGCTGGCCCTCGCGCCAGGCCAGCACGTCTTCAGGCGTGATCACCGAGTAATGCGCCTGGAGCAGACGCAACTGCCGGCGGAGCATCTCCGCCGAGATCAGGTTGCCGTCCAACGCCGGATCGATCGGTTCGTATTCTCGCGGCAGCACCCCGTGATAGGTGACGACCGCCAGCCCGCGCGGAGCCGTGCGGCGAAAGACATTGCCCGTCGACAACGACGGGTAGACCACCCTCTTCAGAAAGGGACTCACAATTTTCATTGCCGCTCGACCAGATCCCACCGCAGTGGAGTTCCGCGTTCGATGTCGCAGGCTGCTCGTCGTCCAAGCACTTGGTTCAGATGCCGGGTGTGCAGTCCAAAACCCGGGCGGATAGAGCGGACGTTTTCCGAGGTGAAGGTCTCGCCGCTTTTCACGTCCTGCACTACAAACAGCGACCGCCGGAACGCTCTGCTGCTGGCCTCCTTGGCGCCGAACCCGAAGTGCACTTCGCCCAGCGCTTTCTCGGCGGTTCGCACCGCATCGACCATGGCCTTAAATTCGTGCGGTTCGAGCGAGAAGACGCTGTCCGGCCCCAGTTCCGCGCGCGATATCGTCAAATGTTTCTCAATGATGCACGCCCCCAGCGCCACCGCGGCCACCGGAACGGCCGTTCCCATCGAGTGATCCGAGAGTCCCGCGGGCACAGCAAAACGCCGCGACAATTCCGGAATCGTTCGCAGATTCATCTCTTCTGCCGGCGCCGGATAAGCGCTTGTACATTTCAGCAGCGCAATCTCCGTTGCTCCAGCAGCGCGCGCTGCCTGCACCGCCTCTTCAATCTCCTCCACGGTCGACATCCCCGTCGACATGATCAGCGGCTTGCCGGTGCGCGCCATTTCTTGAATCAGTGGAATATCGACGAGTTCAAACGACGCCAGCTTATAAGCGGGCACATTCATTTGCGCCAGAAAATCAACTGCGGTCGCATCGAACGGCGTAGAAAACAAATCGAGCCCGAGATCGTTGGCCGCCTGTTTCAGACGCGGCTGCCAGTCCCATGGCGCGTATGCCTCTGCGTACAACTCATGCAGATTGCGCCCATTCCAGATCGTACCCTCGATGCGAAACTCCGGCCGGTTGCTCGCGATGGTCATCGTATCGGGCGTGTATGTCTGCAGCTTGACCGCGTCGGCACCGGCGTCCTTGGCTGCACGAATGATCTTCAGCGCCTCATCGAATTTCTGATGATGGTTGGCCGACAGCTCCGCGATCACGTACACGGGCTGCCCGGCGCCGATCGTGCGTGATCCGATCCTGATCTGCGGAATTTTGGTTTGCACGGCCATGTTTCCAGCGATTTTCAATCCAGGCGTGGACGTATGGAACGCACCAGTTCAAACGCCTCCGCCGCCCCACATCCCACCACGCTGCCCCAGCGCATGGCGATCGCTCGCAGTGCCTCCGGCGAGCGCGGGTGGGGAAACTTGCGAGCCTCGCTTTCGTAGCATTCCATGGCGGCAATTTTGGCTTCAAGGGTTCGCGTCACATCGACAAAAACATTCGGCCGAAATGCCGGCTCCAGGCGCTGAAACGCCCATTCCGTCGACGACGGCACCTCAAAGGCGTAAATCTCGCGCACGACTTGCCCGCTCATCGGACGCGTCGCCGTCAAAACGGCCCGATGAATCACGCCGTGATCTACATTCAAATCGCCGGCATGATGTGTGTAAATGATGTCCGGCTTCAATCGCTCGACCAGTTCCTCGACAATCTTGACAACGTCCAGCAACGGCACGGTATCGAGCCGGTTATCCGGCAACTGGTTCAGCACGACGTGCTTCACGCCGACTTTTGCGGCCGCTGCGTGGGCTTGGCGATGCAGTGCAGCCAACTGGTCCGTCTCTGGCGCAGCCCAGTTAAAATCGCGTGCAGTCAGGCCCTCGCCCAGAATGGCAAAGTGCACCTCTTGGCCCTCCATCACCAGCCGCGCCGCGGTCGCGCCGCAGCCTAACACTTCATCGTCGGGATGGGCCACGATCACCAGAACTTTCATTTTGCCCTGCCCTTCTGGTTCCGGATTTTCTTGCCTATGCCTTGGCCGCTCGTTTCATGCTCGCGTGTGACTTTGACGTCGGCCACAATTCGCCCGTCGTAGAGTGCCGACCGGCTGAATTCGAAGCGGAAGCCCGCATGATGCAGAAACGCCCGCGGATATCCCTCCGCATCGAGCATGCGAATCAGATCGTGCAATTCCTCCAGAGATTCGGCGTTCTTGATTTCGCTTTCCTCTGGCTTGCGGCGCTTGAAGGTCACACGCTCTCCCCGTTGCGGCACAGGTTTTGGCTCACGCTGGATGATACGTTGGATCATCTCCGCCGACAATCTTGAGGCGCGGCAGTAAATTTCTTCCGCGCCCCCTTCCAATGAAAGCGGCTCTTTCATGTACACCGGGCCGGCATCGAATTCTGCGGTCATCCGGAGCGCCGTCAGCTTCGTCTCGCGATGCCCGCGCACAATCAGATTCTGCAGCGGGCTCCCGCCCTGGCCGTAAGGAACATCGGTCATGTGGAAGCAGACGCACTCGAAACGCTCTATCACTTCCTGCGGCACCTTCCACGACCAGTGCAGAGAAAAAATATAGCGCGGGAAAATTCTTTCAATCACATCAAGAGACAAATCCTCCGGCGAACCGATATAAGTCCATCGGCCCGGCAACCGCCGCAGCGTCTCGTCAAAAGCGCGGCGATTCCACACCTTGCAACCGAGGACAAGGTAATCTTGTTGCCCGGGCTTGGCCGTATGCTTCATTAGGATTCAAGGTTAAGCGGGCTTCTGCCAGACGAAATGAACGGCGGCATCGCCGCGTATTTCTTCCGTGCCGAGTCGCTCGAAATCAGCCTTTTCGAACACTCGCAAAGAGGCGGCGTTCTCCGGCTTCACGAAGGCGTGAACTCTCGCGCCACGATCCTCTCTCAAAAGCGACTCCACTCCGAGTGCGATTAGCCGGCTCGCCAGCCCGCGCCCGCGCATCGTCTTGGCCACGCTGACGTCTACCTCCCAATCTCGATCCGGCCGGTTATCAAAACGGATTTGCCCGCAGGGCATCCCATTTCCGTTCTGAGCAATCCACATCAGGGTTCGGCTACTATCCAGTTTCTCTGCAAACCATGCGGAGTGCGTTTCCCACGGAATCGGTTCCGAGGAAAACGACGCTGCACGAACCTCCGGATCGTTCGCCCATTCCCATAGCAAACGGCTGTCAGTGGAGCGCACGGGCCGTAACTGCAAACTTTCGTGGTGGAGCGGTGTTTCGTCGGCCAGGTCCTCATTATCGCCGCGCAAGACAGCCAGCACTCGCTCGGCGCCTTGGCCGTCTACCAACTCACGTGCCTTCTGCGACAAGGACCTGCGCAGTTCGAACGAAGCGACCAGCCGCGTCAGTTCACTCGCGATCTTCCCCGCGTCAACCGTCTGATCACCTAAGTGAATCGCACATCCCCTTCGATCCAGTTCTTTCGCTACTGCACTCTGGTTTGCAGCCACATCGATCAGCAACGCCGGAAGCCCCAACAGGCAGAGTTCCCAGCACGTCGAACCAGCAGCGGAAACTGCGATGTCTGCCGCACCCATCAATTCCGCAATGTCTGCCACATCGTTGCGCAGAGCGATCTTCCTCCCAGATTCGGCAGCCAGCCTCTGTAACATGGCCAAATGCGGATTGCTGCCGCCAACCACAACGGTCGTTTCCAGATGGCCGATGCCGGCCTGCACCACCGCGTCGAGCACGCGCGCAGTCAGGTTGTCGGGATCGCTGCCTCCCATCATCACGAGCAGCCGCCGACAAACCGGCGAGACTTCTCTCTTCCAGTCGCGCCACGGGAAAAATTCCCGCCGCAGCAGCGCAAAGCGCGGACCGAGAAGCAGCCGCGTATCCGGCTCCCGCGTCTCATAGAGCCGTTCGCTGGCGCTCACATTCTGATTCAGGACAAACCGCGCCGAATAGTGGCTCGCATGCCCATAATCGTCGAGGAAGAGAACCTTGCATCCCGCGCTTCGCAACGCCTCCTGATAGCCAGCGCCGAACTGATATCCATCAATGACGACCCAGCCTGCCTGCTCTTCGCGCGCCAGCCGAAGCGTTTGCTGCACGTCGTCCGCGGTTCCGGCGGTGCAGGCGACTGGGAGCACTTTGCAGGACTCCGCCGTGAGCTTGCTCTCGATCGCGGGCGTCGCTTCCACCATGGCAAAAACGGTGCGGCCGCCGGCATCCTGCACAGTCTGGGCAAGCGCGAGACAGCGCATGACGTGACCCGTGCCTATTTTGACGCTCGCGTCCGTCCGGAAAAGGAGATTCATCGCCAAGAAAGCTCAGCGCAACACATGGCTTTCGAGAGCAGGTTGGTCGCGAAACCGCTCATCGCACCCGGAACACCGGCTGAGTCATCGGGCCTTCCAGATACCGCGCAGCATCCGGTTCTTCCACCCAAGACGCCAGCGTTTTCATAACCTCCGCGTATGCCTCCAGGGTCTGGTGAACGGCCTGGCCGTCGTGCGCTGCCGTCATGTTGTGCGTAGCCAGCAACAGCACGCCACGTTTCACCGCCTCCTGTTGAAACAGGTTCTTCAGCAACGGGCTGTCGGCGCCATTCTCGTCGCTGAACTTCAGCAGTGACCACTGGGGACGTGCCACGGCCCGGACACGCTGCCCTAATCCAGCCTGTTGCGCCATGGCGTTCACGCCGTCCTGCAGCGTGCGGCCGTTCGATTCAATACGCGCCAGGGCGTCGGTATGCTCGAGAATATCAAGCACTTTCATCGCCGCTGCCATCGACGCGACTTCGCCTGCAAACGTAAAGCTGTAAAAAATCTCGTCGAACGTCCGCATGACATCAGCGCGCCCCAGCACACAGGAAATCGGAAATCCGTTGCCCATCGCCTTCCCGAAACACGCCAGGTCGGGAACAACGTCGAAAAGTTTCTGGGCGCCTCCGATGCCGAAATGGAAGCCAACACAGATTTCATCGAAGATAAGCAAGGCTCCATGTTTGTGGGCTGCATCTTTCACGCCTTGGAGAAAGCCCGTGGCAGGTTCCACAAAATTGAACGGCTCCATAATCACAGCAGCGAAGTCGCCTCGATGCTCGGCAAACAATCTTTCCAGACTGCTCAGATCGTTGTAGGTGAACGGATGCGTCAACTCGCGCACGGCCTTGGGAACGCCCGCGTTGCGCGTCGTGCTGCCAATGTACCAGTCCTGCCAGCCGTGATATCCGCAACAAGCGATGTGATCGCGGCCCGTGAACGCGCGCGCAGCCCGCACTGCGCCCGAGGTTGCGTCCGATCCGTTTTTGCCAAAGCGCACCATCTCGGCGCACGGAATTAGCCGGGTTAACCGTTCCGCCAGTTGTACCTCGAGCGGATGTGGAAGCGAAAAACTGTGGCCTTGCGTCAGTTGAGCCGTAGCGGCCGCATTCACTTCGTCATGCGCGTAGCCCAGGATGTTGGGCAGCAACCCCTGCACGTAATCGATGTATTCATTGCCGTCCACATCCCACACGCGACAGCCTTTGCCGCGCTCAAGAAAAATCGGTGCCACGCCCTGCACATATTGGGTGTATCCCTTGCTGAAGGTCTGCGCGCAACTTGGGATCACCTTCTTCGCCCGCGCCAGCCACGCCTGCGATTGCGCCAGCGGACGCTTCGGCGCCGCGCCGGCCTTCGCCTGCTGGTAAAGACTCTTGTAGTAGCCTTCGTTCGTGATCGTTTCTGCCTGAATCGTTGCCAAGTCCGGCCTCTCCTTCAGTAAGTCGAATACATCCCGAAACCCGAATTGCTCGCTCTTCTTCCCGTTCTTCGAAAACGCTGCATACACCTTGCGTACAAATTCCAGATCCCCTGGATGGTCGACCGTCCAGCGGAATTTCACTGGCGAAACCGGAATCTCGCTCTCCACGTTCGCGGTTCGGAACCTGTCCGTGCGCAGGTATGGCGTCACATGCTCCCGCTCCGAGGGCTTGCTGGCTTCGCGCCATGCCCGCTCCAGAGCCGCGCTAGAGAAAACTTCGGTGTCCAGTCCGTCCGGATACGTGTAGCGAAACACGTTGCTGACGTAGTCGCAGTCTCCCTGTTCAAACCGCGCCACAACTTTATCAATGACCGCCGGGTCGATCAGCGGACAGTCGGCCGTAATACGTACAATAATGTCCGCACCGTTCGCTCTAGCGGCTTGATAAAAACGATCCAGCACATCCTGCTCGCTGCCGCGAAAACAGGCAACGCTTACCCGTTCGCAAAATCGAGCGATCGGATCGTCGACCCTGCGGTCAGTCGTCGCGACTACGACCTCGTCTATTTTTCGGGCCTGTCGCACGCGATTCACGACATGCCAAAGCATCGGGTGTCCTTGCAGATCTTCCAGAACCTTTCCCGGAAATCGCGACGACCCCATGCGCGCCTGGATTACGACCACCTTCACTTCGTAACTTCTCCTCATCACGACTCTTCAGAAATTTTCCACGGCAAGCATCTTCCCCTGCGCCGACGACGCCTTCGCCGTGAATACCACCCTCATGAGCGCAGCAGCGTCAGGGATGGGCAGCATCGTCTCGCGCTGTTGCTTGATGCAGTCAACAAAGTGCGCCATCTCGTCCATGTACATCTGGTTCATCTGCCACTCCTCAGGCTGTGGGTAGTTCGTCCACTTTTTTTTTGTAGCGTCGTACCAACGCACGGCCTTGCCGTTAAAGTCCCAGAAGATCGATCCTAGCTCTCCGACAATCTGACAGCCACGCTCATACGTGCGCTGCACATAATCGAGATGGATCTCCGAAATCGGCCCGCTAGTGTGCCGGCACACCAGAATCACAACGTCTTCAGTCTCGATCTCCAGTGAGCTCAAGTGTCCCGCACAGCAGAAGACAGATTCGACGTCACCCAGATACCATCTCGCGAGATCAATCTCGTGAATGCAGTCGAGGATGCATCCCCCGCCGCTTTCGGCACGAGCAGCGTAATTCTGGCGATAGTCCGCGCCCGGACGCCACTCCGGCAAGTATGAGCCCGTATGAATTCTCGCGAACAAAATCTTTCCCAAGCGGCTTTCCGCTAGCATCTCTTTCACTTTCGCCGGTCCGGGATGAAAACGCATGTTGCATCCCACCAGTGACACCAGCTTCTTCGCCGCGACCAGATCCGAGAGATCGGCGAGGCCGGCAGGCGTGTGCGAGAGCGGCTTCTCCACGAATACTGGAAGGCCCGCGCGGACTACTTGCAGCGCCTGCTCGGCGTGCAGATGCGTGGGAGTCGCTACCACCACGAAATCCGGATTCCACGCCAGACCGTGCCGCAATTCGGCAAAACTTTTGACGGAGACCGCCTGCGCGACTTCTTCGCGGCGCGCCGCGTCTGTCTCCACCAGGGCCCGATGCTCCACCAGCTGCTTCAGGTTCCGCAGATGCCGGCTGCCAATCGACCCGCCGCCCACCACCAGCGCTTTCATTTTCGCTTCCCGGCTCTGAGTGGCTTGTACTCCGAGCGCAGCAGGCCCATCCACAACCGGTCTTTGTACTGTCCACCTTGAAACAGATCCTCCCGCAAGCGCCCTTCCACCTTGAATCCAATTTTCTTGTAGCAGCGCACGGCAGACTCGTGTTCCGCGAACACGCCGAGATCAATGCGGTGCAGATTCAGGCGAGTGAAACCGTATTCCACCATCAGCCGGGTGGCTTCAAGGCCGATGCCTTTGCCCCACGAATCTTTCTCACCGATCAGAATGCCGAATATCGCCGTGCGATGCACCCAGTGAATAGGCCCCAGCTTCACATTGCCCACGTGCTCGCCGGACTTCTTCTCTTCCACCGCTAGGATCACATCGTTTTTCGATCCCGTCACTCCCCGGTAATAGTTTTCGAGATCCTCCGCGGTGCTTGGAAAAGTGCCCGTCTCGGTATAGCGCGTCACTTCGGGATCGTTGAGCCAGCTCTGGTAGCGGTCATTAAGATCGGAGCGCTCGAGGGGGCGCAGCCGCACGAGTGAACCCTCCGCAAATGGCTTGTTTCGGTCCAAGGGCACGCTCCTCAGCTCTTCAACCACGGCTTTTCAATCACGGTTGTTTCGATCACCGCGAATACGTAGACAGGACTTTCGTGACCGCCGCGATCACATCCTTGATGTCCTGGCCGGTCATGGCATGAAACATGGGCAGGCTGATCAGACGCTCGTAGGCGCCTTCGGCGACGGGAAACTCTCCGCCGCGATATCCGAATCGCTCGCGGTAATAGGGATGCCAATGCACCGGAATATAGTGCACGTTCACGCCGATGTTCTCCGCGCGCAGAGCGCGGAAAATCTGTGAGCGATCGGCGGCCAACTTTTCAAAATCAAGACGAATCGCATACAAGTGCCACGCCGGATTGACCTCCGGCCGCACCGCGGGCACAACTACGCCCGGCAACTCGCGGAACGCTGCCGTGTACTCTGCGGCAATCTCGCGACGCCGTGCCAGGTTCCCGTCCAGCCGCTTCAACTGCTCCAGCCCGAGGACGCACGCAATATCCGGCAGGCGATAGTTATAGCCGAGCAGAACCATCTCGTAGAACCACTGCCCGGTACTCTGACGCTGCCGTGCATCGGTTGAAATTCCCTGACTGCGAAAACGCCGCAACGTCTCGGCCGTTCGCACGTCGTTGGTGGTGACCATGCCACCCTCTCCAGTCGTGATGTGCTTCACCGGATGAAAACTGAACACGGTCATATCGGCCGTGCTCCCCACTTTCCTGCCGCGGTACTCGGCGCCTAAAGCGTGGCAGGCGTCTTCAATCACGATCAGTCCACGCGCGCGCGCCATCTCCAGGATCGCCACAAGATCCGCAGGATGACCGCCGAAATCCACGGGCAGAATCGCACGCGTGCGGGAAGAAATCCTTCCCGCAAGCTGTCCCGGATCGAGATTTAACGTATCCCAGCAGACGTCGGCGAAGACTGGAGTCGCGCCCTGATACAGAACGCAGTTCGCCGTCGCAGCAAACGTCATCGGAGTTGTGACTGCTTCGTCGCCCGGTTTCAGTCCCGCGGCAAAAGCGGCGCCGTGCAATGCCGCCGTGCCGGACGTGAAACTCACGGCTTCGGCCGCGCCCACGCGAGCCGCAAACGCTTCTTCAAATTCGGCAACTTTCGGACCGGTGGTCAGCCAGTCCGAACGCAGGACTGCCACCACCGCCTCAATGTCGCATTCTTCGATCGACTGGCGTCCGTAGGGAAGAAAAGTCGCGCGCACAGGCGATCCCCCGTTGATAGCGAGAGCTTGCGGGCTGACCGATGTGGCGCTCATTCTGTGGCACCCACTGTGGCACCCATGACTCGAGTCCTAAGCCGGAATCCGTGCGGAGACCGGGTCGGCTTCATCTGCGGAGGGTGAAATCAAATCTCGCAACTCGCGGTTCGTCAGCCAGCGCTCGTTCGAGTCGCTGGCGTAGCGGAATCCTTCCGGCAGGGGCCGGCCGTTCACCCAATTCTCGCGCCTCCACCACGGATGTGACGGCTGAATGATGTAACGGTCTTCGACCTCGAGTGTGTTCCGCGCTTCGTCTTCGGAGACCAGCACTTCGTGCAGTTTTTCGCCGGGCCGGATTCCGATGGTCTCGATCTCGCATCCCGGCGCAATCGTTTCTGCCAGATCGAGCAGGCGCATGCTGGGAATCTTCGGCACAAAGATCTCCCCGCCGTGCATCTGCTCGATGCAGCTCACCACAAAACGCACGCCTTGCTCCAGCGTGAGCCAGAAACGCGTCATGCGCGGATCCGTCAGTGTAATGCGGCCTTGGCGGCGCTGTTCCATGAACACGGGAATCACACTGCCCCGGCTGCCAACAACATTTCCATAGCGCGCGCAACTGAAGCACGAATCCTGCGCGCCCGCGTAGGCGTTGGCCTGCACGAACATTTTTTCCGCACACAGTTTCGTCGCGCCGTACAGGTTGATCGGGTTCACGGCTTTGTCCGTGCTCAGCGCCAGCACGCGATGCACGCCCCGGTTGATGGCGGCGTCAATCACGTTGCGCCCGCCCATGATGTTGGTCTGAATGGCTTCGAACGGGTTGTACTCGCAGGCCGGCACCTGCTTCAAAGCGGCGGCATGAACCACGATCGTCACGCCTGCGAAAGCCCGTTCGAGGCGGGATGCATCCCGCACGTCGCCGATGAAATAACGCAGGCTGGGATGATCCAGTCCCGACGCCCGCATGTCATGCTGCTTGAGTTCGTCGCGGCTAAAGACCACCAGGCGTTTCGGCCGGTGTTCCTTCAGCATGATCTCGACGAACTTTCTCCCGAAGGATCCCGTCCCACCCGTGACCAGTACGACCTGCTCGGACCAATTCATCCCCTTCGCCTCGTCCTTTGCGCCAACTCATTCGCGCGCGAACCCATACTCGCGCCGCCTTAATTCTGTGAACCTATCACAAACTGCCTGCGAATTTTCGTGATGGCAGACTTCCGGTTGCCCGCTAGTATAGCGGAGTTTGGCAAGAAACGTCGCGCCTCGGAGATGCAAATAACCCTTGTTTACACTCTTGTCCGCTAAGAAATTCGCCGCCCCTTTTTGCCCCATCCGATGCTAGAATGAGCGACGAACTCTCCAGTTGCTCGGTGCAAAACACGTTCCCTGCGCGACGAACCAGCCTCTTCGAACCGGGACTAAATGTTTGGTGTGCGAACATCTTGCTTCAAGGTTAGAACAGCGAAAGACTCGCTGAGGAGAAGGCATGGATTCAGGACCCCTGGTACCAGCGAATAACGCGATGATTCGCGACATGCAGCCGGTAGACCACGGCTCGCTGGGGGGGTTCCCGACCTATCCGCAGCTTCCTGCCCATGAGTCCGGTGTCGGCGAATACATTCGCATTCTCGTCAAGCGGAAGTGGATCGTCATCTCCGTTCTGGCCAGCGTTTTTTCCGTGGTCGCGATCGCCAGCCTGAAGATGACGCCGATTTACGAGGCCTCCGGCACCATCGCGATCAACAAGCCCGACACGACCCTGAACTTCCAAAATCAGGCAACTTTCAGTCTCGACTACTACGATCCCACCGAACTGGAGACGGAAATCAAGATCCTGCAGAGCGACCTGCTGGCGTTGCAGGTGATCCGCGAACTGAACCTTGATCGGCGCACCGAGACGGGCGCTCAGCCACCTCCTTCGCCCTCGCTCGATCTGTCGCCCGATCCGCTGCAGGCCGATCCCGCCCGCGCCTCCGCCATGTTGGGCAGTTTCAAGGGAGCCTTGCGGATCTCGCTCATCCCGAATTCGCGCATCATCGAGGTTCATTACCGCAACCCGGACCCGCAGATGGCCGCTCTTGTCGTCAACACCGTGATGCAGACCTACGTCGAGAACAACTTCAAAGCCCGCTTCGATTCAACCATGCAGGCCTCGGACTGGCTTAAGCGGCAACTCGTCGATCTGCAGATGCAGGTGGAAACCTCCCAGGAAAAACTCGTGCGCTATCAGAAAGAGCATGAAATCCTGGGCATTGACGAGAAGCAGAACATCATCACTTCGAAACTGGACGAGCTCAACAAGGCCCTCACCTCAGCGGAGAGCGAACGCATGGCCAAGGAGTCTCTCTACCGCCTGGTTGAATCCGGCGATCCCGACGTGATCGCCTCCGAGAGCGGCGAGGGCCAGACCTCCGTTTCACACCTGCTCGACTCCTTGATCTCCAAGCAGGCCGACCTCCGCCTGCAGGCCGCGGAACTGAACACGCAATTCGGTCCTTCCTATCCCAAGCTCGCGCAGCTGAACAGCCAGCTCAAGGAGCTCGACACGCAGATTCAGTCGGAAATGAAGAAGATCGCGACCTCTCTGCGCGGTCAATACCTGACCGCCCTGCAGCGCGAGCACATGCTGCGCGATGCGCTCGACAAGCAGAAGACGGAAGCGAACAAGCTCAACGAGAGCGCCATTCAGTACAGCCTGCTCAAGCGCGACGTCGAAACCAACCGCCAGCTTTATGAAGGACTGCTGGAAAAACTCAAGGAAGCCGGAGTCTCGGCGGGATTGAAATCCAACAACTTCCGCATCGTCGACAGCGCGCGCCCGGCCAACTCCCCGATCGAGCCGAACATCCCGCGCAACCTCGGTGCCGCATTTGTTCTGGGGCTGGCGTCTGGCGTGGGCCTGGCATATCTGCTCGAGGGGCTCGACAACACGATCCGTACGACCGAACAGGCGCAAATGATTTCCGGCCTGGCACCGCTCGGCATGATTCCTCTCGGTTCGAAATCCGCCCGCGATGGCGCCGCAGCGAAGCGGCTGGTTATCGCTTCATCCTCCAAAGAGGCAGTGGAACTCGTCACCCAGGTGCGGCCGCAATCGCAGATGGCGGAATCCTATCGGGCCCTGCGCACCTCTCTGCTGCTCTCCAACCTCGGCGCTCCGCCCAAAGTCATCATGGTCACCAGCGCGCTGCCCCAGGAGGGGAAGACGACTACCAGTATCAATTGCGCGGTGGTGCTCGCGCAGAAAGGAGTGCGAGTTCTGCTGATCGACGCCGATTTGCGCCGCCCCAGCATTCACAAAACTCTGGGCATGGGACCTCGCACTGGCCTGAGCAACGTTCTGACCGGCAGCGTCCAGCTGGAGCAGGCCATCACGCGCACTGCGATCCTGCCCAGCCTCGACGTTCTTCCCGCTGGTACGCCGCCTCCCAACCCGGCGGAGTTGCTGGCCTCTACCAACATGCGGGATGTATTAGCCCAGCTGCGCGACCAGTACGACCACATCGTGTTGGACACTCCGCCATCGCTTTCGGTCACCGATGCAGTCGTGCTCTCGCCGCGTGCCGATGCTGTGGTGCTCGTCATTCGTTCCGGCCAGACCAGCAAACAGGCCTTGCGCCGCTCCCGCGACATTCTAGGCCGCGTAAATGCCAAAGTTGTCGGCGTCCTGCTCAACGCCGTCGATCTCAGTTCTCCCGACTATTACTACTACTACGAATACAAGGACAAATACGCCCGCTATTATCAGGATGGGGAAACGCGGCACGCCAACGAAGACGAGGACGACGACGATAGCGGCGAGGAACTTGAAGCGCCGTCTTCGAGCAGCGCGTAGAGGGAAGTACCTCCGCCTCAGATCATGAAGATTCCGTTGCAATCGCCCGCTCACAAGCGGCTCGCCGTCGCTATTGCCACCGTGTTCGCTGTTGGCTACTTTGGCTTCACGGCGCGCGATCTGGTTACCACCTGGTTGGGCAATCGAGTCGAGCGGAGAAGCCTTGAACTTGCGGCCCGCCTCGACCCCGGTAACGCCGATTTCCGCAACCATCTTGGCCGCTATTACGAACTGGTCAGCCGCGATCCGCAGTCCGCCATCGGCTACTACAAGGCGGCGGTGCAGCTCAATCCGCACTCGGCCCGCTACTGGTTCGATCTTGCCAGCGCCTATCAGGTGTTGGGAGACACCGCCAATCAAACGATGGCGCTCGAGCGCGCGATTCAGGCCGATGCCATGACTCCAGACGTCGCTTGGGAGGCTGCCAATCTCTACCTGGTTCAGGGTGAAACGGAGAAAGCCCTGCGCGAGTTTCGCGTTGTCCTGGCCAACGACATTTCTTTGGCGGGGACAGCCATCCAGTTCTGCTGGCGCATCAATCCCGATGTGGACGCATTGCTGCGCGACGTGGTCCCGCACAGCGCCGACGCCTACATCGCATTTCTGGCGCTACTCCAATCGAAGCAGGAGACCGCGGGCACCATCAAGGTCTGGAATGCCCTGATGGCGACGAGCCAGCCTTTCGAGCTGCGCTACGTGTTTGAGCACTTTCACTACCTCATCATGCACAAGGAAGTGGATGAAGCCGTCCAGGTCTGGCAGCAGGCTGCGCCGCGTTTCAAGCTTTCTTCGTATTTGCCTTCGCCCAGCAATCTGGTAGTGAATGGCGCATTCAGCCTCGATGTGCTCAATGGCGGACTCGACTGGCAGTATGGGAAACAAGACGGTGTTGCCCTCACCCTTGATCCCAGTGATTTTCATGCCGGCCGCCGGTCCCTGATGATCACGTTCGACGGTCCCGGAATTAATGATGCGGGAATCTACCAACTCATTCCTGTCCAGCCCGGCACCAGGTACGAGTTTTCCGCTTATTACAAGAACGGAGAACTGGAAGGCGCCGGCGGTCCGCACTTTACTGTGCAGGACATGTACAACCTGACGGTTTACTACGATAGCGACGAATTAAAAGAAGCGGGATTCTGGAAGTCCGTGGAGGGCGAGTTCACCACGGGGCCTGATTGCAAGCTGGTGGTGCTGCACGTCCGGCGGCTTCCGGAGGGCAGTCCCATCCGTGGTAAGCTCTGGATCGACGATTTTCACATCACGCGGAAGCCGTCGTAGCCTGCCCGAACCGGAAGCCGGAACGCCGGAAATCTGAGCCGGAACCTCGGAAAGAAAGCCGGGTTAGAAGGAAGCAGCGCGCAATCGCTTTCATGCACACGCACAGGCACAGTCACAGGGAATCAAGCCTCCACCGCGAGAAAAGAGCTGAGGAGAAGCGTCAGACTCTTTCAGCGAATCTCAGCAAGGCCGTGTTCTTCGGGACGTTCGGGTTGCTCATGTTCGGGCCTGCCGCGTTCGGCGCCGTCGAGCCCTGGTCGATCTTCTGTGTCGAGGCGGGTGCACTTCTACTCACTCTCTGCTGGTTTGCCAAGCAGTGGCTCGATAACGAACTCGAAGTTCGCTCCAATCCGCTCTTCCCTCCCATGGGCGTCTTTGCAGCTCTCGTCGCTGTACAACTTGTGTTTCGCGGCAGCGCGTATCCGCACGACACGTGGTCGCAAGCTCTCCTTTATTGCGCCTACGCGATGCTGTGTTTTCTTTCGTCGCAAACCCTGCTGCGCACGGCTCAGGCGCGGCAATTGGCCTGGATGTTCTGTGTTTACGGCTTCATCGTCGCCGCTCTGGCGCTACTGCAGGGCATTGCTCCCAACGGCAAACTGTACTGGGTGCGCGAACCCCGCCTGGGTGGCTGGATTTATGGATCTTATGTCAACCACAACCACTACGCGGGACTGATGGAATTGCTGGTGCCGATCCCGCTCGTGCTGGCGCTCACGCGGCTGGCTGATCGAAAAGAGCGCATCGTCGCTGCTATGGCGGCTGCCATCATGGTCGGCACCATTTTCTTGTCTGGGTCGCGCGGGGGCATCCTGGCTATTTTCTTCGAGATGGTCCTACTCGGGGTCGTCCTTCTGCGCCAGAAGAAAACCACTCGAATCGCCGTCGGTGTGGGAGGTTTCGCCGTTGTGCTGATCGGACTGCTGGTCTGGTTGGGGGGCAAGGAGTTGACGACTCGCCTCACCAGCATCTCGACCGAAGCCCACTCCGAGATTTCTGGCGGCACCCGTTTATCGATTGACCGCGACACGTTGCACATGTTCCGACAACGGCCGCTGCTAGGCTGGGGCCTGGGGACATTTCCGGTCGTTTACCCACAATTTCGCACGTTCTACACAAATTTCTTCGTCAACCAGGCCCACAACGACTACCTGCAACTGCTGGCCGAAACCGGCGTGCTTGGCTTCGCCACCATGGTCTGGTTTGTGATTGTACTTTATCGCAAGGCTTTGTCGAAGATCGGCAACTGGATGTCCGACGTGGGCGGCGCGGTCACGCTGGCCTGCATGCTCGGTTTTAGCGGAATCCTGGTGCACAGCTTCTTTGATTTCAACCTGGAGATTCCCGCCAACGCCGCGCTGTTCTACGTGATGTGCACCGTGGCCGCAGCTCCGCCGCTGCGGCACCGCTCGCAAAAACGCAAGCCGACCCCTGCCCCCGCTCCGCAGGAGCAACCTGTTATTCCTGCAACAGAAGTGGTCTAGATAAGAACGTTTCGGGAGGCGGGGCAGTTCGGATGCTGAGGACTTTCGTCTGCCTTATCCGATGCAATTCACCGCAACTATAGGATCACTACGGCTTACTGGGGCTGGCCGGGCTGGTGCTCTGCAGCAGAACCCAGGTCGTAACGCCGGCGACGGCCGCCGCGCCTGCTCCGATCGCATACGGAGAATTCAGAATTCCGCCGCCGGCTGCCGGAGCCGCTGTGCCTGCCTGCCGCTTTCGATTTTTCTTAGTGTTGTTGTCGCTGTCGGGCGCCTGTTCGCTGCGCGTGGTGTCCTGGCCCTGCGCCAGGGTAAAGACCTCCTTGCCATCGGTGATGGTTAGATCACCCTTGCGCGCGAAGATCTTCACCGTACCATCCACATCCACAACATTGAATTCGGTCCACGAGAAAGACGCCGGCGTCACCTTCACGTCCCCTGCCGTGGTCGCGACTCCCTTGGACGTCGAGACCGTGACCCCGCCGTGCTCAATATCCACGCTCGTGCCCAGAAAAGTCACCATCGAGTCGGAGAGAACGGTGATCGTCGACCCCGCCTCGTTGATCTTGGCCACCGAGTCGGAGCGCGTCTGCAGAAGATCGCCGCTGAAAATCGAAGAGGAAGGCCGCGGAACGTAGGCCCCGTTCACCCATGTGGGGCCGTTGGAATAGAGCATGGCCGCATTAAAATCGGCGGCTAACAATGCACCGGGAGACAGGAGCAATAGCACGCTACTAACCATCTTGCGGAAAGCAGACTTGCCCATCCCACACTCCGTTAATAACTGTTTTGGTGACCTTGTTCTGCATCGTACCTTCCTCGTTGTTGTCCGTCAATGGCTTTTGTGCTACGGAACATCTTGGCGACATGAAAAACTGTTTCAGATTCCCAGTTCGGTTCGCCTTTGCGAAGCCAGTTCGAAGCGCCCAGGGGATGTGGTCTGTCACTGACCAAAACATCAGATGGTGCTATATTCATTGTCCGCATTCGAGGTCAAAATGGCAATTCTCGCCGGGACGATTTGCGATATCGCTTTCCCATCAGAATCTCATCGTCCATTTCTGTTGCGTCTTCAGGCTGTATCACTCGTCTTGGCCATGTTCGCCTTGGCGCGAGTTGCTTCAGCGACCACGGAAACCGTCATTCTGCCCTTCAACAAAACCGACGGAATGGTCCCGCTGTCCGGCTTAATTGCTGACCATGAGGGCAACTTGTACGGCGTTACCTCGATCGGCGGAGACGGAGACTGCGCCGATTTCGGCGGCGGCCAGGGTTGCGGCCTGGTGTATGAGCTGTCTCCGCCTGCAACCGAAGACGGTGCCTGGACAGAGACCGTGCTTTACAACTTCCAGGGCGGCGCCGACGGCGACGAACTCACTGGCGGACTGATCTTCGACAAGAACGGCAACCTCTACGGAACGGCTTCTCTGGGCGGCGGGGGAGACTGCACCTACGGCTGCGGATTAGTTTTCGAACTTGCTCCCCCGACCGTGAGTGGCGGCACGTGGACGAAAACCACTCTATACTCCTTTCAAGGCGGCACGACTGACGGTTCTTATCCCGCCGCTTCCCTGGTTTTCGACAGCAATGGCAACCTCTACGGCACGACCGAAGAGGGAGCCGGAACAGAATGTGGGGGCTACGGCTGCGGTACGGTTTTTGAGTTGAGCCCTCCGCAATCAGAAGGCGACAGCTGGACCGAAACCATCTTGCACGTATTTGTCGGACCTACAAGCACCGATGCTTACTCTCCTTCTAATAACCTGATCTTCGACTCGAAGGCCAACCTCTACGGCACAGCCGGCTTTGGCGGAATTTACAACAATGGCGCGGTTTTCAAGTTAACCCCTCCCAGTGTAAAGGGGGATCCGTGGACTGAATCGGTGATCTATTCCTTCGTCGGCCCCCCGGATGGTGCCAATCCCTCCTCGGGACTTGTTCCCGCGGGGTGGGGCAAGTTCTACGGCTCGGCTTCGGGATGGGGACCCGAGAATTATGGAACGGTTTACCAGCTGAATCCACCCTCGGAATCGGGAGGCGCCTGGACCGTGACTGTGCTTCACGCATTTACCCTGCAAGCCGATGGAGGGAATCCGGATGGGGGTGTGTTTCGCGATCCGTCCGGCGACCTGTATGGCACCACCGCAGTAGGCGGAGACTACTCTTGTAATGCCGGCTTTAACGACGGGTGCGGCGTTGTCTACAAACTCGCTCGGCCGCTTTCTGCGGACAACGAATGGACAGAAACCGTTCTCCACAGTTTTACAGGCGGCAGCGACGGCATCCAGCCGGAAGCTGGACTGGTACTCGGAGAATTTGGCCTCCTCTACGGGACCACAGAAGCTGGGGATGCCTCAGGTGCGGGGGTTGTGTTTAGCGTTGTAAGGTAGCCCCCTGACTGCCGTCTGAAATTCCAACAGCGCCGTTACCGCCAGCGATCGACGGCATTCCACCAGACCAGCCGCACCCACTCGTCAAAAAAGGTTTTGGCCCATTGCCGGTGCGTCCACCAGAGGGTCCCATACTGCGTGGGATCGTAGGCCGCGGCGACTGAGAACGACCGGCGCGGCAATTGGTGACGCAGAATGCTGAGGGCGCGCCGCGTGTGGTAATCGGAAGTGACGATGAGAATCCGAGCAGACGTTTGACCCGCCAGGCACTTGTCGGCGTCGCGGGACTCCTCTCGCGTGGAAAGTCCGATAATCGGGCAGACCCGTACCCTGGCCTTCTGCGGAAGTTGTGCGACGTATTTCTCCGCCAACTCCGCCTCCGTGAAGCCAAAAAATTTCGTATCCGCGGGTGCGTCGATCAGCACCAGCGGGGCGTATCCCTTGTCGAGCAGTTGCAAGGCACGCGCTGGACGGTGATCTCTTTCCCCCGCCAGCACCAGAATCACGTCCGACGGCCGCGGATCATCCACCACCAGCAGCTTGCCCGCGCTCGCCGCAAACACCACGAGCACCAAGCAGGATACGATCACCAAGTTGCGGACAATCTTTCGCATCGCCATCCTTATCGCGGGTAGAGAAACCGCGGAGAACCGCTTCCCGAACTGGGTTTCTCCGCTTCCGGCACGTTCACAGTCAAGACTTCCGCCGGTTTCCGCGTGCTAAAATCGACTGGTTCTTCATCCAATTCCTGTCCCTGCGGACCTATCCCATGACGCCATCCTCTACTGCAGACGCCACTTGCGAGCAGCTCAAGACCAAGATCCAGCAGCGCCAGGCCCGCGTCGGCATCATCGGACTTGGCTACGTTGGCCTTCCCCTTGCCCTGTTGTACAGCGAGCAGAAGTTCCCGGTCACGGGCTTCGATATCGACGCCCACAAAGTGGAAACGCTGAACAAAGGCGGCTCCTACATTTACCGCATCCTGGCCGAGGAGGTTCAGGCGGCGAAGGCGCAGGGATTTTCTGCGACCTCCGACTACTCGCAACTCGAGGCCATGGACGCCGTCATCATCTGCGTCCCGACTCCCCTCGATGAATACCACGAGCCCGATCTCAGCTTTATCACCGGAACTACGCACGCCATCGCCCCGCATTTGCGCCCGGGGCAACTGGTAATCCTCGAGAGTACGACATATCCGGGCACGACGGAAGAAATCGTCGTCCCGATTCTCGAGCGCGAAAACCAGTTAGGCCTGAAAGCCGCGCGCGACAACGCCGGCGCCAACGCGAGAAAGGAATTTTTCGTTGCTTTCTCTCCGGAACGCGAAGATCCCGGCAACACTACCGTTGCGCGCCCTGACATTCCGAAGGTCGTGGGCGGATTAAATTCCCAGGCCTCGGAACTCGCCTGCGCCCTCTATGGATCCATTTTCCACCGCACCGTTCCGGTCTCTTCGCCGGCGGCTGCGGAAATGACCAAGCTGCTCGAAAACATCTATCGCTGCGTCAACATCGCGCTGGTCAATGAACTCAAGCTGCTTTGCCTGCGCATGGGACTCGACATCTGGGAAGTCATTGCGGCTGCATCTACCAAACCCTTTGGCTTTCATCCCTTCTATCCCGGCCCCGGTCTGGGTGGGCACTGCATTCCCGTCGATCCCTTCTATCTTTCCTGGAAAGCAAAGGAGTACGACTTCCGCACGCGCTTCATTGAACTGGCTGGCGAAGTAAACGTGAACATGCCCTACCACGTTCTGGCGTCAGTGAGCAGCGCTCTTAATCGCCAGAAGAAATCCGTGAATGGTGCGAAAGTTCTGGTTCTGGGAGTCGCCTACAAAAAAGACATCGACGATCTACGCGAGTCCCCGGCGCTCACCATCATTGAGCTTCTTCAGAAGGACGGCGCTCAGGTCAGCTACCACGATCCCTATTTCCCTTTCATCGGCAAGGGTCGCAAATACGACTTGCAAATGAAGTGCGCGGAACTGAAACGCCTGGAGCAGTACGACTGCGTCCTTATCGTCACCGACCACTCCGACTACGACTATCGCCGGATTGTTGAGCAAGCTCAGTTGGTGGTCGATACCCGCAACGCCACTCGCGGCATCGAGAGCAACAAAATTGTTCGCTGCTGAACGGGCTCTGGGAGGGACAAGGGGCACTTCTCCGGCTGGGAAAACTGTCCATGCTCGACTGTAGTTTTTTGCATGGCCGAGACCTGAGGTATGTGAAGGAATCTTCCTACCCTGCTACTGCGCTGATAAAAAAGGAACTATCATCAAGCCCGGCCCTCACCGAGTGGCCTTTGCCGTGCAGAATGCAGAAAGAGATAGTAAACTTAGCGAGTCCCTCTCCCAGGGGTTCCCGGCGTTTAACGCAACGAAAACGAAAACTTTTTCACTCGAAACGGTGTTTCTAGCGAGTACGAACATGGGATTCCCAGGATCTGAGTCAAGCCCGTTTTCCGTGCTTCCCAAATGGCGGGCTCCGTGGTACGAGTTTATCTTCAGTTACGGCGCGCAGGCTGTCGCCATCGCGATTCTCGTGTGGGTACCGGTGCTGCGCCCGGAAATCATCGAGAATCCCGTGCACGATCATCAGGTGATCGAACTCGTGCCAACGCCGGTACCGGTAAATCACGAACCGCAGAAGCGGTTGCCTCAACCGGTGCTGGTGGCGAAGCTAGATCCGTTGCCCGTAGCGTTTCATCTGGCGGCTCCGCAATCTTCGCCGCGGCCGAAGATCGAGGATGCGCCGGTTCCTGAAGTGAAAATCGCTCCCAAGCAACTGGAGCAATTGCCGGCCACGCCAGCGGTTCCGAAACAGCTGGTCCGGACGAATCTTTTCTCCACCGGAAGCTCCGCTCCGCAAACGATTGAGAAGCCTGCCGCGCAAGTGCAAACCGGTGGATTCGGCGATCCTAATGGCGTGCCCGCCTGGACCACGCAAACTCGAGCCGTGAACATTGCGCAAGCCGGCGGCTTTGACCTGCCCACCGGACCGGGATACGGCAACGGCACGGGCGGCGCCAACGGTGCGCGGGGCGTGGTTGCCAGCGCCGGATTCGGTGGCGGCGTGGCGGTAGCAGATCCTCGTTCGGCTCGCGGGACAGTTCGCCAAGCCGGATTCGGAGACGCAGACGTGGCCGCGGCTCCGACGGTGCAGTCGCGCCAGGCTGCTCCCGTAGCAGCAAAAATTGTGCCCGCGGAAATCATTTCCAAGCCGCTTCCCATCTACACCGAAGAAGCCCGCGCCCGAAAAGTAGAGGGCGAGGTGCTGCTGGAAGTGGTTTTTGAGGCCACCGGAAAAATTCATGTAATGAAAGTCGTTCGTGGGTTGGGGTACGGACTCGACGACGCCGCCGTACGCGCCGCCGAACAAATTCGCTTCAAGCCCGCGCTCAAAGACGGTCAGCCATCGGACTCGACCGCGCTCGTGCACATTATTTTTCAGATAGCGTAGTTTCCCAGAAGGTTCTTATGCGAATGGTTCGTGTGGGCTCGTGGTCGGTTCTCATCGTGTTGGCCAGCGTTTTCGCAGCCGCGCAAGATTCTTTGCAACCCGCGGCTTCTCCCATGGCCGCTCCATCGTCGGCGGTTGCCACCGACACACCTTCGCAGTCCACGCAATCTCTGCCCCCGGTGCCCGCAACGCTCAATGACGTGCTCGACCGCGTGGTGCAACGCGAGCACTATTTCATGGCCCAGATGCGTCACATGCATCCCATGGTCGAAACCTATCTGCAGGATCTCAAGAACGACAGCAGCGGCGTCGCTGTGCCTTCCAAGGACCAGTACTTTCTCGGGCGTCTCGACATGTCCGACGGCCCCGAGGATACGTCGTTCACTGGCCAGCCCGGATTCGGCCGGCGTGTGGTGGCAAAACTCACTGGCGTTTATTCTCTGCATTTCCTGCCCATGGGCTTCGCGCAGATGGTGGTCCTGGATAGCGATTTTCAGAAGAAGTACTACAACTTCTCGTTCGTGCGACGTGAATTTCTGGGTGAGATCCGCTGCCTCGTCATCGACGTCCAGCCCAAGGAGGGGCAGAAGGTTCCCCGCTTTATGGGCCGCATCTGGGTCGAGGACCAGGATTACAACATCGTGCGTTTCAACGGAACCTACGCACCGCAGCCCAAGATCAATTTCTTTTTCCACTTCGACAGCTGGCGCCTGAACATGCGCCCGGGAACGTGGCTGCCGGCCTACGTCTACAGCGAAGAATCGAATATGAAGACCGGGCTCAGCAAGAGCCTGCACTTCAAGGCGCAGACCCGCCTCTGGGGATATGACTTGAAGGGGCTGAACAAGAACGAGGAATTCACGCAGATTCTGGTGGACTCCCCGCAATCGGTGCGTGATCAGAGCGACGCGGCCGCTGATGCTACTCCAGTGGTGGCCGAGCGCATGTGGGAAAAACAGGCGGAGGACAACGCCGTCGACCGCTTGCAGAAGATCGGCCTGCTCGCGCCTCCCGGCGAACTCGACAAAGTCCTGTGCACCGTCGTCAACAATCTGCTGATCACCAACAACATCGATCTGCAGGGCGATCTGCGCTGCCGCGTGCTGCTCACATCGCCTCTGGAGTCGTTCACCATCGGCCACACGATCGTGGTCAGCCGGGGAATGCTCGACGTTCTCCCGGACGAAGCTTCGCTCGCGATGGTTCTTTCGCATGAACTCGCCCATATCGTGCTTGGACATCGCCTCGACACCCAGCTCGCCTTTAACGATCGCATGTTCTTCCCCGACGAAGATTCATTCCAACGCCTCGACTTCAAGCGCAGCGCCGCTGACGAGGAAGCGGCCGACGCCAGGGCGATGGAACTGCTGAAGAACTCTCCTTACAAGGACAAGCTGGGAGAGGCAGGATTGTTTCTGAAGGCCCTGCAGGAGAAAGCTCCCGATCTGCCCAATTTGATTCGCCCCCACCTTGGAAACGGTCTGGCGTCGGCCAAGAGCGTCCGCATGGCGGCAGTGGTGGCCGCCGCTCCGGCGCTGGACGAGAAGCGTCTCGACCAGATTGCCGCTTTACCGCTTGGCGGCCGCGTCAAGGTCGATCCCTGGAGTGATCAGGTCGAACTGTCCAAAGCCAAGAGCGTGCCGCTGGCTTCGGCTCGCGAAAAAATGGAATTCGAGATTACTCCGTTCTTCCCTTATCTGACGCGGCTTTCCACTGGCGCAACCGACAAGGTCGCGCTCACCACGTCCAGTTCGTCGACGACGCAGCCCAAGTGACGCGCACCATTGCCCCTGAGGAATCTGGTTGGCTGAAAAAGCCGGAAGAAGTTTCTTCGGCAGATCGGGATTATCCGGAGATAGGGTTCGCCGGAGCCAGCGCTGGCAGACAGATCGCCGCCCTTCTGTCGGGCGGCGGCGTCAAGGATTCGCGGATTTGCCGCCTACTGAATGCTGCTGCCTACTTGCGAGAACACAGTGTTGGCGTTTGACCCGATGAGACGGATCGTTCCCACGACAATAACCAGAATTACAGCCAGCATGACTGCATATTCTGCAATATCCTGACCACGCTCATCTTTCCACAGCGATTTCAAAGTGTTAACCACGGGCTCCTCTTTCTGTTACTTTTGCCTGCAGCCCCAGTAACGGCAAGCTGAACTTTCGACACGAACCGCCTTGTACACACGTAAAGCTGGACTTGACCCGTTGCAGAAATTGTAGTCGTTCGACGCACGCAGGCCAATGGCCCGGAAGTGCCACCGCGCTCCTGCTCGTACCATGTCACGTTACTTGCGGTTACTCCTATGCGATGCTCTTGAGTGGCAGCGCCTGATTCACTGCAAACAAAGCCAGTTCCAGTCGGGTCGAAACGCCCAGCTTGTCAAAAATATTGCTGAGGTGGTG
The DNA here is from genome assembly GCA_030041475.1 of Candidatus Sulfotelmatobacter sp. Classification (GTDB taxonomy): domain Bacteria; phylum Acidobacteriota; class Terriglobia; order Terriglobales; family Acidobacteriaceae; genus Sulfotelmatobacter. The sequence goes on from JASHNU010000018.1 coordinate 91,231, forward strand.
CTTCACCGTGTCTTCGCTGATCTTGAAATATTCGGCGATTTCCTTGTTGGAATATCCCGCCACGACGGCCGAAACGATCTCCAGTTCGCGTGGCGTCAAACCGAATTTTTTCTGCCGCGCCTCGTCGTGTGAGGACTGCATCAGCGTGCGCAGGTATTGCACCAGATTGGAGACGCTCTCCCGTCCCACCCAATATTCGCCAGCCATCACGGTGTGAATGGCTTTCAACAGCAGTTGCGTGGCCGAATCCTTGAGCACCACTCCCCGTGCGCCCAGTTGCAACGCCTCGACGATCTGACTCTTCTCCGCGGCCGCGGTCAGCAGAATCACTCTCACCGGAGTAGCGTTCGCCGGCATGCTCAACTCGCGCAACGCTTCCAGGCCGGGATGCTTGGGCATGGCCAGATCCAGAAGCAGGATGTCGGGCTTCAACTGCTTCGCGAGCCGCACCGCTTCGGCCCCGTCCGAGGCCTCGCCCAGAACCTTCAGGTCGGCTTCAGCCTCCAGCAACCGCCGCAAGCCGTCGCGGAAAATGGGGTGATCATCGGCGATGACCAGGCGAACCGGTTGTGATTTTCTAAAATTCATTCGGCACTTCCCCGCGCGGAACTGAAATCTCCAGGCGCGTTCCCTGCCCGGGAGTTGATTCTACCGTGAGTTCGCCGTCAAGCAAACGAACCCGTTCCTTAATGATCATTGGCCCTTTGCCGGCGTCTTCCATCTGCTGCTGATTCAGCCGCCCTGTGAAGGGAAATCCCTTGCCGTCATCCTCCACGGTTAAGGTCCACTTTCCGTTGCTCGAGCCCAAACGCACCAGCGCATGGCGCGCGCCGCTGTGCTTGCGCACGTTCACCAGGCTCTCTTGCACAATGCGGAGCAACTCCCGGCAAACCTTCTGCGGCATGTCCAGTTCGTCGAGATCGGTCACGAAGCGGGCGCTGATGCCAGTTTCACGCTGAAAACGCTCGACCGTATCGTTCAACACGCCCAGCAGCCGGTCCGCGTCTACGTCGATGGCTTTCATCTGCTGCATGAGCTCGCGCAGCTTGAGCACTTCCTCGCGCAGCAGTCCCTGAATCCGGCCAAGTTCGGCGCCAATGGGACGGTTGGCCTCCGCCTGGCGGCGGATCACGTCCACCTGCAACTCGACCGCAATCAGCGATTGCACCGCGCCATCGTGCAGTTCACGGGCAAAGCGGGCTCGCTCGGCAGCGCTCGCCCGCCGCCGCAGCCGGTGCAGAAGGTAAACGTTGTAGATCGCCGGCCCCACCTGCCGCACCAAATTCAGCAGGAAGCGCAGTTCCTCCTGCTTCTCGCCCCGCCATGACGGATTGAACAGGAAAATGCGCCCTCGCCATTCCCCGCCAAAAAGAAAAGCTACCGTGATCAGGGAATTGAAGTCCTGCGTCCCGCGAAGCTTGGCGATGGGCGCCTGATCGGTGATCGGGATCTGATTCCCGTAGTGATCAAGCGCCAGCGTCGTCCACTTCCCGTCGCTCGTGGTGGAGTAACAGACTTCGCCCGGAAAATCCTCGAGATAGGTCCTGGCGTCGCGCCGTGCATCCAGCCACTGAAACTCGGGAGATGTGCCCGAGCCGGCCCGGTCCAGCTCGCCCAGAAAAACCCGGTGACTGCGTGCTTCCTGCGCTGCCACCACCAGCCGCGAGGCCTCGTACATTGCCATCGTCTCGGAAAAAATCTGCTGCATCGTTCCCGTCAGGCCCGCTTCAACCCGCACCCGCGACAAAATGCCCGTCACCACGGCCTTTTCGGCGCGCAGGTGCTTTTGCTGCTCAGCCAGATATCCCAGAAGCAGTCCCATGACGAGCAGATAGATCGAAAGCATGAACAGCCGATTGGGATCGAATTCGTTGACGTTCACGCGCAGACCGAGAAAGGCGCTCAGGCGTGCAGGGCCCCCGGGTTGCAGCCACAACTGAATCACTACCAGATGTTCCAGCCACAGCAACGCAACTTCGGCTGCAGCGGTGCCGAGTGTCTCCCACAATCCCCAGCGGTAGGCCGCGGCCGCAAGGACGAAGAAGAAGAAAAGGAAGAACGGGGTGCGCGGGCCTTCTGCGAAAATTGAGATCACCGCCGGCCACGCGACATCGCCAGCGTGCACCAGCAGGCGAAAAGCCGACGTAGATTGCTGCCGCCGCCGCAGCAGCATGAGGATGAGAATGCCGTTTGCCAGATAAAAAACGAACAGCCCGTAGGCCGCCCAGGAATGACCTAGTTCTGTCGGGTCCATGCGAATGGCGACCAAAGTCGAGATGGCGAGAAACACCCGCGCCGTCGCCAGCCAGCGTTCAATGCGGCGAGTCTCGCCCGGGTCGGGCGGAATTCGCAGTCTCCAGGAATTTCGGTAGCGATCAACCGAGCGCAATCGAATCAGTCTCCACGACGTCAAGTGGCGGGGATGGCGCTGCCTGCAGCGATCTGTCGCGCTGCCTATTATCGTGCTGCATATTATTGAATAAGAAAACCTTACCTTCAAGCCCCGATCGCTGGCAGACGTGGCTGACTTGATGCATCAGATTACTACAGTAACCATGTCCCTTCTTCCATCCCATCTAGAATGATGCGGAGGACCGTGTTTTGAACGCGCGCGCCAAAATCTGGCTGGCAGCGGTGGGCGGGATTCTGGCCGCTCTCACTGTGGCCGCTGTGTTTCTGCCGCAGTCGTATCGCCTGGCTGCGATTTGCGATTTCACGGACACGCTCCTGCTGGCCTCCGGCGCGGCCTCTTTCATTCCTCTGGCGCTACAGTCGCGCGGACGCATGCGCCTTTTCTGGTCGCTCATCATTCTTGGCCTGACCATGTGGCTGTGTTATCAGCTCGCCTGGACCTACAACGAGGTCGTGCTCCGCCGGGACGTGCCGGAGCTTTATGCTGGAGACATTGTTCTGTTTCTCGACATTGTCCCGCTGATGGCTGCCCTTGCACTACGCCCCCATGCCTCCGAGGATGAATACGCGGGCCGGTTGGGCCGGCTCGATTTCGCCTTGTTGTTGGTATGGTGGCTGTATCTCTATGTTCTGATCGTCATCCCCTGGCAGTATGTGCAAGCCAATATTCCCGCGTACAACCACGATCTGGATACGCTCTATCTCATCGAGAAGCTGGCCTATCTGGCCGGTTTGGCGGCCTGCTGGGTGAGCAGCAAAGGTCACTGGAAAAAACTCTATGCCAGCTTGTTTGGCATGAGCTTCACCTATGTCTCCAGTTCCACAATTGCCAACTGGGCCATTTCACGCCACGCCTATTACACCGGCAGTGTATACGACGTGCCTCTGGCCTGCGCGATGGCTTGGATCACGTGGATTGGCCTGACCACCAGGGTAGATCAGTCCAATGCCGACGCTGTTGAGACCTCAACCGTCTACAGCGTGTGGATTGCCCGCTGCGGCATGATCGCTGTTTTTACTCTTCCACTTTTCGCGGTCTGGACCATTTCAGATGCCCTGATCCCGCCCCGCATACGGCTCTACCGTATCGTGTTGACCCTGGGCGCCGCGATCGTGATGGGCGTGATGGTATTCGTCCGCCAGCACATGCTCGACCGCGAATTGATTCACTTACTCAACCAGTCGCAGGAATCGTTTGACCATCTCAAACGGCTCCAGGCGCAGATCCTGCAGTCGGAAAGAGTGGCTTCGGTGGGGCAGTTGGTGGGCGGCGCCGCGCACGAATTGAATAACCCCATCACCGCCATGCTGGGTTACTCCGACTTGCTGCTGAGCACTTCACTGAACGCGGAGCAGCGGCCCCTGGCGGCAAAAATCGGCCAGCAGGTGCGCCGCACCAAGTCGCTGGTCGCCAGCCTCATCAGTTTTGCCCGCCAGACTCCAGCGGCCAAAACTCCCGTAGATCTCAACACGCTGGCACGCACCGCCGTCAAGCTAGCGCAGCCGCAGTGGGAGGCTCTTCAGATCGGGTTGCACACCGACTTTGATGCCGACTTGCCCAAGGTTCTGGGCGACTCCAACCAGCTGCTGCAGGTCTGTGTGCAGTTGCTGGGAAACTGCCTGCACCTGATGGATGAGAGCGGCACGACGATCCTTAGCGTGAGCACGCGCCGCGAACAAGGCATCGCGCTGCTCGAGATTTCCACCCCATCAACTCCGGCTGAGAATTGTGCGCCAGCGGGTCGCACGACGGAGGTAGTCACAGACGCGGACGACGGCTTCAGCGCTTGCCAGGGGATACTGCAGGAACATCACGGTCAGGTCTCCCGGCGGCAGCGCGAGGATGGTGCCATCTGTCTGCGCGTTGAACTGCCGACTCTCGAGGCCACGGCTCCGCGATCACAGGCGGCTACGGTGCCGGTGCTGTGGCAATCTGAACCGTTCGCTTAAGCTGCCCGCAGGCGGCGAAGATATCCCGCCCGCGCGGGCGCCGCACAAAAGCAGGAATTCCTGCATTGGCCAGGATTTTCTGGAAGGCGGCTACGCGCTCTTCCGTGGGCGTGCCAAACTCAATTCCCGGCCCCGGATTGAGCGCGATCAGATTCACCTTAGCCCGCATCCCACGTATGAGTTCGGCGACTTCCTTCGCATTTGAAGGCGCGTCGTTGACGTCGCGCAGCAGCACATATTCGAACGTGATACGCTCGCGATTGCGCAGTGGAAACTCGCGCGCGGCCGCCATCAGTTTCTGCAGATTCCATTTTTTGTTCAGCGGCATCAACTGGGTCCGCGTCGTGTCGTTCGATGCATTTAGTGAAATCGCCAGCTTGGGCCGCACCGGTTCCTGTCCAAAATCGGGAATGCGCGGCACAATGCCTGCCGTGGAAACCGTCATGCGCGATTCCGCCACGCCGACCTCCGCGACGAGCAGACGCACGGCCTTCATGAAATTGTCGTAGTTCAGGAACGGTTCGCCCATGCCCATGAAAACCAGATTCGTGCGGTCCTCCGGTGGCGAGACCTTCCGATCATTCAGCACGGCGCAAACCTGGCCAACAATTTCTCCGGCGGTCAGATTTCGCTGCACTCCCAGCAGCGCCGTCAGACAGAACTGGCAATCGACGGCGCAGCCGACCTGGCTCGAAACGCAGATAGTGGCCCGATCAAACTTCGCCCGATCCCAGCTCGGGCCCTGATCGGCGCCATCCCCCGCTTCGCTGCCGTCGCCGGCTTCGCCGCCGTCTCCTTCAGGCATCCATACCGTTTCCACGCTTTGCCCGTCGCACAAGGCCATCAAGTAGCGCACGGTGCCGTCCTGGGAGACGAAGCATTTCTCGATCGCCGGCAGGCCAATCGACACGCCCTTTTCCACCAACTTCAAACGGAACTGCTGCGGCAGAGTCGAAATTCGCTCGATTGCGTCAACCCGTTGCCGGTAGACAGCTTCGAGCAGCTGTTGCGCGCGGTAGGTGGGTTCACCTTCGCCCTCCATAAACGCCGCAAGTTCGCTCCGATCCATACCGAGTAGCGGGATTTGCGGGGGATTTCCCATCGCGCCTTGTCTCTTGCGGTGGTTGGATTGCAGGCCGTGCTGCAGCAGGGTGGAAGTTGCCTTAACCCGCTGATTCTAGGCCACTAAACTATTCTCGCACAGGCCTTGCTACTATGTCAGAATAGTAAAAGATTCTTCCACGGCAAGTTAACTGGGGTTCTACAGAAATTATCTTTCATAGCAGGATTTATTCATGGCGCAGGAAGTTCGCAATATCCGCCGTCAATCGCTTCCCAACGGCCTGACCATCATCACCGAGCAGATGTCGCACATCCGCTCCGCCTCGATCGGAGTGTGGCTCGAGACCGGATCGCGTGACGAAACTCCCGAGTCGAACGGCATCTCGCACTTCATCGAGCACATGGTCTTCAAGGGCACGAAACACCGCACCGCGGAGGAGATCGCGCGCCAGGTCGACTCCATCGGTGGAAACATGGACGCCTTCACCGCCAAGGAGTGCATCTGCTTCAACGTGAAGGTGCTCGATGAGCATGTTCCGACCGCGCTCGACATCGTCAGCGACCTGGTGCTGAATCCCGTGTTCGACGCCAACGACATTGCGCGCGAGCGCGGCGTGATCATGGAAGAGATCAAGATGGACGAGGATAATCCCGACTATCTCGTCCACGAGATCTTCACGCAGAACTTCTGGAAGGATCATCCGCTGGGCAAACCAATCCTGGGCACGAAGGAGACAGTGAAGCGCTTTGAGCGCGACGCTGTGCTCGACGCTTACAAACACCGTTTCGCCCCCGGCAACATCATCGTGTCGGCGGCCGGCAATCTCGATCACAACCGCTTTGTCGAGCTGGTGACAAACTTTTTCGAGCATATGAAGCCGCTGTCGAACGGCTTCCATTCGTCGGCGCCCAAGATCGTTTCGCGCATCATTTTGCGCAACAAGAAGGCGCTGGAGCAGGTGCAGCTGTGCATCGGCGTACCCGCGCATCCTATCGCGCATGAGAAGCGCCACGCCGGCTACATTCTCAACACGCTGCTCGGTGGCGGCATGAGCTCGCGCCTGTTTCAGAACATCCGCGAACGCCAGGGCCTGGCGTATTCCATCTACAGCGACCTGAACCCTTACCGCGACACCGGATGCCTGGCCGTTTACGCCGGAACTTCACTGGTTTCGGCGGCGAAAGTGGTGCAGTCGGTGGTGGGAGAATTCCGCAAGCTGAAAACTGAGGCGGTATCCGAGGAGGAACTGCTCCGCTCCAAGGCCCAGCTGAAAGGCAGCCTCATGCTGTCGCTCGAATCGAGCACTGCGCGCATGTCCAACCTCGCCCGCCAGGAAATGTATTTTGACCGCTATTACGATCTGGACGAGTTGATCGAAAAGATCGAGGCGGTGACGGCGGACGACTTGATCAGTCTGGCCAATGAATTCTTCCACACCGAATCGGTGGCCGTGACCGTACTCGGCAATCTGCCGGGACTGAAGATCACGCGCGACCAACTGGCCTGCTGAAGCACGACGCACAGCTTAAGCTGCCGCATCTGTAAGACGTTGGCAGAAAAGATGTTCACGTGAGCGGGAGCAGAGCTTTCCCGACCAACTCACGCCACCCAAATTTAGCTCTTGAATTTCCCTGTAACTTTCCTCTACCCTTGGGCCTCCTATGTACGGCTGCGGGCGGACAGGCCTGCCTGCCAGTGCAATGCCGATACCTCACCCAAGGAGAAACGAGAAACCATGAAAAAGATTTTCAGCATTCTGACGCTGACATGCCTTCTGGCTTCGATGACGGCCTTCGCCCAAGACACAACGAAGAAGGACGACACCATGAAGAGCGACTCGACGAAGAAGACTGCCTCGGCGTCAAAGAGCAGCACCGCCAAAAGCAAGACTGCGTCGAAGAAAACCAGCACGAAGAAAGACGACAGCATGAAGAAGAGCGACGACAGCATGAAGAAGCCGCAGTAGCCCATCAATTGCCGGCGCGGGCCGCGAGTCCGCGCCAAATTATTGCTCAAGCGGACTCCTAGTCCGGATTCCCGCTTACATCGCCAGGGCTCCCTTAGTCCCGGCCGCGCACCTCGTCTCTGTGCGATGTATCGCTGCGGGCGGCCTCGTCTTCGTCCGCATCGCTGCTTACCTGTGTGCCCGGCAGGGCATAGACGACAGCAGTGGTCTCCAGATATTTCTTCAGGCAGCGCGGGCACGGCGTGAATCCCTCTTTCAGAGCTTCCTTCGCAGTCAATTTCCGCAGGTTGTCCTTGTCATGAATGAAACTGCATCCGGGAACGTGAAAAACCTTGGTGCCTGGCGCCACCACCACCGCCAGATCCGGCGGAATATTCTGTCCAGCATTGGCATGTTCTGACTTGACCTGCTGCACTGCCGTGCGCGAATTCATCAGCCACATTCCGCCGGCAATCAGCGCCATAGCGGCCACGGGAACGAGCCACGCCTCCCACGTCAGCCAGCGGCTCGCGCGCGGACGGGCGCGCTGGGCCAGCAGTCTTTCCAGACGACGATCAAATCCCGCGGGCAACTCGATCATCCGCTCGTCACTGTAGAGCCGGATCACGTTGCGCGTGCCTTGGAGCACCGACTTGCAGCGCGGGCATGTGCCGAAATGTTCGTCCATCGCCGTGCGCAGGGCTGTATCCACATCGCCCTCAATATAGTTGGAAATATCGCGCCACACCTGCTCGCAGTTCACCCTTTCGTTCACCATGGCTTGGACCCCTTCTCGAACGGCAGGCGGCTGAACCAGCCCTGCCCCCAACCGGCGGCCAGCAAATCGCGCAGCATCAGCCGCGCCCGCAGCAGGCGAGTCTTCACCGAGGCCACGGAAATGCCCAGCGCCTCGGCCGTCTCCTGAATGTTCAGTTGCTCCACGTCGCGGAGGACGAAAACTTCGCGGTACTTGCGATCGAGCGAGGCCAGCGCTTCGGCGAGCTTCTGGCGGATTTCTTTTCGCTCCAGCGCTTCGGAAGGGATCTCCCGCCAGTCGGCAAAATCGCGCGGAGTGTAATCGGTTTCTTCGTCGCGGCGGTCGTCGATGCCTTCCATGACCACGGTTCTCTCCCTTCTGCGCCGCATCAGCGCTTCGTTCACCGTGATTTGAATCAGCCAGGTGCTGAAGCGCGCCTCGGCGCGAAACTGGCGGATGTTGGCAAGAGCTTTTAACATCGCCTCCTGCGCCACATCCTCGGCATCGCTCTCATTGCGCAGGATGGCGAGAGCCGCGGCGTAGACGCGCCGCTCATACGGCCGAACCAGTTCGTAGAACAACTCGTTCTGGCCGCGCTGCACACGCGCGATCAGGTCCTGCTCGCGCGTCAAGGCAGAAGCAGACTGGCCCGACTTGTCCGCCGCCGCATTGTTCCGGAGCACGTTCGGTTCGGCCATCTCATTTGCCAGCCATCTGCAGCAGTCGTCTGCCATCCGTCGCCGCGTTAGTACTGTACTCAGTAATCCGGATCTTTCTTCCAGCCCGTCAGCATGGAGAAGAAATTGTTCCAGCCATGCAGAATCACCATCACCAGATGTCCGAACACGAAAGCCAAAATTGCCCACATGGTCAGGAAATGCCAGAGCCTCGCCCAGTGGAAACCGCCCATCAACCACGCCAGCCACGAGAACTGCACCGGCTTCCAAACGGCGAAGCCGGTTGCCACTGAGATCGCGCCCAGCGCGATGGCGCTGGTATAGGCGTGCTTCTGGAGCGGATTGTAGGCCTCGCGTTGCTCCGGCTTTGGCCCGAAGAAAAAGTAGTGCCGCACCATAGGCCACACGCCGGGCAGGTCGCGCCGGGTGAACAAAACCTGCCGGTAGTTGCCGCTGAAAATCTGGTAGCCGAGATAGACCAACCCTGTGGCGATGTAAATCCACATGAAGGTGAGGTGCCATTGCAGCGCGCCGCCCAGCCAGCCCCCGATAGCGAAGGCCTTCGGCCAGTTCAGCAGGTCTTTCTGCGGAATCTTGGCGCCAAAGCTGGGGAAGGCGCGAAAAATCTGCAAGCCGCTGCCAATCATCACGAACAGCGCGATGGCGTTCACCCAGTGACAGATGCGCACCGGCAGCGGATGTTCATACACCGCTCTTACGACGGTTTGTTTTTCTTCTCCGTTGGCGCGAACGATTTCAACGACCGCACCGCTCATATTTGGCAACCCCAGCTTGGCAACCCCAAGAGCTCTTAGAGTCCGTAAAATTCCGAATAGCCCTGATCTTCCCAATAACCGACGCGCTCCAGAATGTTCGTCACCTTAAGGTCAGTCAAGTATTTCGCCTGCTTGTAACCAACCTTGGTGGGAATGTTCAGCCGCAACGGCGCGCCGTGTGCGCGCGTGAGCGGGCGGTCGTACATCTCCCAGCACAGCAGCGTCTGCGGATGCAGCGCCGTAGCCATGTCGAGCGACTCGTAGTAATCGTCGGCGCACTCGACCGTGACGAATCGCGCTGTCGTGTCGGCGCCGATCATTTTCAGAAAATCGGACAGCCTCGCTCCGCCGAAGCGGCCAATCACATCCCAGCCCTCGACGCAGACATGGCGCGTGTTTTGCCGGATTCGCGGCAGCGTCTGAATTTGCGCCAGCGTATAGTCTCCCGGTTTCTGCACGGCGCCGGTGACGGTCAACGTCCACTTTTCGAAAATTACGCCGGGATCGTCGACGTCGTAGTCGTTGACAGGAAATTTCTCGAAGGGCGTAACTTCGGAGTCCGCGAAAGTCATGGCCAGATGCGACCTGCGGAACATAACACCGGAGGCCCAATCGCTGAAACCCAAACCCTTCTTCAGCAGCCACTCCTGCGCTCCGGGGATGGCAAAGGCTCCAAGGGCAAGAACCGGCGCCACTTTAAGTAATTCGCGGCGCGAGACCTGGCCGAATCTCTGCTCGGCAAACCTGCGCTCCGCGAAACGGGGAGAGAGAACTCTGGCTGCCGGCGCCACCTCGGCGGCTCGAGCCTCACTGGCTGCCGTCTGCTCCGCTTTAGCCTCCGCTGGCCCAGCCTCGGCGGATGTCGTCTTCGCAGACACAGCCTCGGTGGTCACTGGTTCTACGGGTCTGGGTTCGACCTGCTTCGCTTCAGGCCCGTTGGCAGCGGCATCCGGCGAAGCCGGCAGCTTCGGTTCGTGGTTCTCAGCGTCCATAGGTCCCAGCATCCCGCTGGGGTCTGACAAGCATGGGATTCGGAAGGCCCCACAAAGTTACGGCCAATTTAGCATAGGAGACAAAGGCGCATCGCCAAGCCGTCTGCACCCGCAAAAATCCACACTTTTGCTGGCCTTTGGGCACTATTCGAGGCATACTATGCACAATTGGCCGATGGAACGCCCCCAGTTCCAGAGGAAAATTCGGCCTCAAGGTTCCTGCATGTTCGACCCTAATGCGCTGTACTCCAAGACGCCGCTTCCGAAGACCAGCCGTCCTTTGCTGAACGCCCCGCGCCCGGGCGCGCCGGTCGAACCCAAACAACGGCGCATGATGGTGATGGCGCTGGCATTGCTGCTGCTTACGCTGGGGTTCGTGCTCTTTCATGATCGCGATTTCTGGTTTCCCGACACCGACGAGGCGCAAGAGTCGCAGGACCAAGCCTCGCCGGATCAAGCCACGCAGGACACAAATCGGATCGCGCAGGCCATGCCTCCCGTAACGGCGAGATCGACTCAGCCCGTACCGGTTGCCAAAGCCGTGCCTGCGCCGGAAAAAACGGGCAAGAAATCGCACAAGTCCAACGCCAAGACGGCCGGCTCCAAAGTTGCCAGCGGCAAAGCAAGGAGTTCCTCGCGGACGATCGCGCCTACGGCACCAGTCGAAAGGACGGTTGTCGATCGCGGCATTCCGGACCGTGGCGCCGTCGATGCATCCGATGCGCCCGCGGGCATGACGGTGACAAGCCGGACCGCGTTGCCGCCGCTGGAGGTGGAAGTCATCGCCGGGGATAACCATCGCAACATTCATCCTGGCACCAATGCCGTACAGGTGGAGGTGCAGCCCGATTCTGCTCCCGATCCGGCATCTGGAGCGTCATCGGGCACCGAAGCTGCGGCATCCGTCACCGACAATGCCACCGAGCGCGTGCAAATGTCGGCCGATACGGCGGCAGTGGTAAGCCGTCCGGTACAGCCGGGATATCCCACGCTAGCGCGGCAAATGAAGGTGCAGGGCTCGGTCGTCCTGCGAGCGTTTATCGGGCGGGACGGCCTGATTCAGGATCTGCACGTGGTGAGCGGCCCACCGATTCTGGCCAATGCGGCGGAGGAAGCCGTGAGACAATGGCATTTCAAGCCGCACTACCAGGGCGCGGAAGCGGTGGAAACCCAGGCCAAGATCACGGTCAACTTCACCATCTCCACTAACTAGTCGTCTCGCGAAGATGAGCGAAAACTTTCTCCCACGCGTCCCATGGGCCAGGGCACGAATTGCGGCAGGAATGACGCTCGCTCTCATGACATGCGCCGCGGCGGCAGCGCCGGTGCATGCCGCCGGCAGCGCGGAGGCTGCTATGTCTTTCACCGTTTCAAGTTCAAGTTTCTCGCACGGCGGCGACATCGCGAAGAAATTCACTTGCGATGGGGCCGACCTCTCGCCCCAGCTTTCCTGGACCGAACCTCCCGCGGGAACGAAAGCCTTCGCTCTTCTCTCGGACGATCCCGATGCGCCGGTGGGCAACTGGAATCACTGGACAGCGTGGAATCTGCCGTCGACGCTGCGCAGCCTTCCTGAAGGATTGAGCAAGGATGCGCGTCTACCCGACGGTACCGAGCAGGGCCGCAACGATTTCCGCAAGACCGGCTACAACGGGCCTTGCCCTCCTCCGGGCAAGCCGCATCGCTACTATTTCAAGTTGTTCGCGTTGGATACGAAGCTCGACCTGAAGCCCGGGGCGGGCAAGAAAGAACTGGAAGCGGCAATAAAGGGGCACATTCTCGCGCAAGCGGAGTGGATGGGCCGCTATGGCCGCTGAGCGGGATCGAGCCGGAGCGATTTCTTACCGAACAGCCAGCGCCTGCACAAATTCCCCTGCCGTCACGACCTCGCCTCGTTTGGGAAACAGTTTCTGGATCAGCGCATTGTGCAATTCGACGTCCGTATCGGCACAGCAATCCGCGATCACGACGGCCCGGTAGTCCGCGTCAACTGCTTCGAGCAACGTTGAGAGCACGACTCCGCTGGTTGCAATGCCAAACAGAACCACCGTCTCAATTTCCTTCGCGCGGAGGATCATCCCTAGATCAGTCCCTGTAAATGCGCTGATGCGATGTTTAGTCACCACAATGTCACCCTGCTCCGGGCCGAGCTCGGGATGGATTGCGCCCGACGAGCCCTGAAACAGGCTCTGGTGTTGCGGCGACGACTTGATCGCGGCAAATAGTTTGTTCCGGTTGCTCACCTCGGGCAGTCCGGGGCGGAATCCTACCTGCACGTGAATGACAGTTATCCCGGCAGTGCGCGCGGCCTTCAAAACACTCGCCGCTCGCGCCAGAAAATCATTCGCTGGCTTCGCATAGATGGAGACGATGCCTGCCTGGCAATCCATCGCAAGGACAGCCGTGTGAGGAATATCGAAGGAAAGCTGGCTTTCCATCGCAGCAGTGTACCGCCGAAGTGGGTCTGCTGGGGTGACCGACCTGCGGCTGGGTAAGGGGTTGAAGGATTGGTCAGCCAAAAATAACGAGCGTCCTGAGACCCTTTCGGATCCAGGACGCCCGGGCAGCCCTCCCCCAGAACTGCTCACCTGCGAAATTAAACGTGTGCAGGTTTTTTGCCTATGGCACTTCCGTGCCATGACATGTCGCTTTCGTGCCACTCGTCCGTCTATGTAACTGAGAAACCGAGGGTTGGAATGGCTTGCCGGAGATACACGCAGGACGCGGCATTTGAAGTCCCGGCCAATTTTGCCGATGAGCCCTGTGGGATGAAATTCCCTGCAATGTCTGCCCTGCTCGATTCCGAGATCTGCCGCGGCATCCTGGAGAGCCTGCCCGCGGGCCTTTGTGTGGTCGACTTGCAAAAGAAAGTTGTGCTCTGGAGCGATGGAGCGGAGCGGATCACGGGTCATTTGCGCTACGGAGTGATTGGGCGTTCGTGCGTGGCGGAAGCTCTGTTGCACTGCGATCAGCCGGGGTGCGAATTCTGCAATGAAGAGTGCCCGCTGGCGCGCGCCATGAAGACTTCGCAGCCGTGCGAGGCGATCGGATTTCTGCATCATAAGGCAGGGCATGAAATTCCCGTCCGCGTGCGCGCGGTGCCGGTGCACAACGCTCACGGTTCGATTGTGGGCGCGGTCGAGGTATTCGAAGAGCAACAGTCAGCCTCCATCCCTGATCATCGCGAACACAGCCTGAACCTTCCCGGATGCGTCGATGAGGTCACCGGCGTGGCCAGCCAGGTGATGATGCGATCTCATCTTCGGCAGACGCTGGGAACCTTTTCCGAAGTCCAGATTCCCTTCGGTATCCTCTTCTTTCGCTTGGAGGGATTCGAGAATTTTCGCGCGCGCTTTGGTACGCCTGGGGCTGCATCCTTGTTGCGCGTGGTGGCGCACACGCTCGAAGGCGCGCTGTGGAGGACTGATTTTGTGGGCCGCTGGGCGAATGATCAGTTTCTCGTCATCTTGAACGGTTGCCGCGAAGAGGCGCTACACTCCGTGCGCGAACGCGTGCGGCGCATGCTGGCCAACGACGGGATCGAGTGGTGGGGAGAGCGGCGGTCGTTGCCGGTCTCCATCGGCCAGGCCACGGCTGAGGCCGGCGATACGGTCGAAACGCTGATCGCGCGAGCACAGTGCTCGCTCGATGCGGTCTCGGCATGGCGAGCGCAGGCGGCGGGCGCAGGCCCGTCATTTTCTTCGGGTAGCTCTGCAAACGATCCTTCAAGCGGCGGATCAGGATCTTCCGGGAGCTAGCATGTTTGCCATTATCGGCATCGTCGTGGTTTTCGGTTGTGTGGTTGCCGGCTATTTGATGGAGCATGGCAACCTGCGCGTGCTGATTCAGCCGGCGGAGCTCGTGATCATCGCCGGCGCCGCCGTGGGCACCTTATTGGTCGCCAATCCGCTGCACATCATCAGGAAGATCGCGGGCGGAATTGGCGGCGTCTTCGGCGGCTCGAACTTCGGAAAGCAAACCTATATCGACGCCCTGAAAATGATGTACGACCTGCTCAACAAGGCCCGTAAAGACGGCTTGATGGCGCTCGAAGCCGACGTGGAAGAGCCGGAAAAGAGCCCGATTTTCTCCAAGAACCCAAAGTTCCTGAAGAACCATCACGTTTGCCTGTTCGTGTGCGACTCGCTGCGCATGGCCATCACCGGCGTAGACGTCTTCGATCTTGACCAGATGCTCGATCTCGACATGGAAGTGCACCATCACGACTCCACCCAGCCCACGGCTGCGCTCTCCACCATGGCCGATTCCCTGCCGGGCCTGGGAATTGTGGCCGCCGTGCTCGGGGTCGTGATCACCATGGGCGCGCTGGGCGGCCCGCCGGAAGAAATCGACCACAAAGTGGCCGCGGCCCTGGTTGGAACTTTTCTCGGCATCCTGCTGTGCTATGGACTGATCGGCCCCATCGCAGCGAACATGACCAAATCCGCGGAGGAAGAGCACGCGTTCCTCTACGTCATGCGCGTGCTGATGGTCTCATTTTTAAAGGGCAGCGCACCGATCATGGCCGTCGAAGTGGCGCGGCGCGCTGTTCCCGGCCACGTGCGTCCGTCGTTCAAAGAACTGGAAGCGGCCTGCCGTGGCAGAAGCACCGAGGCCGCGGCGGCTTCTGCGTAATCCGCGGAGTCAAATGGAAAAGCGCCCCATCATCATCCTGAAGAAGAAAGGCGGACACGGCGGTCATCACGGCGGCGCGTGGAAAGTTGCCTACGCCGATTTCGTGACCGCGATGATGGCGTTGTTCATCGTGCTGTGGCTGCTCAACACCAGCAAACAGATTCAGGAGGCTGTCGGCGGATATTTCAAGGATCCGACCGGCACGTCGAAAAAAGTCGGCTCTAACATGTTGGGAGCGGGCGAGAATTTTGTCCTCACCCGCGACAACATGCCCAAGCTCAAAGAGCAACTGCAACAAGCGATGAAGCAGATGAACGACTTTGAAAAATTGAAGAGCCACATCGAAATGACGGTGACGACCGAAGGCCTGCGCATTGAGCTTTCCGAATCGGCCAGCGGTACTTTTTTCAACAGCGGCAGCGCGAAGCTCAACGCCGACGGGCAGCAGACGCTGATCATGCTGGCTGCAGAGCTGGGCAAGCTGCCCAACCAGATTTCCATCGAGGGCCACACTGACTCGCAGCCGTACGCGCCCTCCGCCGCTTACGGCAACTGGGAACTCTCCGCCGATCGCGCCAACGCCGCGCGACGCGTGATGCAGGCGAATGGAATTCGGTCGGACCAGGTGACGCAGGTGCGCGGTTTCGCCGACCAGCGCCTGCGCAAGCCCGAGGCGCCGCTCGATCCCGCGAACCGGCGCATCTCGCTCATCGTGCAATACCTGTTGACCGGCAATTCCGACGACGAAAAAACGTCGGCCAGGAAGCAAGCGGAATCTGATGGTGAAAAACCGTCGGCCGCCAAAGAGGCTCAACCCCCAGCACCCGCAAAGCTGGCGGCGGAACAAAAACGCGCAGCGAAGCCTTAAAACACGCGAGCTCACTTGAAATAACTTTACAATCGCGATTCGCGGAAACCCGCGCCTGCGGCGTTATAATCCCTGGTTGATTCTTCCAATCGGCTCACTCAAATCCCAGGAGCAACCATGAGGAAGCGGTTTACGGCATACGTCTGTTCTGTCGTCATTGTTTTGTTTGCAGTTCCGTCGTGGTCGCAGGAGAAAGTCGATCTTGAGACCATCTCTCGCATTCGTTACGAAGGCTTTCACAATTCCAAGGTCATGGATTTTGCCACCGGCCTGATGGATTCGATCGGCGAACGGCTCACCGGCTCTCCGAACATGAAACGCGCCAACGAATGGACGCGCGACCAGCTCACAGCCATGGGCCTGAGCAATGCGCATCTAGAGGTGTGGGGCCCGTTCGGCCGGGGCTGGGCAAATCAGTACGTCAATGCGCGGATGACCGTGCCCGATATTACACCGCTCCTCGTTTATGCCAAAGCGTGGACGCCGGGTACGAACGGCGTCGTTAGCGGCAAGTGCGTGCGCGTCAGCGTCGAAGACAAGAAGGACTTCGAGAAGTACCGCGGCAAGCTGGCGGGCATGATCGTGATTTTCGGCCCCGATGCCGACGCGAAACCAATCACCGAAGCACCCTTCAAGCGCCTGAGCGACGATGACCTCGCCAAAATTTCCGATTACATGGTCTCCGACGAGCGGCCGATGTTCAACCCGGCCGAGATTGCCCGCCGGCGGCAGCTCACGAAAGACGCGAATCAGTTTTTTGCCGAGGAGAAAGTTCTGGCCGTGATTGACCATTCGCGCCAGACTTCCGGGGGCGGAACCGTGTTTGTTCAATCCGGCGGATCGTACAAAATTGGCGAGACCACAACCGTCCCACAACTCACTATAGCACTGGAGCAGTGGACCCGTATCGCCCGGCTGCTGCAGCAGAAAAAAGAGGTCACGCTGGAACTCAACGTGGTCAATAATTTCTACGATGACGATCCTATGCAGTACGACACCATCGCGGAAATTCCGGGCAGTGACAAGAAAGACGAAGTCGTGATGCTGGGTGCGCACCTCGACTCCTGGCACGCAGGCACCGGCGCGACCGACAACGGAGCCGGGACCATCGTCATGATGGAGGCCATGCGGATTCTGAAAGCGCTCGACATCAAGCCGCGGCGTACCATCCGCATCGGCCTGTGGAGCGGCGAAGAGCAAGGCCTGCTCGGCTCTCAGTATTACGTTGAGCAGCACTTCGGCTCACGCCCGCACATGGACAACGATCCTGACTTGAAAGGCCAGCCCACGCTGCTGCGCCGCCAGGCCGGGCCCGTCTCAGTAAAGCCGGAGCAGGCAAAAGTGTCGGCGTACTTCAACGTGGACAACGGTACCGGCAAGCTTCGCGGCGTCTACTTGCAGGAAAACGAGGCTGTGGCGCCGATTTTCGAAGCGTGGATGAAGCCCTTCAAGGATCTCGGAATGACCACACTCACCATGCGCAACACCGGCGGCACCGATCATCAATCGTTCGATGCCGTCGGTATTCCTGCATTTCAGTTTATCCAGGACCCGATCGAATACGAAACTCGCACGCATCACTCCAACATGGACGTCTATGACCGCCTGCTGCCAGACGATCTGAAACAGATCTCGGTGATCGTTGCGAGCTTTGTGTATGAGACCGCGATGCGCGAGCAGATGCTGCCCCGCAAGCCGATCCTGGGGCCGCTGCCGCGGGAGGGTGAAAAAAAGGACGAGTAGCGTACTCGGGCGCAAGTGTCTACAATTGCGGCGTAGACGGCCGGCGAAAATTGCAGAAGAACCGATCTCTCAGCTGGCCGGCTTGCGCAGAGCGGCTCCCAGCAACTTGCCGGGACCAGATTCCTGGATGAAGGCGATCACCCGGACATTCTTTGGATCGGTGCCGGGCTTGAGTTTGAGCTGGACTTCCTGGGAGAACGTCTTCCCCTTCTCGATTTTTCCAACTTTCGTGAATTCCTGCGCGACCGCGACGTGGGTCAGGTGCCGCCCGCTATTCTCGCCTTTCAACACTTGCGACTCCACGTGATCCAGCGCAACCACCACGTACACATCTGCATTGCGGTTGTCGACGTTGGCATCGGTGTCAATGTGAGTCCGCAGCACCTTTGGGTCGGCAGCGTCGATAGTCACATCTCCGATGCGCACCGGAATCTTGGGGGACGAGGTGGCTTTTTCCAGGGCCAGCTTGACCAGGGCGGGTTTGGTCATCTGCACGATCGTGGTGCCATCGGCGATCATCTGCGGCGTGTAGGGCGTGCTCTCTCCCAGCTTATGTTCGTAGGAGTCCTGGCGCTCGGTCAGTTGGGCCGAAGAATTCGGGTCCTTCCAGCCATCGTGGTCCCAGTAGTCGACGTGCTCGCTGAGCACGATCAATTGCGCGCCAGGGATGGGCTGGTGAAGGTCCAGTTTTTGCAATAGGCCGTCGGCTGGAGGACAACTGGAGCAGCCCTCGGAAGTGAAAAGTTCAACCAGAACGGGATGAAGTCCGGCGCCGGACTCTTGGCCATTTGCCCCTTTGTTCTCGGCTTGAGCGGCGGCCGACAATGTGGCTCGTGAGACACCGAGAGAAATCAGTGCTGCCAGCAGGCATGCGAACGATCCCACAAAACCCCGACTCATGACGATAGTATGGAACGATTCACGCTCTGGCGCAACCCGCTTGTGATGGAATGCCGCCTAAACGATGCGATCTTAATTCCGCGCGGTGTGATCCACTCTCAGCAGAATCGTACCCACGACTCCTTTGTGCGGATCGGTAATCAATTTCACCGAGCGATCCCGATAAGCAGCCTGTAGCTTGCTCACGAGTGACGAATACATCGCGTCCGACGCCGAACCCCAGACAACCACCGCGTCCGGCGATAGCTCACTTATGTCGTGGATGACGGAATTCTGCCTAGAGTTGTCCGGAAGATCGAATAAGGTGCCGACGAGGCGCGAATCGGAAAAATACGCGGCGTACATGCCTGCTTCCCACCCCACCCCATGCTCAGGATAAGGGCCTTCGCCAATGCTGAGCGCATTTTCTGCGTGGCCGTCTTTCAGTATCCTGGCGGCGTCATAAACGCTGAGCTGAAAATCCTGGTGGATGATCCGAAAGGGCGAGGCCCAGTAAAGCTGAACGAACATCAACCCTGCCACGAGGAGCATGCAGGCCAGGACTTGCCATCGGCCGCCATCAGGCATAGCCTCGATCCCCACCGCAGGGGCGCTGGACGACTTCGCCGGGACGGCATACCGGACCGACAGTGCGATGAGCAGCGGAGTGATGGGCAACACGTAGCGCACATCGAACACAAGCATGCAATACGCCAGTATCAACGCGATCACAGTGCACAGAACACATCCAGCCCAACGAAACTGCACGGGACAGCTCTGGCGTGCTCGTGTTATCTGAATCAAACAAAGAATCAGGACGAGAACGCCGCCAGGAGTCAACAAAACGAGAAGTTGCTTAGCAGCCTCAGGCAGGTTCTGGATTTCCTTGCGGACAATCCACGCGAGCAAGCCCGGCCTTCGAATGGGGACTCGCCACAGAGTGGAACCCCGCGGCATGGAATCAGAAACCATGTACGAATCGTAGATTTGCCGCGTGTCCGTTAGCAGAAGCAGCCCTGCGCCGCGAGTGGCGGCCTGCTTCGCGGCCGGATCGAGAAGGTTCCAGCGCAACTGGTATCCGGTGGTGAAGACTCCATACTTCTGGTGCAGAGCGGTTCCCCAGCCAATCCAAATCAGCGCGGGAAGAATCGCAGCGAGAAGCAGCGCTCGGATTGCGCCCTGAGCTTTAACCCTTCCGCGAACGGAAAGAACCGCCAGCACCGTGGTTAGTGCGAACAGTGGCATCGCGATGGACTTGGCCAGAAACGCCACGGCGTGAATCAGTCCCAGCACCAGCCAGTGCCGTTGGTTTTCGGGTTGCTTCAGGCAGGCGAGAAGTGCAATGAAATAAGCTAGCACCGCGGCCGTGAGCGCCAGGTCAGCCCCGATGAAGCAGACCGAGAAGGCCGCCACTCCGCGAGCGGCAACAAACCACAAAACCGCCGCCGCACTCAGAAGCCGCGATCCCCAAAGTTTTTGCGCCAGGCAGTATGTCAGGAGCTGGCACAACACAAAGAGCGACAGCATAAGGATGTGCGCTGACCGCGTGTAGTCGCTTGCAAACAGTGACGCCGCCAGCAGCCATGAGATGAGCGGACTCCAATATCCGTGCAGCGAAGCTGCAAAGTTTCCGTCGCGGATGTGGCGGGCAATGCCGATGTATGAAATCGCGTCAGCGTTGATGGTGCGGCTGCAGTACCGCCAGAACCACACAACCTGAAATATCCAGAAAAGACCGGCCGTCGCGATCATCGCCGCGGCAAGCCGCTGGTTGCCTGAGGGCTCAGTGCAGTCGTTCGCAGGATCAGTTTTCGGAGTGTCGTTCTGTATGGGCATGGGAGACGGCAACGCGAGCTTACCGTGTCGGCATAAACAACGCCAGCGACGACTTCCAATAACTCCGCGTTTCGGGAAAACGTTGGAGGCTTCGCCCCTTGATATATTCTGAGACCGTGCTCCGAAGGATACCGAGCACGCTGAGTCGGAGAGTCGTTTGGAAGCGCCGCCTTCCGCTCCTGAGAATTTTCACTCTGACTTGATCGAATCACTGTGATGACTGAATCCTCGCTCGCATCTGCGCACATCAACGTCTGGAAACGCGAACCGACCATGCGCGAACTTCTGGTGTGGGTGGTGTTGAGTTGCTTCCTCTTCGATGTCGGGGCCAGCGTCCTGAACGGCTGGCACACTCTTGTGTTCAATTACGGCGACAACCTTGCTTACTTGCAAGAAGCCCAGGCCATTCGCAATTGGAATTTTCGCGGGCTCGGTGTTCAGCACTTCATGGGATATCCCTACGCCATCGCCGCCCTTTCTTTGATGTTTCATCTCCCGCTGGATTTCACGCTCTCTCTGGTGGCCGGGACGGCGTCCCTGGCAAGCACCTTGATCGTCGCTCGCCTGTTCGACCCCTGGGTCGCCGCCTATTTTGCCTTCACCAACCTGGCGTGGTTGCAGCTATCTTTTCTGGGCGGTTCTGAACCGCTGGCGGTGGCGCTCGGGCTGGCTGCGTTCTGGAGTTTCCGCCGCGGCCACGCTCTCCCTGCGGCGTTGCTCGCATCGCTGGCAACGACGGTCCGGCCGCTGATGTTTGCGGCGCTGGTGGCTATCGGCATCACCTTGTTGCTCCAAAAGCGTTACGCGAAGTTTCTCGCTGCTCTTGGCATAGGACTGGCGATCGGACTGCTCTATGCATGGCCGCTCTACCATTACTTCGGCGACCCGTTGCTCACGGTTCACAGCTACACGTCTCGCGATTACGGCGGCGCCGGCGCGACTGGACCGCACGGACATCTTTTCGGCTGGCCGTTCCACGGCATCATTGCCGGCACGCTCGCGTATCCAGCGCCATGGACGAATCTGCTCGAAAGCTTTGTCTGGATCGCCCTGGTCCTGGCGGGAACGCTGGCGATGTTCCGCAGCGGCTACCGGCAGTATGCCCGCGCCCACCCGGCTGAGGCGATCTTCGCCGGATTATTTATCTGCGCGATTCTCTCCTACGATTACGTGATCTGGGCCCGCAGTGCGTTCATGCGTTTTTCCATCCCGGTGATGCCCTTCGTTTTTTTCGCTCTGCTCCGGTGGTTGCCCAAGGACCGGCTGCCCGGTCGCCTGACAAACGACCGGCGAATTCTTCTGCCTCTGGCAACTCTCGGGACGCTGCTGGCTGTCTGTTCCGCCGTAGGAATTAAGAACGTTTTTCACTATCTAAGGTAGCTCGGGGGACCAGCAAGAACGCAGACCGCACCCACCTGCGTTCCCGGTGGTTCAGCAGATTGGACTATCGCCCGCGCTCTATCGTCGCCCGTTTGCGAGCGCAAAACGTCAGGATGGAGCCCGACATTTCCGGGTGAAAGTCTTCAAAACCGGAAGCTGTCAGACATCGCTCCAGCTCCGAAAGATCGAATACGTGCAGGCCATGATTTCTGCGAGTCCATTCCCGCACGCCGGAATACTTGAGGATTCCGCCGTTGCCCGCCCCAAAAGTGAAGACAGAAAGGATGGTCGCGGGTCTCAAAACCCGAGAGATTTCGCGCAGGGCAATCCCGGTGTCCGCGAAAAGATGAAGCGACGCGCAACAGAGCGCGGCGTCGAAGAAGTCGTCTTCGAACGGAAGGGCTTCCACTCGGGCGCGCGCAAAATGCATATGAGAATCATTTTGTCGCAAAACATAGGCTGCTCCTTGCCGAAGCATGCCCATGGACACGTCGATTCCAAATACTTCTTTCGACGCTGACGCAATGCGCCGGCCATAGGTGCCGGGGCCACAGGCGACGTCCAACACGCGCCCTTCGACCGATTCGACTCTTCCGGTCACCATGGCGATCAGCTGTGGCAGCGAAGGGCTATGCCATCCGCCATAAAGCTTCAGCACAACCGGATACCACAGCTTCGACTCATAAATGCGCGCCATCCGATCGATGAAGCGCATTCTATGGAGGACGGGGTCGGTGCTGCGGGATAGCTTCTCGCGGATGAAGTCAGGGATGCCTTCCCTTATAGCGTAAGCCTCGGAGCAAGTGGAGCAGTGTAGCAAATCCTCTTCGTGACGCAGATGCCGCTTGCATCGCGGGCAAACATAAACTCCTGGTTGAGCGGAACGGGACGTGGCCGTCGAGCTACTGTTCGTCGAGATATTCCTCAGGAACGTCATCCTCGGAAAGTTCGCGGGTTCGAACCTCCTTTTCGTCGGTATCGTCAGCCCGTTCGACACCTTCCACGACTCCCGCCTCGAA
>JASHNU010000019.1 GCA_030041475.1 Candidatus Sulfotelmatobacter sp.
TCCTGGAACGAATTCCGCGATCCGCTCGCCGAATTTGTCGGCTCGAAACGCGACGAGATCGCCCTGCTGCGCAACGCCACCGAAGGAAACAGCTACATCGCCAACGGCGTTGACATGAAGCCCGGCGACGAAGTCCTCATGACGGACCAGGAGCATCCCGGCGGCGAGCATCCCTGGAACCTGAAGGCCAAACGCTACGGCATGGTGGTGAAGCGCATCACTCTTCCGCGCCCCGTAAGAGATGCAGCGCAGGTCCTGAACCTGGTCAACGACGCCATTACGCCCCGCACCCGGGTGCTGTTCTTCAGTCATATCACGACTTTTTCGGGGGTAGTCCTACCGGCGAAAGACCTCTGCGCTCTGGCTCGCACGAAGGGAATTCTTTCCGCCGTGGACGGCGCGCACGTCCCCGGCATGATGCGCCTGAACCTGCAGGAACTGGGCTGCGACATGTATTCGTCCAGCCCGCACAAATGGCTGCTCGCGCCCAAAGGCTCAGGCTTTTTATACGTGCGCGATGAAGTGATCGACCGCCTGTGGAACACCATCGCCACCGAAGGCTGGAACGATCCCAAGCTGCGCGCCGAGCGCTTCCAGCGCATCGGCAGCTCGAATGTGCCCGCGCTGTGGGGATTGCGCGCATCGGTCAAGCTGGCGAACGACATCGGCCTCGACCGCATCGAACGCCGCCATCGCGCCCTCGCCGACTACGTTCTGGCTGAGATGCTGAAGCGTGGCGCAGAATCTTGGACTTCGCCCGATCCCGCCCTGCGCTGCGCCATCGTCAGCGTGAACGTGCCGCCCATCCAGCGCATGGAGCTCGAAAACTGGATGTGGACCACTCACAAGATCAAAATCCGCGGCGGCGACCCGCACAAGCTGCGCCTGTCGACGCCCTACTACCTGCAGAAAAAAGACATCGACCGGTTTCTGGCGAAGTTTGACGAGTACAGGCGGGAGAAGAAGTTGGTGTGAATAGGTCCTACCACCGGAGGGACGGAGGCACGGAGAGAAGACAGGAAGAATGAATTTCTCCGTGCCTCTGTGTCTCCGTGGTGGAGTGGTTTCCAGATCCTCAGTCGTAATACTCAAGCCCCAGATGCGTGATTAGCTCCTCGCCCTTCAAATGCCGTAAGGTGTTTTTCAGCTTCATCAGCTGAATGAACAAGTCATGCTCCGGATACAGACCCGGCACCGTCATCGGCGACTTGAAATAAAAGCTCAGCCACTCCTGAATGCCCAGTCCCTTCAGCTCTGAACAGCGTTGCGCGAGGTCAAGAAACAGCACCAGATCGAGCACAATGGGTGCGGCGAGAATCGAGTCCCGGCAGAGAAAATCGACTTTGATCTGCATTGGATAGCCAAGCCATCCGAAGATGTCGATGTTGTCCCAACCTTCTTTGTTATCACCGCGCGGCGGGTAATAGTTGATGCGAACTTTGTGGAACATGTTGCCGTAGAGTTCCGGATACAGACCCGGCTGCAGGATGTGCTCCAGCACGCCCAGCTTCGATTCTTCCTTGGTTTTGAATGACCCAGGATCGTCGAGCACTTCGCCGTCGCGATTGCCGAGGATGTTGGTCGAGTACCATCCGCTCAGTCCCAGCAGGCGTGCCTTGAACGCCGGTGCGAGCACGGTTTTCATCAGCGTCTGGCCGGTCTTGAAATCCTTGCCGCAGATCGGCGCTTCGTTTTTGCGCGAAAGCTCCAGCATTACGGGCAGGTCGACGGTCAGATTCGGCGCGCCGTTGGCGAAAGGCACGCCCTCCATCAGCGATGCGTAGGCGTAGATCATCGAGGGCGCGATCATCTCGTCGTTTTCCTCGAGCGCCTTCTCGAACGCCTTCACCGACTGATGCGCGGCCGTCGGTTCGATGTACGACTCCGTCGAGCCACACCACATGGTGATCAGCCGGCTGGCCCCGCTCGACTTGCGAAACTCGCGGATGTCGGCGCGCAGCTGCTCCGCCAGGTCCATCTTGTTCTTGCCCTTCTTCACGTTGGGCCCGTCGATTTTCTTCACGTAGTTGTGATCAAAAACCGCCGCCCGCGGAGTGACCTTGGAGAGAAAAGGCTTCAGCTGGTCGAGCAGACGTTGATCGAGCACACCCGCATTCGACGCCGCTTCGTACATGTTGTCCTCGAAAATGTCCCAGCCAGTGAAAACCATGTCGTCAAGCCCGGCCAGAGGCACAAATTCCTTGATCTTCGGAGACCGGCCTTCTGTGCGCTTGCCCAGCCGCACCGTGCCCATCTGCGTGAGCGAACCGATTGGCTTGGCCAGGCCTTTGCGGATGGCCTCAACGCCGGCGACGAACGTGGTCGCCACTGCGCCCATGCCGGGGATCATCACGCCCAGCTTGCCCTTCGCGGGCTCGATGGAGCCGTTCTCCACGACTTGCGATCGCGCCTTTTTACCGCCACCAATTCGGCTGGCCAGCTTCATCTCGCGGCTCGCGCGCTCGGCATGGGCCAGGGCGGTCTCGCGATGCTCATGCTCCCGCGCTGCTGAAGCGCTGGCGAACTGTTTACGATGACGGCGGCCGTCGGCATCCCACCAATCGGCCATGAAAACTCCCGGTCTTTTCTGATACATTGCCTCTCCTTCGGTGACGGTGGCTCGCCACCGTCACCAGAACCGGAGATGGTCTCACACTGGACGGGAGTTTGGCAAACGCGGACAGCCTGTCTTCTCATCCTGAGAGAAGCGAAGGATCTATGTAATTTGCCGACGCTGCCTCCGCCGCAGGCACATCGCGAAATTCCCAGACGAAAGCCGCAGGGCTGCGCATGACAGATTGCAGGCTAATGTGAGTGGAGCTTCAGGACAGTTCCCTACGCGAGTTCCCCTTCACGTCATCGCTCAAAATGATGGCTTCGGCGATCTCGCGCATCGGACGCCGTTTCTGCCGACTCTGCTTCTGCAACGTCAGATAGGCTTGTTCTTCGTCGAGTCCCAGTTCGCGTTGCAGAATACCCTTGGCGCGCTCTACCAGCTTGCGAGTCTGCAACTGCTCGGCCAACGTGGAGTTGGCCTCTTCCAGGCGCGCCATTTCGATCTCCGCGCCCACCAAAAATCCAATAGTTGAAATCATGCAAATTTCGCGCGGACGATACACATGCGGCTGGCAATGCTGCAGATTGATGACGCCGACCACACGCCCGCGGCACATGAGCGGTACGGACAGAAACGCCTCGTAGCTGTCCTCAGGCAGTTCCTGGAAGGCTTGAAAGCGAGGATCGAGCGCGGCGTGCTGCGAAATCGCCACCGGCTCGGCGTTCTCCGCTACCCATCCCGTAATCCCCTGCCCCACGCGCAGTTTCAAGCAATCGAGTACGTCTGGATGCGGATTCTTTGACGCCCGCAGCACCAGTTCGTCGTCTTCCAGCACGTAAATCAGGCAGGAGTCGCACCTCACCAGCGCCACGGCAAACTCCACCACCCGGGCCAATAACTCGTGAAGGCCCTCGGCCATGCCCAGGCGCACGCCGATTTCGTGCAGGACATCAACGTGGGAATCTTCAGTCGCGATCAGAAAAGCATCCATGCGCTTACCCTAGCTGGCCGCTAGGGATTCTGTCTAATTCCAAATTTCGATGGATGCGATACAGAAAATCCGGTGTGATTTTCACCCGCCTGTAACATTCCTGCCCTGCGAACACAGGGCAGCCTGACCGCGGTGCTCGCCTGCTGTTATCGCGCAGGCACGGCCAGAAACCACACCAGCAGCGCAAACAAGATCACCGAGCCCAGAAGCGCAAAGATCGTGTGCAAGGGGTGAAAGTGAAAGTAGGGATTGCGCGTCAGGCGATTTCTTGAGGCAAGCATCGTGGGCCTCCTTTGCGCGGGTTCGTCCGCCGCCGCTGGATCTGGCCAGCTTTTGCAGTGGGCCTCTCGCGTGCCGACGAACCGGGCCTTCACGCAATATTCTCCCACTATTTTCGTGTGGTGGCGCAGTTTTTTCTGCTAGCCGGTCCTGCGCTTTCGGCCCCCATCCAACCTGTGGTAAACCGTTGCCATGACTCAACCTGTTATGACTGAACCTGTCGCCATCATTACCGGCTGCTCCAGCGGCTTCGGGTTGCTGACCTGCGTCGAACTTGCCCGAGCGGGATTCCGTGTGGTGGCTACCATGCGCGATCTGGGGCGCCGCGAACGGCTCGACCAAGGCGCTGCCGCCGCGGCAGCGAGCGCCAGGATTGACGTTCGCTCCCTCGACGTCACTCACTTCGAGGCGCTGCCTGCGTTCGTTGAGAGTGTCGTGCGCAATTACAGCCGTGTCGACTGTCTGATCAATAACGCCGGGTTTGCCGTCGGCGGATTCGCGGAAGACATCAAGCTCGAAGAACTGCGCCTGCAATTCGAAACCAATTTCTTCGGCGCCGTTG
Organism: Candidatus Sulfotelmatobacter sp.; assembly: GCA_030041475.1. GTDB lineage: Bacteria > Acidobacteriota > Terriglobia > Terriglobales > Acidobacteriaceae > Sulfotelmatobacter. The sequence continues at coordinate 4,390 of JASHNU010000019.1, forward strand.
CAATGACCAAGGCCGTGCTGCCGGTTATGCGCCGCCAGCGCTCGGGACATATCATTCAGCTTTCTTCCATCTCGGGATTGCACGGGGCGGTGAGTGTGAGCAGCTACTCGGCCTCGAAGCACGCGCTCGAAGGCTGGACGGAGTCGCTGCGCATGGAGGTCAGTTCGCTCGGCATCAAAGTCGTGCTGGTCGAACCGGGGTCGTTTCAAACGGACATCTGGACGCGCGGCGCGGTCATGGGAAAGGAGGCAACCAAGAACACTTCTCCAAACTTTCAGCGCAGCTTGCGCATGCGAGCCGTGATTCAGCAGATCCCCAAGGCCGATCCGATCGTGGTGGCTCGTCTGATCGCCAAGATCGCGCAGGAACCACACCCCAAACTGCGTTACCTGGTGGGCCGCGACGCCAAAATTCAGCTGGCCATGAAGCGCCTCCTGCCCTGGAAGTAGCACGAGAAGATCATCGGCAACTACCTGAAGTTGGACGCATAGAGCTAAGGCGAACGACTAACCACAGAGGAAACGGAGAATCAACGAGCCCCTGTGTTCCCCGTGTCCTCTGTGGTCAACGCTCTACTGCTTTGCCTCGAGGTCCACTCCCCGCACCGGCAAGTCCCAGTGCGCATCGAGAATCTCGAAGCGCCGTTGCTCCTCGCGCGCGTATGTTTCCTGATCGGGCCACAGCTGCTTCTTCAGCGCATCTTCGTCGAAGGGTTCGTTGGCCACGGTCGCATTCTTGAACACGATCGTCACGCGAAAGTCCCAGCGGCCGTCTTCGGTTGTGTGGTAGCGAGGCTGGTCCATCCACACTTTGACCATGCGGCCCATCTCCACTTCCTTCTTCAGCAGTGGATAATGGTTTTTCTTGAACAGCTTCAGAAATTCGTCCGCATGCCCCCACTTCGCCTTGTAGTAGTACTCGACGACGAAGGGGTGGTCAGACGCGGGAGTTTGTGCGAATGGAATGGCCTGTACAAAAGCGAGGAACAACATGACGGCAAGAAGTCTGCGCATTGTGATCTCCTCCGGGGTGAACTGCTCTTGTACACTACGCGTTCGCGGGTAGCAAGAATCTTTCAGCCGGTTTGTCATCTCTAACAGAATCGATGTCCGGCGAACAACAACAAATCGCGGAGCAGCAAATCCTGCAGCTCTTTGAAGACGCGGATCGAGCTCTGATGGCTGCTAATGTTGACGAACTCGAGCGCATTTACGCGGAAGACTACATGCAGTATGACGAAACGGGCAAGATCATCGGCAGGAAGGATCTGATTCGCTATCTCACCTCGGGCACACTCCGTTTCCTCTCCATGACCTCAACCGGCCGCCAGGTGCGGTTTCTGCGGGATGACGTGGCCATGGTCCATGGCTCCGAGGACGACGAGATTGAGCGTGACGGCAAGCGATTCGCCGTGCGCCTCTTCTACTCGGATGTCGTGATGAAGCGCGGCGGAAGATGGCAGATCGTGGCATCGCAGCTTGCGAGACCGTGATCACGGCAGAAAACCGTTACTGACGGCTGACCGCAGACACCTGGCCGTTGATTCGATTCTGCCAGTGATTCCACACGAACCAAACCAATCCAATCACGAGCGCTACCCCGATCGCCGCGTCGAATTTGTGGAAGTACTTGCCCAGTTCGCGCCAGTTTTCGCCCAGCTTCATGCCGAGCCAGGCCAGACCAAAGCACCACGGCCACGACCCCAAGAACGTGTAGATATGAAAGCGCCCTCGCGGCATGCGCGCCACTCCCGCCGGCAGGGCGATGAACGTCCGAATCACGGGCAGCAAGCGGGCGATGAAAACTGCCAGATATCCCCAGCGCGCGAAGAAGCGGTCGGCGGAATCGAGCTCGCGGCGGGTCATCAGAATCCAGTGCCCGAAACGCTCCACCAGCGGGCGCCCGCCATAGAAGCCGATCTCATACGCCACCAAGGAACCCAGATTGCAGCCGATCGCTCCCGCCGTCGCGACCCAGAGCAACTTGAACGTGCCTTCGAACACGAGATAACCGGCAAACGGCATGATCAGCTCCGAAGGCAGCGGAATGCACGCCGATTCGATCGCCATGAGGAGCGCGATGCCGCCGTATCCAGTCACGCCAATGACCGACTTGATGAGCCCAAAAAGGATGGCCAGGATTTTTTCAGTCATGCGAGAACAGGGGTCAGGGGCTAGCCGCCAGTGGCCAGTCCATCTCCCGCGTTTCGATCACAACTCGGGGACCTGTCTAGTGTATCGGAAAGAAATGGAATGCGGTGTGAACGACGTGTGAAGGCGAAATCTGAGTTCAAGGAAACGATCGCCGACAACTAGGCCCTGACCACTGTTCTCAGAACGATCCGTCCTGAGTAAACGCGTAGCCGGGCAGAGTCGCGCCCTGAGGAGTCTTCGAAACCTTCACGCGCACGGTCGGAGCGCTGGGCGCCGTGATCCCCGCCGGCCGCAGCATGGCGTACTGCGTGAACACTTCGTTGTAGACCTTGGTGACCAGGTAGTCCTGGCCGTCGGCGTCGCTGCGCCAGACCTGCCCGAGCTGAATCGAATTTACGGCCACAATGTTTTCCTGAGGTTGGGATAAATCTGCCTCCAGACTACCGATGCCTCTGGGACGCGTCAATTGTCAGTGAGGTTACTTAGGGACAACGTACGGATTGCCGATTTCGGGATTTGTCGGCAATCGGGGTTGGCCATCTTGAATCGCCAGTTGCTATCATGACTCGCACTGCCCGCAGGGACCGTCGCAAGAAAGGATTTTTATGCCTCGAGGAATCGTGCCCCGCCAGCCCGCTCGCACCGGCCGCCACGACAAAGTTCGCGCGACGCTTGTTGGTGCGAGAGTTGCCCCGCAACGCGGCAAAGCTGCCGCGCAAACACGCCCAAAAAGCAGCGCGAAACCTGCGCCAGCTCGCGCGGGCGAGGCTGCGGCCAAAATCAAGGGCTACAATCCCATCGCTCCCAAACGCGTAGTAGAAATCCTGCAGCGGCTCGACCAACTCTATCCCGAAGTGACCTGCGCTCTGACCCACTCCAGCGCGTGGGAGTTACTGGTGGCGACGATTCTTTCTGCCCAATCCACCGACGTGAACGTGAATCGCGTTACCCCGGAACTATTTCGCAAATATCCCACGGTCGAAGCCTTTGCCGCACTCACGCCGGAGCAACTCGAACCGGATGTCCGCTCCACGGGATTTTTCCGCAACAAGTCGAAATCGGTGGTCGGCGCGGCGAAGAAGATCGTCAGCGACTTCGGCGGCCAGGTTCCCGACGAAATGGATAAGCTCCTCACCCTTCCCGGCGTGGCCCGCAAAACCGCCAACGTCTTGCTGGGCACATGGTTCAAGAAAGCTGAAGGCATCGTTGTAGACACGCATGTGCACCGCATTTCACGACGGCTCGAGCTGACGACGCAAAACGATCCGCAGAAAATCGAGCAGGATCTGATGAAAATCATTCCGCGCGAAAAGTGGATCCTCTTCTCTCACCAGGTCATCTGGCACGGCCGCAAGGTTTGTTATGCTCGGAAGGCGCGGTGTGCCGAGTGCACACTCGAAAACCTCTGCCACGCCGCCGACAAGACCTGGAGCACCGTGGAAATGCACAAAGGCGCGAAGGCGTAGGCCGCAGCTCTTCTCTGCTAGACTTTTCCTTCGAACATTTCGTCTGATTCTCCGTCCATAGATGCGAGGTTTTTCAGATCCATGCGGATTATTCAAGTCCTGTTTGCTATGGTCACGCTGACGAGCACTCTTATTTCTGAAGCTTTGGCCCAGACTCTGATTCCGCCCCAAGCCGTCACCGATCCTACAAAGATTTCTTCCAAGCCCAACGCGCAGGTCGAGCCGCGCGGCATGACTATCGAGAAGCTGTATATGACGCGGCAGATTGACAGTCCGACCTGGTCGCCCGACGGCGCCAGTGTGGCGTTCGTCTCCAACATGAGCGGCCGCGACAATTTGTGGCACGTTCCTTCCGAAGGCGGATGGCCGGAACAGCTCACGGTCAGCGACCAGCGCCAGACCGCGCCCGCGTGGTCGCCCGATGGCAAATGGATCGCGTATCAGTCGGACTACGACGGCGACGAGCTGTGGGACATTTTCCTCGTCTCGCCCAAGACCGGCCGGGTCGTGAACCTCACGCAGACGCGCGAAATCGCTGAAATCAATCCAACATGGTCACCCGACAGCCGATATCTTGCCTACGAGGTCAAGCCGAAAACATCTGCGTCCTACGAGATCGACATCTACGACATGATCATGCGCGAGGTGAAGCACATCACCACCGGCACGCCGCAGGACGAATTAAACTTCGGGCTGATCTGGTCGAAGGACGGCAAATTCATCGTTTATACGCAGGAGCAGGCGAAGGGCACGAACTCGAACATTTTCATCGCCGATGTCACAACCGGTCAGAGCACGCTGCTCACGCCGCACGAAGGCGAGCAGCACTTCTCCGCCGACGATCTCTCGCCAGATGGCAGGCAGGTTCTCATTACTTCGAACGCCGCCAACGGATACGAAAACATCGGCCGGCTCGAGGTTGCGACGAAGAAAATCACGTGGCTCACTAAAGATAAATGGGAAATTCACGGCGGCGAGTTTTCCCCCGACGGCAAGCAGATCACATTCACCGCCAATGTCGACGGCAACGAAGACATTTACATGAACGATCTCGCAACCGGCAAACCAACCGCTTTGCCGATCGCTAAAGGCCTAAACGAGCCTGCCGGCGCGCGCTCCGCGTTCACTAAAGACGGCCAACGCCTCCTTTACTATCACAGCGGCCCGACCGCTCCTGGCGATCTCTGGGTCTATCACCTCGCCACGGGCAAGTCGCAGCAGATCACGCATTCGCTGGTGGCCGGCTTGCGTTCGGAAGACTTGGTCGAGCCGTATCTGGTGCACTATCCCAGCCGCGATGGTAAATGGACGATCTCGGCGTTTCTGTACGTGCCTTACAACATGGCGCGCAACGGTCAGAACGCGGCCATTGTGTATATACACGCCGGCCCGACCTCGCAGACCATGAATTCTTTCAACCGCTTCATTCAGTACGCCGCCAACCAGGGATACATGGTGCTCGCGCCCAACTATCGCGGCTCAACCGGTTACGGCAAGGAGTTTGAGCAGGCCAATCTGTTCGACATGGGCGGCGGAGATTTGCAGGATGTGCTCGCCGGGGTCGACTTCATGAAGCAGACCGGGTACCTCGATCCGAAAAAGATCGCCGTGATGGGCCAAAGCTACGGCGGCTACCTCAGCATGATGGCCGTAGCCAAGGCGCCCGACATCTGGGCCGCGGGCGTGCCCATCGTTCCGTTCGTGAACTGGTTCACGGCCTTCGAAAACGAAGACCCGGTACTGCAGCAATCGGATATCGCGACGATGGGCGATCATGCCAAAAACAGGGCGTTGTACGAAGATCGGTCACCTATCAACTTCGTTGATCAGATCAAAGCTCCGCTGCTGTTGCTAGCGGGAGGTCACGACCCGCAGTGCCCGAAATCAGAAACGCAGCAGGCGGTGGATGCAATCAAAAAGCGCGGCGGGACGGTCGACTACAAGATTTACGAAAACGAAGGCCACGGTTTCGCACGGGTGGAGAATCAGATCGACGCCTACAAGCGGGTCGCGGATTTTCTGCTCGCCCACGTCGTGCCGGCTGATTGCAGTTGCTCGGTGACGGAGTAGGCGATCACTCAGGTCGCCCTGCGAACGATTTCGCAATCGCCGCAACCAGCCCGGGAATGGTGAACTTTTTAGCGGCGATATCAACCTGCAGGCCGAGTTCGCGCAGGGTGGAGGAAGTTACGGGGCCAATCGAAGCGGTCTGGATGCCGCGAAGTCGCCTGCGTGATTGTCGCCCGATGAGTTCCACGAAATTTTTCACGGTCGAAGAACTGGTAAAGGTCACGACGTGGGGCCGCCGCTTCGGATTTTTCAACACTGTCTTTAACTTTGCCTGCGAACTTGTTGGAACGACTGTTTCGTAAGCTTCGACCACCTCGACAGCTGCGCCGGCCTTGCGCAGTTCACGCGGAATCACGTCGCGCGCCACTTTCGCACGCACCAGCAGCACGTGCTTCCCTTTCACCTTCTTCCTCAAGTTGCGAACTACCGATTCGGCAACGTATTCTTTCGGAACCACGTCTACCTTCGCGTCGCGCTGCTCGATCGCCTTTTTCGTGGCCGGGCCGATAGCCGCAATGCGCAGGTGATCGAGCGCCCGATCGGCGATCCGCAAATTCGCCATCCGATCCCACATGGCCTCTACACCGTTCGCACTCGTCAGAATCAGCCAGTCGTAACTTGCTAGATTTTTCAGAACGGAATCCAGTGCGCGAAAGGACCGCGGCTTGCGAATTTCAATGAAGGGAATCTCCAGCACGCTCGCGCCCAGTTTGCGCAACTCCGCCGAGATCGCGCCCGCCTGATGCCGCGGCCGTCCCACCAGCACGCGCACGCCGACGAGCGGTTTCTTCGACGATACCTCCCTGTTGCTCATGCCCGTTTACCGGTTGCCCCACCCTTGTCGCGTTCTTTGCGACAGGGTGGGCATTCCACACCTCACTTCTTCGCGCCCAAGCCCTGCTCCCGCATCAGCCGTGCAATGCCAGACGCTGCGGTGTCCTGAGAAGTGCCGAGCGATTCGATTACATGCTCCTGTTCTTCCCTCATGCGATTTTGGCTGAGCTTGAACTTGCCTTCGATCTTTGTCACCGCTATCTCGAATCCTACAATGTGATTCAGCATGCGCTCGCGGTATGTCTGACTCAATCCGGCCCACTGCTCCACATACGCCGGCTCGAACAAAGGAATCAGTTCATGCAGAACGCCCAGTAATTCGTCGGGCGACGAAAACACGCGCGCCGTGCCGTATGTATGCACCGCGGCGTAATTCCATGTCGGCACATTCTCGCGCGTCAGGTAATTGGCAGGCGAAATGTAAGCATGGGGTCCGTGAAAAATCACCAAGCACTCGGGCCGCTGCTCTAGATAATGCCAATGCGGATTGGCCTTGGCCACATGCCCGCGCAGAATCAAGCTGTCGTCAACCTCGCGGATGACCAGCGGAACATGCGTCGCAAAAGGCTCCTCTGTCGTTGACGAAATCAGAATCGCGAACGGGTTCGCGCGCATGAATGCGATCGCTGTGGCCTGTTCGCGAATCCGAAAATGTTCCGGAATAAACAATGGCTTCCTCCTTACCGGACTGAATGCCCTGGACCACAACGGCGCAGCCTTTCACAGAGGCCACTGTGCCCTCGCCGCCTCCTGTGGTTATTGCGTTAGGTCTTTTCTGCGAATATGCAACACCTTCTCCACTTCCGCAATCACCGTGCCCTGCTCATCTTTCACTTCCACAGTGAACACCGGATCGTACTTCGGCAGCCTCTTCAGCTTTGCACGAATATCGTCGATCTGCGCCTCCGTCAGGCGAAATTCCGCCCGCACCTTCCCGCGTCCCGGCTTGCGGTAGCGGATGGTCGCCGCCTTGTCCCACACGATGTAGTCGCGGCCCAGATTCCCCATCAGCATGAGCATATAGAAAGCGTCGGTCATGGCAAAGAGCGATCCGCCGAAGTGCGTGCCCACATAGTTGGCGTTCCACCAGCGCAGCTTCATCTCGACGTCAATGGATTTCATGTCGGACGCGATGTGGGTGACGTGAATACCCGCACCTAGGAATGGAGGCCAGAGGTTCACGCGCCGGCGCAGGGCATACGCCTGAGAGCCGCCAAGAAGCTTGAGAAGGATGTTGCGGGTCACGTAATGAGAATAGCCGCATTCAGGGAAGCGATCAGTGCACAGTCTCGCGACTGATATTCGCGCCGCCGAGCAGTTTCACATTTAGCGAGCCGCCTCCCAGGAGAATCTCTTCCAAAGCGGCATCCAGTTGCGGCGGTTGCAATTGCCCATCTGCTCCACTCTGCAGGTGAAACTGCGCTGCCCGCCGCATGAGTTCCTTGATGAATGCAGCGCTCGCTCCTTTTGTTTTACTGACCGTCAGCTCGACAACATCCGGGTCGAGCTTCAACCCACATGCATAAAGGCGTATCAGTTGACGCCTCCCATCCTCATCCGGTAAGGGGAACTCGATCGCCTGATCCACGCGCCCCGGTCTGGATGCCAAAGCCGATTCCAGTTGATCGGGGCGGTTGGTGGTGAGGACGAAAAGGACAGCGGCATCCTCGCGTAGCCCGTCCATCTCATTGAGCAGCTTATTGAGCAGACTTTCTTCACACGCGCTGCGCATCTCGTCGCGCGCCCGGGCAATCAGGTCTACGTCTTCAACCACAACCATCGCCGGCTGCAGAAAACGGGCAAGTTGAAAGTAATGGTCGAGGAACGCCACCTGCTCAGCGGTGATGAGCAGCGTTGTGTGGTCGGGAAGTCGGCCTGCGAGGTAGTGAATCGTGTGAGTCTTTCCAGTACCCGGCGGGCCGTAAAACAAAAGCCCCTTCTTGATCGGCATGCCAAGCTTCTTGAGCTGTTCACGCTGGCGGATAAACTCACCGACATTGCGGTCGAGTAAGTCGAGAGTTTTTCGCGGGAGAATGACTTCCTCACGTCGCACGCCGCGCAGCTTGTGCACGCGGAGGTCTCCACCACCTCCGGAATATCTATCGGTGGTTTCCAGCGAAATGACTTTTCCCCGATAGGAAGCGGTGGTTTTTACCAGCGATTCGATCTGGTCCAAGAGCCCACGGGATAAAGCGAGGCCATGTTCGCCCGGCGGAACGGCAATCTCGATGTGGGTACCTTGCCGCTGTGTAAAGCGGACAGCCTGACTCATCAAGATCGCGTACGGGAGTTTTCGATCCTCCGCCAACCAGAGCCCGTGGCGCAGAACGCGAGCGGGGATGGCCTCACCGATGTCAATTTCTTCGTGCTGCAAGGGGCCGATCACAACCGGATAGTGCTGATTGCCCATCAGGTGGGCGATCGTCATCGTTTCGTGCTGGTATTGCGTGTGCACGCCGAGAAGCCGATGCGCTCGCTCGCTGAACAGCTTGTCGAGCGCCAGCTGGATATCGACTCTGGCGGCGATAGGGAAGGTGCGGCTGGCAGTCACCAAGTCCTGGAGAGCGACCCTGCCAAAGTGGCGCCTCAGAGGCTGCTCGGCCACAGGAAGCGTTGGGCTCTTTACTTTCTTCATGACAAAGTTCTTTCCAACTCTTTGGGAATCGTCGTGGGAAGTGAATCAATTCTAGCAGTTAACCGGCTATGGTTGCGGCGGGACGGCCAGGCCGCGTCCGTACACGGCTTCAAGGATGGCATGGCCGCCGCGGCTGAGAAGACTCGCGCCCGCGTCGTTGCCCAGCTTTTCAGCGTCTTCCACCGCGCCATCGCGCGAGTCGCGCAGAAGTTTCGTTCCGTCAGGATCGGCGACGATGGAATCGAGATGCAGCTTGCCGTTGCGGGCATCTTTCCGAACTTCAGCAAACGCTCCGATCGGGACCTGGCAGCCGCCGCCGAGCGAGTTCAGCAGCGCGCGCTCGCAGGTGGTAGCCGCACGGGCCACCGTATCGTTGAGAAATGACAATAGCTCTCGCGTCTTCGCATCGCCTTCGCGAATCTCGATCCCCAGCGCCCCTTGCCCGGCCGCAGGACACATGACTTCCGCAGGAATGATCTGTTTGATCAGCTCGGTCTTGCCAAGGCGCTTCAATCCTGCCGAAGCAAGGATGATGGCCTCGTACTCTCCTTGCTCCAGTTTGCGCAGGCGCGTATCGACATTGCCACGCAGGGGATGAATCTCAAGGTCAAGTCGAATCGCCTTCAACTGTGCCTGCCGCCGCAGGCTGGAAGTTCCCACGCGCGCGCCTTTCGGCAGATCGTCGATCTTCGCGTACTTCCGCGAGCAGAAAGCATCGCGCGGGTCTTGCCGTTCGGTGATCGCAGCGATTTCGAATCCTGGGGGAAGTTCGGTGGGCAAATCTTTCAGCGAGTGCACTGCGAGATCGACTTTGCCCGCGGCAAGGGCCTCTTCGATCTCCTTCGTAAACATGCCCTTGGTGCCGACTTTGGCAAGAGCGACGTCGGTAATTTTGTCGCCGGTGGTATGAATGATTTCGATCTCGACTTGATGGCCGCGCCCGCGCAGCAGCGCCGAGATATGGTTGGCCTGCCAGAGGGCAAGCTGCGAACCGCGCGAGCCGATCCGAAGATGGGGCATCAGTGCCGTATCCCCACTTCATCTTTCTTCGCGGCGGCCTCCGCCGCTCCATCCTTTGCCTTCACCTGCAGATTGAACAGCCGCCGCACCACATCCACAACCGTGGTCGCCTCTGACTCTTTCGCCGCGGTCTTTAGAGTCGTGATCGGCGTGTGCATCACCTTGTTGATGATGCCGCGCGTCAAGGCCTCGACCGCTATTTCCTGCTCCGGCGTCAGCTGGCCCATGCGGCCACGCACGCGATCGATTTCCGCCTGGCGGATGGTCTCCAGATGATCCTGCAACGACACGATGGTCGGAACTACATCGAGCGTATGTGCGCGCGCTTCAAACTTCTCCACTTCGCTCGCGATGATCTGTTCGGCGCGCTCAGCTTCCTTGCGCCGATCGGCGACATGGCTTGTGACTGCCTGCTGCAGGTCGTCAATGTCATACGCGAAGATGCCGTCGAGCTTGGCCATGTCCGGCGAAACATCGCGCGGCACCGCGATGTCGATGAAGAACATCGGCCGGTTCTTGCGGCGGGCGAGGAACTGCTCACCATGCTCGCGGCGGAAGATCGCGTGGGGCGCGCCCGTCGACGTGATGACGATATCGGCGCGGTCGCAGGTCGAATACAGGTCTTCAAACTTGATGGCCTGCCCGTTGAATTTCTGCGCCAGGCCGATGGCCCGCTCGTACGTTCGATTCGCAACGAAGATCGAAGCGCAGCCGTGCGCCATCAGGTGGCGAGCGGCCAGTTCGCTCATCTTGCCCGCACCCACAATGAAGACGTTCTTGCCCTGCAGGGTGCCGAAAATCTTCTTGGCCAGTTCCACGGCGACCGACGCGATCGACACCGAAGACGATCCCACTGCGGTCTCAGTCCGGACGCGCTTGGCTACGGCGAACGCACGGCTGAAGAGCTGGTCCAGTTGCCCGCGCACGGCACCGACGGCGCGCGCGGTTGCGTAAGCTTCCTTGACCTGCCCCAGAATCTGCGCCTCGCCCACCACCATGGAATCCAGGCTCGCCGCCACGCGGAAGATGTGCCGCACCGCATCCTTTTCGCGGAATTCGTACAAGTGCGCGTCAAGCTCTTGCGGCGTCAGATGAAAATGATCGTGCAGAAATCCACGCAGATCGGCTGATCCATTCACCGTATGCGTGACCACCTCCACGCGGTTGCAGGTCGAAATCACCATGCCCTCTTCGATTCCCGGATACGCCGTCAGTTCGCGGCAGGTATCGGGCAGGCGCGACTCCGGAATCGCGAGCTTCTCGCGAATCTGCAGCGGCGCGCTCTTGTGATTCAGTCCGATGAGCTGATATCTCATGAAACGAACCTGTGAATCGTCGAGAAGTAATTCGCTGCCCACGCGGCCAGCGCAGCCACGAACGCGAAGCTGGCCAGGATCGCAGCCCGGCGCCCCCGCCATCCCGAATTCCACCGCGTGAAAACCATGACCATGTACACGGCCCACATCAGCACCGACAGCAAAATCTTCGGATCCAGAAAATCCACGCGCCCGTAAGTTGTCAGCGCAACCACCGAGCCCGTCAGCAGGCCCAGCGTCATAAATGGGAAGCCCAGCAGCAGCGAGCGGTAGCCAATCTGGTCGATAACTTCGAGCGCCGGCAAAAATGAGATCAAGCTGGTCGGCTTCTTCGACTTCAGGCGGCGCTCCTGTAGCAAATACAACAGGCTCGCCCCGAAACTGAGCACCAGCGCGGCATATCCGGTGAAGATCAGAATGATGTGCGCGATCAGCCATCCTCGGCGCTGTACGAACGCCGTTAGCAGCACAGGCTGCTGGTCGACCGCAGCGACGAAAGTGAGAAAAAACACAACCGGAAACACGACCACACCGGGGGAAGTCGTCTGGTAGATCGCATAGATGATCATGAAGAAGCACATGGAGATGAACGCCAGCAGCGACTCGCCGTTGTGCACCGAGGCCCAGACGAACTGTCCGGAAACGAAGACTTCCACCAGCGACACGAAGTGAAACACCATGCCCAGGCTGGCCGCATGCAGGGCGATGCGGGCGAACAGGTCACTGGTGCGGCTCAGGGCCACAAAGGCATAAATCAGCCCGATAAAGTAGCAACCCAGTGCGAAGCGCAGCCAGAGCAGTGACATTGATGGCCTTCTTGTGTTTACCCGCTCAACCCAAACTTAACCCACAACGTCCGGATTTCCTTGAGTTTACCCCAACTCGCAGAACCGGAACTAAAGCTTCCAGCACGCTGCCATTATTATTTCTGCCTCCCAGGACAACGCAAAGAAATACCATCACTTAGGGGTGTGATTAGAATCACATGCCGGGATAAGTCCTTGTTCCGAAACTCGCTTCTGCGTTTTCCAGGGCGGTACGAATGGTCTGAACGGCCTGCTCTGCCGTGTCCGCAGCAGTATCAATCACAAGGTGATCGCGATCCCACGGGTGATACTCACGCTCTGCCACCTCGCCCCACGTTGGCAAGCGCAAGCCAGGCATGTCGCCAGTCCGCGTCTCTACGCGCCGTCGGTGCTCGTTTGCGTCAGAGCATCTGACCTCTACTTCCACGGCGAGAGCTTGCGCCCTCTTTGCCACTTCCACCCAGGCATTCCGCGTAATAGCCAGAGGATTAACCGAGTCGGCCACCACAGTCCGGCCCAAGCGGAGGTTCTCTTCGGCAACGGGCATAAGCCGCGCGATATCCAGCATCGTCGAGCGGGCCTGGGACTTTTCCCGAGTCACGCAATGCCTGTTCGATGGTATCGACGCGGAGATAAACTGCATCAATCTGCTGGGCCAGGCTGCGGGCAATGGCGGTTTTGCCTACGCCGGGAAGTCCGCTGAATATGACCAGGACGGGCCGCTGCCGATCTCGTGGTTTCGACATTCCGTGACTCAGGGCACTTACGGCTTGTGACTGGGCTGCGTCGCGCCGCCGGAAGCGTGCGGATTCGCCATCCCTGACATGTCTCCACCATGGCCGGCTCCCATCGAGCTCGTGTCGCCGGGAGCGAAGCAGGTGACGCGTCCGCTCGAAGCTACGCGCAACTGGGCTGGACAATCGCCGCTGGTCACCGTTGGAGTCGCGTTCGTCCCCTGCGACTGCACGGTGTATAGCTTGCCGTCGCCGCCGCCGGCCACACCGACACTCATGCCGGGCATGTCGTACGCGACATAGAACGGATGTTTACCCTGACTCGCCTGCAGGGCGCAATCGCTAGCGGTCTTGAGCTGCGCTTGGCTTGCGCTGATGTCGAGCCGGCCGCAATCGGTGGCGTTCGCCCCCGAATGTTCCTGCAGCTTCTGTGTGACCCCATCGGGCGGCTTGGCCGGCGTGGAGGCGGCACTTGGCTGTCCGGCCGGGCCAGACTTGCTGCAGGCGGTCAGACAGCAAAGCACGACTAACGTGATGACAGCTGTTTTTTTCATGGCGAAGTGATTGTATCGAACTGATTCAGCTCTTACCGCTTTCTCGTCAACTGCCGGATCAAATCCACCTCCGCCCGACGGTATGGTGTCCCATCCGGATGCAACAATTCATGGAACCACAGCGGCGGATCGCTCAGAATATACGGATGCTGCCACGACTCCCATGGGTAATACGTCTGCGTCTTGCCCGCGACGAATCCCCAGTTGATCGCACCCACATTCTCCTGCTTCGCGATCGGCAGGATCGTGTCGAATGTGCTGCCCACCGACCGCGCCATGAATTCGGTGCAAATCACCGGGCGACGCAATCGCCTCAGCCACGCGATCTCATCCTTGAACGACTCCGGCCAGCTGTAGTTGTGAAACGTGATGATGTCGGACTCGCGCAGCTGAATCCGCTCTAGTTCATCCTGCGCGCTTTCCTCCCTGGATATGTCCACTTCATAGACGCCGCTGGTCAGCGGCTGCGTAGGATTCATCTCCCGCGCCCACTCGAAGGCCTGCGGCAACAGCGCCGTAACGCGCGCGATCTTGTTCGCTATTTTCATCTCTGTCTTGGGATAGCTTCCAGTCGTGTCCGATCCCGGCTCGTTCCAGATGTCCCAGCCCAGAATGCGGTCGTCCGTGGCGAAAGCACCCACCACGCCCTGAACGTACGCCTTCAGCCGCGGATACTGGCCGGGATCGGCCAGCGCCTCACGCCCCGGACTCTGCACCCAGCCTGAGTTGTGCACGCCCGGAATCGGCGGATGCTGCGGGCCCAGATGCGGCTCGGGATCCCAGCAGGAATCGAACAGCACAAACAGCGGCCGGATGTGATGCCGCGCCGCAATCGTCAAAAATTCATCGATGCGCCGCCGGAAGTCGGCAGCGTCCTGTTGCCATAGCAGGTCGTGCAAAAACACGCGCATGGTGTTCATGCCCAGGCCTTCAGCCCAGCCCAATTCCTTATCAATTTCCCCGGGATCGAACGTCGCCTCCTGCCACATTTCAAGCTCGTTGATCGCCGACTTCGGGATGTAATTGCTTCCCACGAGCCACGGCTGCCGCGCGTACCATTCGTTGGCCTTTTGTTCCGACCAGCGGGAGGTCTGTGCGCGGACAGCCGGACACGAGGTCAGAGTGATCAGCAAGGTTGTGAGCCAAAAGGATTGGAAGATTTTCACGGGTAAGACTCCGGCTAACTTTATATGCCGAAGGCTTGTGACGGATCAATCGACTGGAAAGGACTCCGCTACTCCACGCCCAGACTCGCCAGCGCTTCTTCGAGCAATGCCGAGTCAATCGTCAAGCGGCGGCTGTGAGCCTTCATATCTTCAATTTCGTCGAAAGCGCGGAAAAGGCGTAATTTCGCCGCGGCATACTGCTCGGCTTCGTTCAACGGACGCCTATGCGCCGCTGCCCACGCCGCTACCGCGGCTTGCGGAAGAAACACACTCACCGCATAGGTCAGCTTGCGGTCGGAAGTCACATCAAAGACGAACTCGGTAGCGGGAGCCTCAGAATCATCGGCCAGCGCCGCACGCTTGCCCACGAAGTAGTACTGGTAGACGTAACCCTGCGCGCCAGCGTAGGTCTTCAAACGCCGAACAGTCATGCCGACATTATGGACGCGCCGAAGCCTAATACGCCAGACTGGCAAACTGTTGCAGCCCTACCCGCTGGAGTCACCGCGAAGCGTCGCAGGGCACGGGCACGAAGGTAATCTCCCGCTAATCCCGTCCTGCCATTGCGCCGATATTCCATAGAAGAGTCCTGCATGCACCTGCCCTGGCCATCGATCCCACTCGGCGCGCTTGCCATCCTGCTTCTGTTTATGCTGGTGCTGTTGCAGCAGGTGCATATTTTCCGCACCCGCCGCAAAGCAAAGCAACGCGAAGAACTCTTTCAAATCGTCACCGAAAACGCCGCCGACATGATCGCGTTGGTCGATGTCAAAGGACGGCGCCTGTACAACAGTCCGGCCTACAAGAGAATCCTCGGATACTCCGCCGCCGAGCTGGGCGAAACTTCCGCCTTCGAACAGATTCACCCCGACGACCGTTTCAAAGTTCTTGAGGCGGGGCGTGTGGCGCGGGAAACCGGCGTGGGGAAGCGCCTGGAATATCGCATCAAGCACAAGGACGGCAGCTGGCGCGTACTCGAGTCCGAGGCCAGCGTGGTCCGCGACTCGAGTGGCAATGTTGCCAAGCTGGTGATCGTCAACCGCGACATCACCGAGCGCAAGCGCGCCGAGCAGCAGCTCGAGCACAACCTCTATCACGACCCGCTGACCGGCTTGCCCAATCGTCGACTCTTTCTTGACCGCCTCGAGCAGGCCTTTGCCCGCTCCCGCCGCGACCTCGGCCACCAGTATTCGCTGCTGCTCGGCAACGTCGATCACTTCAAGGTTTTCAACGAGACCTTGGGCACGGCAGGTGGAGACCAGGTGCTGCAGGAGATTTCCCGCCGCGTCGGGGCCAGCCTCCGGCAAAGCGATTCGCTCGCCCGTGCCGACGCCGCCACTCCCACTCCCGGGGCTGTGGTCGCCCGACTCGGCGGCGACGAATTCACCATCCTGCTCGACACCGTCGGCGACGCCAGCGATGCCATGCGGGTTGCACAAAGAATCCAGGCCGCAGTTGCCGAGCCCATCTTCGTCGATGGCCGAGAAGTACGAGTCTCTCTGAGCACAGGTATCGCGCTCGGCGCCCCGGAACACGAACGGCCCGAGGACATCCTGAAAGATGCCGCCATCGCCATGCGTCGCGCCAAGGGCCTGGGGGGATCGCGCTGCGAAGTCTTCGACGAGGCCATGCACACTCGCGCCTCAGGCCGCATGCGTCTCGAAGCCGACCTGCGCACCGCCATCGCCGCCCATCAGTTCCGTGTCTTCTATCAACCTGTGGTCGAGCTCTCGACGCGCCGCATCGTGAGCCTGGAAGCGCTGCTGCGCTGGGACCATCCCCAGCAGGGATTGATCTCGCCCTATCGCTTCATCCAAGCCGCCGAAGACACGGGCGTTCTGGTCTCACTCGGCCATTGGCTCATGCTGCAGGCCTGCCGGCAACTGCGCGAGTGGGATGTCAACAATGCCGCCGGGCAGCCGGTCAATGTCACTCTCAACGTTTCTCCTCGCCAGTTTTCCGACGCCCGCCTGGCCAGCGATCTGCAGGACGCTCTGCGCCAGACCGGGGTCGATCCTTCGCGTCTGCAGCTGGAGATGACCGAATCAGTCGCCGCCGCCGATCCCAAACTGACGGTCACCGTTCTCACTCACCTCAAGCATCTCGGTATCGGCGTCATCATGGACGACTTTGGCATTGGCGCTTCCTCGCTGCGCGGACTGTGGCAGTTCCCCCTCGACGCGTTGAAAATCGACCGCTCGCTGGTGCGCGAAATACAGGTCGACCGCGCCGCCACGGAAATCGTCGAGATGATCATTACGCTGGCCAGCAAACTGAATCTCAAAGTCATCGCGGAAGGAATTGAAACCGGAAAGCAAGTCGAACAATTGCGCCAGCTGGGATGCGAGTTCGGCCAAGGCTACTACTTTTCGCAGCCCGTCGAGGCTAAGGCCGCTCTGCAACTCATGCGGCAACAACTGGCCCCGACTCGCGTGACGGGCGCGGGCGCAAAGTAGGTCAGCCGATCGAATTGCGTCATCCCGAAGTCCCGCGCTTTCACCAACGGGACGAGGGATCTCCCCGCAACAACTTTGTGCCAGGGAGATCCCTCTCTCCGCCTGGGCCGTTCTAAGAAAAGCCGGGCTCCGCCCGGAATGACGGCAGCAAGGGCGATGCGGGAAAGATTCGGACCTCAGATCTGCCCGAAAAAGCTCTCACCGCGCTCCGTTCCCCGGCGACACCACCCGCCCGTACTCCGTCGCGCGCGCGAGACGGTCAAACATCCTCCACGCCGCCAGCGAAACCTTGCTGATCGCTTCTTCTCCATCGCGTTCGTTGCGCAAAAATGCCGTCATCACGCAAATCACATACGGCCGCCCCTCTACAAAAACGACGCCGGAATCATTCCGCACAGCTTCGAGCGATCCCGGCTTGTTTGCGATCTTCAAGTCCGCTGGCAGGTCGCGCGGAATCCACGAATCCTTGTTCGTCGAGAGCACTTTGAAGAAGTCTTCCGTCGATTCTTTGTTCAGCACCCTGCCGCGATAGATCGCGTCGAGTAGCCCCATCATCTCGCGCGGCGTCGAAATGTTCTCCCGGCCCTGCTTCGCCGCCTCCAGGTCCATCATCTTTCGCCGCAGCCGCGTGTGGGTGAGCCCGAGCAAATCGAGCATCGCATTCACATTCGCCATGCCCACGCGGTCGATCAGCACATTCGTCGCCGAGTTGTCGCTGACCGCGACCATCATCGTAGCCAGGTCGCGGAACGTGACCCGCGTCACGCCCGGCGTCAGCCCGTTCATGATGTCGCTATCGGGAACCATATCCGATGCCTGCACCGTGTACAAGTCCGTGAGCTTCAGCTTGCCCTGTTGCGCTTGCAGGTAAAGGTCAGCGAGTACCGTAATCTTGATCGAACTGGCCTGGGCGAAGACCTCGTCCTCGTGCAGGAAAAAGTGATCGCCGGTCGTGAGGTCTTCAATCGCTAGGCCCATCACGCCGTCGAGATGCTGGTCGATTTCGCTGATGCTCGTCTCCAGCTTCTGCCAGAGCACTTTCTGCTTGCCAATCGATGGCGATGGCGCTACCGTCTGCGCGAAGGAGGTCGAAAGAAGTAATGCAAGGCTGAAGCACAACTTCAAGGAAGGTTGCATAACGCGAAGGATTCTAACAGCTGAGGCCTTCGGGGAAGGAAGTCGCACTCACTTCGTCTTGTTCATCCATACGCGCCAGGTACCCGGCCCAGCCATTTTGTTGTCCAAGGGCAGGCCGGCTAACTTGAGCGCTAGTTTGATCTGACCGTGATGGTAGCCCTCGTGCCAGATCATGTGCTGCATCATGAGGATCGGATGGTCGTAGTGAAGGTCCATTTCCCGTCCAGTCTGCAACCTGCCCTTGACTGCATCCCGCACGGCCTTGGCGCTTTCGTCGAGCATCTGGACGATACGACCCCGGTCATGTTCCGCCTTCCACTCTCCCTCCAGCGTCTGCTCTGGCATCGGCCGAGCGAATTCCGGCGCGTCCTCCGAAATGAACACCAGCCGCACGTGATGGATGTGCGTGAACATCTCCGCGACCGACGGACTGCCTTTCATCGCCCGCGCGTCCAACCCGCCCTCTGGAATGATGCGGAGCAGATTGAGCAGAATGGTGTTGTTCCGCTCCCAGGAGTCGAGCATAGCTTCAAGTAGAGGTTGATCGATTGGCATAATCGCTGCGCTCGGCAGGTGGTTCAGTTTGAATACCCACCCTCGGTTCAGTCACCTGTCTGAGTTGCGTCATCCCGAGCAAAGCCGTTTTTCAGGCGGAGAGAGGGATCTCGCGCGGGCCGGCCGACAATGCTCGCGAGATCCCTCGGCCCGCTGGTGAGAACGCGGGCCCTCGGGATGACACACTCCCAAGAAAACTCAACCCGTCAATTACCCGTCACCTTTTTGCGCCACAGTCCACTGACTTCACCCTTCAATCTTCGCTTCTCTCAGCTGCTTCACTGCCGTCTCCGAACTGACCGGCGAGTAATACACCTCTTTAAAAGTGTACGAGCGCGCCTTGGAGCCCACGACGGGCAGAATCTCGATGTGCCAGTGGTAGTCATCGTCAATCGTCTTCCAATACCCCAGATTCTTCGACGGATGCAGGCTGCTCGGCGAGGTGTGCAGCACGAGGTGAAATTCCTCCGTCAAGGTTCGCACCCGCTGCAGCGTACGCCGTAGAAGCGCCGCCAGATTCACGCGCAGTCCCGGCTTGTTCAATCCCGTGCGCTCGAATGAAGCCTCGTGATTGCGCGGCAAAATCCAGGTCTCGTATGGCACCCGCGGCGCATAGGGACAGATCGCCAGATAATCTCCGCGAGCCTCCACCACACGCAACGCCTGCCGCTCTTCTTGCTGAACGATGTCGCAGAAGACGCAGCGCTCTTTGGCCACGAAGTACTCGCGCCCGGCGCGCAATTCATAGAGAACGCGCCGCGGCACGAACATGGTCGCCGTGAGCTGCGACGTGGGATGGCTGAATTCCTGTCCGGCGTTCTTGCCGTAATCCTTGAACAGGCTGACGTACTTGATGCGGGGGTCGCGCTTTAGATCGAGAATGCGCTCGGCGGCTAGGCGAAGGAAATGTCCGATCTCTTCGTCGCTCGCATTCCACAAATGCCGGTCGTGGCGCGGGTTCTCGATCAGCACTTCATGCGCTCCCACTGAGCGCATGCGGTCGTAAATACCATCGCCACAGCGCCCGGGCTCACCCTCGATGTGGTACAGCGGGTTGGGATGCACCACCGAGCGCGCCGACCACGCCGCGCCCGGATTGTTCGGGCTGACGGCAATCACCTGCGCGCCGTCTGCGCAAAACCGGCAGGGCGATTCCGGGCTCGGCTTCGCTTCCGCAGCGTCGTCCCCGGTCATCACCCAGGAGCGCGTAATCGGATCCTTCCGCAGTTCCATGGGCAAAGGAGAACATTCAGCGCGAACCGGAGTCAACTACATTTCGTGCTGAAAAATACAGCCGGCGCATGCGAAAAGCCGCAGAGAATAGTCAGCGCGCTTTGTTATAATCCGCCCAAGTCCGCCCAACCGATGACCGAGCCCTCCACTCCGCTGATGCGGCAATATGCCGCCGTCAAGAAGGAACATCCCACAGCGCTGTTGTTCTTTCGTTTGGGAGATTTCTACGAACTTTTTTTCGACGATGCCATTGTCGCCTCGAAAGAACTGCAAATCACGCTCACCTCCCGCAACAGAGAAAAAGGGATGGCAATTCCCATGTGTGGCGTGCCCTATCATGCAGCCGAGGGCTACATCGGTAAGTTGATCCGCAGGGGATTCAAGGTTGCCGTCTGCGACCAGATGGAAGATGCTCGCCTGGCCAAGAAACTCGTGCGGCGCGAGGTGACACGCGTAGTGACACCGGGCACCGTGGCCGATTCCTCGCTCGGCTCCGATGAGAACAACTTCCTGGCCGCGCTGGCGCAGGTCGGCGATCGCGTCGGCTTCGCCGCCCTCGATCTCTCCACCGGCGAATTCCGCGCCACGGAATTTAGCGGCGATGGCGCCATGCGCCGCGTTCAAGAGGAATTAGAGCAGTTGCGCCCCAAAGAGTTGTTGTACGCCTCGGCCGTGCCACTGTTCGAACAAGGAACTACCGAACAAGGGACGCAAGCGGAGACACCCTCTGGTGAAGTGCCGAGCTTTGCTCAGCCGGACAGCCGAGAGCGGCTGTCCCCGCACGCTTCCTCCAAGTGCGCCGAAACGCCCCTCGACGACTGGATCTTTTCGCCCGATCACGCGATTCCCTTGCTGGAAAATCACTTTGGCGTCCTCTCTCTCGAGGGATTCGGTCTGGCGGGAAAAACTGCAGCAGCGTCAGCTGCCGGCGCCATTCTGCACTATGTGCGCTCCACCCAACGCGGCTCGCTCGATCACGTCGACCGCATCGGATGGTACGAGCGCCAAAACTGCCTAGTCCTCGACGCCGTCACCGTGCGCAATCTTGAGCTCATCGAACCGCTGTTTGCCGGGACAGATGCGGGCGTTACACTCTTTCGTTCGATTGATGCGACCGTTACGCCGATGGGCAAACGCCTGTTGCGCGCCTGGCTGCTGCGGCCATCTCTCGATCTCGCTGAAATCACCGCGCGGCTCGACGCCGTCGAAGCCGCTGTGAAAGATGTCATCGCGCGTGAAGAATTGCGCCGCTCGCTTGACGGTGTCCTCGATCTGGAGCGCCTGCTCAGCCGCGTCGCGCTCGAAACCGCCAATCCGCGGGATGTTCTGGCACTCGCCGCGTCGCTGGCAAGAATTCCGTCGGTCAAAGCCGCGGTGGCGCGACTGTCTGCAGATCGCCTCACGCATCTCGACGGTTCACTCGACGAACTCAGCGATCTGCGCACCCGGATCGAGAAAACAATCGTCCCCGAACCACCGCTCACCTTTGCCGACGGCGGTGTCATCGCCGCGGGTGTCGGCCAACCGCTCGATGAACTGCGCGAACTTTCGCGCAACAGCAAGCAAGTCCTTGCGCAGATCGAGCAACGCGAGCGCGGCCGTACCGGCATCACCTCGCTCAAAGTCAAATTCAATTCCGTCTTCGGCTACTACATCGAAGTATCGAAACCGAACCTGCACCTCGTCCCGCAAGATTACGAGCGAAAACAGACTCTCGTCGGGGCCGAACGCTTCACCACGCCCGAGCTGAAAGAATACGAAGTGAGAATTCTCGATGCGCAGGAGAAGATCGTCGACATCGAGCGCCGCCTGTTCACCGAGTTGCGCAGCGCCATTGCGGCGGAAGCCAGGCGAATCCGCCAGACCGCGCTAGCGCTGGCAGAAGTTGATGTGCTCGCCTCATTCGCGCATCTTGCCGCATTGCGCAATTATTGCCGGCCGCAGTTAGTGGTGGACGGCGGCGAAAAGCAGATCGGCCAAAAGACCTCCGGCGAAATCGAAATCATCGCCGGCCGCCACCCCGTTATCGAGCAGCAGGAAACGTCCATCGGCGGACCGACGAACGACCGCTTCGTGCCCAACGATCTTTACCTCAACTCGACCACGCATAATATTCTGCTGCTCACTGGGCCCAACATGGGGGGCAAGTCGACGTATCTGCGACAGACCGCGCTGATTGTGATCCTGGCGCAGATGGGATCGTTCGTGCCGGCTCGCTCCGCTCGCCTGAGCGTGGTGGACCGCGTCTTCACCCGCATTGGCGCCAGCGACAATCTCGCGCGCGGCCGCTCCACGTTCATGGTCGAAATGACCGAGACCGCGGCGATTCTGCACACCGCTACGCCGCGCTCCCTCATTCTGCTCGACGAGGTCGGCCGCGGCACCGCGACGTACGATGGCCTCGCGATCGCTTGGGCAGCTGTCGAATACCTGCACGCCCGCGTACGCGCCAAGACTTTGTTCGCGACACACTACTTCGAGCTGACCGAACTGGCCGATCAACTTTCGGGCGTGAAGAACTATCACGTGGCAGTGAAGGAAACCGGAGGCGGCATCGTTTTTCTGCGCAAGGTCGAACCGGGCCCGGCGGACCGCAGCTACGGCATCGAAGTCGCCAAGCTGGCCGGGCTGCCGCAGGAGGTCATTACGCGCGCCCGCGAGGTTTTGACCGAGCACGAATTCGCAGAGCAGCAGGCCACCGCGCATCTTTCTCCGGGGTCGGCTCCCGGCACGACTCCGCCGCCGGCGCAGCTGACGATTTTCACGCCGCTGTCGCAGCCGGTGCTCGAAAAACTGCGCGAAGTGGATTTGAACTGCCTGACTCCGCTCGAAGCGCTGAATCTGCTGGCGGAGCTGAAGAAAGAGATCTAATCACAGAGGAGCGGGAGGAAACCGCCTGTCGCGCAAGAGCCAGCCCATACGCACGTCCGTCAACGCAGGCCAGCTTCTCATCATCGGCTTCGACGGCGCCGAAATGACGCCTCGCCTCGAATCTCTGCTGGGGCGGCTGCAGCCGGCTGGCGTCATCCTGTTCGCGCGCAACATAAAGACTCCAGAGCAAGCCTGGCAACTGCTGCGCGATTGCCAGAAGTGCGTCGCGACGCCGCTATTCACCTGCGTCGATCTCGAAGGCGGCACCGTCGACCGCTTCCGCGACCTCCTCGGTCCTTCGCCTTCCGCCGCAGACGTTTTTGCCACCGGCAGCCGCAAACTTTTTCGCAAGCACGGAGAAATCATCGGTGCCAACTGCCGCGCCCTCGGCTTCAATGTCGACTTCGCGCCTGTTCTCGATCTGGCGTTGGAAGCATCGCGCAGCGTAATGGGCTCGCGAACGGTTTCAGCCGACCCACTCGAGACCGCTCGCTACGCCCATGACTTCCTCGTCGGCCTCCACTCTGCCCGCGTCTTAGGCTGCGGCAAACATTTTCCCGGCCTCGGCGAAGGCACGCTCGACAGCCATCGCGAGCTTCCCGCGATCGACAAGCCGCTCAAGAAACTCTGGGCCGAAGACCTGCTGCCCTACCGCGCCTTGCGCCACCAACTTCCTTTCATCATGGTTGGTCACGCAGCCTATCCGCAGGTGACGCGCGACCGCATGCCCGCGTCGCTTTCCAAGGTCTGGATCACGAGCCTCTTGCGCAAGCGCATCGGTTACCGCGATCTGATCGTCTCCGACGATCTGGAAATGGGCGCAGTGCTGTCCGCTGCTCCCGTAGGCGAAGCTGCGGTCGAGTCCATTCGCGCCGGATGCGATCTTTGCCTGGTCTGCCACCACGAAGAGTACGTGATGCAAGCTTGCGGGGGACTGGTGAAAGCTGCTGAGAACGACAAACAATTCGCGCGTCGCGCGGCCGAGGCCCAGCGGCACGTGCTCAAGTTTAAAAAGAAGTGGAACAGACTTTTGCGCCCGACGAAATCTCCGCCATCGGCAACGTTAGCCAGGCTGCCGCGAAAATTGTGGGAGTTCGGCGAGCAGGTGCGGCTGGTCAGGCTGTCGTAGCGCGGCTAAGACACAGAGATTGGCGAAGAGCAAAATGATCGTAGCCGGCATCATGAGCGGAACCTCTGCCGACGGCATCAACGTGGCGCTCGTGCAGATTGGCGACCACCAAGGCTCGCCGCAGGTCAAACTGCTGGGTCATGCCGAATATCGCTATCCCGCGCGCGTACGTACCGCAATTCTCGCGGCCATGAATGCGGAGAAGGTTCGCGTCGCTGATCTCGCCCGCCTCAACTTCTTGCTCGGCGAACTCTACGCCGATGCGGTGCAGATTACCGAGCGGCGACTCAAAGTGAAGGCGGAACTGATCGGCTGCCACGGTCAAACTCTCTATCACCAGGGCGAGCCGCAGAATTTTCTGGGAAAGAAAGTCGCAGCCACGTGGCAGACCGGTGAGGCCGCAATCATCGCCGCGCGTCTCGGCGTTCCCGTCATTTCCGACTTTCGTCCCGCCGATCTTGCCGTTGGGGGCAAAGCTGCTCCGCTCGTTCCCTATCTCGACAATCTCGTGTTTCGCGACGCCCGCATCGGACGCATCGTGCAGAACATCGGCGGCATTGCCAACCTCACAGCAATTCCCGCCCGAGCCAAAGCCGGCCAGATCACTGCCTTCGACACCGGCCCTGGCAATATGGTCATCGACGCCGTCACAGAAGAACTTTTTCATCGTCCCTTCGATCGCGGCGGAAAGATAGCCGCGTTCGGAGAAGTCCTCGAGCCGGTACTTCGCCAGATTCTGCGTCACAGGTTTTTCCACATCCGCCCGCCCAAAACCGCGGGCCGCGAAGAATTCGGCCGCGAATTCGTGTGCGACTTCTTGGTGCGCTGCGGCCGCGGCCGCAAACAGGATGTCGTCGCCACGGCCACGGCATTGACAGCCCGCTCCATCACCAAGGCCATTCGGCATTTCATCATCGGCGGCGCCAACACAAAAATAAATACCAGCCAACATTCCTGGCGCGAAATCATTCTTTCCGGCGGCGGCGCCAGGAACTCAACTCTCGTCGGCATGCTGGCAGAGTCGCTCGCGCCCCTCGGCATCCAAGTTCGATTCGCCGATGAATTCGGATTACCCGCGGAGGCCAAAGAAGCGCTTGCTTTCGCGGTGCTGGCATACGAAACCTGGCATCGCCGGCCTTCGAATGTGCCCGCGGCCACCGGTGCAAAGCGGCCTGCCATCCTGGGAAAAATTTCCTATGCATGAACGGCGAACCCTCGGCTTCGGGCTTCCGGCTTCAGGCTTCCACTCGCTAGTTCGGTGCATTCGCTTCTGGGTGGCGCAGCGCTTCAGCGCCGCGATCAGAGGCCCGCTGTGGTTAACGGCTTTAGCCGCTCCGGTGACCGTTCTCCTGCTCTTGTCTCTGCTTTCCTGCTCTTCCGGTCCCGATCCCAACACTCTGGTCATGATCATCGAGTCGAGCCCCACCGACCTCGATCCGCGCGTCGGCCTCGATGCCTTCTCGGCGCGCATTGACAGCCTCATCTTCGACGATCTGCTCTCCCGCGGCGATGATCTCAACGTCGCTCCCGACCTCGCCGAGCGCTGGGAGATCCCCGATCCGGTCACTTACATCTTTCATCTTCACTCCGGCGTTAAATTTCACGACGGCCGCCCGCTGACGTCGCGCGATGTGAAGTGGACTTTCGATTCCCTGCTCCAAGGCAAAGTTCGCAGCACAAAAGCCGCAGTCTATCGCTTCGTTGATCACATCGACGCGCCCGACGACCTCACTGTCATCTTCCACCTGAAGGAAGCTGACGCCACTTTGCTCTGGAATCTCTCCGATGGAGCCATCGGCATTGTCCCCTACGGCAGCGTCGACGAAATGACGCGCCATCCCGTCGGCTCTGGACCGTTTCGCTTCGTCAGCGCCGAGACCGACCGCGAAGTCATCCTTAAGCGCAACGACGGTTATTGGGGAGAGAAGCCGAAGCTCGCCCGTGTGCGTTTCGCCGTCGTCCCCGACGTCACGACCCAGGCACTCGAACTGCGCAAAGGCAGCGGCGACATTGCCATCAATTCGTACCTTACTCCGGATATGGTAGTCACTCTGGCAAATGATCCTTCTCTCGTTGTGGAACGCGCGCCCGGCACGCGTCTGGCCTATCTCGCCTTCAATCTGCGCGATCCCATTCTCAGGAACGTGCGCGTTCGCCAAGCTCTGGCTTACGCGCTCGACCGCCAGCCGATGATCAACTATCTCTGGCGCGGCGAGGTGCAACCCGCGTGCAGCGTTCTCCCCACGCAAAGTTGGGCTTACAACGGAGATGTGCAACGTTATTCGCACGATCCGGCCAAGGCCAACCAACTGCTCGATGCCGCCGGTTATCCCGCGGTCAACGGCGTGCGCTTTCACATCACGATGAAAACTTCCACCGATGAAAACACGCGGCTGATGGTCGCCGTCATGCAGCAACAATTGCGCCAAGTCGGAATCGCGCTCGACATTCGCAGCTTCGAGTTCGCCACATTTTTCTCCGACGTGACCCACGGTGCCTTTCAGATGTACGGCCTGCGCTGGATCGGCGGCAACGAGGACCCCGACATTTTCGAATACGCCTTCGACTCGGCCAAATTTCCGCCAAACGGCGCCAACCGCGGCTTTTACTCCAACCCCAGCGTGGACGCCTTGATCGACCAGGCCCGCCGCACCGTCGATCCTACTGTCCGCAAGCCGCTCTACGCCGAAGTGCAGCGCATCCTCGCCGAAGACCTGCCCTACATCAATCTGTGGTATTTCGATAACGTTATGGTGCACACTCGCCGCGTGCGCAACCTGAAGATGAATCCCGCCGGCAACTATGACTTTCTGCGCACCGCCGAACTGGTGCCGTGATTTTTCTTCAACCGGCTGACGAATGGAGCGATAATGGAATCGAGGATTTCGCTCCGCGGAGGCAACCCGTGGATGCTTTTTCGTCAAGAGTCGTGCGTCTGCTTTCGAGCCTCCTGATTCTGCTTTTCTCGGCAGTTTCCGTCCACAGTCAGCAACTTTCCGACGCCCCGGAAATTCCGAGCAACTTCACTCTCGACATGCAAACGGCCGCTCGATTGCGTCCCGAGCTTTTTGCGCAAAGCGTCCCCGCGGCCGACAGCCATGCTGTCGGACGCCTCGTCTTCGAGCGGCTGCTGGCACAACTGCCCCAGTCGTCCGCGGCGAAATCTTCCGGGCCAAAGTTCTTGTGGCAGCTGCGCATCGTGGAAGACGGCGAGCTTAACGCCTACGCTTCACCCGACGGAACAGTTCTTGTGGAGAGCGGGCTCGCACAGCTCGCCGGCCCCAGCACCGGTCTGTGGGCGGCGATCCTGTCGCATGAAATCACGCACGTGGTCCGCCGCGACTGGGCCCGGCGCTATCTGTATCAGCGATCTTTGGAAAGCGCTGGCGCCACCATCGTGATGGGTGATCCCGGCCTGCCTTCGGCCTCCTGGGCTGACTCGGAAAAGCTTTCCGCCGACATGGGCCGCTTCTGCCGCCAGTTGGAAATCGAGGCCGATCGCGAAGGCCTGATGCTGATGGCCCATGCCGGATACCACCCCGATTTCATGCCCGCGTTGCATCATCTGCTGCATGCGCAGAACTCCGCAGTACCTGCGAAATCGCTCTACGCCATGCACCCGTGCTGGGAGGAGCGCGACCGCGAGCTGAGCCGTGCCTACCTCGAGGCCACCCTCGAATTCGAGCGCCTGTGGCCGGCATGGTATGCTTCTCCCGGGGGCAATCCTCCCATCGTGGTTTTCGCGGAGCAACCCACACTCAAGAAGACCGGCTCTCAGTGGGAGCTGCAGATTCCGATGCGCTGTCAGAATCTGGCAGGTGCAGTGGAGGTGGTAGTGCGTAGCGGCTCTTTGCAAGATGGCAGCTCGCCACTGGATGCAGCCGATCCGCCTGACCCGCCCAGCGCGAAATCTCGCGACCGGCAGTTGCCCAGCGAACTCCGCCAGCTCACCGGCTGCACCTCGCCGCATACGACCGTCACCTTCGAACTCGACGACGCACACCGCCGGTCAAAATCTGGAGCCGAGTGGACTGACATTTACGTGCTCGACGCCTGGGGTGCCGTGCTCGCACGCGCCGACGTTCCCCGCCATCCGCGCTAGCGAAGCCCGCCCAGCCCGCGTGTTACCATCAAATTTTGCCTCGACCTACATGCGCATTCTTCTCATCGGCGACATTTTTGGCCGCCCCGGCCGCGCCATCGTCAAAGAACGCCTTCCTGAAATTGTCCGGGAACACGCGATTCAACTCATCATCGCCAACGGCGAGAACACCGCCGCCGGTTTCGGCATCACGCCGGCGCTGGCCGAAGAGCTGTTCGATCTCAATATCGACGTCATCACCACCGGCAACCATGTCTGGGACAAGCGCGAGATCGTGGACTACTTCCAGATGGCGGAGGGCGACGGCCGCGGCCCGGCGCGCCGGGTGCTGCGTCCGGCCAACTTCCCCGCCGACATGCCGGGCCGGGGCGTTTATCAAGGCTTCAAAGGAAAGATCCCGTACGCCGTGATCAACCTGCAGGGGCGCGTGTTCATGGCGTCGAACGATGATCCCTTCCGCATTGTCGACCAGCTTCTGCAAAAGATCGACGCGAAAGTCATTGTCGTCGATATGCACGCGGAAGCCACGTCAGAAAAAATCTCGCTCGGCTGGTACCTCGACGGCCGCGTCACCGCCGTCATCGGCACGCACACGCACGTCCCTACCGCCGATGAGCGCGTCCTGCCGAACGGCACCGCTTACGTGACCGATGTCGGCATGACTGGCCCCTATGACGGCGTGATCGGAGTAAAGAAGGAGTTGGTCGTGGGAAAGTTTCTCAACGGCATGCCGGTTCGCTTCGAGCCCGCCACTGGCGACGTGCGCCTGTGCGCCGTGGTCATTGACTGCGACGTGGAGACGGGCAAGGCGCTCTCCATCGAGCGCCTGATGCTGAGCTGAACAACTTTGAGCTGAAGAACGTTGAGCTGAGCGCCCGCCGCCGTTTTCACATCCGGGGTGCTGGGTCCGGTCCAAGAAAACGCAAGAAAGGCAGGGCTTCGCGTTCTTTCATACGTTGCACCGATGGTACGAGGTCCTATCGGCGCGCGCCCGCTGCCCAAAATCACGTTAGAATCAGAAACGATGCGCCGCATCTCATACATCGGGAATCTTGTCGCCGGGCTTCTTGCCACGGCACTGTCGCTGACCGCTTCCGCCAGCGACCTCCCGACCGCTGCGACCACTACACCTACCTGCGGCACTCCGGGCGCGGTCAACTGCGTACCTATGAAGAAGGACCTGAAGGAGGCCCGCAATGCATTTGCGCGCGGCCTGAAGCTTGAAAATCAGCAGCATCTGGAAGACGCCTTCCATCAGTTCGACGAAGCTGCCCACTTGGCGCCGCAGAACAGCCAGTTCGTGACCGCGCGCGACCTGGTGAAGGCGCGGCTGGTCTTCAATCATGTCGAGCGCGGCAATCAGTTCCTGCTGGAATACCTGAACGCGCAGGCGGACGCCGAGTTCCGTGCCGCGCTCGAACTCGACCCGGACAATGGCTATGCGCGCGAGCGGTTAGCCGAAGCCAGCCGTGATTCGACTCCCGATCCCGCGCATGTCGTTCTGCCTCCGCAGTCGGAGCTGGCGGGCGAAGTCCAGATTGAACCCAATAGCGACCACACCAGCTTTCACTACCGCGGTGATCTACGCGGCCTGTACAACGAAATTGCGCGGGTCTACGGTGTGAACGCCCAATTCGACGACAGTATGCCGTCACGCCAGGTGCGCTTCTTCGTCGACGATCTCGACTTCGCCACCGCCATGCGCCTCGCCGGACAGGTCGGCAAGACCATGTGGACCGCACTTGCTCCGAAGCAGTTTCTTGTAGCAGCCGACAATGCCGAAAACCACAAGCGGCTGGATCGCGTGTTGCTCCGGACGTTCCCGCTGCCCCCTCATTCCTCGCCACAGGAAGCGACCGACATCGTGAACGCGCTGCGAACTCTGTTTGACCTGAAGACCATCACCCAGGGGCAGACCCTCGAGACCATTGAAATCCGCGCCACTGCTCCCGTGCTTGCTGCCTGCTCGCAACTGCTCGCTCAGTGGAGCAATGAGCGCCCCCAGGTGCTGCTCGACGTTCGCGTTTACCAGATCGATCACCAACTCATGCGCAACATCGGCCTGCACATTCCAGACACTTTCAATCTGTACAACATTCCCGCTTCGGCGCTGGCCGGGCTGGTAGCGTCACTGGGGGGTACGAATCTTCAACAGCTCATCAATCAGCTGATTTCCTCCGGCGGCATCAATCAGGCCGGCAGCTCGGCACTCTCCGGACTGTTGGCTCAGCTGCAGGGCGGCCAGAACTCCATTTTCAGCCAGCCTCTGGCCACCTTCGGAGGCGGCCTCACGTTCATGGGACTCAGCCTGGATCAACTCACCGCTAACCTCTCGGTCAACGAGTCCTGGGCGCGCAGCCTCGAAAATGTCACCTTGCGCGCGGGCCAGGGAACCGACGCCACATTACACCTCGGCGAGCGCTATCCCATCCAGAACGCCAGCTACGCGCCGATCTACAACTCCCCGCAGATCGCCCAGGTGCTGGGTAACAATTCCTATACCGCGCCCTTCCCGTCTATCAGTTATGAAGACCTGGGATTGAACATGAAGGCCAAGCCGGTGGTGCAGGGCAACGGTACCGTCAGCCTGCATCTCGAGCTGCAGGTGCGGTCGCTAACTGGCGATTCCAGCAACGGTGTGCCTGTCATCGCCAATCGGGAATTTCAAGGCAGTATCAACCTGGACGATGGCGAGCCAGCCGTCATCGCTGGGCAGATTTCGGTCTCCGACACGCTGGCTATGACCGGCATTCCGGGGTTGGGAGGCATCCCCCTCTTCAATCAGTTTATGGCTAATAACACCAAGCAGGAAGAGGATGACGAGCTGATGATCATCGTTACGCCCCACATCCAAGCCAACACCATCCACAACACTCCGGAAATCTGGCTCAGCGAGCGGTGAAATCTAGCACGTGCCTGACATCGCCGCTTAAGGCTGGAACTTCCACAGGTCGCTCAAATAACCCAGAGTTCCGGCAGAGTCGAAGCCGTCGCCGCTGAACAGCCAGAAATTTCCCGAACCGTCCAGCCAGCCAACGGCATACCTGCGTCCGCCAGGGGCATGGCCGGAACCGTTCGTTCCAAGCGTCCCATATGTTCCCGACGGATTCGGCATGTCAGAACCGCCCACCCACGTCCATTGACCTGAACTTACCGAGTACTCCCACACATCGTTGAAGTAATCGTCGATTCCAGCGTCTGAGTTACCGAAATGACCGCCAAAGAGCCAGAAGTTGCCCGAAGGGTCGGTCCAACTGAAAGCAGCGCTGCGAGCTCCGGGATTATTGCCGGAAGCCGCTGTCCCCTGTGTACCGTAGGTCGCAGGTGCATTAATCACGTTTGAACCGCTCACCCACGTCCATTGCCCGGAGTTGTACTTCCACAGATCGTTGAGAAACCCATCATTTCCAATCGAGTCGTAGCCGTCTCCGCCAAAGAGCTAGAAAGTTCCCGAGGAATCAACCCAGCCGATGGCTTGCTCTCTTCCACCAGGAGCGTTGCCGGAGCCCGGCGATCCTTGTGTCCCATACGATCCCAACTGGTTGGCAACGTTGGGTCCGCTCATCCAAGTCCACGCGCTGCCCCGCCCGACAGTCGTCATCCCTGTTCCGTTGCCGCCGCACGCCGCCAGCCACCATGCCGATGACATCATCAAAACGGGAGCGATCCGTTGCAGTGCATACTTCATGCCGACCTACTCCTTCGCTTGGCTGGCCGGCCCCGCCAAGGACCGCGCCTACTTCGCGTCCTTCGCCGCGAACTCCACCAGCGCCTTGTAGGTGTCGCCCATGCGCGCGTCGAAGTTCCCCACCCTTCGTCCGTTGATGAACAGCGTGGGGGTACCAGTGATGTCCACCTCTTTGCCCAGCGCAATCGACGCGTCCACGTGCGCCTTGGTCTCGGGCTTAGCTGCGCAGGCCGCGATGTCAGCGCCCTTCACGCCCGCTGCGTCGGCCAGCGCCGTCAGTTTCTCATCGGCGGTTGCGGCCGTGATGTCCGACTGCGTTTCATACGTCTTCGAAAGAAACTTCCAGAACGCGTCGTTGGAGGCGCGCGCCACGCAATCGGCATAGGCCGCGCCCTTGGCTGCCCAGTTGTGCATTTCGAGCGGGAAATTTTGGAAGACGAAGCGAGCATTCGGTTCTTCCGCCACCAGTTTTTCAATCGTCGGCTGCGCCGCCTTGCACGCCGGACATTGCAGGTCGCCGAATTCCACGATCGTGACCGGCGCATTTTTGGGGCCGCGTGCCGGACCTGTGATTCCCTTGTCGAGGATATTTTTCACCGGATCGAAGGGCCGGTCGCCGAAAGGAATCACGTCGCCCACCAGCGCGTGCTCGCCGTCCGGCGTGACGTAAAATTTCATCGCTTGCTGGCCCTGCGGGCTCGCGAGAACGACAACTACCTCTGCAATGCCACCAAACGGCGCCGGCTTGATGCTCGAGATTTTCCACGAAAGATCGGATTCGTACCCAAACGTCTGCTGCAGAAAAGAATCTACCGTGGCCTCGGAAGGCAGCTTCACGTCGCTCGATTTTTCGAGGTTTTTCTCAGGCTTTGGCGTGGGCAGTTTCGCTGTAGCATTCTGAGCCACGGCCAGGTTTGTCGCCAGCAGGAGGATGAGAATTGCGTTCAGTCGTTTACGCATGAATTCCTTTCACAAGTTTTGAAGAAGCGCGGCTTTCAGCCGGGCATTTCCGTGCAAAATGAATCGCGCCTTTTGCCCCAAGAAACGGCTCTAGCAGGATACTTCAAATCTCGCTCTTGGCGGCTATGGGAATCCGGCGCCCGTAACCGAAAGCCTTGGGGGAAATCTTGATGCCGGGCGCAGCTTGCTGGCGCTTGTATTCCGCGCGGTCCAGCATGCGGATGACGCGCTTTACCGTTTCGATATCGATTCCTCGCTCCGCCGCAATCTGCTCCGCCGGATGCGAATCTTCCACGTAGTCTTCCAGCACCGCGTCGAGTATCTCGTAAGGTGGCAGGGAGTCGCTGTCTTTCTGATTGGGCCGCAGCTCGGCCGACGGCGGCTTTTCCAGTGTCGCCTTCGGAATCACGGCGCGCCGCGAATTCACATACGCACTCAGCCGGTACACCAGCGTTTTTGGAACATCAGAAATCACCGCCAGCCCGCCCACCATGTCGCCATACAGCGTGCAGTAGCCTACACCCAGCTCGCTCTTGTTGCCGGTCGAAAGGACGATCGCGCCGAACTTGTTCGACAGCGCCATCAGCAGCATGCCGCGGGCGCGCGACTGAATGTTTTCCTCCGTCACGTCCTCCTTTTGTCCCGCGAAAACGGGCTTCAGAATTTCGCGATAGGCTTCGTACGCGGGATTGATTGAGAGCAACTCAAAACGAATGCCGAGGTTTGCCGCCAGCTTCCGCGCATCGTCAATTGAGCCCTGCGACGAGTACGGCCCCGGCATGCCCACGCCGATGACGTTGTCTGGCCCCACGGCGTCAGCAGCGATCACTGCCGTCAGCGCCGAATCAATTCCCCCGCTCAGGCCAACGATCGCCTTCTTGAATCCGCATTTGCGCATGTAGTCGCGCGTGCCCAGCACCAGCGCAGCGTAGACGCTGGCGTCGTCCCCGGCAATCTGCTCGTGCATGTCGCCGGTCAGCGTGTCCGGATCGAACAAGACCAGATCCTCCTCGAACGACTTGCCCTGCGCGATAATCTCACCCTCCCGGTTCAACACGATGCTCGATCCATCGAACACCAGGCTGTCGTCTCCCCCGACCTGATTCACCATCACGACCGGAACTTTGTGTTGCCGCGCAATCGAGGCCAGCATGTCGCGGCGCAGTTCGCGCTTGCCGATCCAGAACGGCGAGCCGGAAATATTCAGCACAAAATTTCCGCCCTGCCGGATCAGCGCATCGACAGGATCCACCGTATACAAGCGCCGGGGCCAGAACTGCTTGTCGTTCCACGCGTCCTCGCAGATGCCCAGCGCCATCTGCTTGCCGCAGAAGGAAAACAATTGCTGGCTCTTGGCGGGAGCGAAATTGCGCATCTCGTCGAACACGTCGTACGTGGGCAGGAGCATCTTCGATTGGATCAGCGCAATCCTTCCGTCCATCAGCAGCGCCGCAGAATTCATCACGCGCTTGCCCGTGTCAGAATGCGCCGGCGTCACCAGGCCGCAGATCACAGCAATGCCGCGCGTTTCGGCGGCAATCTTGTCGACAGTCTCCTGATTGCGCGCGACGAAGGACGGCCGCTCCACCAGATCGCGCGAAGGATAGCCGCAGACCGACAGTTCGGGGAACAGGATCATCCCCGCGCCCGCTCCCTGCGCGCGGCGCGAGAATTCAATGATCCTGGCCGCGTTCCCGGAGAAGTCCCCGACCGTAGGATCGATTTGCCCGAGAGCAATCTTCACAGAATTAGTGTAAAGGGCGACGGTTGCCCTTGCACAGTGGCCCGGTGCCGCCGGGTTTCGGCCCGCACTCGGCTCTCCGATGCGTCATCCCGAGCGCAGCCGTTTGTCAGGCGGAGCGAGGGATCTCGCGCGGGGCGCCACGGCGATCCTCGCAAGATCCCTCGGCCCGCTGGTAAAATCGCGAGCCTTCGGGATGACGCCGCCGAGGGAACGGCGCGCGTCCGCTCTACTCTTCCCCCGCGGGAAACACCATGTGCTTCGCCGACGGCATCGGCGCATCGCCCTTCTGATCGCGCCACAGAACTTCATTCAACGCTGCCGCGCCGGCCGCGTCGGGACGCGAGAAATCCATCAGCGACGACACTTTCGCTCCCGGCGCCTGTGGCTTGTTGATCTCGTAGATCAGCCCGTTCTTCAGATTGCGGTAGTCCGCCTGATACGGCGCCTGATTACCCGCACCCGAAAACATCTGCGTCATCAGTGAAGCGTAAGCGTCATTTTGGTTCATCGACGGAAGACCAATCAGGGTTTCCATGGTGTGCACCATGTTCACGGTCGTATAGAAGCGATGCTCCACATACGGCTGCGCCATCGGGCTTGTTAAGTTCGACCCCGGGGAGTACTTGCTGATCACGAGCCCGATCGAGCGATGCGCGTCCACGTGGTCGGCTCCATCCTGAGCGTCGTCTTCGAGCACAAAGATCGCCGTGTCGTCCCAGTACGGACTATGCGAAACCGCTTGCACCACGCGGCCGAGCGCCAGGTCGTTGTCGGCCACACTGGCCGCCGGACGCGCGTGCCCCGGCCGCGTTCCTCCTGTGTGGTCGTCGGGCAGATAGAGCAGGATGAACGCCGGCATCTGCAACTCCGGCCCGGCATTTTCCTGCCGCGCACGCACGAACGCGGTGAACTCATTGAGGAACTCATCGGCGCGCAGTTGATCGGGATAGTCGGTATTGAAGTCGGGATAGAGCGGATCGAAGTGATCCCGCAGATTCGCCTTCGACGCCCTCACGCCGTTGAACATCGGCACCGCCCACGGCCAAGGGCTCGGCCCGGCCTTCGGATTGCCTACATTCGGCTCCAGCATCTCGCCCTGGTGCACCTCTTTTCGCGGACAGAGTTCTTTCTCCTGCGAGGGTGTGGTCACGATCGAGTCGGCGTGGTAGCCGTTGCACCAGTTGGCATACACGAACTCGCCGTAAAAGCGATAGCTCACGTGATTGCGCGCCAGGTCGTCCCAGAGAAATCCAGTACCCGGGTCGTCCACGTCGGGAATGTTCTGCTCGAGCGGAAACTCTTCGCCCACCTGCCCCATGAAATCGTACGAGCGCTCTTTGCCGCGATAGGCGATCTGCCACGTCTTCTCGTTGTAGTCAGAAGTAATCGCCGCCGTCGACCACACGTGACCGTCGCCGGAAACTTCGCCGCTGTCGTAGAAATTGTCGAGCACGCCGAACTGCTTGGCCAACGCATGTTCGTTGGGTGTGACGTCCGCTCCGTACATGGTGAGCGACGGATCGCCGTCGCCCACGCCCAGGTCGCCCAGAATCTGGTCGAAGGTGCGGTTTTCTTTCAGCACGTAAAGCACGTGCTTGATGGGATTCTGCCCACCGGCGAACTGCATCGTGCCGGGATCCGAGTGGAACAAATTTGCGTTTTCGACCATGCGCGTATATTCATCGAGCTTGCTCAAGGTCGCAGGAATGTTCAGCCGCGCGATCGACCCGCGCATGAGCGTCGGAATGTACGGGTGCTCTTTGTGCTTGGTCTCATAGACGGTCTTGCCCATGTCTTTGTTGGCGCGCGTGCCTTCGCCTTTGGCCGTGGCGATGAGCAGGTCGTCGCCGTGCACGGCGAGCGCCGAGGGATACCAGTCGGTGGGGATGTAACCGCTCGGAGCGATAAGCTCGTCGCCAGGGGGCACACCACTGTTAACGTCGGAGGCACTTAGGACCGCGATTGCGTTTAGGGATGCGTCGGCGACGAATAGGTGTTTGCCGTCCGCCGATTGCGCTAAGGCGCTTGGGTAGCTGCCGAACGGCCACGGCCAGGGCCAGCGTTTGTGGATTTCATGCGGGCCTTGGTTCTTAATCGTGCCCAACCCCCAAAAAAACTGTCCACTGCGAGTATTTATCAGTCCGATTAGATCGTCGTTTGATAACGCAACATAGAGCGTCTTTCCATTCGGGCTCAACAACATTGCCGTGGGATGCGATCCCGGCGCGATCGGGTTATCGGGTTGTTCCAGCTTCATCCAGCGCGCCACCTTGCCGCTCGTCAAATCCAGTTCCACCACCTGCGACGCATTCCACAAGCTGCACCAGGCGCGGTGGCCGTCCTTCGTCGCGACGCAGGTGTACGGATATGACGCCGGAACCGAATCGCTTGTGCTCAGGTCGAAGGTCTGCAGAATTTTTCCCGTGGCCGGATCGAGCAGCACCACGTTGTCGGAAAGATTGTTGGCGACAAGAAGCTTGTCGTTATCCTTGTAACTGCCGCCCTTGCTCGCACCATCTGCGATCACAGCCAGGCCCGCCGGATACGGAATCGCCGTGTGCGGCGGAGTCGTGCTCAGTCCCTTCGCGACTTTCTTGTTCCCGGCCAGCGGCTGCGGTGCAATCGGAATAAAGCGCTCAGGCGCGACTTTGCCCTCATAAAAGCTGTAGACCGCGATGCCGTTTCCCAGATCCCCTTTCTTCGTACCCGTGGGATCAGTGATCGATCCCACCGACGCATACAGATGCTTGCCGTCAGAACTGAAGGCCAGCCCGATGAAGAAACTCTGGTGCGCGTTGTCGTCGAAGCGCTGGTCGGGAAAGTCGACGAGTTGATTGGTTTCGAGATCGAGCACGGCGATCGATTGCCGCGCCTGCGTCTCCTGCGTGCCGTAGCCGTCGTTGAGCATCGCCGCGTAGCGGCCGTCGGGACTGAGCACCATGGTCACGGGAAAACTGTTGGTGCTGCCGATGCGTCCCGGCGATGGTGCCGCGAGTGTCTTGGTCGTTGGCAAGTTCATAGTGCGTGGAGTTGCCGAAGAGGATGTGGAAGGCGACGCCGAAGACATTTGCGCCGCAGCCAACACGGCAAAGCTGCCAAGAATGAGTGGCAATGACAGAGAAAGAACCGTGCGAGGGACAGACATGCATCCTCCATCGATCTGCTGGGGAAAGCGAAAGCATACCCTAGAACGCAGCGGGCTGTTTTCAACACGAGGTTGTTAGGTGTTGCCGCACGTCTTCTGTGGCCAAAGGCGCGCGGGCCTTAGTTGCCCGGCGTCGACGTCGACGCAGACTGTCCGGATCCGCTGCCGGAATGCTCGGGGGGGACGTTGTGGCGTACGTCGGAACCCTGCACCCAAAAGATGACGTCTTCGGCGATATTGGTCGCGTGATCGGCGACGCGCTCCAGATTGCGGGCCACCAGAAGTGCGTCGAGCGCCTGGCGCACGACTTCGGGCCGCTCGTTCATGGTCTTGACCAGTTGGATGAAGGCGTCGTCGCGCATGCGGTCGACCACGTTGTCCATTTCGAGCACGGCCTGTGCCAGTTCTACCTTGCCTTCGATGAACGATTCGAGTGCGCGGCGCACCATGGCGCTCACGGCCGTGCCCATGCGCGCGATGTCCACTGGCAAGTCGGCCTGGGGGAGCTCGACCATATCCATTACTCGCTCGGCGATGTTGACCGCCTGATCTCCCACGCGCTCCAGATCGGCGTTGATCTTGGTCACGGCCAGAATGAAGCGCAAGTCGACGGCCATGGGCTGTTGCATGGCAAGCAGGTCGAAGGCCGCTTCGTCGATTTCGCGCTCGGCCATGTTGATCTGGCTCTCGCCTTCGAGCACCATCTGGCAGCGGGTCAGGTCGCGATCGACGTAGGCCTGGCGAGCACGGTCGACGGCCTGCTCCGCCAGACCTCCCATGCGAAGCAGCCGCTGCCGCAGATCGTCCAGCCCGAGTTGAAAGCGCGTGCGCATGATCCGAAACGTACCTCAGGGGCTGAAGCCCCTCATCTCTTTCGCCGCCCGAGCGGCGCGGCTTAAAGCCGCGCCCTTTCACAACCCGCCGGTCCTTATTCCCTAGCTTCTGATCTTATCCAAATCTTCCCGTGATGTAATCTTCCGTCTTCTTGTCTGAAGGTTTGGTGAAAATTCTCTCCGTTTTGTCGAACTCAATCAGCTTGCCCAACAGGAAAAAGCCGGTAAACTCCGCCACGCGCGCCGCCTGTTGCATGTTGTGCGTCACTATTACGATGGTATACCGCTCTTTGAGCTCGAAGATCAATTCTTCGATTTTTCCGGTCGAGATCGGATCGAGCGCCGAGCAGGGCTCATCCATGAGCAGGACTTCAGGTTCAACCGCGAGAGCACGGGCGATGCACAAACGCTGTTGCTGCCCGCCCGAAAGGCTGGCGCCCGATTTCTTGTGAATGTGGTCCTTCACTTCGTCCCATAGCGCCGAAACCCGCAATGAATGTTCGACGATGTCGTTCAACTTGCGCTTGTCCCGAAATCCATTGAGCTTCAACCCGGAAGCTACGTTGTCATAGATGGACATGGTCGGGAACGGGTTGGCCTTTTGAAACACCATGCCCACGCGGCGGCGCAATTGTGTGGCCGACGTGCCGTTGTAAGCGTCGATTTCACCGATGTGGACCTTGCCCTCCACCCGTGCTTCGGGGATAGTCTCGTGCATGCGGTTCAGGCAACGGATGAAGGTGGATTTGCCGCAGCCCGATGGCCCAATCAGCGCCGTGGCGTGATTGGCCGCCACTTGGAGATTGATGTCGTACAGGGCCTGGCCCTTGCCATACCAGGCATTTAGATTCTCGACCTGGATTCCAACACCCATAACTATGCCGATCCAAAAGTACCACGGCGCACGACGTAGCGCACGGCAGAGACAGCCGCAACAATCAGAACGATCAGCACCAGCGCACCCGCCCAGGCTTGGCGATGCCACTCATCATAGGGCGAAATGGCATACACATATATCTGCAACGGCAGTGCGGCGGTGGGCTGGTTCGACTCGACAAAGGGCACGGTCCACGTCTTGCCGAACAACCCCAAGTGCACATACCGGCTCCATCCCGTGTTGCCGAGCGCGGTGAAGATGAGCGGAGCAGTTTCTCCGGCCACGCGGGCAAAGGCCAGCATGACGCCGGTGATCACGCCCGACGTCGCCGTGCGCAGCGTAATAGAGAGCGTCGTGCGCCAGCGCGGCACGCCCAGGCCGTAAGAGGCTTCACGCAAGGCCTGCGGCACAAGCAACAGCATTTCTTCGGTCGTCCGGCTGATGGTAGGCACCATCATGATGGAGAGCGCGACGCCGCCGGCGAGCGCAGAGAAGTGATGCTGGTACAGCACGACCAGCGAGTACGCCACGGTGCCAATGACGATCGACGGCACTCCGTTCAGCACGTCCGCAGTGAAGCGAATCGCGCTGCCCAGGCGATTGCGTCCAAACTCCGCGAGGTAGATACCAGCACCCACGCCCAAGGGCACGCCGATCAGGCTGGCGATGCCAAGGATGAACGCCGATCCCACGATCGCGTTGGCCATGCCGCCGCCGGCCTCGCCCACGGGCTTCGGAATTTGCGTCAGGAACGCCCAGTTGATGGATCCGACACCGCGATAGACAAGATAGCCGAAAATCGCCGCCAACGGCGCCAGCACTAGGATCACCGTAAGAACTGCGAGCCCGGTCATGACGTGATCGACCAGTCGCCGTCGCAGGCTGATATTGGGAACAGTGCTGGACGACGGAATGGCGCTGGCGGCGGCTTCAGGCATGTCCCCTCGCAGGCTGGCCACGGGTGACGGTCCAGACCAGAAGCCGCGCCAGAGCGTTGACCACGATCGTAACCAGGAACAAGGCCAAGCCGATCTCAATCAGCGCCGATGTGTAGACGTCCCCCGTAGCTTCGCTGAATTCGTTGGCCAGCACGCTGGCCATGGTGTGTCCGGAGGCAAAAAGCGACGTGACAATCTGGGGCGTGTTGCCAATGACCATGGCCACAGCCATGGTCTCGCCCAGCGCGCGCCCCAGTCCAAGAATGATCGCACCCACGATCCCGGCACGTGCGTTGCGCAGCACGCCCATACGGATCATCTCCCAGCGCGTTGCGCCCAGAGCGAGGGCCGCCTCGCGCTGATGCTGCGGTACAACCAGAAGAACCTCCCGCGTGATCGAGGAAATGATGGGCACGATCATGATAGCCAGAATCACGCCCGCGGCGAGCATCCCGAAGCCATACATGGGCCCCACAAATAAGCCAGTCCAGCCCAGGGTTTTGGCCAGGAAAGGCTCGACGTACGCGCTGAGCAACGGAACCAGCACGAAGATGGCCCACAATCCGTAAATCACGCTGGGGATGGCCGCCAGCAGTTCGACGAAGAAGGAAAGCGGCCCGCG
Organism: Candidatus Sulfotelmatobacter sp.; assembly: GCA_030041475.1. Classification (GTDB taxonomy): domain Bacteria; phylum Acidobacteriota; class Terriglobia; order Terriglobales; family Acidobacteriaceae; genus Sulfotelmatobacter. The sequence goes on from JASHNU010000019.1 coordinate 45,434, forward strand.
CCACTGTTTGGGACACATTTCCGTGGTGAACACGGCGACGCCGATCGCCAGCGGAACGGCGATGATCAGGGCCAGCAACGACGAGACCAGCGTGCCGTAGATGAACGGTTTGGCGCCGAATATTTCGTTGGGCGGATCCCAATCGCTGGCCGCGAAGAACTTGAAGCCGAAGGCATGCCACGACGCTGCTGACCGTGAGGTTAGCTCGTAGACGATCAGGACTAGCATGCCCAAAATTGCCAAGCCGCATGCCGTGATGACGACCTTGAAAATCCGATCAGGAATTTCGCCGGTCGAGGATCCCAAGAGAGGCGCGGCCGTCCGCTCCCTTGGCGGTATAACCTTCGTTGACTCAACGGGTTGCGGACCAGGCATATCAGGCCGTGAAGAAGCAGGAAAGGCCATTCGAGCTAACCGTAGCAGAGGCTTGTTACAAAAGTGTTAAAATCATCCGGCTTTTTGCCATGGACATACCCTGACGGCTTTTGTTTTGTGCCGGTTGTACCGTGCGTGTCATCACCCCTATGTTGATTTCTCCGGATCGCGGGCGGTTCGTGTTTGAAAAGCTGGAGCGTGATCTGCGCAAGCTTGCAACGGCGCAGCAGGCCCAGAGCGTGCACAACTTTCGCACCACGACGCGGCGCCTGCAGACGCTTCTGCTCGAACTCTTGCCGGAGCGTGATCGCAACCAGAAGAAATTGCTGAGGCAGCTGGACGAGATTCGAAAGCGCGCCGGCAAAGTGCGCGATCTCGACGTGCAGCTGGCCGCGTTGCGCAGCTTGAAGATTCCCCAGGAACCACGGCGTAAGACGCAGCTCACGCAGCGACTGATCGAGCTTCGTGCAAAGCATGAGAAAAAACTGCGCAAACTTCTGACCCAGGAGATGATGCGCGAGATTCGCCGCCGCCTGAAGCGGGCCGGCGACGAGGTCGAGTTCAAGCGCAGCCGTGACCCGCTTGTGGTGGCGCGGCAACTGCTGGCGCAGGCGCCTCCTGCGGACCAGCTCAGCGATGACGTGCTGCATCGCTATCGCATTCTGGTGAAGCGCGCGCGTTACGCCGCAGAGTTCGCCCGGAAGACGGCTGAATCCACGAAGCTCATCGCCCAACTGAAGAAACTGCAGGACGCCATTGGCAACTGGCATGACTGGCTGACCTTGACGAACACGGCAGCGGGACAGCTGGGCGATATTCACCAGTCCCCGCTGGTGGCCGCACTGCACAACGTGACCGGAGGCAAGTTCCGACATGCCGCGGCGGCACTGGAAGCCTCGCCGAACGTGGAGCCGCCGAAGCAAGAGCAAAAGACGACCAAGGCTGCGACGGTTGCGACGCGTTCGCGCAAGGAAATGAGAGGTCTTCAGCGCGCCACGCGAACCGACACTGCGGCGTAAGTTCCGCTCCGGCTACCGCTGCAACTCCTGATACTCGCTTCTGGCTTGCTTCAGGATCGGGATGTCTGCGTCCGCGTCGTTCCAGAGGGCGAAGAAATCCTGATAAGCGGTACGCGCGCCGGGAATGTCTCCTGACAATTTGCGCGCCCGCGCGACTCCGAGATGCGCCAAGGCCGCAAACGGAAAATTCACGATCACGCCAGGATGATCAAGAATCTTCTGAAACTCCGCGGCTGCCTCTGTTCCCTTGCGTTCGAGCAAATACGCCTGCCCGCGCAAGTACGCTGGGTACATGGTTCCGGCGGTAAACGGCGGGGGATCAGCCAACTCATAGGGCAACGCCGGCTGCAGCAGTTCGAGGGCGCGCGGGGCATTCTTGTGATTCAGTTCGATCGAGGCGCGGATGACTGGAATCCAATAGCCCTGGATGAGCGTGTCCTGAGGAAAATCCTGGTTGAGATGATCGGCGAGTTTCGCGGCTTCCGCCTCGTTTCCCGAACGGGCCAGTGCGATACCAGCCTCAACCCAGACGTCGCGTCCCGGAGCAAGAGTTAAAGCCTGATGCGCCTGTTCCGCGGCTTCGCGGACGAAACCGAATTCAGTTTCGCGCAACGCCTCATTTCCCTGCCAGAAGGCCGCGGTTTCTTTGGAATCATTGCGCTGGGCTGAACTCTCAGCCTTCTGCGTAAGAGTGCGTGCCTTTTGCAAACGGCCATGAAAAGCATCGGTGTCGGATGCAGTCGACAGAAGTAGATCCTCTGCGCCGGGCTTGCCCATGGCCCACGCAACCTGCTGCTGCATGCCCGCGTTATCCTTGCGCAGAAAATCCAGGTAGTAGAGCGACTGCCGCAGGTAGGGGCCGTCCAGATTGTGCGCCAGCGCTTCATCGAAAGTCGACTTCGATTCGTCGAGCCGGCTCATCGAGAAGTAGGCAACCGCCAGATTGTTATAGGCCACGATGGAGTTGGGCTCGAGGTTGAGCGCTTGGCGGGTGACTTCCGCCGCGCGCTCGAATTGCCCGAGCGTGAAGTAATTCACGCCGAGATTCGTGGCCGCAACGTAGTCGCGCGGGTAATCCTGCAGCCATAGCTCGTACTCCTGAATGGCGCGGGCCAGTTCACCCGTCACCAGCGTGAAATAGGTGCAGGAAATGTAGTACTCTTCACGGCCGCTCACCCGGTCGCGCAATTCATAAGCCTTGCGGACGTTTTGGATGGCGAGGCTGGCCTGGCCGAGATTGTTATAGCGCACGCCGAGCGACGCGTAGGCACGGGCAAAATTCGGATCAAGCTCGACCGCACGCTTCAGGAACGGCAGAGCCTTTGTGTCGCTCTGCTCGCGCGCTTCGCGATTGCCTTCGGTGTAGGCCTGAAGGGCTTCGAGCGAGGAAGTAGTCGCTTCTTCGAGCGGCTTGTCGAATTTCTTTACGGACGCGAGCGACTCGCCCAATTTGCCGCGCAGGGTTGAAACTTCTTCGCCTAGGGTCTGCAAAACTTTCTCGCGATTCTCCGCTTCGGCGCTAGTCGCGGCAAGAACGTCTCCTGTGCGGCAGGCAAGCGCTTTGATGTCGATGGCGTAATGGTTCCCGATGCTTGTTATGGAGCCGGCCAGCATGGCCTTGCTCGCGGTGCGCAGGCAAATCTCCCGGCCAATGTCGCGCGTGATACGCTCCGCGCTCGACTTTCCCATCAGCTTCAATGTCTCGCTGACTTTACGGTCGGAAAGCACATTCAGGAAGGGCGATTGTTCAAGATCGACCGCCAGCGCTTCTTTGAGCGTGCTGTCGAAAACGGGATCGCCCGTGGTGTTGGCGAAGTCGGTGATGACAAGCGTGTCAGCCTCCGTCAATCTCGTGACCCGGCGCGAGCGGTAGTAAAGTGCGCCGGCGATGATCAGCGCGGCCACCAGGGCAACAGCCAGAACCTTACCGGCCATTCCACCGCCGGGCCGCACCGGCGTTCTGACCTGCGTGGTGGCGTGGACATCGACGACTTTTCCTGGGTCGCTGTGGATTGCCACCGCGGGCGAACTGACGTGCGACTCCGTGTCGCGCTTCAACCGCTGCAGGTCGGCTTTCATCTCCGCCGCGCTCTGGTAACGCAGGTTGCGATCCTTTTCCAGAGCTTTGTTGACGATCCGTTCGAGTTCGACGGGCAGATCCGGATTCAGACGCAGCACAGGCGCGGGCGCACGATTCAGAATGCCGTCGAAAATCAAGCCCGAACTTTCGCCGTGAAACGGAGGCATGCCAGTAGCCATTTCGTACAAGCTCGCGCCGAACGAAAAGAGATCGGTGCGGCTGTCGAGATCCTTCGCGCGTACCTGCTCCGGCGACATGTAGGCGTCGGTGCCGGGCGCGGAGCCTTCTTGCGTGAGGGTTGTTTCGTGCGTGAACGGCTGCGTGTCAGCAGCGGCAATCGAGCTCGACGAACTGCGACCGGCCGAAACTTTGGCCAGGCCAAAGTCGAGTATCTTCGCGTGGCCGCGCTTAGTCACGAAAATGTTGCCGGGCTTGATGTCGCGGTGAATGATGCCTTCGGCGTGCGCCGCGTCAAGCGCGTCGGCCACTTCGATGGCGAGGGGCAACAGAATCTCAATGTCGAGCGGACGGCTGGCGATACGGTGCTTCAGCGTGATGCCGTCGAGATACTCCATCACGATGACGGCCGTGCCTTCGTGCTCGCCGAAGTCGTAAATGGTGCAGATATTCGGGTGATTTAGCGCGGACGCGGCCTGGGCTTCGCGCTGGAAGCGCGTCAGCGATTGGGGATTGTGGGCCACTTCGTGGGGCAGGAACTTGAGAGCCACGAAGCGCCGCAGGCGCAGATCTTCGGCCTTGTAAACCACGCCCATACCGCCACCGCCGAGAAGTTCGACGATGCGGTAGTGCGAGATGGTCTGACCAATCATGTCTGGCCAATCATGTTGCACCAGTCTTTTTCTTGAACAATCAAGTCGTGCCGATTCGGCTTACAAGATGGTATCGCCAGCATCTGGTCCGGCGACGAGAGGACTTCAGAAAGCTAGTCGCCATGGTAGGTACTGCGAAGTGTTAAGTCAACGCACGGTGACGATCTCGCGGCGTGCATGTAAACTGTCTGGCTTCGTCATTTGCAGTCATTAACCGGTCTTCGCTTCCATGCCCACGTTTGCCGCAGTTGATATCGGCTCTAACTCCGTAAGGCTCAAGATTGCTCGCCTGCAGCATGGACGTTTGCGCGAACTGCTGGAAGACCGCGAGGTGACGCGCCTGGGCGAGGGCGTGTTTCGCTCGGGATTTCTTACGCCCGAGTCGATGGCAGAGACCGTAAAGGTACTGCGGCGCTTTCACCGCTCCACGCAACAGATCGTCACCGACAGTGTGCGCGTGGTGGCGACCAGCGCGCTGCGCTACGCCCGCAATTCGCAGGCGTTTCTGGAATGGGTGCGGTCGGCGACTGGCTGGCGCGTGGAAATCGTTTCGGGCGTGGAAGAAGCGCGGCTGATTCACCTGGGATTGATCTCGAGTCCGAGAATCGGGGCGGAGCGTGCTCTGATGATCGACCTCGGCGGCGGCAGTTGCGAACTGACCGTTTCTGAGAGCGGACACATCCGCGACGCCGTCAGTCTTCCCTTGGGCGCCGTGCGGCTGACGGATGAATTTCTGCGGCACGACCCGGCGCGCAAGGGTGAGTTGAAACGGATGCGCGGATTCGTGGCGCGGGAAGTGAACCGGGTCGCGGCGCGCATCGCGGCAGCACGCGTGAAGAACGTGATCGCCACGTCGGGAACAGCGGCAGCGCTTGCGGCCGTGGCCACGCATTTGCGGCAGCGCGGCGAGCGCAGGCGTTCCATCGTCACCCGCGTCGAGTTGACCCGGATCTTCAAGCGGCTGTCGCGTTTGCCCCTCGCCGAACGGCGCAAGATCGAGGGCATGGGCCCGCGGCGGGCCGAAATTATCGTCGCGGGAGCGATGGTTTATCACGAATTGCTCGACCGCTTTCACCTCAAGGGGTTTCGCTATTCGCCGCTCGGCTTGCGTGATGGCGTTCTGTCGCAGATGGCCGCCGACTACGATCGCAGCACGCGCTCCGGGCGCCAGATCGAATCGGAGCGGTGGGAATCAATCTTGAAAGCGGTCGCGCATTATCACGTGGAGCGCCGCCATGCCCTCGACGTGCGCGAATCGGCAATGCTACTGTTTTCCGGCTTGCGTTCCGTGCACCGCTTGCCGCCCGAGTATCGGGAGTGGCTGTCGGCTGCGGCGATGCTCTACGAAGTGGGCGATTACGTAAACCGCAACGGCCACCACCGGCACACCCATTACATCATTTCTAATTCGGAGATTCTCGGCTTCACGCCCCAGCAGCGGCGGCTCATTGCGGCCATCGCCCGCTATCTTGGAAAGTCGCGGCCAGCGGTCGAAGATGGCCCGATGAAAATGGTGGACACTGGCGACCGCGCCAATGTGCAGAAGGCGATCTTATTGTTGAGACTGGCGCGTGCCTTGAATCTGGGCCGCAGCCGGGCGGTGGAGAAGGTACGTATCGGTCTGCGCTCGCCGGCTGTCAGGCTGACGCTGGTGCCGCGGCAGCACATGGGCGTGGATCTGGAGTTGTGGGCGATTGAGAAGGAGTGCGATTACTTCCGCGAAGTCTTCGGGCGCGAACTCTCCACCGCCGTGTCGTAGAGCGTGCGCAACACCTTCGGCGTAAGGCACCACTGTAAAGTGCCAGAGGAACGCCGCATCTCGACCTTTGCGACCGCGCCTTTCTTCAGGTCGAGCGAAGCTTCGCAACCAGAGTCGCAGATTACAGCTCCCAAGAACTGGCTCAGGTTGGGGTTGTGTCCGACGACCATAACGGCTTCCATCCGGGCGTACTTGTCGAGCAGCTTGCGGAAGTCGGTGAGTCCGGCCTCGGGACGCAGTCCGTTATCCATTTGCAATTTGCCTTCGTAGCCGAGCTCGTTGCCCACAAGCGATGCGGTCTGCGTGCAGCGCTTCAGCGGACTGGACACGATGGTGTCGACCTGAACGTCGAGCGCGGTCAGCGCGCGGCCGATGTAGCCGCACTGCTCGATACCTTCTTTGTCGAGCGCGCGCATTTCATCCTTCTTGGGATTGGGAAAAGCTTCGCCGGCGCTAGCGTGGCGTAAGAAATAGAGGATCATGATTCTAGAGCATCGTGGTTCATGGCGCCGCGGTGCGGCTGGATTCTACCGTCTTGCTCCTGCCAATACTTTACTCTTCCCGGACAGCACTGGCATCGGGGGAGTGGAGGCTTTGCCTTCCGCCACGCTGATCAGGAAATCCTGAGAGCTGAAGGCCGTAGTTCCCGTGGGCGGACGGCGGTCGCGCCGCCCGTGCAAGGGCTGCCAGGCGCGGATGTAGTTCGTGTCCGGCAGCAGAATACGCGCCTTGCGGTTGTCGGCGAGGTAGGCGTCAAGGATTTCGTGGCGTACGCGCTGTCGCAGCAATTCGTCGCGCAGCGGGACGAGCACTTCGACTCGCTCGTAGAGATTGCGCGGCATCCAGTCGGCGCTGCCGATGTAAATTTCCTCCTCGCCTCCATTGGCGAAGAAATAAATCCGGCTGTGCTCGAGGAAACGCCCCACGATGCTGCGCACGCGAATGTTCTCGCTCACCCCGCGCACGCCGGGACGAAGCGAGCAAATGCCGCGCACGATAAGATCAATCTGAACTCCCGCTTGCGACGCGCGGTAAAGCGCCTGCACCACGTTCTTGTCGAGCAGGGCATTCATTTTCGCCACAATCCGCGCTTCCCTGCCTTGGCGGGCGTGTTCGGCCTCGCGGTCGATCAGCGCAATGATCTTTTCAGCCAGATCGAGCGGAGCCACCAGCAGCGGCGAGTAGCTCGGGTTTTCCGCGTATGCGGTCAGGAAGCTGAAAACGTCGTGCACGGCGCGGGTGATCTCCGGATTCGCCGTGAACAAACTCAGGTCGGTGTAGATGCGCGCGGTGGTGGCGTTGTAGTTGCCCGTGCCGATGTGAGCGTAGCTGCGAGTCACTCCATCGGGATCGCGGCGCACCAGAAGCGAGAGCTTGCAGTGCGTCTTCAGGCCCACGAGGCCGTGAAAAACCTGCACACCCGCATCTTCGAGATCGCGCGCCCAGCGAATATTTGAGGCTTCATCGAAGCGGGCCTTCAGCTCGACGACGGCCGTCACCTCCGTGCGGGTAGCGGCTTCAATCAGCGAAGGCACGATGAGCGAATGCTCGCTGGTGCGATAGAGCGTCTGCTTGATGGAGAGAACCCGGTCGTCTTTGGCGGCCGACTCAATGAAGTCGACGACGGCGTCATAGCAGTCATATGGATGATGCAGCAGGATGTCGTGGCTGCGCAGCTCTTCGAACAGATCCTTGGATTTCGAAGTCAGGCGAAGCTCGCGCGGCGAAAACGACCGGTACTTCAGGTCGGGCCGCTGCACCTGCTCGTAGATATTGAACAGGCGGGAAAGATTCACCGGGCCGTTGACGGGGTAAACCTGCCAGGGATCGAGTTCGAAAACCGTGCGCAGGCGATCGATGATTTCCGGATCGGCGTCGGCTTCGATTTCCATGCGCACGGCGTCGCCCTTGCGGCGGTTGTGCAGTTCGGCGCGCACGGATTCGAGCAGGCTGCGGGCTTCTTCCTCCGCCAGATAGAGATTGCTGTTGCGGGTAACGCGGAAGGGTGCGGAGGAGACTATGTCGTAGCCGTGATACATGCGGACGGCATGATGGGCCACCAGATCGGCAAGGAAGATGAAATCGCTGGTTCCTTCGGAAGGTAAACGAACCAGGCGCGGCAAAGCCCGTGGGACCGACACGACGCCGGTGTAGGTCATGGACGAGCGCCGGCGGCGGCGTAGCAAGAAGCCGAGGCACAGCGCCTTGTTGATCACACGCGGAAATGGATGTGCTGGATCAACCGTCACCGGCGTGAGCAGGGGGTCGAGTTCCTTCTCACAGTATTCGTCAACGAAGCGCAACGCCGCGGCATCCAGTTCGTGCAGGCCCAGCACGCGGATCCCGTTTTCCGCCAGTGCAGGACGAAGGGTGTTCCAGCACTCGTATTGCTGCGAGACAAATTCGTGGGTCTGCTTGTCGAGCACATCTCGCTTTTCGATCAGGGTGAGGCCATCGGGACCGGCTTCGTTGTAACCGTCCTCGATCTGCTGCTGCATCGAAGCGATGCGGATCTCAAAGAATTCGTCGAGATTGCTGGCAGAGATCGCCAGGAACTTCAACCGCTCCAGCAGCGGATTGCCCTCGTCTTCAGCCTCTTCGAGCACACGCCGGTTGAAGGCGAGCCAGGAGGTATCGCGGTTGAGAAAATACTGAGGATTATCGAGCGAAATACGAGCCATGCAGAATAACGTGCGGGCGGAGAGAACAGCGTCTCCATTCGCCGGAGGCTAAGTATAAAGCATTCGGAGGCCGGTTGCAGGACGGCCGACTCAAGCCGGATACCGGGCGAGGAGAGAGAGGAACATGCGTTGCCAGAACATGGGGCGCCCCACTTCTCGCCGCTTCTGCGAGAAGTGGGAGTACCACGGACTGCGCGCTACTTCACCGTCTTGATCGTCTCCCGCACTTTCGCGGCGACGTTATCGGGCAATGGCGCATAAGCCAGGGCGGTGGTCATTTTCTGACCGTCGCTGACCATCCAGTTGAGGAAGTCAACCAGAACCTTACCCTTGGCCGGGTCCTTCGATTGTTGAGGAATCAGCAGCCAGGTAAAGCTTGAAATCGGATAGGCGTCTTTGCCGGGAGCGTTGGTAATGGAGACCCGGAAGTCGGCGGGCATCTTGGGAGCCGAACCCGCGGCGGCGGTCACGCCCGCCAGCGTAGCCTTCAGAAATGTGCCGGCGGCGTTTCTGACGCTGCCAAAAGAAATGTTGTTCTGCAGGGCATAGATCAACTCGACATAGCCGATCGAACCCGGCAGGTTGCGCACGAATCCCGCGACACCCTCATTTCCCTTTCCACCCATGCCTCTGGGCCATTTCACCGATGTATCGGCGCCGACGGTGTTCTTCCAATCGGCGCTTACTTTCGACAAATAATCAGTCCAGACGAAAGTAGTGCCGCTGCCGTCCGAGCGATGCACCACCACGATTGGTTGATCCGGGAACTTGACGTCAGGGTTCACTTTGGCGATCGCGGGATCGTTCCAGTTGCTGATCTTTCCGAGGAAAATATCGGCCAGCAGGTCGGGAGTGAACTTCAGCTCAGCATTCACTTTTGGAATGTTGTAGATGGGCACGACCGCACCCAGCACGGTAGGAATGTTGAGAACTTTGGTCTTCAGCTTCTCCTGCGCCTGCTTGAGCTGATCGTCCTTCATGGGCATGTCGCTGGCACCAAAGTCAACCGTTCCTTCGCTGACTTGGCGGATGCCGGCGCCGCTGCCCAGCGACTGGTAGTTGATCTGAATGTCAGAGTGAAGATTGTGATACTCGCTGAACCATTTCGAATAAATAGGGTAAGGGAACGTGGCGCCGGCGCCGTTGAGATTGGTCTGCGCCACGACGGGCACGGCCAGAAGAACACAGCCCAAAATGCACACCAAGACCCAAATGATCTTGCGCATCACCGGAAGTTTCCTCCTTGGGTTAACCCTCCCTTCTAACGGTCCGGTGTTAAAGAATTGTTACAACCGGGTGAATTTATCGTAAATGGCCGAATGTATTTGCCGATTAGTGAGCCGCGCGCAGACGCTCGATCTCGCGCGGGAAGAGGCTGTTGCCGGGAAATTGCTGGCTTAGAGCGCTGAGCAATTGCAGCGCGCGCCCGCGGTCTCTCTCGCGGGCGTAAGCGATGGCGAGCAGAATTCGTGCAAAGGGCGCGAGGTAGTGGCCGTGGTCAGCTGTGGTTTCGAGATCGGTGATTCCGCCCTGCTTGTCTGCAGGTAAACCTCCGAGGCGAAGAACCCAACGCACGGGCGCGGCCATGCTGCCGATGATGTACTTGCTGAATCCGGTAGCGAGCAGCGCGTCATAGCAGTCGTGACAAATGGCGAGTAGTTGCTGCGCCGACGCGGAAGCTTCTTTGGTGAAGTGCAGCGACGCCAGGTTGCGCTTTTCGATGAGTGCCGCATAATCGGCCTGCAATCCCGACGACAGAGTCAGGGCGAAAAGCGCGTCACAGTCCTGGGGATCTCTGGCCAGACGGCTGCGCGCAAAGCTCTCGGCACGAGCGATCGCCGCCTGAAAGCGGTCGCGCACCGCCGGGTCGGGCGTGAGTCTAGGCCTGTTGTCAAACGCTTTGTCGTTCTCGTAGAACTGCGCTTCGAGCACACCAAGCCGGTTGAACTCCGAGAATAGGTAGCCGGCCGCCTCGCTCACGGGCCCGACGGGATCGTCTGGATGCTGCGCTTGCCAGGCAGCAAAATCCTGTTGCGCGCCAGCGAAATCGAGGTTGTACAGGCCAGAGAAGCCGCGGTCGAGCGCAGACATTACCGCCGTTGGCGGATTGCCCTCAGCGCCGCTGTCATCGGCAATCGCGAAGGGGCACAGAACCAGCCAAACGCAGAAGACTGCCACCACTGCCGTTGTGACAATCCGGCCGGTCCGTCCATCGAATGCCTTAGCCATAGGACTGCCCCAGGATTGCCTTATTATCCTCCATCTGTTGGCGTTTGCAATTTGCAAACTTCCGGGGACCCTGATTATCTGATGACTTCAGTTACCACAATGGCGGCATCCCATCTGTAAAACATTTGTCAATTCGCTGGAGATGGGATCCACCAAGGACTGAGCCTTCATGACTGACATCACAACAAGATACGCGCCCGGCTGGCCGGGCATTCCGCCGCGCTGGACTTCGAGCGCGAAGACGGGCGTCGGCACGGCGCTCAACCAGCACAGCAAGGTATGGTTCACGCTAAGTCACGGTATCCTGAACGAAGTTTATTTTCCCCGCGTGGATCAAGCCTGCACGCGGGATATGGGATTTATCGTTACCGACGGCCGCGAATTCTTCTCCGAGGAGAAGCGCAGCTGCTCGTTCGAAAACGTCCCCGTCGAACCCGGAATTCCCGCCTACCTGCTGACCAACTCGTGCCACAGCGGGCGCTATCGCATCCACAAAGAAGTCCTGACCGATCCCTACCGCAGCGTCGTGCTGCAAAGGATACGCTTCGAACCGTTGCAGGGCGAGCTTTCCGACTATCACCTCTACGCGCTGCTGGCGCCGCATCTGGCGAACTGGGGCAAGGGGAACACGGGCTGGATCGGCGAATACAAGGGCTATCCCATGTTCTTTGCCGAGCGTGATCGCGTCGCATTAAGCCTGGCGTGTTCGGCGCCGTGGAAGAAGGCGTCGGTGGGATTTGTCGGCACCTCCGACGGCTGGCAGGATCTTTGCGATCACTTCCAGATGGAGTGGGAATATAATCGCGCAGAAAACGGCAACATCGCTTTCACTGTCGAGATCGACCTGGCCACGACAAAGGGCGAGTTCGTCGTCGCTCTTGGTCTCGGAGCAACCTGGACCGAAGCCGGTCAGCAAGCGCGCTCCAGCCTGTTTGAAGACTTCGCGGAGATCCGCCAGCACTATGTCTCGCAATGGAGCAGCTGGCAGAACAAGCTGCTGCCGCTGGACAAGCCCTGCCGCCAATACGATCTGTATCGCGCTTCGACATCAGTGCTGCGCACGCACGAATCGAAAGACTTCCTCGGCGGCATCATCGCCAGCCTGTCCATTCCGTGGGGTTTCAACAAAGGAGACGAAGACCTCGGCGGCTATCACTTGGTGTGGCCGCGCGATCTGGTCGAAACCGCCGGCGCGCTGCTCGCCGCAGGCGCGGTGACGGATGCGATTCGGGTGCTGCGCTATCTCGAGGCGACGCAGGAGGCCGCAGGCAACTGGGCGCAGAATCTCTGGCTTGACGGCCGTCCGTACTGGAGCGGAATTCAGATGGACGAGACCGCATTCCCCATCCTGCTGCTTGATCTGCTGCGCCGTGAAGCCCCGGACTCGCTGGGCAAGTTGGAGCGATGGTGGCCCATGACGCGCAAGGCAGCCAGCTTCATCGTGCGCAACGGCCCGGTCACCATGCAGGATCGTTGGGAGGAAGATGCCGGCTATTCGCCCTTTACACTGGCCGTGGAGATTTCGGCCTTGCTGGCCGCAGCCGATATCGCCGACCTCACCGGACATCCGGGCGAAGCGCAAACCATGCGCGACACCGCCGACGCCTGGAATGACAACATCGATCGCTGGACCTACGCCGGCGGGACCGACCTGGCCCAGCAACTTGGCATCGCCGGCTACTACGTGCGCATTGCTCCTCCCGCAACCGACGGCGCGGCCGCATCCCCGCTGCAGGGATTCGTGCCCATCAAGAACCGGCCCCCGGGCGAGGACGGCGAGCGCGCCTATCACATCATCAGTCCGGATGCACTTGCGCTGGTGCGTTTCGGACTGCGGGCGCCCGACGATCCGCGGATTCTGAACACGCTGCGTGCGATTGACGCCCTGCTGGCCGTCGAGTTGCCGCAGGGTCCGTGCTGGTATCGCTATAACGGCGATGGCTATGGTGAACACAAAGACGGCTCGCCTTTCGACGGCACGGGCATTGGACGGCCGTGGCCCCTGCTCGCCGGCGAGCGCGGGCATTACGCGCTGGCGGGCGGCCATCGAGACCAAGCCGAGGCTCTGCTCACGGTCATGGAGAATTCCGCCATCGGACAAAGCCGTTCGCTTCCTGAGCAGGTGTGGGATGCGGCCGACCTGCCCGATCACGAACTGTTTCGCGGCAAGCCCAGCGGCTCGGCGTGCCCGCTGGTGTGGGCGCACGCGGAATACGTGAAGCTGCGCCGCTCGATCCGCGACGGCAAGGTTTTCGACCAGCCGCCGCAGACGGTGCAACGGTATCTTGTCGAGAAGCACAAGCGGAACTTTGTCGGCTGGAGGGTGAACAATAAGACGCGCTCGATTCCGCGCGGCAATCTCCTCCGCATCATCCTGTTCGCACCGGCCCGTGTCCACTGGAGCCTCGATGGCTGGACGACCGCCCACGACACCGATACCCGCGACACTGGCCTGGGCATTCATATTCTCGAACTGCCGACAGCTTCCCTGCCGGCGGGAGCGCAGCCCGTGTTTACGTTCTTCTGGCCAGAGCAGAATCGCTGGGAAGGGACGGATTACTCGGTAAAGATCGAAGGATGATTTGGACGGCTACACTTCCACCCCGGCGTAGGACAATTCCACTACGGTGCAGTCGTCGCTCAAGGGATTGCCGGAGCAGAAATCCGACACGGCGGAGAATATGCCTTCGAGGGTGGGCGATTTCGCGGCAGCTTTTTCGAGGCGGGAGTCGTCGAAGAATTCTCCCATGGCGTTTTCGGCTTCGGTCACGCCGTCGGTCACGATGATAAAGCGGTCGCCGGCCTTCATCTGGCAGGTGGCGCTCTCAAACGTCGCCTCGGCGAGTAGGCCCACGGGCACGTTGCCATGCGGAGGACGCATGACTTCGCCCTTGCACACGAGCAGCGGCGGCACGTGACCGCAATTGACGTATTCCAGTTCGCCGTCGCGGCGCAGACGCGCCAGCAGCAGGGTTGCGTATTTTTCTCCCGCCATTTTGGCCGCGAAGAACTGGTTCACGGTGGTGACGACGTCGCGCAGCGGCATGCCCGCGCTCAAGTGCGAATAAATCATTCCCTGGAGGGTCGAGGCCAGCAGCGCTGCGGAAACTCCCTTGCCGCTGACGTCAGCCAGCACCACGGCCAGCCCGTCCTTGGTGTGGACGGCGTCAAAAAAATCGCCGCCGATTTCTTTACAAGACTGGTTGCGGCCGCGCAGGCGGGCGAACGGCACTTCGGGAATCTTCACCTGCATGAGCCGCTGCTGGATGCTCGCCGCAATGCTCAGTTCCTGCTGATATCGGCGAGCTTCTTCTTCCGCCTGCACCAGCCGTGCATTCTCGATCAACGACGCCGCTTCTGTCGCGATCGCGTGGAGAATGTCCTGGCCCACGCCCGTGATGTCGCGCGAGGCGAAGCGCGAATCCACATATAGAACGCCCATGGCTTCGGCGGCCGTGCCGGGCAGAGGTGTTTGCGCGTCGCGCGTGGCCTGCACCTGCATCTTGCGCAAGGGAATGCAGACGACGGTGCGCAGATCGTAAGCCACAATGCTTTGTCGTCCGGCCATCTCAATCGACTGGCTGGTGTCGGTCAGCAGAAACTCGGAGTTCGATCGCAGGGATTCTTCGAGAATGGAATGCGAAATCGTCTTGTCATCGAGCAGCGGCTCTTTCTTCGAGTTGCGGCCAGCGGCCAGGCGGAGCTTGCCTTCTTCGTCCTTGAGAAACACATAGCCGCGCTCTGCGCGAGTCAGTTGCAGCGTCACGTCGAGCATGGTCATGAGAATTTCATCGAGGACGCCGGCGGTGTTCAGCTTGCGCGCCGCCTCGAGAAAAAGAGTCAGCTTTTCCAGGTCGGTGGCTTCCTGCTTGATGTGAATGCCGGAAATCTGGCTGAGAAATTCGCGCGCTGTATTAGACGTTGCGTGCGCGGGATTGAACAAAATGTAGGCGGAATCGCGCGCGCCGAACTCGAGCCGGTCACCGCGTTCCAGCTTCTGGCGCTGAATGCGCTCTCCGTTGACGAACGTTCCATGCTTGCTTCCCAGATCGACCAGAAAAAATTCCTGGCCCTCCTGCATGATGTGCGCATGGTCGCGAGAGACGCGCGGGTCGGCGATGACCAGGTCCTTGTCCACCTTGCGCCCGACGGTGAAGGGCGTACGGTTCAGGACGATGTTCTTCTGCTCACTGCCCTGGACAAACACCAGGGCGGGAAACACTCCCGATGATGACGAGCTGGAGATAGCGTTCAGGGCCATGAATGGTTAAACGGGAACAGCCAGTGTCAACCAGAACTCATTCACGCCTGGTCATTGAACCGCCGCTCGAAGTGGCGTCGCACGCCCCATTGCCGCACACTTCTTCTTGTGCGGTCTTTGCCGACAGTCTGACCGTGCGCTTTCGCAGCACCAGACTACTCTGCTGCCGCGTTCTCCCGCAAGATGGGCGGAGGGAAGATGGACGGCTGAGGGGCGAGCCCAGTGTCCAAAAGCGCAAGGCCGAAGATGAAAACCGGTACTAGAAAGTTAGAATAAAACGGCATGGGCCAGACGCGCTCGCGCAACCCCGGAGTGATCCAAGGATAAGCCGCGGTAAGACCAAGAGTTGCGATCCATGGCCAGACCACGACAATGCTCCCGATCATGCGCGCCACGCGTACGACCTGCAACACCGATTCGCCAGATACCACGCTGCGGAGGAGCACCAGAATCGCCGGCGCCAGCAGAACCTGATTATACGGCGCGAACATGGGGACGATGAGAACGGTCAGCGCCAACACCAGAGCGAAAGCGCGTCCAAAGGCCCCTGTGGCGGCCGATTCCGCGCGGACACGCCAGATGCAGAGAGCGCAGGCAATCAGGCTGACGACTTCGAGAATGTGCCCGAGAATCGACCCGAACAGCCAGACCAGCACCGATTGATTCTGCGTGTAGGCATGGTACTGGGTCAGGCTGGCGCGGAACAGGCGAAGCCAGCCGGGAAGGACAAATTCTGCTCCGCCCAACAGCAGCGCCATGACTAGGCCAAATCCGACCACGAGCCGGCGGCGAGAACGCCAATCGCCCGCGGCCCACACCAGGAGCCAGAGCACAAGCGGCCAGGCTAATTGCGGCTTGATGGTTGCCAGAGCAAGAAATAAGCCCGCCAGGAGAAATTGTCCCGCAGCCAGGCATGCGCCGCACACCGCCAGCAACCCGTACACCAGCAAACTTAGTTGCTGCAGCTTGATTCCCTGCACCATGGGCAGCCAGCCCGCCATCAGGACAGCTAGAGTGAGCTTAGAGATGCACGAAATGTTCCAACGCAGAACGCGCAGCCACAGCCACGCGCTTGCCGCCGCGAGCGCAATCAGCAGCCAGCGAAAACCGGCCATTACGGTGTCGAACGGCAGACTGACCGTCGGGGCCAGCAGCAAAACGACATAAGCGGGATAGGCGAAGCCCTGCTGATCTTTCGGATCATCCGGGCGCGAGGGATCGAGCGGGCGGCCGTAGTATCCCTGCTGAATTTCGCGCGTGATCTCGGCGCTGTACGGATTACGGCGGTGCAACAGCAACTCCCGCGCACCGAGCCAGCGCGGATAAAGATCGGACAAATTTCCGCGCGGACGATTATGCGTAGCGGCATCGGCCAGCTGCTGCGCCCGGAGGATGTGATTGATGTAAAACCAGGTGCTGGCGGAAGCCAGGACTGCGGCGACGACTCCGGCGATCGTAGCTAGTACCAGTAAGGGCGGCTTCGTGCGCAACGTGTTCTTCCTTTGCTACTCAGAGTAACGATTCAGACCGGACCGCATCATGTTACAACTGTGGTCACATACATCGCATGCGATGGCGAATCGCAATCTCGGCTGCAATCGGCCTGGCAAGCGGGGCATTCTGTTGGTTCCTGATGCTGCATTTTCATCAGGACGCCGCCGACTTCCGCTGGGCGCTCCGTCTGGCGCACCGGCTGCTCGCTCGCGAGAATCCTTACGATACGCCGCTGGAGCAATATCCGCTGACGGCGGGCTTGTTTGCGCTGCCTTTCGTGCGTTTTCAGCCGGAGTTGGCCGCCGCGCTTTTTTGGGGCATCAGCTCTGCCCTGCTCGCTTTCGGCGTCACCCGGCATGGTTATCACCGCCTGTTGATTTTCTTCGCCTATCCCTATTGGGCGGCGCTGCTTACCGTGCAATGGTCGCCGATCATCGCGGCATCGGCATTTTTTCCGCTGCTGCTGCCGCTTACTTTGGCAAAGCCACAAGTGGGTCTGCCCGTACTTCTGACTCGGCCCAGCCGTCGCGGTTGGGCGGCGTCCGTTCTGGTAGGCCTCGCGAGCGTAATCCTGATGCCGGGTTGGCCGCGGCTGTGGCTGCGGCAAATGGGAGGATATGAGCATTTCTTCCCGCTGCTGGTGCTGCCGGGACCGTTGCTTCTGCTGGCGCTGCTCCGTTACAGGGACCGCGATGCGCGGCTTCTGTTTCTGTCGGCCATCCTGCCGCAGCGGTGGTTCTTCGACAGTTTCACTCTTTGGTTGATTCCGCAGTCGCGGCGAGAAGTTGTTTGGACGGTCTTCTTCAGCTGGGGCGCCGGCATTTGGCGCTGGTATCACATTCCGCACAGCACTACTGAAGTGGGACGGTGGACCGTCATTTTTTTCTACCTCCCGATGCTCGCGGTGGTGTTGCGGGAGCGGCGAGATCGACCTGCAAACGCGCCTGGCGAATTGTCTGTCCCGGCCCGAATTGGATAAACCCCGGAGCCAACTTTTGGCGCGCGGAGAAGCGGCAATCCGATGAAACCACGCTACTGGCATTACGCCCTCAGCCTGGTACTGTGCGCAGCGCTGGTTCCCGTTCTGCGGATCCAGCGGCTTCCGGCAAATTTTGATTGGGGTCGGCTGGCCATCGCCTACTGGATCGTGCTTGGAGCGCAGTCCATCTCTCTGGCGGCCCTCTTGTGCGTGATCGGCGCGCCGCGTAAGCAGGTATGGGAGCCTCTGCTCGCGCGTTACCGCAACAGCCGGCTTCGCATTGTGCCGTTGCTGTGTTTCTATGCAGTTCTTGTCTGGGCAACGACCGGGCTGGAGGCTCTGATCCTAACGGTAGATACCATCGCGGTGCTGGAATTTTATGAGCGCCGCAAAATGCGAGGGGTGCAACAAGCGCTCGGCGCAGCTTTCCCGGCAGCTGCTTATTTTTTCTTCGGATTTCTGATGGTGCTGGCCTACAACTGCGTCATCGTCGCGTCCCGCTTCAACCCTGCCAGCGACCCGGCTCTCGCGGCCGTGGACCGCTGGATGATGCACGGTTACTCAGTCTGGGACTTCACGCACTGGGCGGTTCATACGCTTCCCGTATCGTTCTTTCGGGCGATGGAGTTCATCTATTTCGGAATGTTCCCCCAGATTGGCGCGACAATCATCCTTCTGGCTGTCTGCGACGGCCGAGCGCGGGCGCTGCAATTCATTGGTTCGATTCTGCTGGCTTACTACATGGCCTTAGCCATCTTCTACATTTGGCCGGCGCAGGGACCGTACTACCTCCATCCGTCGGGCTTGCCCTCCAGCCTGCGCTGTTACACGGTGCAGACCACCCTGGTCTCGCGCGCCCTAGCGCTGCACCAGCACGTCCCCATTCATCGAATCTCGACCGACTACTTCATCGAAATGCCGTGTATGCACATCGTGCAGCCGCTGATCGTTCTCTGGTTTCTTCGTCGCTGGCGGGGAGGGGTGATGGCACTTGCCGCCTATGACGCGATTCTCGTGGTGGCCATTCTCGTGCTCGAAATGCATTACCTGATTGACATTCTGGCTGGCCTGGCGGTGGCTGCCGCTGCCATTTCAATTGCGGCCGGCCCTTTCGGCCGCAAGGCAGTCGATCGAGTTCCTGCGGATGTGATGGGATGAACCATTCCCGGCCAATATCGCCGCCTGTCCTCTGGCTGCTCGTTAGCGTATGCTCGGCCGCGAGCATGGCCTGGTACGTGGGCGCTATTTGGAGCTTGAATCAGCCGCCGCGGTTCTCAGATCTTTACGCACCCTGGTGGGGAACACACGAGTTCCTGCTGCATGCTCGCAATCCCTACTCGCCGGCCATCGCCCACGAGATTCAGAAAGTGATCTATGGTCGGTCTCTGTCTGCGACGCCGGACGACCCGCTGGCCATTGGCGGCGGATTCGCCTATCCGCTGCACACAGCTTTCTTGCTGTGGCCTACGGTTTATCTTTCATTTCCAGCGGCCAGACTGATTGTGTTCTGCGCGTCTTTGCTGGCTCCGCTGCTCAGCGTGGAGTGCTGGCTGCGGTCGCTGCAGATGAAGGTGAGGTTCGGCCTTTGGCTCACTCTGGCGTTCTTCGTTCTGGGCAGCTTTCCCTGTCTCGAAGCCCTCAAATTGCAGAACCTGAGCCTGATTGCCGCTGCGCTGATCTCGTTCGCGTTGTTTCTGTTGTCCATTGGCCGACCGGTCTTTGCTGGTGTCGTCCTCGCCTTTGCGACCTTCAAACCGCAGCTCACCATCACGCTGGTCCCCTGGCTCATATTGTGGACGGCGGCCGACTGGCGCCGCCGGCGCTCCCTGGCGTGGAGTTTCATGGGCACACTGGCCGTGCTTTTGGCCGCCGCTGAAGCGCTGCTGCCCGGGTGGATCTCCGGCTTTCTGAACGAGGTCCGCGCCTACCGCCGCTACACCTACGGCCACTCGATCCTCGACGTCTGGTTCACTCCGACGTGGGGCGCAGTTGCCGCGGTCGTGGTGCTGGCCGCTGTCGCAGCCGTTTGCTGGCTTTGCCGTTCTGACCCTGCGACCTCGGCTAGATTCTGGTTGGCTACAAGCCTGGTGTTGGCGGCAAGTGTTGTCGTCATTCCCACGCTGGCTCCTCATGCCCAGCTGCTTTTGCTGCCTGGGTTCTTCTGCCTACTGCGCTGCACACCTTCGCCGACTGTTCGCAGGCCGTGGCTGCGGATTTTCTGCGAAACTGCCGTATGGACTTTGCTGGCCTGGCAATGGATCGCAGCTGTTGGGCTCACGCTGGCAGGCCTCCACTACCCGGCGGCCGTTTTGCATCGCTTCTGGGAAGTCCCTCTGTATACGAGCCCGTTGGTCCCCGTTGCTGTCTTTCTGCTCCTGGGCTCGCTGGTGTCGAGTTCGAGAGAGTTGAGTTCGGGAGATCTGCTCGGCAAGGAGGAGGAGAACTCATAGGCGAAGCGTCACGCCGGCGCACCTGAACCAATCTCCGGCCTCGGGGCTTGTGAACGAATACCATTGACACGGTGGTAATCAATTTTTTGACTCCGTATGCAATAAATTACGACTTTTGTTGATATTGCAGGGTATGATTAGCGGAGTCGAGAGTTCTTGCGATCTGACGCCAACCGGAGGAAGGTGTACTATTTTGCCGTTCCGGTTGGGCGGAAGGGCGCCAAGGTCACAAAAAGGTACAAAAAGGGGTAAAGGCCTATGAAGTTTGTCGAGAGACTATGGTCGGATCAGGACGGACAGGACATTGCCGAGTATGCGGTCATGCTGGCCGTGATCCTGGTGATCGTGGTTGGAACGGTGCGGCTGATCGGGTCGAACGCCAATACCGTCTTCTCCAACGTCGCCAGCGCCATTCAATAGTACAGTCGACAATTGCATCGAGACCCACGCCGAGGACTGGGTCGGCGTCGGCAGCACTGCTTTCTTACAGAGTGCTGTTAAGGGAGTGGCTTTCGAGGGAGTGCCATGAATCGCACACGGTTGTTGCTGATTGGAGCTTTGGCGCTGGCTCTGGGCTTCGTGGTCAGCATGTTGGTCTATAAGAATCTGCAGATAAGGTCCGGGGCGCTGAATGAGCCCGGCGTCGAAGTCATCGTCGCCGCCGATGATCTGCAAGTGGGGGCCCGGGTTGAGCCGCACGACATTAAGGTGATTCGGGTAGCGGCTAGCGATCTGCCGCCGGGTGCGCCACGCCGCAAGGCCGATGTGCTGGGGCACGGCGTTATCATACCCATCAGCAAGGGCGAATTTATTCTGAGCAACAAGCTGGCCGGGGAAAATGCCGGGGCGGGTCTGCCCGCGCTGATTCCTCCCGGAATGCGCGCCGTTTCCGTGCGCGTGAATGAAGTGATCTCGGTTGCCGGTTTTGTCACACCAGGCACCAGGGTGGATGTGTTGCTCACGGCAACCCCGAACGGCGGCAACGACCAGCAAACCACCACAGTTCTGCAGAACGTTGAAGTGATCGCCTCCGACAAGCGCCTGGAACGTACCGCCACAGGCGAAGCGCAGAATACCGCGGTCATCACGCTGCTGGTTACTCCCGACGACGCGGAGCGGCTGACCCTGGCCAGTTCGGAAGGACACATTCAGCTGGCTCTGCGCAATCCGCTGGATACCCGGCAGGAGGAAGTGGCCGCCGCCAACGCCCACGCTTTATTCCACGGCATGGCCCCGCCCGCGCCGGTTAATCCGGTTCCGGCTCATCGTGCCGTGGTCAAGACAGTCCCGCCGCCAATCCCCGCTTCGACTGGCGTCAGTGTTGAGGTAATCAACGGAGACAAAAAACAGGAAGTCAAGTGCACCGACGAGAATTGCGGCGACGCCAAGTGATGGGGAGAGAGTCCAACTTGCCAGAGGTGAAATCGCGCACCATCAAGTTTCCTCAGAGGGAGAGGAATCGGAAAATGAGTGTTCGTCCGTCGTGGCCCCGTTTGTCGGGGCTTGCAGTTTGCCTGTTCGGCTTCGTCCTGGTTCTTCCAGCCTATCCGGAGCTCATGCAACAAGCCGACTCCGCCCCGCAGGCGCCGGCGACGGGAACGCCAACCGCGAACCTGCCACTGCAGGCGCAGCAGCCGCAAGGATCGGCGCCGTTGCGCGTCATGGTGGGCAAATCACTGATCATCAATACAACCGAAAGATTGCGGCGGGTCGCCATCACGGACCCGAACATTGCTTCTCCGCAGGTGGTTACGCCCACCCAGATTCTGGTGCACGGCAAATCCCCGGGGGAAGTTTCGCTCCTCATCTGGGACGAGCTGGAACGCTCCCGCAGCTTTGATCTGCGGGTCGACGTGGATGTGAGCGCCTGCGCGGATGAAGAACACCGCGTATTTCCCGACGAGCAGATTACGGTCACGCCTTCGCGCGCCGCAATTGTTCTCTCCGGACACGTTTCCACCGAAGATGTGGCTAAGCGCGCCGGGGAGCTGGCGAGCGCCTACTCGCCCAAAGTCGTGAACGTCCTCACCTTCGGCCCGGTCGGTTCGCAGGAGGTTCTGTTGCAGGTGAAGTTCGCGGAAGTGGACCGTACTGCGATGACACAGATGGGGATCAATTTTGTATCTACCGGCGCAAGCAACACGATCGGTACGCTGACCACAGGCCAGTTTGGCGGATTCGGTACGCAGTCGATTACGCAGTCAAACGTGCCTGGCACTACGCCGACTGCCGTCACGGAAACGATTTCCAACGTTCTCAATCTGTTTCTGTTCCGCCCCGACATCAATTTCGGCGCCGTCATCGAAGCACTGCAGACCAAGAACCTGCTTCAGATTCTGGCCGAACCAAATCTGATTGCGGTCAACGGCAAGGAAGCCAGCTTTCTGGCGGGCGGGCAGTTCCCCTTCCCCATCGTACAGCCGGGCGCAGGCTTCACCGCGGTGACGATTTCCTTTAAGGAATTCGGCGTGCGGCTGCAGTTCACTCCGGTGATCATGCCTAACGGCAACATCCACCTGAAGGTTGCGCCGGAAGTGAGTACCCTGGATTTCGCCGATGCACTCACGATTTCCGGGTTCACCGTGCCCGCGCTCAGCACCCGCAAAGCGGAAACCGAATTCGAATTGCAGGATGGGCAGAGTTTCGTGATCGCGGGCCTGATTGATAATCGCGTAACCGATATTTACAACAAGATCCCAGGGCTGGGCGACATCCCGATCCTGGGTAATTTTTTCAGGAGCAAGAGCTTGCAGAAGTCGAACTCGGAACTGATGGTCCTGTGCACGGTGCGGCGTGTCTCGCCGGGAGTCGAACAGCCCGTGCCCAAGATGCCGCAGCAGTTCATCGATAAGGACAAGTTCGATAAGCCGATCAAGCAGGACTAAATTCCCGGTACCAGTCGGGATCAAATTCCGCGGCGAGAGACCGCGGGTGAAGTTATGCCGGAGCTTTCAGTCGTCATCGCGGCCACGGACAACGAGCAAAGAGCGCTGCTGCAAGTACTGGTCGATGGCACCAGCGTAGCGCGCACCGTGCACAGCTGCGCGAACTTTCCGCTGGCGGCGTCTGATCCGGTCATGCGCCGAATCCGCACGGCCAATCCTGAAGTAACCCTGGTCGATCTACCAGCGGACAATCCATCGGCGGGTCTGCGCGCGATCGAGCTTTTGCACCAGGAGATGCCCGAGACGGCAATTTTCGCCATTGGCACTCTGAGTCAGCCGCAGGTGATCGTCAATGCCATGCGGGCCGGCGCCCGCGAATTTGTGGAGCGGCCTACGACCACGACAGATCTGCTGGAAGCCTTCGTGCGCCTGACCGCGGCACAACGCCGCGGCCGCCAGGAGGGCCCGCGCGGCAAAGTTTTCTCGGTGATCAACGCCAAAGGTGGAAACGGCGCAACCACTGTGGCAGTGAATCTGGCGCTCGCCTTGCAGGCGTCGCATGGGCAGACTGCGCTCGTGGATTTGGCGCCCCTGGGGCACGCCGCTCTGCACATGAATCTGAAGGCGGTGTTCAGCGTGGCCGATGCTATGCGCAACCTGCACCGCATGGACGCCTCCCTTCTTGAGAGTTTCATGACCCGGCACAGCGGAGGCCTGCAACTGCTGGCCGGAACCAACGTTCCCGGCGCGGTGGATCCTTCGACCGCCGAGTTCGTGCGGCTGTTTGACATGCTGGTCACGCACTATCGCTACGTGGTGGTGGACGCGTCCTCGCGCTTTGACGCCGCCAGCCGGCTGGTCGCCAATCTTTCGGAGACTGTGCTCCTGGTTGCGTGCAGCGACGTTGCTTCCTTGTGGAGCGCAGCGCGAGTGCAGAGATTTCTGGGTGAGACTGGCAGCCGTGATCGCGTGCGACTGGTGCTGAATCGTTTTCGCAAGGTTCCCGGCTTCAGTGAGGAAGACGCCGAGGCCGCGGTTGGCGCCAAGCTGATCTGGCGGGTGCCGAACCAGTATTTTGCAGTCTCGACCGCGATTGACCGCGGCACGCCGCTGATGGAACAACGCAATACCGAGATCGCCCGCTGCTTTGCCGGCCTGGCGCACGAATTGACGCGCGACGATACCGACACGAAGCGCGCGGCCTGGTCGTTGTTCAAGTCGGTTTAGTGCAAGTCGGTTTAGACTGAGTTTGAGAATCTAGGGTCCAATGGGGAATCTTCAGTCCTTCGAGCGCACGGATTACCAGCAGGTAAAAGCGGACCTGCATCGCAAGATCCTCGACCGTCTTGACCTGGAGAAACTGGGCAAGACGTCGGGCGATTCAGCGCGCGACGAAGTCCTTGTCGTCATTCGCAATGCGGTCAACGCCGAAGTCGTCCCCCTCAGCTTTGCCGAACGCGAGCGCCTTTCACGCGAGATTCTCGACGAAATTTTCGGCCTCGGCCCGCTCGAGCCTCTGCTCAAGGACCCGACGGTCTCCGACATTCTGGTCAACAAATACGACCGCGTTTATATCGAGCGTGCGGGCAAACTCGAACTGACGCCGCTGTCGTTTAAGGACAACTCGCACCTCATGCAGATCATCGAGCGCATTGTTTCGCGCGTGGGACGGCGCGTGGATGAATCCTCTCCCATGGTCGACGCCCGCCTGGCCGACGGATCGCGCGTGAACGCCATTATCCCTCCGCTCGCCATTGACGGGCCTTGCCTGTCCATCCGCCGTTTCGGACGCGATCCGGTGACCGCACGGCAGATGATCGAGAACCAGACTCTGACCGAGCCCATGCTGGAGTTGCTCTCCTCCATGGTCAAAGGCCGCCTGAACATCATCGTGTCGGGCGGAACCGGCGCGGGCAAAACGACTTTACTGAATGTGCTCTCAGGATACATTCCGAACTCCGACCGGATCGTCACCATCGAAGACGCCGCCGAACTTCAGCTCAAGCAGGAGCACGTGGTGCGCCTGGAAACGCGCCCGCCCAACATCGGAGGCAAAGGCGCGGTGCGGCAGCGGCAACTGGTGATCAATAGTCTGCGTATGCGCCCTGACCGCATCGTGGTGGGCGAGGTGCGCGGCGAAGAGGCCTTCGATATGCTCCAGGCTATGAACACGGGCCACGAGGGCTCGCTGACCACGGTGCACGCCAACTCGCCGCGCGACGCCATGGCGCGCGTGGAAAACATGGTTTCCATGGCAAACCTGAACATTCCCGAGCGCGCCGTGCGGCAGCAGATTTCGTCGGCTGTACATGCGGTGGTTCAGATCGCGCGCCTGTCTGACGGCACGCGCAAAGTGATCACGATTTCCGAGATCACGGGCATGGATGACGTGGATTCCATCGCCATGCAGGACATCTTTTCTTTTGACCGGACCGGGCTGGACGAAAGCGGAAAGGTGCGTGGCGTGTTCCGCGCCACCGGCGTGCGTCCGGAGTTCGCAGACCGGCTGGCAACCGCGGGAGCCCGCCTGCGACCGGCGTTGTTTGAAT
This sequence comes from Candidatus Sulfotelmatobacter sp., assembly GCA_030041475.1. Classification (GTDB taxonomy): domain Bacteria; phylum Acidobacteriota; class Terriglobia; order Terriglobales; family Acidobacteriaceae; genus Sulfotelmatobacter. The sequence goes on from JASHNU010000019.1 coordinate 71,025, forward strand.
CGAGAGCCGAGGTCTGACCGGATGCCGAATCTTCTCATTGCCCTGCTGGTATGCATCGTGGTGGCGGTTGCCGCCTTCGCGATCATCTCGCTGTTCGACCAGCGCAGCGAACGTGCGCGCCTGATCCGAGAGCGCCTGGCGAGCGAGCGCAAAGCGCCCGAACGCGCGCCCGAAGAAGAACTCGCTCTCCTGCGCGACGAGCAACTGAGTCAAATCCCGGCAATCGATGCTCTGCTGCGCCGCTCCGAGCGAGTGTCGGCGGTGCAAAAAGTGCTGTCCCAGGCCGGCATGAGCATCCGCGCCGGCAATTTCCTGGGCGTGTGCGCACTGAGCGCAGTTGCTGGGGCGATCATCGGCTACTGGTTCGGCAAGCGCGTAGAAATCGCCTGGGTTTGCTTGCTGGTCGGTTTCATCTTGCCGTACTCATATGCTGCATTCAAACGCACCAAGCGCTTTGAAAAATTTGAGGAGCTGTTTCCGGAAGCGATTGACACGTTGGCTCGCGCTGTACGCGCCGGACACGCCTTCACCACGGCCCTGGAAATGATCACCAACGAAGTCGCCGAACCGGTGTCCGGCGAATTTCGCCAACTCTACGAAGAGCAGAAGTTCGGCATGCCGGTGCGCGATGCATTGTTCAACCTGACCGACCGCATGCCGCTGGTGGACGTCAAGTTCTTTGTCACAGCGGTCATGCTCCAGCGCGAGACAGGTGGCAACCTGGCGGAGATTCTTGACAATCTCTCATACGTCATCCGCGAGCGCTTCAAAATTCAGCGCCAGGTGCGGGTTTACACTGCGCAAGGACGGTTGACCATGGCTTTCCTGATGGGAATGCCGCCGGCGGTGGTGGGATTGCTGCTGATGATCAGTCCCGAGTTCGTGCGGCCCCTGTTTGTTGATCCCATCGGGCACTTTCTACTGGTGGCGGGCATCACTCTGCAGACCATCGGGTACTTCGCCATCAAGAAGATCATCAAGATTCAGGTATAACGATGCTGGCCCTCATTCTTGCCATTGTTGTGTGCTTGACGGTAGCCGGGGCGGTGTTCGCGTTCGGGGCGGCTGCCGTCACTCCCAGTTCGGTCTTGGGGGCGCGATTGCGCGCGCTCGGCGGGCAGGGGCAGGCGGTTGAAGCCAAGCCGGTGCTGCGCGAGCGCATCGAGCAGGCCCTCGATCCACTCAGCAAAGCGATTCCGCTCTCTCCGGCAGATGTTTCCCGTACACGCCAGTGGCTGATTCAGGCGGGTTACCGCGACGCCAGCCATGTGAACTATTACTTCGGCGCCCGCATTTTGGGTGGACTGGTCGGCTTCTGTCTGGTGGCGCTGATCTCCGGATTTAACAATCTACCGCTGCTGGCGGGCGTCACCGGCCTGGGATTCTTCCTGCCGCGCTTCTTCCTGAAGCGATTGATCAAAGACCGTCAGATGCGCATCCGCCTGGCTCTTCCCGACGCCCTCGACCTGACTGTCATCTGCGTGGAAGCTGGTCTGGCGCTCGATCAAGCCATGTTGCGCGTGGGCCAGGACTTGCATCACGCCCATCCCGACCTGAGCGACGAATTCCATCTCGTGAACCTGGAGATGCGCGCGGGCAAGCCCCGCGCCGAAGCCCTGCGCAATCTGGTGGAGCGCACGGGGGTTGACGACATTCGGGCTCTCGTGGGTACACTCATTCAGACGGATCGTTTCGGCACCAGCGTCGCCCAGGCCTTGCGCGTTCATTCCGATTCATTGCGCACGGCGCGGCGGCAACGGGCCGAAGAGCAGGCCGCCAAGACCACCATCAAGATGGTTCCTCCCCTGGTTGTGTTTGTTTTGCTGCCTTTCCTCTTCGTCACCGTGGGCCCGGCCTTGATCCAGGCCTACCGTTCTCTCGCGGGACACTGAAAAGCCGCGCGAGATCGTCTGGCACGATCGTTCAATAGGCAAGATCATCAAGGCACGGCAGAATTGCATCAAGGAGCCTTCGAACGGGATGCCCGCATTCGTTTCAGGTGAGATCTACAGAGGCAAAGCCTTCAACCGCACCCGCGAGATTCCCCTGGCCACGTCGCTTGCCGTCGCGGACACGCACTGGACGCGCCTGCGCGGCTTGCTGGGCACGTCGGCGGATGACTTTCGTAACGGACGCGGCCTCTGGATTGTGCCCTGTCACGGCGTTCATACTTTGGGCATGGCATTTCCGATCGATGTGGTTTATCTGGATCGAGCGCTGACCGTGGTTCACATCCAGAACGAGCTGCGGCCGTGGCGGTTTGCTCCGGTGCGCACGCAGGCGGCTTCTGTGCTCGAACTACCGAGTCGAACGGCTGTGGAAACCGGAACTGCAATCGGGGATAGAATTGAGATCAACCTGGGCCAAAGAGCGGATGGGGCTTGCCCAAAAAGTTGACTCCCTCAGCAACCTTACGCAGGATCCTGCAATTCAATTGTGGTAGCAAAATCGGGCTGAGATTTGGTTGAAGTGCTCCAACTCGAAGAGATCGCCTTGCGGCAGCGCCATGATTCGCCTCGGCTGCTGGTGGAGTGGTCTTCGCCGTGGCGGGAGTTCCAGAGCTCCATCCGGCCGGCTCTGGCGCGGTCGGAGGCGCGGCTGGCGGGAGAAGCTCCGTTTGGGGTCATTCCGCTGCGGATTATGATCCCGAGCTGGCTCCTCGAAGCCTTTCTGATCTTCTGCGCGATTGTAATCCCAACGAAGCTGGCCCAACTGCGGCCGTACGTCGCCCCGAGGCTCAGCAGCCATGACGTGATTTACTACACGGGAGACGAACTTCCGCGAACCGAGGATCTGGGCGGCGCGGAGTCGGGACGACGGGGACGCGCCGGCGGCAACGAGGCCCACCACCGCACGCAGACCATCCGCATCGCACGCGGAGGCAACCTGGTTCCGAAGGTTGTGGACGCGCCCAACCTAAAGCTGCCATCTTCTAAGGACGCGGTCGCCAATCTGCTCGCTATTAGGCCGGTTCCCGGCCCGCCGCCGTCGGAAGGATTGCGCGCGACGCGGTCCGCGCCCAGCCTGACGGCCACGCTGATCGCGCCTCCGGCCAATGTGATTCGCGATTACACCCGCAATGGCATCCAGCTGGATTCGATGATACCGCCCGCCCCTTCAGTGACGCGCGATACGCCGCTGATAGCGCCCAACATCAGCGCGACGCTGATTCCGCCTGCGCCGACGGTTTCGCGCGATCGCACGCTGGTCGCACCCGCGCTGGCCCCAGCAGTAATTCCTCCCGCACCCAGCGTCTCGCGTGATCGCACACAGAATTCGCCCTCGCTCAACGCTTCGGTCGTCGCGCCCGCTCCCAGCGTGAGCCGCGACAAGAGCCGCTCGGCCCCATCACTGCCCGCGAGCGTGATTCCTCCCGCCCCCGGCGGTGTGACCCGCGAAATCACGACCTCGCCCGTGCAGATGGCGAATGTCGCCGTTGTGCCGCCTCCGGTGTCAGCGCCGGAGCGTGCAAGCTCGCGCAATCCGAAATTGGCCATGCCTGCCCCGACCGTAATTGCGCCGCCGCCGTCGTCCGACGTTTCGCAGGACATGCGGCGCCTGGCTAGCGGCAGCGTGCCTGATCAGTCGAAGACGGTCGTTCCTCCACCGCCAACGCCTTCCAGCAGCGGATCGTTCATGAGCAGCCTGATCGGAAGAATTTTCGGCCCGTCGGAGGTTGTGCCTCCGCCGCCCGCAGTGAATGCGGGTGCCGCTCGCAGCTCGGGCGCGTCGCTCTCCGCCAATGTCGTCCCGCCGCCGCCGAGCGTCAGTGAAGGCACGGGCGCTGCGGGCAATCCGCGCGGCGCACGCAACGGCGCGGGCACAACTCTGGGATCGAATGTGATCGCACCGCCTCCGGTGGCTGGCGTTTCAGGAGGAACCGGCACTCGCTCGCTGGCGTCCTCGACTGCACCGCAACAGGGCATGCCAAGCGTAGTTCCACCTCCGCCGGCGCTCTCGGGCCCGGGAGGCGGAACGGAGAAGATTGGCGGCAGCGCGGGAGCCGGCGGCAATCTGCTGGCGAATAACGTCGTGCCGCCTCCGCCGTCGGTTAGCGGTGGAGCGGGGGTCGCTGGCGCCGGCTCGGGACGCAAAGGATCGGGACTGGGCGGGCCGATGGACATGGGATCGGCGGTGGCGCCTCCGTCCAGCGGCGGGAGTGATCCAAGGGCGGGAGTAGTGATCTCAAGCCAGCCAGGCTCTAAGGTTGGGTTGCCTTCTACAGGAGGGACGGGTTCGATTGCTCTGTCGCCCACGGGCGGAGATAAACCCGGCCTTGGCGGTTCTGGTGGCGGTACCGGCATCGGGCATGGAAACGGCCCGGGCAGCGGTATGAGCGGCTCAGGCACGGGTGCGGGAAAATCCGGCGCTGGACTTGGCTCAGATCCTGCGGCCCGCGGTGGAATCTCGCCCAGTCCCGGCCCTGGTGGCGCGGGCAATGCGCCTGGCGGCATTCCTCCGGTTCCGGGCGTTTCGGTTACAGGAGGCAGCAGCCAGATCACGCTTCCCAGCTTCGGATCTGATCCAGCAGCAGTCGATCCCTCACCGGCGCATTCACCGCTCAAGCCCAGACAGACGCTGGGAGTGGATGTAGTCTCCACCGCATCTTCGGCCGGCGCGTTCGCGCCCTACAAGAATCTGCTGCGCGGCGAAAAGCACACCAGCTACATCGACACGACCTTGGGCACAGTCGTCATGGAATATGCCGACGAATCCGCGGCTGGGCATCCCTACACCGGGCCGTTAGTTGCTCCCCAACAAGTCCGCGCGGATTTGCCCTCGGGCCTGCCCCGCGCGCAGATGGTCATCGCCTGCGTTCTCGATATAGAGGGGAACCTAAGGAACCCCCGTGTACTCGAGCCGGGGCCGGCCGAGATGACCGCAAAGGTGCTCGCAGCCCTGCGCAGCTGGAAGTTTCAACCCGCCGTCCGCTCCGGACAGCCGGTGGAAGTCACCGCCATCCTGGGTTTCAATATCAACACCGACGACCGGTTCTAGCCCATACAGGGTTTGGGAAGGCGCGGCTTCAGCCGTGCCGCAAAGTGGCGAAACGATTCTTGCGCCTTTAGACGCTGGGGGCGGGTGCTTTCCAACATCTGACGAGCTGCTCGAGACGACAGCGCAACCTCATTTCGCGCTGCGCTTTATGCTGCGGCGTGCCGGCGGCTTCACACCCTTTTCCGGTCGCTCCTGTTCGATCTTGTCCGACAGCTTGTGCAGCGGCTTGTCGTGCGCGGAGGAGAGCTGGCGCGCAGACATGGCTACCGACAAACCCTGAGCCGTGTAGATCGCTTCGTCGAAAGTCGTCCCTGAATTTGCCGTCGCTACGGCGAACACCCCGTGCGGCACGCCATTGGTGAAGGCAGTAGCGATGTAGTCTCCCACCATCAATCCATTCTGCGAATTGGGCAGCCAGGTGAGCTGCATCGGCCCGGCGATCGTCGTGGGAGCATTCCAGGTCGTGCCTCCGTTCGCCGACGAAATAAAACCAACGATCAGCTGGCACGTTGCTGTAGTGCAGTTCGATTGCGAATAGTAGTAGTAGTGGATCGCCACGTGGGCGCTGGCGCCTGAGGTCGCGGGATCGATTGAGATGCCGGGAATGAAATGGTCCACTGTACTCGTCGTATCGTCGATCGGGATGCGATTCACTGCGCTCCAGTTCAGGCCGTCCGCCGAAGTCACGTAGACCAGATCGTTGGTAGTGCACCCGGCACGGAAGCGGCAATCCTCCCAGACGATCCAGACTGTGCCCCCTCCGTCAATTGCGGCTCCGGGCAACGGACCGCTGCGGATACCACCTGCGTCGGTGTGGGCCTGAATCTCGGTGATGGTCTCGAGCGCCCCCCAGCTCGCGCCGCCGTTGGTCGAAGTGAATGCGCCAATCGTGGAAAACGGCTCATTGGGCAGGCCTTCAATCGACACTACGACTGTCCCGTTGGGCTGCACCAGGGGTTGGCCCCCGATGCCGTCGTCCAGACTCGCCGTCGAAATCGGCGCACTCCAGCTGAGGCCGCCGTCGCTCGAAGTGCTCATGTAGATCTGGTCGTTCTGGCCGGGGGCATCGAACTCGACGTAGCAATTGCCGTAGTAGGGGCTGGAGGTCCAGGTGTCGCAGACGATCCAGTTCTTGTCGGAGTCGTTGAAGCCGGCAGCGACGTTGACCGGACTGTTCCACGACATTCCGTCGGTGGAGCGGCTGACCAAGACCGCCGGTGTTGACAGCGTGCCCGAAATCGGCAGCGACGAGATCATCCACACCTGATGCTTGGCGTCGTATGCCACGACGGGATCGCTGGCCGCGTCGTACGGGCCAGTTCCCTCACCCGTGGTCAGGCCGGGCAAAAAGCCGTGGGTCCAGGTGGTGCCGCCGTCAGTCGATGTCGCCCACCCTATGTCGGTCGCGCCGCCGCCGGGCCCGGGAGACTTCGGAAAGCGCCCAACCTGGAACGTCGCCACCAGGGTGGAGCCGTTGGCCAGCATGTGCGGCTCGACTTCGGTGGCATGCTGCGCTGGGCCGGCTGTGTAGGGATCGGTGCTCAGCTGCGTGAGATTGGGGCCGACCGGATTCTCCGGCTGCGTCGAAGACGAGTGTGACGGACACGCACCCAGCAGCGCGATCGCGGCCAACAGAAAGAAAAACTTCGTGCTGTGGAGCAGTGTGCCGAATTCTTTACTCATGCGACTTCCCTACGTCCTAATACCACGACCCTCTGCCCCGCGAAAGATAACTCCCTAGCTACTTCGCGCTGCGGTTGGCCCGGCGCGAGGGTGGAATGCCTTTTTCCGGCTGCTCCTTCTCAATCTTGTCGGAGAGCTTGTGCAGCGGCTTGTCGTTCGCCGAGGATAAGACAGCTCCCTCCACCGGCACGCTCAGTCCCTGAGCAGTGTACGTGGCTTCGTTGAAGGTGCTCCCGGACTTCGCCGTCGCGACGGCGAATACGCCGTGCGGAACACCGTTCGTAAATGCAGTCGCGATGTAGTCGCCCACCATCAGCCCGTTCTGCGAATTGGGCAGCCAGGTCACCTTCATCGGCCCGGCCAGCTTGATCGGTTTGTTCCAGGTCGTTCCACCGTTCGGCGAAGAAATGTAGCCGACGTAAAGTTCGCAAGTTGAACTGGTGCAGTTGCTCTTCGAGTACCAGTAAAAGTGAATGCCGACGTGCGCCCCGGTACCCGACGTTGCCGGATCGATGCCGATGCCGGGAATGAAATGATCCAAACTGCTCGTGACGGGATCGATAGGAACGCGCGTGACAGTGCTCCAGGTGGTGCCGTTGCTGGAGGTGCTGTACACGAGGTCGTTGGTGGAGCAACTGGCGCGAAATCGGCAGTCCTCCCACACGACCCACACGGTTCCAGCGCCGTCGATGGCTGCCGAAGGCAGCGGCCCGCTGCGGATTCCTCCCGCATCGATATGGCTCTGAATGTTGCTGATGGTAACCGGCGTGGACCAACTGGCGCCGCCATTGGTGGAAACGAACGACGACATGTTGTTGGTCTCGATCGGCACGACCACGGTTCCATTCGGTTGCACCAGCGGCTGCCCGCCGATTCCGAAAGAAGCGGTCGGTGTGGTCTCGGCCGGTGACGACCAAGTCAACCCACCGTCGCTCGAGGTGCTCATAAGAATTAAATCGTCCAAGGACGGGTTGTCCCACTCTACATAGCAATTGCCGTAGTACGGGCTGCTCGAAAAGCTGTCGCACACGATCCAGTTCTTGTCGGAATTGCTGGACGTCGCATCGACGCTGACCGGATTGTTCCAGGTAGAGCCGCCGTCGGTCGAGCGGCTCACCACCACTGCCGGCGTCGAAGAGGTATTGGAAATGGGCAGCGAGGCGATCATCCAAACGTTGTGCTTCGCGTCATACGCTACCTCGGGATCGCTGGCTGCGCTGTACGGGCCGCTTCCTTCGCCCACTGTCAAGCCGGGTAAAAATCCGTGGGTCCAGGTGTTGCCGCCGTCGGTGGACGTGGCCCATCCGATGTCGGTCGCGCCCGCACCCGGCGGCGACGAGGCCGGAATCCGCCCCACCTGAAACGCCGCCACCAGCGTGGAACCGTTTGCCAGAACATGCGGTTCAACCTCGGTGGCATGTTGCCCCGGGGGGACCGTAAACGGGTCCGAGCTGATCTGGGTCAGGCTGACAGCGGGAGCGACGGCAGGCGCCTGTGCGGAAATCATCCCAGCTGCGGCCAGAAAAAGTATAAGGACTATAAGGGCCGGGATCAGGCTCAAGCGAGCTGGAGCGCAAGAAACTCGTTTCATCAGATCTTCCTCAAATCGACTTTGTACGCAGAGTAGTTGGACGAATTTTTCCAGAGTGATCTGCCGGTCTTCCCCAAGAGAGTGATCTAACGAACTTTCCTTAGAGCGATCTTTCGAATTATCGAAAGATCAGGTTACGCCCATGATGGCAGGGCAGCCGCAGGCGGGTTACTGGGAGCAACTCGTAGCGCGAGTCGCAAAACATCGCTGAACATAACGGGGAATTCCGGCCTTGTCAATGTGAACGGTTTTGCATCTTCCTGGCTGCCGTTTCGCCAAGCGAGAGGAGAATCAGCGCCCGCTGCCGTCAGCGACGGCGCGGCGCACAAAAACAATCGCCACATCGTCCGAGTAGATCGACTTCCATCGATAGCTCAGCGCCAGGGCGTTCGCCAGCGCAGTATCCTTCGGCAGTAGCACACACTGCGCTGGGTGCGTCTCCAGAAATTCCCGCCATCCATCTTCCACCCGGATCATCTTCAAGTAAGACTTGAAGAACGCCTCCCCATACATGTCGTGGCGGTCATCTACAACCACCGGAATATGGCGATAGATGAGATGCCCACCCCAGAAGTCGGTGCTGAGAACAGAGTTTGCAAGCTGATGCTGCTCGAGGAAATCCACGGCCGCGACCGGCATGCGCTTGGAATCAAAATGCGCATCCATAATCTGATTCGAGCCCACCCGGCCACCATGGAAAGCGACGGCAAACGTGGCCATGATCGCCATGATTGGCCAAAGGTGACCGCGAGCTTGGGATTCCATCGTGGCCATCCTGCCGAGAAAACCCAGGCTCTCACTTCGGGCGTCGCCGCGCCATTTCGAGGTTGATGAAATGACTGGTCCAATCAGCAACACCAACAGTATCGACGCGATCGGGATGTTGCGCGAGGCGTACAACCCGGCGTAAACCGCCAGCAGTAACGTGAGCACCTGGCTCATCCGCAGGGCGCGGCCGTGCGCTGCAACCGCTGCGAACGCAATCAGCAGCAACACCAGGAAACACTTTTGCGCGATCAAGTGAAAATTTGGCGACTGAAATTCATCGATGTGATCCATCAGGAACCGGTCTGTCAGGTACGCGTACACGTGCGCGTCGAGCTTCCATCCATAAGGATTGACGAAGCTGGCCAAGCCCGAAAGCAGGCCGACCACAAATAAATCGCGCGCGCGCCAGCCGGCGGCGATTCTTGCAAAAGATTCCTCGATGCGGTCGCCGCGTGCGCGGAGCCGGTCCCACACCGCTCCCAGCCAGAAGATCGCGAGCAGCGCCAATCCAAACAGAACCCCCCCGTGCACATTCACCCAGATGATCATGAGCGCGGGCAGAGCCCATATCGACCGGCTTACTCGGCGATGCTCGGAGGTTTTCTCGTAACCATTGAGAATCGCAAACCACGCCAACGTAAACAGCCAGCTGACGACGTGCGGCCGCGCCAGGAAGTGAATCATGGACGCAGAAATGGCCAGAAGCACGAGTACGAGGGCTAGAGGTAAATTCGCTCCGCTCCGCAGAAGCAGGCGAAAAGTGCAGGCAAAAACTGCCGCGATCACCACTGCAGTGAACCAGACAACGCCGTTCAGTCCGCACCATGCGTCCAACTTCCCCACGGCAACGTCGTACAGCCACTCCCACGCAAACCACTGCAGTCGAACCTGCGACGAAAACGGATCGACACGTGGAACTTCGTGCGTGGCCAGAATCTGCTGCCCCGTGCGAATATGCCATCCGATGCCGCCATCGCCCAGCAGCCGCACTGAAAGCGGAGTAAAGACCAGCGCTCCCAGGAGCGCTACAAAAATGATGTCGGCCACGGATGGCAGGACCGCGCGCAGCCACGCCCGATTTGCTGAAGGATGGGTTGCCAACGAAGTCACCGGGGAAGTTCTGGAACTCTCCGCCATCGCGGTGAATCTTATAGATGTGGGGTGTCGAACAGCAAGGTGACGGGCGATTCGAAACCACGAGTCGTGATTGTTGGGGCCGGTTTCGGCGGCCTGAATGCCGCGCGGGCTTTGGCCCGGGAGCCGGTGCGGGTCACGGTCATTGACCGCAAGAATCACCACACGTTTCAGCCACTGCTGTACCAGGTCGCCACGGCCGGACTTTCTCCGGGAGAAATTGCCGCACCCATCCGCTCAATCCTGAGCGGTCACAAAAATGTGGAGGTTCTGCTCGCCGATGTGACCGGCTTTGATCTCGATCACCGCGTCGTGCAGACCGCTGAGGCGGAGATTCCTTACGATTATCTTGTCGTCGCTGCCGGCGCGAGTCACGCCTACTTCGGACACGACGAGTGGCAGCCGCTCGCCCCCGGCCTCAAGACGATCGAAGACGCGCTCGAGATCCGGCGCCGCGTATTGCTCGCCTTCGAACTGGCCGAGCGCCAAGTGGCGACTGGAGAGCCGGGGCCGCCGTTGAATTTCGTGATCGTGGGCGCCGGCGCGACAGGAATCGAGCTGGCCGGAACGCTGGCCGAGATCAGCCGCCACGCCCTGGCCCACGATTTCCGCGCCATCGATCCCGCGCGCACCCACATTTTTCTGCTGGAGGGTGGGCCGCGCGTACTCCCTGCCTATCCCGAGGATCTCTCCGTCAGCGCACAGAAACAGCTGCACCGGCTGGGCGTCGAAGTGCACACTTCGACGATGGTCACTAGGGTTGAGCCGGGCGCTGTGCACTTCCGCGCGGCCGACTCCAGGGACATGCGCCTCGAAGCCGCCGTCGTGCTCTGGGCCGCTGGAGTCGCCGCTTCCCCGTTGGGGAAAAAATTGGGCGTACCGGCCGATCGCGCGGGACGCGTGCCGGTGCAACCTGATCTGAGCCTAGCCGGCCACACGGAAGTGTTTGTCATCGGTGATCTGGCCGCGGTGAAAGACGGGCAAGGCAAGATGCTGCCCGGCGTGGCTCCGGTGGCCATGCAGCAAGGACGATTCGTCGCCAAGCTCATCGGTCAGGAGATCAAGTCGCAGGCTGCCCCACCCTCCTCGCGCTCTTTGCGAGAGGGTGGGAATCCCCGTCCGGCGGTACGCCCCACCTTCCACTACTGGGACAAGGGAAGCCTGGCCACGATCGGCCGCGCCGCCGCAGTCGCCCAATTCGGCAAAATTCACATTTCCGGTTTCGTCGCGTGGCTGGCGTGGCTGTTCATTCACATTCTGTTTCTTATCGGCTTCCGCAATCGGGTGCTGGTTTTCATTCAATGGGCGTGGTCGTATGTGACGTACGAGCGCGGCGCGCGCCTGATCACCGGCAGTACGTACCTGCCCGGATGGACGGCGGCCAATCCTCCCACTGATGAACCTTCATCCCCTGAGCTGAACGCGCAAGAAATTCATGCCGCAGCGCCGAAATAGAGCGACAATAGCGGTGAGAACGATTACGTTCCTGCTGGAGTTCTGGTGTCTAACATCCTTACCAAAATGACGTTTGTTTCACTAGAGCGGTTCGCCTGCCTCGCGGTCGCGCTTTGCAGCGTGTTGCTCTGCGTGTCTTCCTGCCCGTTCTTTTGCACGACCGCTCAGGCGGAGGTCTTGAAGATCACGGTCGACGACACCATCCAGCCCATCAGCGAGGAATACATCGCCCGCGCGCTCGCCGAAGCACGCCGCCGCAACGATCAAGCGGTCTTGATCGAGATGAATACGCCCGGCGGCCTGGTCGAGTCGACGCGGCAGATTATTGAGCACATCACGACGTCTTCCGTGCCGGTCATTGTTTACGTGACCCCGACCGGCGGGCATGCTGGTTCCGCCGGCATTTTTATTCTCGAAGCTGCCGACGTAGCCGCCATGGCTCCGGGAACCGCAGCGGGAGCGGCCCATCCGGTCGCCCTGATCGGGCCGGTGCAGCTCAAGCCCGATGATGAAATGAAGCGCAAGATAGAGAACGACACCGCCGCACTGATGCGCTCGGTCGCGTCCAAGCGCGGCCGCAATGTGGACGCCGCCGAGGGCGCCGTGCGTGAGTCGAAATCCTTCACTGACCAGGAAGCGCTCTCGCAGCATCTCATCGATTATGTCGCGTCGAGTCCGGAAGACCTGTTTCGCCAGATGCAGGGCAAGAGCTTCAAGCGCTTCAACGGCGAATCGGCCACTTTGAACCTGGCGGGCCAGCCCGTTGTCGGATTTGACATGACCCTTCGCGAGCAGGTTCTCGACCGGCTGATGGAGCCCGACCTGGCGTTTCTGCTGCTGGCGATCGGGGCGCTCGCGCTCTATGTCGAATTCAATCATCCCGGGGCGGTGATTCCGGGAACGGTGGGCGTGGTTTTCATTCTGGTCGCCGCGTTTGCGCTGAACCTTCTGCCCACCCGTTTTGCGGCGCTGTTCCTGATTCTGGCGGCATTCGCTCTTTTTGCCGCCGAGGCCAAGTTCGCCACCCACGGGGTCTTGACGGTGGGCGGAATCGCGCTACTGACTCTCGGAGGCCTCCTGCTGGTGGATTCTCCCATCCCAGAAATGCGCGTGCATCTGGTCACGGCGCTCGCCGTCAGCATTCCGCTCGGCGTCATCACCGCCTTCCTGATGACCATCGCGCTGAAAGCCCGCCGCAACAAAATCGTCACCGGAGTGCAGGGTCTGGTCGGCGAAACCGCAGTGGCGCAGACCATGCTTTCGCCGCAAGGCAAAGTTTTCGTCCACGGAGAGCTCTGGGATGCGATCGCGCCTTCTTCCCTGCCCGCAGGTCAGTTGGTGGTGATTCGCAGAGTGGATGGTTTGACGTTGGCCGTTGAACCTCTGGAAACCTCGGTTCCGGTCAATGCGGCATCAGCCGCTCTGTAAACACGCAGCCCCCTCACTTCAAGTTAAACAGCGCGTTCACATGTGCGGTGACGGTCACCGTCTGTGGCGTGAATTCTTCGGTCGGAGGCGGCGTAGCGGGGACAGACATCGCCGTCATGGCACGCGCCATCCGCGGCATCACAGGCCGCGGGTTCTCGAATGTGTCGACCGACGCGTAAGATAGATCGCCCAACGCGCGGCCGCTGGCGCGGGCGAGCGTTTCTGCCGAGTTGCGCGCACGGCGGTATGCGTCTTCCACCGCCTTGTTCTTGGCTTCGTCGATATTGTCGAGCGTGTAACCAAGGGTTTGAGTCTCGCTCACGTCAGCATCCGCCAGTTGCTGGGTGATGGCGCCGATCTTGGAAAAATCCTTCAGCTTAAGCGTGACGTCCGTCGTGACCCGGTAGCCGACGACCTTGTGCTTGGGATTCTTCCAGTTATACATGGGCTGAACCGAAAGAAACCCGATCGTAGCGGCCTTGGGTTCAATTCCATTGGCCCGCATCACCTCCCGCACCTGCTCCACGCTTTTCGAGGCATGCTGGTAAGCAGCTTGTGACGTATCGTCCTGAGCTGAAACGTTGAATTGAATCACGGCGGTGTCCGGCGCGGACTCAAATTTTCCGTCGGCACCAACGTAGACCGTGTTAGGCTGCGCCGAAACACTGGGATGCTCCTGCGCGAAGGCGCCTAAGCAGACGATCAAAAGCAGGGGGAGAAGAAAATGTGCGGCTGACATGGCGGCCTCCCATGAAAGAAAGTATGAAGCACGGCCGAGAAGTTTCCCAACATATTTCCTTACCCTAAGAACGTGAATGGTGGTAGGTCTTGCGAGGATAGTGGGGTTTCACCCTTACAGCGGGATTCGTCTAGCGCGTAGACCGAGGTCCGGTCAGGGCGAGAACTTCCACTTGCAGACCGAGATACTGCAAGCCCTGACCGGAAGATGGCGAGGACGCACCGGTGGCCGGCAGGATGCCAACGGCGCAGTTTTTCCCGGATTTCTTGGCTTCGCGCAAGCCACAATCGGCGAGGGCCAAAACTTCTTCATAGCCAATGCCACGCGGATCGTGCAGGAACCAGGGAAACGCCACCCACCCCAGAGAGCACGTGCGGTACATAGACTTCCCCGCCCGGCCTAAGGCGAATGGCGTGTCGGCGACGGCCGAGAGTACGCGCTGCGCAAGCAGTTCTGCTTCGTCGCGATTGGTGTAGCGCGACACGATCAGGAACTCCTCCCCGCCCCAGCGCACCAGAACGTCCGAGTGGCGGATCGAAGTACTCAGCCGGTGGGACATCTCGATCAACACCTGGTCGCCGATATCGTGCCCGTAAAGGTCGTTGACCTCCTTGAAATCGTCGGCGTCCACCAGATAGAAGACGAGGTCACGCGTGCGCACATCCAACCCATCGGCATGAGCGCGGAGAGATTGGCTGACGTCGGCTTCGATCGTGGCCGAAAAGTAGCGGCGATTGCGGAGCCCGGTGAGGGGATCCGTCAGCGAAGCCTCCTGCAGAACGACGTTCGAATTGCGCAGTTCGCGGTTCAAAACGTTATGGCGAATAAACAGCAGCAGCGCCATGCCAAACATGGTCGCCAGCGAGACCAGCACACGGAAGTGAGCCGCTTCGTGAGGGAGACCATGGTCAAAGAGCGTGTAGGCGGCAAGCACGGGCAGCGAAAGCACGGCAGCCATGGCCACGTTCGACATCCACGAGGTGTAAGACCATGCGTTGTACGATTCGTCCGTCTCGGGTTCTCCGATCGGTAACAGTCCGCGTCCGAGAACAGCCAGGGCGCTGAATGCGGCGAAAGAGGCTGAGTACGGCACGTCGTACCAGCTGCCCGTGTAATACACGTCCAGCTCGATGGCACGATTGAGGACGTAGAAGGCGATGCCGTTGAATACGACGGTGCCGCAAAAGAAGGCGTAGAAAGTCTTCCAGCGTCCGGAACTGGTGAGCCAGAAACAGAGGACCACGCCAGCCAGGAGCGCGTTCTCGGCGGCGGAAAGCCAATCAAAGTTGCGGTTGTAGGCGCCCTCATTGGGATACAACTGCCAGCAGACTACGAAGGAGACGTAAAGAAAGAGCCACCAGAGCGCGATAAGAGAGAAGTCCAGAGCTCCCACGCGGGCGCTGCGCGGCGATGGACGCCGGTGTGGACGGAGTAACACGCCGGCAAACATGGGCGCACCGGCCAAAAACAAGAGAGCGTCGGCCGCACTCATGGGAGGCATTTTCTGGCGCCAGACCAGATCGTAAAGAATCCAAACTAGCTGATCGCCGAACCACAGTGCCCATCCGCCCGCCTGCAGCAGCCAGAACCAGCGAACGCGGCCCTTGCTTCCCATACCCTCAATGGTGAAGGCAAGGAAGGCCGAGAACATCAGCAGCGCGTCCACGGCGTCGCTGATCGCCGTCAGCGCGAGACCACGCGGGAGCAATGCGCAGCCCGCCGCGTCGACCGCCACCAGCGCCACGGCAGCCACAAACAATGTCTTGGATGGATTACCGACCTTCAACCATTGCCGCCTTGCGCGAGCAGATTTTAGCCCTTGGCCCCAGTGGAATACGCGACTTTGTCGATCTGGGCCTCGATGTCGCGGCGCAGATCCAGCCAGATCGAGTCCGGCATCTTAAGAAATACTTCTACGACTTCGGGATCAAACTGAGTGCCGCAGCACCTCTGGATTTCTGCACGGGCCTGCTCAAAAGATAGCCTGCGTCGGTACGGTCGATCCGAAGTCATCGCATCCAGCGTATCAGCGACGGAAAAGATGCGCGCCCCCAGCGGAATCTGCTCGCCTTTCAGCTGTTGCGGATATCCGCTGCCGTCGTAGTGCTCCTGATGCGAATAGACGATCTCCGCCGCTTCAGCAAGGGCAGGAATCTTTTGCACCAGCTTGTAGCCAAGATAGCAGTGCTCCCGCATAGTCTTGATCTCGTCCGGCGTGAGTTTTCCGGGCTTGTGGATGATGCTCTCCGGAATCGCGATCTTGCCGACATCATGAAGCAGGGCGCCCCGCGCAATATTCTCGATCTGTTCCTGCGGAATGCCCATGCTGCGCGCGATCGCTATGGTGTAAGCCGTGACGCGCTGCGAATGACCGTGCGTCTCTTGGTCCTTGTAGTCAAGAGCATCGACAAGGACCTCGAGGGTGATGTCGTACGAGCGTCTGAGCTCTTTGAGCGCGGCCTGCACTTGATCCGTGCGCGCCCGCACCAGCGACTCCAGATTCGTCTGATAATTTCGGTTCTCCACTTTGAGGCGGCGGTTTTCCAGAGCGCGGCTGACGGTGTTGAGCAGTTGTTCGCGCTCGAATGGCTTCAGCAGATAGTCGTAGGCCCCGTTGCGAATGGCCGCCAGCGCGACCGAAATGTCGTGCACGGCGGTAACCATCACCACCGGCATGTCGGGATATTTTTCCTTGGTGCGGGCCAGCAGGCCGATGCCGTCCAGATCGGCCATCATCAGATCGGAGAGCATTAACTCAAACTCATCGCCGCTGGTGAGGGCCGCCAGGGCTTCCATGCCAGAAGACGCTTGTTTGCAGGCATATCCGGCCGTTTGCAGCATGGACGAGACGATTTCCCGAATGGGTTCTTCGTCATCAACGACAAGAATTCGGTCTGGCATGCGGATACACGAAAGGCTATCGGCGATTGTACCCTTTCGGCGAGATTCCGAAAGTAATCATTGAGGTCCGGAAACTGCGTGGCAATCGCACCGGTCCGTGATATTCAAACACAAGGAATACGTACGTCCGCGAACGTGATGAACGCTGTCCTCTGGTCCATCGGAAATACGGCGGCAAAGCTGGGGATCGCCAAACCTGCGGCGGCAGATTTGGCTCTGCTGATCCTGCTGGGCGCTTCCCTGCTCGTGATGCGCGCCTTTCGTGAGCTCTATCTCAAAATCTGGGTGGCCGGCTGGGCCGCGCTGGTGGCTTCGCGGCTGATCGAGCATACATTCGCTCCCCGCATCCCGGCTCCATTTGACGTGGTGGCGGCGCAGGCGACATTTGTTCTCGCAGCTGGATTGCTCGCAGGTGCGGTCCTGCTTTACAGCCGCAGCCGCGATCTGATCCTTCCGCTGGCGGTGATCACGCCGGTGCTTGTCGGATTTGTCGGGGCTCGCGTGTTGCTCTGGCCCGAATTTCCGCCGCTGCGCGTGGCCGTCGAAGTCAGCTATCGAATTCTGCTGCTGATCGCATCCTTGGCCCTGCTTCGGGCCCGCCGCGGAAGATGGGAGCCCTCGGCGTGGGTACTCGCCTTGACCCTGCCTCTGCTGCATCTGTCGTGGGCGCCGTTCACCGATCAGGTTCCCGGCGCGGTCTTCCTGGCTGCCGAAATGGCCCTGGGCCTCAGCATGCTGCTGGTGGCGCTGGATCAGGCGCGTCAGCGAAATCGCAGATTGCGCGCCTTGCAGGCTCTGACGAACAGCATGACCGGCGCGCAGCAGTACGGCAACGTCGTCCAGCCGGCACTGGAAGAGCTGCAGCGCGTCATGCGCGTGCGGGCTGCGTGGTTCCGGCTGATCGATACCGGACAGCTGGTTGCAACTCACGCCGTGGGCCTCTCGGGCGACTTTCTGCGCGATGCGGGCATGGTTCCGATGAGCGAGGAGATGGCAAAGCTCCTCGAAAATCCCGAGCCGCGCGCAACTGGCCGGGACAATGCAGAACCTGAGGCTTCCGGCCTTCTCGAAGTCGAGAATATTTCTCAAGTCATCCTGGCGCCGGTGGTGGGCAACAAGTCGCCCGTCGGCCTGCTGATGCTGGGCCATTCCATTCGCCGGCACTGGACCGCGGAAGAACTGGAATTCGTTCAGACCTGCGCCCGGCAACTGGCTTCGGGAGTGGAGAACTTCCGCTTGCTTGAGCAGGTGCTCCGCTCGCAGCGGCAGTGGATCAACACCTTCGATTCGATCCACGACATCATTCTGGCGCACGACGCCGATTACCGAATTATCAAGGCCAACCAGGTTCTGCTCGAACAGCTCGGGCAGGCGGCCGCGGACGTCATCGGCAGCACCTGCGAATCGATGTTGCCACATACCTACGGCGAGTGGACCGGATGCCCCTACTGCGCCATGGGCGGCGGCGAAGAATTCAGCGAAGGCGCCGACCCTTGCTTTGGCGGCTTCTCCGTAGTTTCGACTTCTTCTTACACCGAGCAGGGCAGCCCGCAGAAGGGCGTCATTCACGTCGTCCGCGACATCACGGAACGCCGCTCGGCCGAGGAGCGATACCGCCTGTTGTTTGAGCAAGTTCAGGAAGGCGTTTATGTCGGCACGCCCGGCGGCCGGGTGGTCGACTGCAACGATGCCTTCGTGCACATGCTCGGCTACGGCACGCGGGAAGAATTACTGGCCAAGGACCTCGACACGGAAATCTGCGTCGATCCCAAGCAGCGCGAGAATTTCTACCGCGAGATCGAAGCCCACAACTACGTGCGCAACTTTGAAGTCACGCTGCGCCGCAAGGATGGCACGGTGCTTCTCGCCATCGAGAGCAGCTTCGCCACCCGCGATGCCATGGGCAAGATCGAGCGCTATCAGGGGTTCGTGCTCGACATGACCGAGAAGCGCCGCGCAGAAGAAGAAATGCGGCGCCGCAACCGCGAGCTCAACGCGCTCAACGCCATGGCCGTGGTGGCCGCGCAATCCTTCGACCTGGACGAAATCCTCAACCTGACGCTCCGCCAGGTAGTCACTCTGTTCGGTGCCGAAAGCGGTTCGATGTACCTTTCTGACGCGGACAGTCCCACTTACCGCCGTCGCGCGGCGTGGGGTCCCCGCAGCCGTGAGAAATCGCAGCCCGCGGAAATTTCCTTCGCCGAAGGTTTCGGCGATTTGATCATCCGTTCCCGTGCGGAAGTCATCAGCGCCGATTACCTGCCGCACCTGCCGGCGCATGTGAAAGATTTCCTGCATGCTGACACCGACCGCGCGTGGATCTGGGTGCTGTTCTGGGGCAAGGACGCGCCCGTGGGCATCATGGGGCTGTGCAGCCACCCGGGCTACGAGTACTCAAGCAACGACGAGAATCTTCTGGTCGCAATCAGTCGCCAGCTAGCCACGACCATTGAAAAAGTTCGCCTCTACGAAGAAACCTGCCGCGCCTACGAAGATCTCCGCAAGACGCAGGAGCAGCTGCTGCAGAGCGAGAAAATGTCGGCCGTCGGCCAGCTCATCGCCGGCGTCGCGCATGAGCTGAACAATCCGCTGACCGCCATCCTCGGCTACGCGCAGCTCCTCGAGAGCGAAGGTCTCAACAAACGCGCAGAGGAATACGTGAGCAAGCTCTTCAAGCAGGCGCAGCGCACGCATCGCGTGGTGCAGAACCTGCTGTCGTTCGCGCGGCAGCGCAAGCCGCAGCGTGAAGAAGTCGATATTCGCAAGGTGCTCGACGAGACCCTGGCCCTGCGCGACTACGACTTGAAGAGCAACAACATCCAGGTCGAGCGGGAAGCGCAGGACGATCCGGCCATGGTGATCGCCGATCCTCACCAGATCGAGCAGGTCTTTCTGAACATCATCAACAATGCGGTCGACGCGATTCTCGAGACCGGCCGCGACGGCAAGATCAAGATCCGCGTCTACTCGCAAAACGGGCATATCTGCACCCAGTTCGCAGATGACGGCCCCGGACTCAAAGATCCCAAGAAGATTTTCGATCCCTTCTACACCACCAAGAGCGTGGGCAAGGGCACGGGCCTCGGACTGAGCATCTGCTATGGCATCGTCAAGGAGCACGGCGGCGACATCACCGCCAAGAACGCGCCGGAGGGCGGAGCACTGATCGAAGTTCGCCTGCCAGCAGCCGTCTCGGCCCCCATTGAAACTGAACCCGTCAAGGCCACGGCCCGCCCCCACGAGGGCGCGATCAGCGGACGCGTGCTGCTGGTCGAAGAAGAAGCCGCTGTGCTCGAGTTCGAGCGCGACGTGCTCGCCGGCGCCGGTGCGGCGGTCGTCACCGCTATGAACAGCGAGGACGTAAAGACCCGTCTGCTCTCAGAGCAATTCGACGCCCTCATCATGAACGGGAGAATGCCAGGCGAATGGAACGCCAAAGAGTCGTACACATGGCTGAAAGCGAATTGCCCTGCCATGGAAGGCCACGTGCTTTTCACTTTCTCGAACGGGATCGACCTGGATAAATCTCAAACCGATGCCCGTGCCTTCCTGCAGGAAAATCGCGTGCCCTCGCTGGTCAAGCCCTTCGAAGTCGCCGAACTGATCTCCCAGACCCGCAAGCTGCTGCAGAAGACGCAAGCCCAGGCTGCGGGGGCGGGCGCGGATTAGAAGTTTCGCGTACAAGAACGTGCTCGGCGGAGTCGCTGATAACGACCGTCATGTCGTTTTTCGACCATCCCTAGGCTAGACTGAGTCACATGGGCAACTCCGTCGACCCGTGGCAGGAGTACCGTAAACGTCGAAATTTAGTCCTATTCGCATTCTTAGGCTATGTGCCAATCGTGTTTGTGATAGCGGTGGTGACCATACGCATCTTTCACACGACGGCTCTTGCCCTTGTCACGGCCTTTGGCTGGATGGCGTTTTACGCGGTTGCCGGCATCAGATTCCAGACTTTCAGGTGTCCGAGATGCGGCAAATTGTTTTTCTTTAAATGGTGGCCTCCGCCAAGCAAATTTGGCCGACGATGTGAACACTGCAGCTTGCCCAAGTACGCGCCGCCTGCCTAAGAACACAACGACGGGCGGTTGCACGGGCTCTGGCTGTTGAAACATCGGCACATCACTCATCCGCGGCAGCCACATCCCCCGAAACGCACAGCCCTCCACACTCTTCCTCCATCCCTCCTTGCGTTAGACTAGCTGCAAGCCATGTCTCAATTCGTCCACCTGCACCTGCACACCGACTACTCCTTGCTCGACGGCGCCTGCGACGTGGAAAAGCTCTGCCAGCGCGTCCACCAGCTAGGCATGCCCGCCGTAGCCATGACCGACCACGGCAACATTTTCGGAGCGGTGCACTTCGTCAACGCAGCGCATAAACATGGCGTAAAGCCGATCGTCGGCTGCGAGCTCTACATCTGCAAAAAGGACGACCACAACATCGAGCGCACGCCGCCCGAAGGCGACACCTACAACCATCTGCTTGTGCTCGCCGAAAACGACGAAGGCTATCGCAATCTGGTCAAGATCACCTCCGAAGCCTCGCTGCACGGCTTCTACTACAAGCCGCGCGTAAGCAAGAAATTCCTGGCCGAGCACTCCCGCGGCCTGATCGGCCTTTCCGGATGCCTGAAGGGCGAAGTAGCCGAGCGCCTGGTGGAAGGCGACTACGAAGCTGCACGCAAAGCCGCTGGCGCCTTTGCCGACATCTTCGGCAAAGAGAACTTCTATCTCGAAATTCAGAACCAGGGGCTCGATGCCGAGCGCCGCATCAATCCCAGCCTTTTCCAGCTGGAAAAAGATCTTGGCCTGCCGCTTGTGGCCACCAACGACAGCCACTATCTATGCGAGGACGACTCCGGTGCACAGGATGTGATGGTCTGCATCCAGACGGGCAAATCCGTGAACGACACCGCGCGCATGAAGTTCGAAGGCACACAGTTCTTCGTCAAGAGCTACGAGCAGATGAAGGAGGTCTTCAAGGACTCGCCCGATGTGCTCACGCGCACGCTCTCGATTGCCGAGCGCTGCAGCCTGCGCCTTGAAAAAGTCGCGACGCCGTTTCCGCAGTTCGATGTTCCGCCCGGCTACACCATCGACAGTTATTTCGTTCACGTCACGCGCGAAGGCTTCGCCCGCCGGCTCGAATCGCTGCGAACACTACAGTCGGCCGGTAAGTTAAAGCACTCGCTCGCTGATTACGAACAGCGGCTGGAGCGCGAACTGACTATCATCCAACAGATGAAGTTTCCTGGCTATTTTCTTATAGTTTGGGACTTTATCCGATACGCCAGGGATCGTAATATTCCCGTTGGCCCGGGCCGTGGATCGGCGGCAGGCTCGCTCGTTTCCTATGCTCTCGGCATCACCGATCTCGACCCGCTGCAGCACGAACTGCTTTTCGAGCGTTTCCTCAACCCTGAGCGCGTGTCCATGCCAGACATCGACATCGATTTCTGCATGAACCGCCGCGACGAAGTCATTCGCTACGTCACGCAGAAATACGGCCGTGACAACGTGGCCCAGATCATCACCTTCGGCACCATGGCTGCCAAGGCCGCCATCAAAGACGTTGGCCGCGCCATGGACATCCCTTACGCCGAGGTCGACCGCATCGCCAAGATGGTGCCCAACCAGCTCAACATCACGCTGGAGGAAGCCATCGAAGAATCGCCGCAATTGCGCGAGGCCATCGAAAAAGACGGGCAGATTCGCGAACTGTTCCAGACGGCAAAGAAGCTCGAAGGCCTGGTGCGGAACGCCGGAGTGCATGCCGCGGGCGTGGTGATTTCGCCGCAGCCGCTCACCGAACTCGTTCCGCTGCACAAGACCAAGAACGACGAAATCGTCACCGCCTTCGACATGGTCGCTATCGAGAAGATGGGACTGTTGAAGATGGACTTCCTCGGCCTGACCACGCTGACCATCCTCACCGACACCCTGAAACTGATTCAGCAGACCCGCGGCATCGAGCTGACGCTCGAACAGATTCCGCTCGAAGACAGCGAAACCTACCAGAAAGTTTTTCACAAGGGACTGACATCCGGCGTCTTCCAGTTTGAATCGCACGGCATGCGCGACGTGCTCCGCCGCTACCAGCCCAATTCGGTCGAGCATCTTACAGCCTTGAACGCACTCTATCGCCCAGGGCCCATGGCGATGATCGATGACTTTATCGAGCGCAAACAAGGACGCAGAAAGATTGAGTACGAACTGCCGGAGCTAAAAGAGATTCTGGAAGAGACACTGGGCGTATTCGTTTATCAGGAACAGGTGATGCAGGCGGCGAACACGCTCGCCGGCTACTCGCTGGGCGAGGCCGATCTGCTGCGCCGCGCCATGGGCAAGAAGAAGCCGGAAGAAATGGCCGCGCAGCGCGAGCGGTTCGTGCAAGGCGCCGCGCAGCGCAAATATCCTCCGAAAAAGATAGAGAAGATTTTCGACCTGATGGCGCAATTTGCCGGCTACGGCTTCAACAAGTCTCACTCTGCCGCCTATGCCCTGCTTGCCTATCACACGGCCTATCTCAAGACGCACTATCCGGTCGAATTCATGGCCGCGCTGCTCACATCGGTCACCGGCTCAAGCGATGACGTCGTGAAGTACATCAACGAATGCCGGGAAATGGGGATTGCCGTGGAAGCGCCCGACATCAACGTCTCCGACGCAAATTTCACGCCACATCGCGAATCCATCCGCTTCGGGCTGGCCGGCGTGAAGAATGTCGGCGGCAACGCCATTGAATCCATCGTAGCCGCGCGCAAGAAGGTCGGGCGGTTCAAGTCGATTTTCGAGTTCTGCGAACATGTCGACCTCCGCCTGCTCAACAAGCGCGTGGTGGAGTCCTTGATCAAGACCGGCGCCATGGACTCGCTCGGCCGCCGCGCGCAGCTCATGGCCGTTCTCGACAAGGCCATGGATCAGGCGCAGAAAGCCCAGCGCGACGCCGAATCCGGCCAGCATGGCCTGTTTGGCGTCTTTCAGCAGGAAGAAGTTGCGACCGAAAACGACAAGTTGCCCAACGTTCCCGACTGGGATGAGCACACGCGGCTTGCCGCGGAAAAGGAAATTCTCGGCTTCTTCATCACCGGACACCCGCTTGAGAAATACAAAGACAAGCTGGCTGACTTGCAGGCCCTTAGCACCGAAGAAATTTCGGCGATGAAAAGCTCGACCGGCAAAGATGAAACCATCACGACTGCGGGCATCATCAGCAATGTGCGCGTGCTCAAATCGAAGCGAGGCGACTTTTACGCCCAGGCCACGCTCGAAGACATGCTCGGCTCCGTCGACATGATCGTCTTCCCAGAGGCCTACAAGCGTCTCGGCGACAAAGTGAAACTCGAAGTCCCGGTCCTGGTGAAAGCGGGCGTGCGCATCGAAGAAGGCGCGAACCCCAAGATCACCGTGGCTGAGATCATGCCGCTCGAAGACGCGAAGGTTCCGCTGCCGCGCGCCATCCGCATCCGGATTCCGCTCGAGAACGCCGGCGAAGCCACAGTGGACGATCTCCACGCGCTTTTTCTCGAGCGCAAAGGGCAGGCCAAGGTGTTGTTCGACGTGGAACGCACCGGCGATTTCATGGTGGTGATGGAGGCGGACGGATATAATGTGATGCCGGATCGCAATTTCATCGCGCGGGTCGAGCAGTTGTGCGGGCGAGGAAGCGTCCGCATCATCAATTAGTCCGCAAGTTTTTCGGGAATGGGATGCCCCGCATCTCGTCGACTTTGCGAGACGTGGGAACGGCGTAGCCAATGACAGCCACGAACAGAGCGCAGCAGGAACTCGAGCAGATCGAGCGCCAGGTCGCCGAAATGGAATCGGCAGGCAGTGACGAGGCTACGCGTCGCCAGATCACCAAGCTCCAGGAACGCATCGAGACTTTGCGCCGCGATATGCACGTTCCCTCCACCGCCTGGCAGAAGACCGAACTGGCGCGGCATCCGCAGCGTCCGCAAACCCTCGACTACATCGAGCGCGTCTTCACCGATTTCAGCGAAATTCACGGCGACCGCGGCTTCGGCGACGACCCCGCCATCGTCTGCGGCATGGCGCGTTTTCACGGCGAAGAGGTGCTGTTGATCGGCACCCAGAAGGGGCGCGACATGAAGCAGCGCGTCTTCCGCAACTTCGGCACGCCCCATCCCGAGGGATACCGCAAGGCGCTCCGCATCATGCAGATCGCCGAAAAGTTCCGCCGTCCCATTTTCACACTGGTCGATACCGACGGCGCCTATCCGGGCATCAATGCTGAAGAGCGCGGCCAGGCGGAAGCCATCGCCTACAACCTGCGCGAAATGGCGCGGCTGGAGGTGCCGATCATCGCCACCGTCATAGGCGTGGGTGGCAGCGGCGGAGCACTTGCCATTGCCGTGGCCGACCGCGTGCTGATGATGGAAAATTCGATTTATTCGGTCATTTCCCCCGAGGGCTGTGCAGCCATCATGTGGCGCGACGCCTCGAAGAAAGAACTGGCCGCCGAGGCCATGCGAATCACAGCGAACGATCTCAAAGAACTGAGCGTGATTGACGACATTGTGCCCGAGCCGGAAGGCGGCGCGCATCGCGATCACGAGGCCGCGGCGAATCTTCTGGACGTCAGCCTGCAGAAACACTACGCCGAGCTGAAGCGAATCCCCCCTGCTGAATTGGTCGTATCACGATATAATAAGTTCCGGGAGATGGCCCACTTTTTCAAGACGGAATCGTGAGCGCCAGTTTATTTCCGATTTCTAATTTCGTGGTTTCCAAGATGGATTCCTCTCCGCTCTGGGCGGGCGATTGGGCGCGACGAACGAGCGCCGTCGCCGTATAATCAAATGTTCGCCTCACTCCAATTCGCGGGCAAAAGGGTTCTGCCCACAAACTGAAAGAAGGTGTTGGGATGGCTACTACGGATGTCGTGCCCCGTGGATCGACCGGAAGCACGGGGCGCACGCGCATAGTCAACGACATGAGCATCCAGGTCGCGACGGTCAACGGTTCCGGATCGCAAAGTTCAAACACGGTGCTGCTGCGCAGCATTTTTCAGATGGGCGTGCCCGTCTCGGGCAAGAACATGTTTCCGTCGAACATCGCCGGACTGCCTACCTGGTACACGATCCGCGCCAACAAAAACGGTTATATCGGCCGCAAGAAGGAGATCGATTTCCTGGTCGCGATGAACCCGGAGACAGCCACGGAAGACGTTATGTCGCTGGCACCGGGAGCTTCGGTGCTCTACGACGAACCGCTGGCGCTGCACAAACTGCGTAATGATCTCGTTTTCTATTCGGTTCCCTACGACAAGCTTGTGGCCGCGGTCTGTCCGGAGGCCAAACTGCGCAAGCTGGTCAAGAACATGGTTTACGTCGGCGTGGTGGCCAATCTCCTCACCATTGAAATGGAGGAGATTGAGAAGGCCATCCGTAAGCAGTTCGCGAAGAAAGTGAAAGCCGCCAACTTGAACCTGGCCGCGGCCCAGGCGGGATTCGACTACGCCAAGGCAAATCTCGAAAAGCGCGGCGCGTTCTACATTGAGCGCATGAACGAGACCGCGGGCAAGATCATCATCGACGGCAACTCCGCCGCCGCCCTTGGCTGCATGTTCGCCGGATGCACAGTGGTGACGTGGTACCCGATTACGCCGTCGTCGTCGTTGGTCGAGACCATGATCGAATATATGAAGGAGTACCGCATCGGTCCCGACGGCAAAGCGACGTTTGCCATCGTGCAGGCTGAAGACGAACTCGCCGCCATCGGCATGGTCATCGGAGCGGGATGGGCGGGCGCACGCAGCATGACCGCCACCGCCGGTCCCGGCATCTCGCTCATGTCGGAATTCGCCGGCCTCGCTTACTACGTCGAAGTTCCCGGCGTCATTTGGGACATCCAGCGCGTCGGCCCCTCCACCGGCCTTCCCACGCGCACTTCGCAGGGCGACATTCTCTCGACCGCGGTGCTCTCGCACGGCGATACCAAACACATCATGCTCATTCCCTGCTCGGTCGAAGAATGCTTTACCATGGCGACCGACGCCTTCAATCTTGCTGAGCAATTCCAGACGCTGGTGTTTGTCATGTCGGATCTCGATCTCGGCATGAACAATTGGATGTCCGATCCTTTCCCGTATCCGACCACGCCGATCAAGCGCGGCAAGGTTTTGAGCAAGGAAGACCTGGATCGCCTGGGCGGATTCGCCCGCTATCAAGACGTCGACGGCGACGGCATCGGCTACCGCACGCTGCCCGGAACTCCGCATCCCGCAGCAGCCTATTTCGCACGCGGCAGCGGACACAACGAAAAAGCGCAATACAGCGAGCGCGCCGACGACTTCGAAAACAACATGGAGCGGCTGAACCGCAAGTTTGAGACAGCGCGCTCGTTCGTTCCGCGGCCCGAAGTCACGAAAGGCAACAACGCGCGCATTGGGATCATCGGCTACGGCACGTCGCACTGGGGCATCGGCGAGAGCCGCGACCAGCTGCGCGACGAGTACAAGATCGAGACCGACTATCTGCGGCTTCGGGCATATCCGTTCACACGCGAGGTGCACGAATTCATCGAGCAGCACGAGCGCGTCTATGTGGTCGAGCAGAATCGTGACGCGCAGATGCTCAGCCTGCTGAAGCTTGACCTGAAGCCCGAACTGATCACGCGCCTGCGCAGCATCGCCCACATCACCGGCCTGCCGCTAGACGCGCGGTCGATCACCGATGAACTCACCAGCATGGAAGGCAAATGATTTCGCGCCATCCAATTCGGATTGGAAGCGGCCAGAAGGCAGCCGCAAGGCTCTGTCGCGTGCTACTGCTTTTCGCTGGCTCCGGCCTCGCGCAAGAGAGAGGCGGTCTTGATCCGAGGGCAGCAACACCGCTCGTAATAGAGGCTTTAAGTAGATGGCGACTTTCGGGGTCACTCGAATACTGGGGTCGCTGTGAGCCCCGCAAAGCATATCCCGATTTTCCCCAGCTTCGATGGCCAAGCGGACAAGACAGACCCCCGCTCGAGTTTCTGCAGGCGATGTTTGACGTCGATCCGTACATGCGAGTCACCCAGGAATCCGAGGGGAAGATCCGCATGGTCGAAACAGATGCCCCGGATGACCTCCTCAACGTCAACATTCACCGCCTAACTTTCTTTCCGGCGAACGCTTCGCCCCCCGATGCGGTTCACGGTCCGAGGATGGCGCTACTTGCCATCTTGAGATCCCCGGAGGTTCTAGCCTTCGGAAAAGCGCATGACATCGACGGCTTGCCGTATGCCGACATGAGTGTCATATTGCCGGGCGATTGTTGCGGAGGCGGTGTGATTGTGCATGGAGAATTGAAAGATGTCACCGTCTCGCAGGCGCTTGACTACATCCTGCAGACGTTCCCCGGGTTTTGGCTGTACGAAAACTGCCCCAATCCGGACAGAGGGAGAGCGGTGTTTTTCAATTTCTATCCGATCCTTCCAGTGACCGTTTATACACATAAAGCAGTTGCATCGATGGAGAGCAAATAAATGTCCACCACCACCGTTGAGCCCGGATCCGCAGGACCAAAGACCAACCGCATTGGCCTCACCGTCATCGACTACAAGGGCGGCAAGACCACCCTCTGCGCCGGCTGCGGCCACAACGCCATCTCCGAGCGCATCATCGAGGCCATGTATGAGATGGGCGTCGAGCCCGAGTTCGTCATCAAGCCCAGCGGCATTGGCTGTTCATCCAAAACGCCCGCTTACTTCATGAGCCGCTCGCACTCGTTCAACGCTGTGCACGGCCGTATGGCTTCGGTCGCCACCGGCGCCCTGCTCGCCAATCACAAGCTGATCTGCATCGGTGTCTCGGGCGACGGCGACACCGCTTCAATCGGCGTCGGGCAGTTCGTTCATCTCATGCGCCGCAATCTGCCCATTATCTACATCATCGAAGACAACGGCGTCTACGGCCTGACCAAGGGCCAGTTCTCCGCCACCGCTGACCTCGGCTCAAAGCTGAAAACCGGCGTGGTCAACGACCTTCCCCCCATCGACACGTGTGCGCTCGCCATCCAGCTCGGCGCGACCTTCGTCGGCCGCTCGTTCTCCGGCGACAAGCGACAGCTCAGCGCGATGCTCAAAGCCGCCATCGCGCACAAGGGCACGGTCATGCTCGACGTAGTTTCGCCCTGCGTCACCTTCAACGATCACGAAGGCTCGACCAAGTCCTACAAGTATGTGAAAGAGCACGAGGAGATCCTGCAGGAGGTGAGCTTCATCCCTGCGTTCGAAGAGATCGACGTGCAGTACGATCCTGGCGCGACGGTCGCCGTCACCATGCATGATGGCTCGCGCCTGCATCTGCGCAAGCTGGAAGAGGATTACGATCCGACCGACAAGATTCGCGCCCTAACCCGGCTGACCGAGGCGCACGACAAAGGCGAGGTGTTGACCGGAGTTTTCTACGTTAACCCCAAGGCCCCGAGCTTTACTGACATGCTGAACATGGTGGATCAGCCGCTCGCCACTCTGCCCGATTCTCTAACGCGTCCGCCCCAAGAAGTGCTGGACGCCTGTATGGAGGAGTTGCGGTAAGCCCACGTGTAGCCCTGGACGCATTTCCGTTCTGGCGCGTGTTACCGTCCGCACGCCGGGTACAGTCGATCTAGCGTTTCTCCCAGTGCCTCGCCGCGATCATTCCAGTCCTTACGAAGCCGGTAAACATCGGGAACGACCGCCTGCTCCCCTTCAGTAATCAGAGGAGACGCGTTGCAGCTTGCCCCGCACTCAGTTGTAGGCGAGCACGGCAGGAGAATTTCCGACGACACTTCCCAGGGACGCAATAGGTTTGTTGGCCATTTTTCATGCGGCAAGCCCAGCATTTGCTCGCGTTGTGTCTTGTATGCTCTCCAGTCCTCCTCAGTTGAAAAGTAGCCTGCCACAATCTGCAAATGGCCTCGAACCGTTATCTGCCTCCGGGTCTCCTTCTGTGGGTTAACTACGGCGGATGTACCGGGCAAACAGAGCCGATTGGTGGCTCTCGATCCCGCAGCAACTGGTTGGGCGTCAAAACTCACGTTATCGCTTAAACCGTAAATTGGCAGCCAAACGTCCTCATCCGTTTTGCTTGGATCATCATGCATCCGCTTCGTGGACAGCAAGATCAACAACCCCTCCCATTGGGGCAGGTAAATAGTCTGCGAGGACGTGTTGACCCGCTCAACCGTTAGGTCGAGACACCCGTTCGTCCACACTGGGATGCCGATGTGAATCTCCAAGGTTGGTGTCGGATGAGTCTGCGCCACTAGGCTCTGGGACGCGAGCTCGGCGAAAATAAGGAACGCAGGTACGTATCGTCGAAGCATTCTGCGAAATGCCAGTGCCGGCGCGAGCATGGCCACCTACGCGCTCTTCATCACCGGCTCGCCGCTGTGCTCGGGATTCTCTCCCGGCTCGGGGAAATCCGTGTCGGCGTCTTTCAACATGGGATCCTGATCGCGGTGCCCAAGCTGCTCCTGCAATCCGATGTTGCCCTTGATCTTGTGATCTTCCGCTTCGGTGGCACCCTTGCTGGTGTCCTGATCGTGCTTGCTGAATGGCATGATTCCACCTCGTACTATGAATCGGGGCAAAATATTAAGATGCTCAGGAGCCGCCCCTTGACCTCACTTTACCACTGGAGTTTTCCGGGGAAAATGGCTATAAAGTACAGGGTGTGGGTATCATAAGGATTCTATGAAGCGGCTTTTGTGGTTCCTGATGTTCTGCCTTTTTGCGAGTCCCTTAGCCTGGTCCAGTAGCAGCCAGCCCCAGCTCACTCGCGTAAGGGCAAATCACCACCACGTTCAGCGCCATCATGCGCACAAGGCGCGGAAGCACCACGCCCACACGCGCACCCGGCCGGGGGCCTAGCCTCTCGACCGTCCCGAGGCCAATCCCGAACTTGACACTCCCAGCTTCCGCAGCCGGTCTCGGGCCTGCAGGGCTTCGGGAGAGTGCGGGTAACGCTGCAGCAGTTTCCGCAACTCATTGACCCCGTCATCCTGCTTGCCCAGCTCGATCAGTGCAAAACCTTTTTTCAACTGCGCTGAAGCCGCCTTGTTTCCGCTGGGAAAATTCTGCAACACCTGATCATAGCTGGCTGCGGCCTGCTGGTAGTTTCCCTGCCGGTACTGAATCTCGCCCAGGTAGAAGTAGGAATTCCCCGCAAGATCGGTATTGGGATAGAACTTGATGTAGTCGGAAAACTCCTGTGTCGCCAGATCGTTCTTGGCCCCGTTGTAGTCGCGCAGTGCGTTGTTGTAGAGAACATCGGGAGGCGGCGCCTGGGCCTGCGCCTGCTGCTGCGCCTGTTGCTGAGCCTGCTGCGCCTGAATGCTCGACTGCGCAGCCTGCATGTCCTGCAACTGCTTGGTCACGTTGGCCAGACGCACCTTGATCTCGTCCATGGTGTCGTTCAGCGCCTGAATCTGGCCCGAAAGCTGGTCGATCTTTGCGCCCGCGTCGCCCTGCTGCTTGGTAAGCGTTTCCTGCAAGGTGGTGAGCGCCGCCACGACTTTGTTGATCGCGTCGGTGTCCTGCTCCACCAGATTCTTCATCACGCCCATGCGCTCGTCGAAGCTGCGCTGCATGGCGGTCATCGCCTCTTGCAGCTGCTGCACCTGCGTTTGCAGCTGTACCATGTCTTTGTTCACGGCCCACGCCGGAACCGCTCCCGCGCATAGCAATGAAGCTAAAAAGAGGACAAACACGCGTTGTAATTTCATAGGCAGTTTCCTGTTCCCTAACCACTTCAGTACTTTGAATGCCTTCCCTTTAGATGACACGATTGTCCCACAGGCGGGGTGGATTTCGCAGGAGAACCGCCCGGCCGAACCGAAAGGTTCAACCGGGCGACACAGGAATTCCGGGACATTCCGCGCACACCGGAGCGTCTGCCCCGGCGGGCGACAGGAGGGGACGCCGCCGAGGCGTCCGCGCAAACGCTCACTTCTGGAAAACGAAGTGGCCGCGACGGTTCTGCTGCCAGCAAGCTTCGTTGCTTTCGGTGCAGAACGGTTTTTCCTTGCCGTAGCTGATGGTCTTGATCCGGCTGGCGCTGATGCCTGCCGCAGTCAAGGCATTTTTCACGGTGCTGGCGCGCTTGTCGCCCAGGGCCAGGTTGTACTCGGTCGAGCCGCGCTCGTCGCAGTGCCCTTCAATGGTGAAGTTGAAGTTCGCGTGCTGCGTGAGGAACGCGATATCGGCCTGCACCGACGACTGCTGATCGGCGCGAATGTCGGACTTGTCGTAGTCAAAGTAAACGTCCTTGACGTTCTGGTTGAACAAGTCCTCATCCGTAATCGACGGCGGTGGCGGTGGCGGCGGAGGAGGAGGCTGCGTCACCGTCAGCCGGGCCGTCGCTTCCTGGCTTCCACCCGCGCCCTTCGCGGTCAGGTGATACGTCGTGGAGTCTGTTGGCGAAACGCTCTGCGACCCGTTAGGCTGAACTGCGCCAATGCCATCGATGGTCACATCGGTGGCGTTGGTCGTCTGCCAGGTCAGCGAGGCTGATTGCCCGGCCTGAATGCTGCTGGGGCTGACCGAGACCGAAGCGGTTGGCGCCGGAGGCGGTGGTGGCGGTGGGGGCGGCGGCGGAGCTGCTTTTTTCTTGCAGGCGCCCAAAGCCATCATGGCGCCCAGTGTGACAACCAGCGTGAACCACTTCATTCGTTGCGTCACTTTCAATCCTCCCTGCGACCCCAACAGTCACGTACTTGAGGTCAGACGAAGCTTTTACTTCCAACTCCAGTTCGGTTGCGTGTTGCGACCAGAAAAAGTCAGTTGCTGAACTTTGGTTCCGTCGGCCAGCATGCTCCAGATCTCGGGGCTGCCGGAGCGGTTCGACTGAAACACAATATGCCGGTTGTCCGGCGACCACGACGGCGAATCGTTGCGCCCGCCATCGTGCGTGAGCTGCACGAACTGCTTGCTGGCAATATCCATCAGGTAAATGTCCCACGATCCCGGCTCTCCCGGGCCGTACTTTCTCACCCACGCAAATGCCAGAAACTGCCCGTTCGGCGCCCAACTCGGCGACACCGCGTAACCCTGGTCGGTCATGCGTTGCTGATTCGTGCCGTCCGCTTCCATGGTGTAAATCTGCGGCAGTCCGGTCCGGCCGCTCACAAACGCGACCTGGGCATTGGTCTTGCGATTCCACACCGGGGAAACATCGGGGCCTTTCGCCGTTGTCATGCGGCGAAGGTTCGTACCGGAGGCGTCGGCGATGTAGATTTCGGGTTCCCCATTTCGCGACGACGAAAAAGCAATCTTCGTGCCATCGCCCGACCACGCCGGGGAAAAATTGTCTCCACCCATGTGCGGGAAACTGACCAGCCGGTTCAGGTCCAGCGAATACATCATGATGTCCCAGCCGTTCCTGGTGATGGCGCTGAAGGCGATGCGTGAACCGTCCGGAGAAATCCGCGGCGACAGTGAAATCGAATTGAAATGCGTGAGCTGGTGCTGGTTCGAGCCGTCGTAGTCCATGGCCCAAATTTCCTTGTGGCCGGAGCGATCGCTGACGAAATAAATCTGGCTTTCGGCGATGCCCGAGATCCCTCCGCCTAGCCGGAAGATGATCTCGTCGGCGAAGCGGTGGGCCATCAGCCGCGCCGCGGCATCGCTGGCGGTGTCACCGTACTGCTTGCCGAGCACCTCCGGTGACTGCGTGTTCTTCACATCGTAAAGCCAGCCCTGCACGGTGAGCCTTCCGGCGGATACCCCGAGATTGCCGAAGGCCAGCATGGCGGCGTTGGGAGGCGCCGCATTCCAGGCCAGAAAATTCACTTCCGGCGGCTGCCCCGGCACCTGCAGAGGATAGAAGCTTTTCGACACCAGTTCCACGACGCCCGAGACGTCGAGGTCGTTCCACAGCGTGTCGTTGAAGGTTTTCAGGAGGGCGGCGTTTTGCGGGTCGCCGGTTGAGGGCTTGAAGTCCGATACGGCGAGCCGGACCTTTTCCACGCCCAGACTGGTTCCGGTCTTGACCCAATCCTGCGCCAGAAGGCAGGGACAAACCAGACCACCGACCACTGCCAGAACGAGCACGACTGCAGACGTACGCCGCCTGCGCGCCCGCCGCGTCTGGTCTGGTCTTGCGTCTGGATCCATCCGGTTACCGGAGGAACATACTCGGTACGACAATATCGTATCACGATATGTATTTCTCAACAAGTGCCTTTCCCTGCCTTCATTTCTTGTAATCGAACCAGTATTCCACCGAAATTTTGCTGCCCGCGTAGTCCTGCGGCAGTGGACCAAACGTATCAATGCGCTCCAGTGCGCGCACAGCGGAAATGTCGAGCGACGGCACGCCACTGGACTGCTCGACCTGCACGTTCGAAGGGTGCCCATCCCGGGCCACGTCGAACGTGATGTAAACGCGGTTGGCCGACGTAATCCGTGGATCGACCTCGTACTTCAGCCAGTTGTCCGACACCTTCTGCTGGATCACGCGCACATACCAGGCATATTTCGTTCCGAAATCTCCGCCGGCGCCGGTAATCCCGAATCCGCCCTTAGCCCCGGCCGCGCTGAACGTTCCGTACGGACCGCTCACCGGCCCGCCTTCGCCAAACGCAACCTGATTCGTCTCCTCTTCCGGGGCTGGCTGCGGCTTTTCTTTTGTAACTGTCTCCTGCTTCTTCTTCGGTTTGATTTTCGCGTTCTTGCCCTGAATCTCGATCGCTTCCGGCGCTTTCTCTTCGATCTTCGGCTGCGACTGCGTCAGCCCCTTGGACTCGTTGGCCAGAACATTCTGTGTCTGTGCGGGATTCGCCGGCAGCGGAATCGTGGTCACCAGCGTGGCCCCGATCGCATCGCCGCCGCCGCCGGAGCCCCATGTGGAACCGCTGGTGCCATAGAAAACGGCGGAGTAAATCAGCAGTAGGACAGTGATTCCCGCGTGCAGCCCGGCCGACCACGCCAGGGCGCGGCCCCAGCGGTCGTGTTCCAGATAAATGTCAGCGTTTGCCGCCACTTTGCTCCAGGGGTTGCGTCACGATGCTCACGTTCGTAATACCCGCCTGTTTCACCGCGTCCATCACCGTGGCAAATGCTCCGAACGGAACATTCTCGTCGGCGCGCACGAAGATGAACTGATTGCGCGGATCGCGAATCTTCTGCCGCAGCTTGGTTGCGATCTCATTAATGTTGATGCTGTCGTTGCCCAAAAAGACGCGCTGATCCTTATTGATCGTGATCACCAGCCGCTCCTCGGTGATCTGCCGCACCGTCCGCGTCTTGGGCACGCTCACATCAATGCCCGACTGCAGCACCGGCGCGGTCACCATGAAGATAATGAGCAGGACCAGTACCACGTCGACCAGTGGAGTGATGTTGATATCGGCCAGGGCGGTCTGGGTTCGGCCGTTGGGAGTGGTGAAGGCCATCAGCGCCTCGTTTCCGCCGGCGCCTGCGCTTGGCTGTGTTCCACGGCGTTCAGCACTTCGAGGGCGAAGTCGTCGCTACGGGCGGCGAATTCGCGGATGGAAGCCCCGATCAGGTTGTAGGCGATCACGGCCGGAATCGCGGCCGCCAGGCCCGCTGCGGTGGTAATGAGCGCCTCGGAGATACCGGGCGCAACGGCCCGCAGCGTGGCCGCTCCCGCGGTACCCAATCCGTGAAAAGCGTCGATGATGCCCCACACCGTGCCAAACAGGCCCACAAACGGAGTCACCGCGGCGGTGATAGCAAGCCAGGGCATATTGCGTTCCAGACGCGTGATCTCTTCCGACGCCCCGATCTGCATGCCGCGCTGAATGACCGTGAGATTCCGCAACATGCCTGACGATGAGGCCTGGCGTTTGACCTCGTCAAAGCCGCCTTCAAAGACGCCCACCAGCGGGCTGGGCCGGAATTGATCGGCAACGGCGGCAATATCCTGCAGCCGCTGCGCTTTGCGGAACGCGCGTACAAAGCGCCCGCTCTGCGCCCGTGCTCGCCGCAGCAGGCTCCATTTGGTGAGGATGATAGCCCATGAGACCAGGCTGAATGCAAGCAGCGCCAGCAACACCAGTTTGGCGACGGCGCCCATGTTCGAGATCATGTCGACGATTTCGCCGCCGACGAAAACTGCCAGCACGGGGAAAGATTGCATCGGGGTTTTGGAGAATGCCTTAGAGAATTATAGATGAATCGTGGATCGATACTTTTCCACGTATGCGATCCACGTATCCGATGTGACAATGCATTTTTTCGCGAAGAGCTACCGTGCCGTGCTTCTCGGATCGCTGTTGGTGAAAGAAAACTGAACTGTCATCGAATCCAGATAGGGCGAATCGAGAGGCGTGAAATGAAAGTTCTTTACCTGAATCACCACATAGAAGCTTTCCACTCTTACGATTCGCCGCGAGCGAATGGGCACTGGAGCAAACGGGTTGGCTTTTAGCCACCAGAGATTGTTGGCCGGATCGCTGGATGGTTCCTGCGACGACATGAGCAGGTTGGCAAAAATGCTATGGTGCAGATCATTCAGCCGTACGACCCAGCCGGTGATCTTGTTGTCGCCCTCGGGTATCTGCGGATGGATCGTCAGCTCATAGCGGTCCTGTCCCCCCGAATCCTTGATGCGCTCGCGATAGGTCGGGTTCGCGGGACTGAGTTTGGCCTCGAAGCTCTCCTCTGTGACTTGCGTCGGCCCTTTGCGGAAGCTCTCGGCATAGATTGTGCGCGGGGCGCTCTGCGCGGAGGACAAAGCGGCAAGCATCGACAGAAGGAGAATGGAATGGGCGTGCCTCATCGTCGCGGAACCGCCTCGAGCGCATGGCCGCCATCGTCTGCGGTGGCCACCTGGCTATCGATCAGATCCTGCAATGTGCGGCAAAGAGCCTGGGAAGCGCGGCGGCTGTCGCCGGCCAGTCTTGCCACTTGCGGCCAGAGCCATGGCCGGAGAGCGGCAAACAATGCAAATCGAACCTCAGAGAAGCGCCCGCCGGAGTCCACGAATCGGTGCATCTCCGGAAATGTGAAATCAACTTCGTCGGAAATCGCCTTCACGACAGCGAATCTGATTCCGCGAGCTTCTGCGGCGCGCGCGACGGCCGCGGCTTCCATGTCCACAGCGTGGGCGCCGAAGCTTTCCCGCAGCTTCGCCTTCTGCTCGGGCGTTGCGACGGCCGTAAAGGTCACCAGCACGCCCTCGCCCTGATCCAGGTTGGTTGTGCTGCCATCACTTGCATACACTATGCGCCGGGGTTCGACGACATCACCGATCTTGAGCTCAGAATTCAACGCGCCAGCGAAGCCAACAGAATAAACGATTCCTGGCGAGTAGAGGACGATTGCCGCCTCTGCCGCCCGGCGCGCACCTTCGGCGCCGATTCCGCCGCAGACAAGTGCAACGTGGTCCGTCTCGAAGAAGCGAAATCGCCGGCCGCTGTGTTCTTTGTCAACGAAGCGCCATCGTTTCACGAGCGGAAGAACTTCGCGCTCCAGCGCTGCGACGATGGCAATTCGTGCGTGTGTGAATTCAGACATAACCATTGGTCCGGAACCAGTCGACCGCCCGCCGCAGAGCCTCATCAACGGGAACAATCCTCCAGCCCAATTCGCGCTCTGCCTTGTCGGAACTGGCAAACATTTTTTTCTTGCCCATGCGCACCGTCTCCACCGTGACCCGCGGCTCGCCTTTCA
Source organism: Candidatus Sulfotelmatobacter sp. (assembly GCA_030041475.1). Classification (GTDB taxonomy): domain Bacteria; phylum Acidobacteriota; class Terriglobia; order Terriglobales; family Acidobacteriaceae; genus Sulfotelmatobacter. Next base: position 108,346 of record JASHNU010000019.1, read on the forward strand.
GCAGGCGCCCACTGATGGCCTCATCCACCATGCCGGCCGCGAAGGCGAACACGTAGGGCAGCTTCACTTTGGGCGAAGGCAAACCGGTAATCCGGCTGAGCTTGTCCAGAATCTGCTTCAACGTCAGATTCTCTCCTCCCAGAATATAACGCTCGCCCGATTTCCCTTTTTCCAGCGCCGCAACGTGCCCATTCGCGCACACCCTGACATCGACCAGATTCAGCCCGGTCTCAACGTAAGCCGGAAACTTGCGCTTCAGAAAATCCAAAACAATGCGCCCGGTCGGCGTCGGCTTCACGTCCTGCTCTCCAACCGGGGTCGTCGGATTCACCGTGACCACGTGCATTCCGCTTCGGCCGGCCTCCATGGCGATCTGCTCGGCCATGAACTTGGAGCGCTTGTAGTGCCCGATCATGTCGGGCAGAGAGACAGGCGAGTCTTCGTCCGCTGGATAGCCGTTCGACGTGAAGCCGATCGTGGCCACACTCGACGTGTACACGACGCGCTGCACGCCGTTCTTGCGCGCGGCTTCGAGAATCGCGCGCGTGCCCTCCACGTTCGACCGGTACATCTCGTTCGGATCGCGTACCCAGAGCCGGTAGTCGGCCGCCACGTGAAACACCGTATCGCAGCCGGCCATCGCTTTTTCAATCGAAGCCGCATCGCGCAGGTCGCCGGTTGCGGTCTCGGCCTTCGTACCCCGCGAGAGCAATCCTTCAAGATTTTTCAGATTACTCGTAGGGCGGACCAGCAACCGCAAGTCTGCACCCTGCTCGGCAAGCAGGCATGCGACATGCGAGCCTAAGAATCCCGTAGCGCCGGTGACAAAAGCTTTCATTCTGCCATCCGCATTCAGTACTCAGCATTCAGCACTCAGCTCGGAATGTCAATCCGATCGGCAGCGCAGTGCCGCCTTTGCCCTGCCTGCGAGGCCTCGAACTAAATGTTTGACATATCAAACTGCTCGTCTCATTCTTCTCGCTATGTTTGACGCTATGATCAGGCGCCTGCATCATGCTTATCCCGCGATCTATTTGGCATGCCATCGACGCCATATTCGTGACGATGAAACCGGCGCCATCGTCACTGCGCATCAGGCCAGCGTCTTAGATCACCTGGACCTCCACAATCCGAAGACGCTGTCGAGTCTGGCGGAGCATCTCGGCGTCGGACGTTCGGCCATGAGCATTCAGGTAAAAAAACTCGTGAGCAATGGCTATGTGCGGCGAAGGGCGGTCCCCGGGGAGGCCCGCAAGACAGGCCTCATCCTGACTGAGGCCGGCAACAGGATTACGAAACAAAATACCGTGCTCGATCCCGACCGGGTCAAAGCCATGTTCAGGTTGATGCCCGTGTCAGAGCTCGAATCGGCTTTGCAAGGCGTCGAGCAGCTGGCACGGTATGCCAAGATCCTCAACAGGCGCAACACCAGGAGCAAAGTCAGTTGAAAATCCTTCTAATCGGAATCGGCGTGGTCGTCGGCTTGATCTTCCTTGTGGTGGCTGTGGGTATGGCCCTGCCGAAAGCGCATACGTCTTCCCGGAGTGCCCTGTTCAAGTCCACGCCTGAACAACTTTTTGCGCTGATCGATGGGTCTCAAACCTGGCGCAGCAACGTCAAGAAATATGAACTTGTCGGCTCCCCGGATGGCCTTCGGCAGTGGCGCGAAACTGACGCTCATGGAGAGACAATTACCTACGAGGCTGTCGAGCGCCAGCCGCCGACTTTGCTCAAAACCAGGATCGTCACCCCGAATCTTCCGTATTCCGGCACTTGGACCCTGGACCTGCAACCGCAAAAGGGAGCCACCTTGCTCCCGTATCACGGAACAAGGCGAGGTGTATAACCCGGTGTTCCGATTCGTTTCTCGATTCGTAATCGGGCAGAGTCGTACTATCGAGACCTACCTGCGCGATCTGGGAACTGCAACCGGGCAGGAAATTGAGATACGGGAGTAGAAAGAGCAGTGACTCGCTCTAGTTCTGTTTCTCCATCACCTTCTGATATGTGGTCAGCGCGAGCAGCGGGAAATAGTCACGGTAGAGGTGATACATCAGGTAGAACACGCGCGGAAAGCCCGTACCGGTGAAGTAGGGCTCATCCCACGAGCCGTCTTTTCGCTGCGTGCGCAGCAGGTAGGCGATGCCGCGCGCAACCGAGTCGCTGCGCGTATCGCCGGCAGCCAACAGGCCCAGAATCGCCCACGCCGTCTGCGATGGAGTGCTGTCACCCTGCCCGCGCAGCGTCGGATCGTCATACGATCCCACGGTTTCACCCCAGCCGCCGTCGGGGTTCTGCACCATGCGCAGCCACTCCGCGCCCTGCTGGATGCAAGGCTCGTGCAGGTCCACGCCGATGGCTTCCAGTCCACGCAGCACCAGCGCCGTGCCGTAGATGTAATTCACGCCCCAGCGGCCGAACCAGCTGCCATCCGGCTCCTGGGCTTTTCTAATAAAGGAAATCGCGCGCTGCACCGCTGGATGATTCTGGTCGTAGCCATAAGTCGCGAGCATCTCGAGAATACGGCCGGTAATGTCGACCGTGGCCGGATCGAGCATGGCGTTGTGATCGGCGAATGGAATGTACTGGAAGATCATGCGGTCGTTGTCTTTGTCAAACGAGGCCCAGCCGCCGTTCTTGCACTGCATGGAGAAGATCCAGTCAATCGCCCGCTGCACGGACTCGCGCTGATAGCGCCCGTTGGGATGTTCCACGCGGCTGAGCGCCAGGCAGACCATCGCACTATCGTCCACGTCAGGATAAAATTCGTTGTTGAACTCGAAGTACCAGCCACCCGGCTGCCCCTTCTTGTTTTTCACCTTCCAGTCGCCTACGTTGCGCACCTGCTTCTGCAGGATCCAGTTGGCGCACTTCACCATCCGCGGATCGTTGGCTGCGGCGCCGGCTTCGGCCAGCGCGAACATGGCGTACGCCGTGTCCCACACCGGAGACATGCAGGGCTGCATGCGGAAGGTGTCTCCTTCTTCGATGCCGAGCTTCTCGAACTCATCGAGCGCGCGGATCACCTGCGGATCGTCGAGCGAATATCCCAGGCAGCGCAGCGCGATGATGGCGTTCATCATCGAAGGATAGATCGCGCCCAGTCCATCGCTCATCTCGAAACGCTGGAGCATCCATTTTTCTGCACTCTTCAATGCGACGGAGCGCAGAGGACGCACATGCACGCGTTCAAACCAGTGCGTGACGCGGTCAATTACCAGAAAGAAATTCCGCCACGAGATCCGCTGCTTCGCCCAATGCAGGTGCATGCGCGACTTGTGCATGCCGCCGACGAACAATTCCTCGACGCCCATCTCGCGCGGAATTTTCTTGAACGGCTTCTTGGCGTAGCAGATGGAAAGCGGCACCAGGATGGCCCGCGACCACGACGAAATCTCGTAGATGTTGAACCAGAACCAGTTGGGGAACAACACGATCTCGGGCGGTATCGCCGGCACGGCGTCGTAGTCGTACTGCCCGAAGAAGCAGAGATAGATCTTGGTGAAGGTATTGACTTCAGTGACGCCGCCCATCTCCAGAATCTTCTTGCGGGCGCGTTCCAGCGCAGGATGGTCGGCCGTGTATCCGGCCAGCTTAAGGCCGAAATACGCCTTCACCGAGGCGCTGATATTTGATGGCCCGTGGGCGTAAATGCTCCAGCCGCCGTCTTCCTTCTGATGGCGGAGAATCCAGTTGGCGGCCTTCTGAAAGCGCTCCTCGCTGCCCGTTCCGAGCAGTCGGTGAAGCAGAATGTAATCGGATTCGAGCGTGGTGTCGGCTTCGAGTTCTCCGCACCAGTAGCCCTCTTCGTGCTGCTGGGAGAACAGATGCTTGCGTGCGGCAGCGATGGCGGCGCCGACGCGGCTGGTAAGTTCTTCGATTTTTCCAAAGCGAAGTTGAGGAGTGGAGCCGAGGGATGCCGACGACGGGGTGTTCAAATTGGGGGAGTCAATATCCATTCAGTTCAAAACTCCGTTAAGGAGGCGAGCCATACGCGCGATTCTCGCGTCGCCAAATGCGCGACGCATCGCGCGGCTCGCCCAGATCCTTCGCTCGGCAAAGAGCACCTTGCTCAGAATGACAACACATCCGCAATTCAATCCGCGCTGGCGGCCGGGGCGGCGGCGATCGCCTCCACGATTTCCGGTGGCAGGCCGAAGCGGACATTTTCCGGCATCACTTCCAGTTCCTGCACGTTGGCAAATCCCTTGCTGCGCAGGAACTCCACCGTCTCTTCGACCAGGTGCTCCGGGGCCGAGGCTCCGGCGGTCAGGGCGATGGTTTTTACGCCCTTCAACCACTCCGCCACAATGTCGTTGCAGCTATCGACTAGATGCGCGTTGGTGCCGAGGTTGCGCGCCACTTCCACCAGGCGATTCGAATTCGAGCTGTTCTCGGAGCCGACCACAAGCAGCAGATCCGCCTCCGAAGCGACCTGCTTCACGGCGACCTGTCGGTTTTCAGTGGCGTAGCAGATGTCCTGCGCCGCAGGGCCCTTGATGTTGGGAAACTTCTTCTTCAGCGCGGCGATAATGTCTTTGGTTTCGTCGAGGCTGAGCGTGGTCTGCGTGAGATACGCCACGCGGTTCGGGTCCGGCACGCTGAGCGACTGTACCTGCTCGGGCGACCCCACGACCTGCGTGACCGCCGGCGCCTCGCCCAGGGTCCCTACGACTTCGTCGTGGTCCTTGTGGCCGATCAGAATCAGTGAGTAGCCTTCCTTGGCGAACTTTACGGCTTCTACGTGGACCTTGGTGACCAGGGGGCAGGTTGCGTCAATCACGCGCAAACCGCGGCGGGCGCTGTGTTCGCGGACCTCTGGCGACACGCCGTGCGCGCTGTAAATGATGCGCTCGCCATTGGGCACCTCGTCTTCGCTGTCGACGAAGATGGCGCCTTTGCCGCGCAATTCCTCGACCACAAAACTGTTGTGTACGATCTCCTTGCGGACGTAGATCGGCGGGCCAAAGGCCTCCAGCGCGATGCGGACGACGTCAATGGCTCGAACCACACCCGCGCAAAAGCCCCGCGGTTTGAGCAAAAGTAAGGTCTTTCCTTCGGCCTTCGTCAAAGTGCGTGCCATCCCAAAGTTTGTCTTTCCGACCCCGAACGAAGTCGGGAGAGGAACCTGCTTTTTAAGATGCAAAATCGCCACGAAAACAGTGCTCTTAGGATACACACTCCCCATTGTGGCGATACAGGTAGGCTACCGGAAAGTACCCGGATGGTCAACGTAAGGTGATGAAGCGGCGGGAATTAGCTCGGGCAGCACCCGTCGAGTTAATGACCTCTGACGCCTTGCCCGATTCCTTCCACTCGCAGGCCAGCCATGGATTGGACACATCATCAGCCGTAGGTCCCGCTCGCTGGCTCTATGAATCCGTGACTGTCACAGTAACCTGCGGGTCATGCCTGGCACGTGACTAAAGTAAACCCACGCAAGTGCCATTCCAATAGGCGGGTTCCGTTGGTACCATCACCTTCGTTACGGGCGTCAGTTGCGTAACAAGAAATGTTTTCCGCCGCTCCTCGCGGCGCTACAAGAGCTGGGCCTTTCCCCAAGGTCGCCAGTAGATGATCATGCGGAATCGTACGAGGAACTAGAAGAGATTTCGACATCCAAAAACCCAAAAGGAGTCTTAAAGTGAAACGTATCGTATTCTCACTGCTATTGCTGATCGCTCCCGCGCTGGTTGGGGCTCAAACAAACGTTGCTGCCTCGGGCGGGTCGATCACGAGGGTCGGAACTACGCTGATGGTTCCGCTGACCATCGTTACGAGTTTCGGCGTCGGTGGGGATCTGCCCGTCATGACATCCGGACTCGTTACGATCCAGACCGGGGCAGTTCTGCCGGGCGCGACAGCGGAGCAGGCGATGTTCCGCGCTGGCGGCAGCCTGGTCATCTGGGTGCCGGGACAAATGACGTACACAGGGACGATCGGGCCCGGTGCGACTTGGCGGCAGATCACGAATGCAGACGAGACGTATCAGTACGAGTTGACGGGGACAGCGACGGATGGGAATGGGAACGTGTGTAATTTCGTCTTGCTGACGGTGAACACCGGGACTGAAGGGTTCGCGGGGACCGCGGGGGTGGAGTCGGTGGATTTTTCTTTGTAAGGCTTCCTCCTTCTGAACGCATCTCGCTCGGGGTCGGGCTTTCAGGACCGCTTGTAACGCTCTGCCCGCGATTAGGTTATTTCAGTGAATGCGGTCATATCCTGCCGATTTGCGGGCTTGACAACCGATTGGCCCGTGACGGCTCGAGCTGAGTCGGCTTTGACCCTTCCGAACTAACCCGGCGGGTTATATGGCCCGCTCGTGCCACTCCTACCCCACCTTGTGCCATTGTGAACTAACCGGAAGTAACGCATGCTACGACCATCGAGTCGCGAGAAGTCCCAGGCGAGCGACAGAATGACCCAGGCGAACTCCAGACCGAGACCGACGCAGAGACTGAGGACGCAAGCGGTGCCGCCAGCCAGACTGCAGACCCGGTTCCAGCCGCGTCCGGTTCAGCTGACCGAGGCTCAGCTTATCGCGGAAAGCAGACAGCCAGGCAGGTTGGTGCTGGCTCTGGTGCTGCTGTTGGTGGCGTTCGGTGGAATTATCGCCAAGGATCACCAGTTCTGGTTCGGCAGCAGCGAATCGCAAGAAGCAGAATTCACCCGGCCAGCCCCGCGCCAGACGGCAGCGCAGCCGGCACCGGCACCGGCAATCGAAGCGCGGACCATGCCGACTACTACGGAGAAGAAACCGGTTTCTACCGGCAAGAGCTCAGGCGAAATTGTCCAGCCGAAGACTTCGGAGCCCCCCGTCGTCGCTACGAATCGCACGACTGTAGCTCCTCTGGATGTGGAGGTGGTAGCTGGAGACACGCACCGCACGGTTCATCCCGGCAGCGTGGCTACGAAGATTGAGCTGAACAATCCTGCTTCGAAGACGCCGCGCTACACCGCCAATCTGGCCGCTCCTACCAACGCGGCTGAACTGGAGCGCGTCAACGGCTTGCAGCCGGCTCTGGGATCCGGCGACGGATCGTATCCGCTGCTGGCGCAGCAGATGAAAGTGCAAGGCTCGGTTGTTCTGCAGGCTTTCATCGGAGCCGACGGCGTGATCGAGAATCTCCGCGTGGTCAGCGGCCCCGCCATCCTGGCCTCGGCGGCGCAGCAGGCCGTGCGCGAATGGAAGTTCAAGCCCTACGTGCAGAATGGCCAGCCGGTCGAGACCAAGGCCACCATCACCGTGAACTTCACCATCAAAGTCGGCGACAACTCCGCGGTCAAGGCCAGCTAGCAACTTCTGCTTCTCTTCTTCACACGCACCACTCTTGAGTCTCTTGGCTTGAGATCTGTATCGCTGAATTCAGCCGGAAAATCGTCACGCGTTGGCCTTGATCATCTGCTCGGCGTGTTTGCGCGAGGTTTCAGTGAGCTTTGCTCCGCTCAGCATGCGGGCGACTTCCTCGGTGCGCTCTGCGCCGGTGACGAAACGGATGGTGGTGCGAGTGCGGCCGCCCGATTCTTTCTTCTCGATGACGTAATGACGGTCGCCGAAAGTGGCGATCTGCGGCAGGTGGGTGACGCACAATACCTGGTTCGAGCGCGCCAGTGACTTCAGCTTCTTGCCGACGGATTCCGCCGCGCGACCGCCGATGCCGCTGTCGACTTCGTCGAAGACAAGCGTGCGCTGAACGATGTGGGTGCCCCACTTCTGGCCGATTTTGCCGGAAGCGGGGTTTCTGCCCGCTTCCACACTCGCTTTCAGCGCCAGCATGACCCGCGACAGCTCTCCGCCGGAGGCGATATGTTCCAGTTGCCTCAACGGCTCACCGGGATTGGTCGAAATCATGTAGACGACTTCGTCGATTCCGGTGCGGTTCCAGTTCCCTTCTTCCTCCGACGTCGTGATCTCGATGCGGAAGGTTGATTTCATGGCGAGGTCGTTGATCTCCGCCTCGACTGACTTCTCCAGCCGACGCGCCGCAGCGGAACGCTTTTTCGAAAGTGATCGGGCTGCTTGCAGGTACTCGCTCGCGGCCTTAGCCAGTTCGCCTTGCAACTTGCGCAGGATTTCGTCCTTGTTCTCGACTTCGGACAGCTTGCGCGAAACTTCCGCTCCGAACTGGATCACTTCCGCGAGCGCAGGACCGTACTTGCGTTTCAGGCGATCGAGTAATGCGAGGCGATCTTCGACTTCGGCCAGATGCTCGGGTGAGGCGTGAATGCCGCCTGCATAATCGCGGACCGTCGCTCCCACGTCCTCCACGCTGATGCGTGCGGTTTCGAGGGCGGCCAGTGCCTCCTGAAATTTCGGCTCGTAGCGGGCCAGCTCTTCAATCTGCTTGTGCGCGGCGCGCAGCGACGATGCGGTCGAACCGTTGCCTTCGTAGAGCAGGTCGAAGGCATTCATAGCCGCGTTGTAGATTTTCTCGGCGTTGGCGAGAACACGCTTCTCCGCTTCCAGCTTTTCGTCTTCGCCTTCCTGCAGGCGCGCTTCTTGAATCTCGCGCTGCTGGAAGGCCCACAAATCCACCAGCCGCAGGCGGTCCTGTTCGCCTTGCTTCAGTTCGTCGATGCGGGTGCGAATTTCCTTCCAGGCGGCAAACGTAGTTTCCACCGGATCCAACTGGCTGCCAGCGAAGACATCGAGCAGAGCTAGGCGCGCGGGGCCGTCAAAGGAGAGAATCGATTCGTTCTGCGTGTGGATGGTCGCCAAATGCGGCGCCAGTTGCCGCAGCACGGCGACGGTCGCGGGCTGATTGTTTACAAAGACGCGTCCGCGGCCGCCCGTGGAGACTTCCCGCCGCAGGATGAAAGAGCCATCGTCGGACTCGTCGAGCCCGTTGTCTTCCAGAATCCTGGTGAGCGGCTTCTCCGCCGGGGCTTCGGCCTCGAACACAGCCGACACGACCGCGCGCTCCGCCCCGGCACGGATCACGTCGCTCGACGCTTTTTCGCCCAGCAGTAGCGCAAGCGCATCGATCAGAATCGACTTCCCCGCCCCGGTTTCTCCCGTCAGCAGGTTCAACCCCGGCCCGAACTCAACGGCGAGATTATCGATCACCGCGTAGTTCTCGAGGCGCAGTTCAGTGAGCACAGGTCGTCGTCATCCCACAAACGAGGTTTTGCGCAGCATAGCATGAAAGGGAGGAGCACGAGTCGCGGATCACGGCCCGGCCGCGCGTGAGTTTTTGCTGGTAAGCGTCCCATTCGGCGTTGTCGCGGTGAGGTAGCCGGTGTTTGCGGTGTGCATGACGCAGATCATCGAGATCGGCGATCTGCGTCATGCTAACCAGTGAATTGCGTGAGACATGCGGCCCACCGAGACGGGCAACGTGAACTTCCTAATTAGTTCGATTCGGTGAACTGAATCGAAGGTGACGAGCCACTCGCGGTGCTGCAGGAGCCCAAGTTCAAGTTATTGCTCTCTCCGGTTGTGCCGGCATTCGCAACACACGTTGGGGCTGAGGTGGTACCATCCGTCAGCGCTACCTTCACGGTGATCGAGACAGGCTTATTGAAATCCGCTCGCGAACCGCCGGCATCACCGACTACGTTGAATTCGGACTCCTGCCAAACCTGCGAGATATCAAGCACGGTGTCGGAGCCGCTAACGCGGTAGGCGGTGGTTCCGTCGGTGAAAACCACGGTATCGCTGCCACCCGCCGCCGCGCTGCCGGAAAGCGACAGGCTGCCAAGCGAAGTAGGCTTCACATCGGGCGCCGCTACGATATTGCTGTTTCCGTAGCAATCACCCTCACCGTCGCTGGCGAAGCCGCTCGGACAAGCCGAACTGCCCCAGTCGATCAGCCAATACTGCATGAAAACAGCCCCTTCCCCCTCGACTGCGTAGTCGGTCGCATAAATGAACTGCTGCCAGACGACACAACCAGAATGACCTTTACAGGCAGCTGTGGTGCCCGTGAAGTTCGTGTTGAGCTGAAGCGAGTACTCATTCGGCCCGAGGATCCCTCCGTCTCCATACTCGGCCACGCCGACACTCTTCTCGCTTTTCACGCCCGTGACCGTCGGGAAGCTTCCAAGCGCCCCACTGGTCAGCCCGGAGCTTTCAGCGACAAAGTCGTGGCCGTTGCCCGTCACCTGCCCTTCGCCAGGCTTGCGGACGACTGGATGGATGCGTGGGTGTAATTCTTTGCACTCTACCTGCTCCCAGACGATGCTAGGAAACGAAGCCTGAAAGCACCCCTCGCGCAGATCGGGATTCTGTGAGATTACAGAGCGCCAATTGTCGCGCGCAGCGGCATCCGCATCTGTGGTCTGTCCGGCAGAAGCGGGCTGAAGGCAGCAGGCGCTGATAAGGGCTGCGGCCGCGATGTGCATTGCATACTGCGAGAACCGAATTTTCCTGGGCGTCATAGATACTCCATGTAAAGTAATTGCATCCGGGCCGACATGTTTTTTCAGCCTCAAGAGCTTCGGAATTCTACCTTTGCTTTGCCCGCCCCACAAGTTAAGACTTCATTTCAACGAAAATCGTTGGTACAGCCTGCCCACAAGTGTGAACAAAAATGCGATCGTCGGCGGGTGCGCCATTTTCTCGCGCCTTTTGCGCGAGCTTTTGAGCCTGCCCTGAGTGAGCGAATGCGAATCGAATGGGTGGCCGCCAATCGGACTTATAGACTGAAAAACCCTCGGGAGGGGCAGGACCCCACCCGAGGGCTCGAACCGTGTAACGACAATTAAAGCGATTACGCGGCCTTGGCTTTGGCCGTGGCAGCCTCTTCGATCAGGGCTGCAACCGCCTGAGGCTGTGACACGTAGATGGCGTGGCTGCCCCCGACTTCAACCACTTTCGAGCCCGCACGTTTCGACATGGCACGCTGTGCGTCGGGCGGGATCATCTTGTCCTCGGTGACAACCAGATACCAGCTCGGCTTCGTCCGCCACGCCGGTTCTGTGATCGCACCACTCACGGCCTCCAGTCCCCACGGCACCTGGGAATCGGCCATGAAGGCGGCTTTGTCCACATCCACGTCCCCCGCAAAGGATGCGGGAAACTTCCTCTTGTCCAGGAACAGGAATCCATCCTGCGGCGGCATAATCGGAGGCACGGGCGCGCCCGGCGGCGGGTTCTGGATGAGTGAGCCGACGGACTCACCTTTGTCCGGAGCAAAAGCCGTGATGTAAACCAGGCCCGCAACGTTCGGGTGTGTGCCCGCTTCGGTGATCACCGCCCCGCCATAGGAATGACCAACCAGGATTGCCGGACCATCCTGGGCGTCAAGCACGCGCCTGGTTACCTTCACGTCGTCTTGCAGCGAAATCGTCGGATTCTGCACGATGCTGACGTTGTAACCTTGCTTCTTGAGGATCTTGTAGACGCCTTCCCAACCGGCGCCGTCCACGAACCCCCCGTGAACTAAAACGACATTCTTCATGTCTGTTACCCCTTTCGAAATTGTTTGCTATATAGAAAATGCTAGCACGTCCTGCGCTCCCTCGGAGGTGGGGCTGCTCCGTCGGCGATCCGAGTTTCCTTCGCGCCCAGCGGCGGTTTACGTTGAGTGAATCAAGCTAAGCTGGTGTGCCGTTCATGTGGTTTCCGCTGGCAGTGGCACGGACGGGAAGGGTGCGACTTCAGTCGCACCGATCAGGCGCTGACTTCGATTGCGGCTTCAGCCGCTGGGGGCCACGGATCGACGCGGAATCCCGGATAGGCGGGGCAGTAGCGATACTCTTCCGCACGCGCAGCTAAGTTACGCATCACCGGATTCTTGTGGATGTATGAACGGAGTCCTGCGCAGTCGTCGGCGTCGCGGATGGGGTGGTCCGTAAACCGCTTTTGCCAAATTTCGCTTCGGAAAGTTACCTTCGCATCGCCCGCCCCGCAAGCTGGATTTTGCCTGAAATTACTTGGTAGTACATGCGCGCGAAGTATATTCATGCCGGGATTTTTGCAACGGTCGCAGCGCAGGGACGGAGCGGCGCCAGCACCCATTCTGCCGCAGCCACGGTGCTAGCGCTTGTTCGTTGCCAGCCGGGGCATGGCGAGCCAGGACGTGCCGCGGTAGGACTCCGCCACCACCCAGGCGCCGGCCATCAGCGCGAATGAGTCGATCGTCTCGCTCCATTGGTAAGGGCGTTTAGGACCTGCTGCTGCCACGATGGGTATCCACACCAGCACGGCGAACATGCCCATCTGCAGCGCCGAGAGCGCTGCTGCCAGCCGTGCATAGACGCCAATCACCACTCCCAGGCCTGCCGCGATAAAAGTACAGCCGAAGAAATACGTCCAGGCCAAATGCCACGGCAGCCAACCGGGCACCAGGCCGGCGGTCGCTTTGGGATAGGTGAAATGTGCCCAACCGAAGGGAATCAAGGCAAGTCCAAACAGCACCCTAGCGATGCGTATCCCCTTGTCGGCGGCTAAGCCGGGGCTCTGCCTGTTCCCGTCAATGGCGAACCAGCCATACAGCAGCCAGGCGGCCGCCACCGTGACCGCGGTCTCACCGCAGGCTGACCAGGAACCTTGCGCGGTGGGCGCGACGAGGATGTCTCGCACTCTCAACAGGAGCAACCAAAGGAGGCTAGCGACGAGCAGCACACGAGCAGCGAGGGCGGCAGTGCGCCGAAGGAGCAGTCCGATGCCAGATGCAAGGGAAATAATGGCGCAGAGATAGACCAGTACCTCGCGTGCGGGCAGACCCTTGGGTGCCGGATCCCATACCGCGACGAAATTCCCTTGGATCAGGCCAAGGACTCCGACGGAGATCATAGCCGCCGCAAAGACCGCATGACCCATGCTTGCGACGCGCATCGCCGTTATCCTCCGGTGGTGTTCGACTTCATCGCGTAAGGCATCTAAATGCTTGCGAGATGCCGGTATGCCAGCGGCGGTATTGTACATGGGAAAGGCGCTGCCTCACTTGCATGAAGCCCATCGGCGACCATCGATTACAAAGGCAGGCGATAACGCTCATTAACCTCAATAAGGAAAATCAGGATTTAACGTCAACAGTGATCCTTGCTTTACAATAGCCTCGATCCCAAGCGATTGAAGCAGATTGGCCAGAGGCCTCATCTAAATTAACTTCATGGCTACCTCCAGACCGTACGCGGTCGAAGCTGTCCCGCAATCCATACCGACAACCATGCAGGCTGCGGTGTACCGCGGTGTCGACGATGTTCGGTTGGAAACAGTGCCCGTCCCTGCAATCGGGCCGGGGGAGATCCTTGTTCGCGTGCATTCCTGCGGCGTCTGCGGCACAGACCTCAAGAAAATCTCAACAGGATCGCATTCGGCTCCGCGGATTTTCGGCCACGAAACTTCGGGCCTGGTCGCGGCGGTCGGCGAAAACGTCCGCGTCTGGCGGCCCGGCGATCAGGTCGTGATGTTTCATCACATTCCCTGCCGTGAGTGCTTTTACTGCCGGAACACGACTTTTGCGCAGTGCACGACCTACAAGAAAGTCGGCTGCACGGCGGGGTTTGAGCCTTCCGGCGGGGGATTCGCCGAGTACGTCCGGGTGATGGACTGGATCGTGGAACACGGCACGATCCGCATTCCCGATTGCGTTTCGTTCGAGCAGGCTTCGTTCGTGGAGCCGGTCAACACCTGCATGAAGGGTATCGAGGCTTTGCGCCTGCAAAAAGGTGAGACGGTCTTGACCATCGGGCAAGGCCCAATCGGCATCTTACTGAGCGTACTGGCCCGGCGGGCGGGGGCCAGCATAATTACTTCCGATTTACACGCGGAACGGCTTAGAATAGGCTCAAGTTTCGGGCTAGCGCTTACAATTGATGCTTCGCGGGCCAACGTGGTGGAACGTGTCCGCGAACTGACCGAGGGGCGTGGCGCCGACGCGGTGATTCTGGCCGTCGGCGGCAATTCCCTGATTCGCTCTGCGATGGATGCAGCCCGTCCCGGGGGACGGGTATTACTTTTTGCGCAAACCCAGCACGGCGAGGCCGTTATTGATCCCGCAGCAATTTGCGTGGATGAAAAGACGTTGGTCGGGTCTTACAGCGCCTCGCTGGACCTGCAGGAAGAATCGGTGCGCTTTGTGATGAGCCGTGAGATGGACCTGGAGCGACTGGTGAGCCATCGCTTTCCACTGGCTGAAAGCGTAGCAGCCTTACAGTTGGCGGCTCATCCGCAGCCATCATCGATGAAGATCATGATTCAACCGGGTAAAACGTGGGCGGGCAAGTAGGAGGAAGGTAACCAGAAGTGAATGGCAAAATGACGGCTGCCGTCCTGTACGGCAAAGAAGACCTCAAGATCGAAAAGGTGCCCATCCCTCGCGTGGGCGAGGGCGAAATTCTGGTCAAGGTCCAGGTGGCGCTGACTTGTGGCACGGACCTGAAGGTCTACCAACGCGGCTACCATGCCCGCATGATCGTGCCTCCGGCGCTGTTCGGCCATGAATTGGCCGGGGTGATCGAGGAAGTTGGTGCCAACGTCAACGGCTTCAAGAAGGGCATGCGGGTGGTTGCCCTCAATTCTGCTCCCTGCCAGATGTGCTTTTACTGCTCCAAGCATCAGGAGAATCTCTGCGAAGATCTTCTGTTCAACAACGGCGCCTACGCCGAGTACATTCGCGTGCCTCGCCGCATTGTTGAAGCGAACATGCTGGTGATTCCGCCGAATATCAGTTTCGAGGAAGCCGCCATGACCGAACCGCTGGCCTGCGTGCTGCGCGGCCTGCATGAGACTGGAGTCGAGATCGGGGATACAGTAACAATCCTGGGCGGCGGGCCGATCGGGCTGATGTTTGTGCAGGTGGCGAGGGCGATCGGGTGCAACGTCATTTCCGTGGTCAAGCGCGACGAGCAGGTCGATGCAGCCAAACACATGGGTGCTCACGAGATTGTCCAAACCACGAAGACGCCCAACGTGGTTGAAGCTATTCGCACGCTGACGCCGCAGAAGCGCGGTTGCGATGTGGTGATCGAAGCCGTGGGTAAGCCGGAAGCCTGGGAGTGGGCGGTGGACATGGTTCGCAAGGGCGGCACGGTCAATTTCTTCGGCGGCTGCGCCAGCGGAACCAAGGTGCAACTCGACACCAATCGCCTGCACTATTCGGAAATTTCGCTGAAGGCCACATTCCACCACACGCCAGAAACGGTGCGTCGCGCTTTCGGACTGATCGCCGCGAAGAAGATTCGCCCCACCGACTACATTACCGGGGAAGCGCCGCTTTCGCGCCTGCAGCAGGTTTTGCGCCACATGCTGAACCGCGGTGGGGATATCAAGACCGCGATCATTCCCGGACACTGATGGATGGCACAACTCGCCACGCAGAATTCGGCCCTCCCGACCGCCGCTGCCAGCGGCTGGAGCCGTCTGCCTGCCGAGTATGCGATTCCTGCGACCGCTCCTGGACTTGACGAGGCTCGCGAATACTGCGCTCGTCTGGCCCGCACACACTACGAAAATTTCTCGGTAGCGACTTGGTTTCTTCCTAAACGCCTGCGCCAGCATTTCTGCAACGTCTACGCCTATTGCCGCATTTCTGACGATCTTGGCGACGAAGTCGGTGACCCGGCAACTTCGCTCGCACTTCTCGACCAGTGGCAGACTGAACTAGACGCCTGTTACGATGGCGCGCCGCGGCATCCAGTATTCGTGGCCCTGGCCGAGACGGTGAGCCGGTTCGACATTCCCAAGCACGAATTCTCGGACTTGCTGATCGCCTTCCGCCAGGACCAGACGGTCACACGTTTCGAAACTTTCGAGGACGTGCTCGCCTACTGCCGCTACTCGGCGAATCCGGTCGGGCACCTTGTCCTGTATCTATGCGGATATTGCGACGCGGAGCGGCAGCAGCTTTCCGACTACACCTGCACCGCGCTGCAGCTGGCGAACTTCTGGCAAGACGTGACGCGCGACTACGCCAAGAACCGCATTTATTTGCCGCTCGAAGACCTCCGGGCATTCAATGTGAGCGAAGATGACATCGTGTGCAGCAGGAATACTCCGGCCTTCCGCGCCCTGATGCAGTTCGAAGTCGACCGCGCGCGGGAGTGGTTCCGCAAAGGGCTGCCGCTAGTCGAAAAAGTCGATCGGGAGCTAGCCGTCGATATTGAACTGTTCAGCCGCGGCGGGCTCGAAATTCTGCGTGCGATTCGGCGGCAGGGCTTTGCGGTGCTGGGGAATCGTCCCGTCATTTCGAAGCCGCGCAAGCTCGCGCTCGTGGGGCGCGCTGCGCTGGGCAAGCTGTTTTCAAGTAGCACCTGGAGTGAAGCAGCAGTCGGACGAGCAGGGGGACATCACCATGGCGCAGACCCGCGGAGCGGGGTGACGAAATCATGAGCGTCGGCACTCAGCAGGTCCCGCTTCCCTGGACGCCGGCTCCGCCGCAGCTCATCATGGCGTACTCGGTGTGCAAGGGCATTACGCGCAGAGCAGCGAAGAATTTCTATTACGCCTTCCATGTTCTGCCGCGCCGGAAGCGTGAAGCGCTGTGTGCCGTTTACGCCTTCATGCGTACTTGCGACGACATTACCGACGACGCCACAATGAGCCTTCCCCAACGGCGTCAGAAGCTTGACACATGGCTTGATGCCCTGCACCGCGCGCAGCAGGGCCAGCCCACGGATGATCCCATTCTGCTGGCTCTAACTGACGCGCAGCGGCGCTACGCGATTCCCGCCGGATTGCTCGACGAACTTGCCCACGGCACCGCCATGGATGTTGAACAGGCCGAACCTGAGACACAGCCTACCGGCGCTCCCGGCCTAACAGTGCAGTACATGACTTTTGAAGATCTGCAGCTCTATTGCTACCGCGTGGCGTCGGTAGTGGGGCTGGTTTGCATTCACGTGTTCGGATATCGCGAACCGGCGGCGGAAATTCTGGCCGAGCGCTGCGGCCTTGCCTTCCAGTTGACCAACATCATTCGCGACGTAAAGGAAGACGCGCGCATGGGCAGGGTTTATCTTCCGGAAGAAGATCTCGCCCGCTTCGGCCTTACGACTTCAGAACTGATGACCACTCCGGATCCAGCGCGCTTTCAGCCGCTTCTGACTTTGGAGGCGGATCGTGCGCGCGAGTTCTACTCGGCTGGCGACGCGCTGATTCCCTATGTCTCTGAAGACAGCCAGCCCGCGCTGTGGGTGCTGGTGAATATTTATCGTCGCTTACTCGAGAAGATCGCGGAGAGAAAATACGACGTCTTCACCGCGAAAGTCGCTTTGAGCCGGTGGGAAAAGCTGCGCATTCTGGGGAAGGGACTCTGGATGCGATTGACGTAGACTCTGAATCTCAGATTGTAGAGTTAAGATTGAAAAACCGACTCGGAGATCGTGCAATCTGCTGGTCAGAATCTGAAATCTACAATCTGCAATCTGAACTCACCCCCATTACTTGATGAATCCTTCTTCCCCCACGGTCGCCGTGGCCGGAGGCGGTCTGGCCGGCCTGGCCGCGGCCTGCGCCCTATCCAACGCGGGATTTCGCGTCACACTTTTTGAGAAGCGTCCGTTTCTTGGCGGCAGAGCATCTTCCTACGAACATCCGGGAACGGGCGAGGTGGTGGACAACTGCCAGCACGTGCTTCTGGGCTGCTGCACGAATCTGATCGAGTTTTACCGGCGCACCGGCGTCGATGACAAGATTCGCTGGTATGACAATCTGACCTTCCTTGAGCCGGGCGGGCGAGCGTCTTCGATCGGGCCTTCGTTGCTTCCGGCACCTCTGCATACGGCGCCCGCATTTCTGCGTGCCGCCTGTCTGGGTTGGCGCGACAAGGTAAGCATTGCCTGGGCAATGGCGCTTCTTACCGGGAATCTTCCAGACACTGGATACGCGCCGTTCGTGGCCCACGCCGAGGGCCGCATCGTGCCGCGCTCTACGGGAGAAGATTTTCTGACCTGGCTGCGCCGTCACCGTCAGACGGAGCAGGCGATCGAACGCTTCTGGAAGACGATCCTGGTCAGCGCCCTGAATGAAGATCTCGACCGTATCTCCGTGGCCTACGCGGCGCAGGTGATCCGGGAGTCGTTCCTGAAGTCTCCTGCCGCCGGTCGCATGGGCGTGCCCACGGTTCCGCTCACCGAGCTTTACAACGCCGCCGGTGAATACATCTGCACTCACGGAGGCACGCTGCAGCTCCGCAGTTCGATCGCATATCTCACGCCTAGCGAATCGCGAGTCACCGTTCGCATTCGCGGCCGGGTGGACGAGCGCGAGGGCCAGGTTGCTGAGATCTTCGATTACTTCATCTCGGCTCTTCCCTTCGACGATCTCGACCGCATTCTCGTGGACACGCCCGAAAGCGCGCCACTGCGTGAGAAGCTCGCGCATTTTGAGGCGTCTCCAATCACCGGAATTCACCTTTGGTTCGATCGGCAGATTTCCGACCTCGACCACGCCGTGCTGCTCGACCGCACCATACAGTGGATGTTCCACAAGTCGCGGTTGCAGCCGATGCGTACGCAGCAAACGGAATCCGCACTTCTCGCAAACGCGGCGAGAAATGGCGCACCCACGGATGTTGGCAGCTACATCGAGCTCGTCGTGAGTTCTTCGAAATCGCTGGTCGAAAAATCGAAAGCGGAAATCGTCGACCTTGCGCTCCGCGAAGCGCGGGAGTTTTTCGCGGAAGCCCGTCGGGCAAACCTTCTGAAATCTACTGTGATTAAGGAAGTGAACGCCACCTACTCGCCGTGCCCAGGAATTGACGCGTATCGCCCGGCAGCCGTCACCGCCTGGCCACGGGTGTTCCTGGCCGGGGATTGGACGGCGACCGGCTGGCCTGCAACAATGGAAGGCGCGGTACGCAGCGGATATCTGGCAGCGGAAGCGCTCGCGCACACTGCCGGGCAGAAGGATGCGCGGTTTCTCTCTCCAGATTTACCGGCGGCAGGACTAATGCGACTGCTCGCCTGACGGAAACGAATCACTCTTCAGAGTTTCTTTGCAAAAAATGCGTCGGCCCAGCTACGCCTCAGGCTTTGGCGGGCTGGGCCGCGGCAGCCGCTTGGTTGTGTTCCTTGATCATCTTGTTGCGGGCTGCGCGCAGTTTCAAGAACGTCTTCGCCTCGTAGTAAAGGCGCTTGCGCTCGTGGCCATCGAAAGCCGCTTTACGCAAGATTCGGTACACCGCCTTGGGGCGGAAGTAATACTCATCGTAGAAGCGGTGCACGGCAGCGAGAATTTCGTCAGCGGGAAGGCCCGGATATTGAATGTGCGCCAGCTGGTGTCCACCGTCGTCCACCATCTTGCTCTCGGCGACCATGAATCCGTTCTTCACTGCGTAATCGTAAAGCTCGGTACCGGGATAAGCATGTGCGACTGAGACCTGAATGGTTTCGACGTCGAGTTCTTTTGCGAAAGCGATCGTCCGGTTGATGGTTTCATGGGTCTCGCCGGGCAGACCCAGGATGAAGTCGCCGTGAACGACCAGGCCGAGCTTCTTGCAGTCCTTGGTGAACTGCAGGGCGCGCTCGACGGTGGCGCCTTTCTTGATGTTCTTGAGAATCTGCTGGTCGCCCGATTCGTAGCCGACGATCAGCAGCCGGCATCCGGCTTCCTTCATCGCTTTCAGCGTCTCGAAATCTGTGGTGACGCGCGACGTACACGACCAGGTCAGTCCAAGCGGCTTCAGCTTGGAGCACAGCTCGATCGTGCGGGCTTTCTGGATGTTAAAGGTGTCGTCGTCAAAGAAGAATTCCTTCACATCCGGCCACAACTGCTTGGCGCGGGCCATCTCGCAGGCCACGTCATCAGTGGAGCGCTTGCGCCATGGATGTCCGCTAAGCGTCTGCGGCCACAGGCAGAAGGTGCATTGCGCCGGGCAACCACGCGTGGTATAGAGCGAGACGAAAGGATAAAGCAGGAAGGGCACGGTGTATTTCGTCACGTCGAGATCGCGCTTGTAGATCTCGGTCACGTGCGGCAGGGCGTCCAGATCTTGGATCTGCGGCTGATCGGGATTGTGCACGATCTGGCCGTACTTCAGGAAAGAGACTCCGGGGATCTCCTCGAGCGGCTTGCCCTTGGCGTAGTCGACGACGGCGAAGTCGAATTCCTTGCGGCAGATGAAATCGATGGCCGGGCAGTCGCGCAGAGATTTTTCTGGCAGCACGGTCACGTGCGGGCCCACGAAGGCAATTTTGATCTTGGGATTCGCCTCTTTGATGGCGCGAGCGAGGCGAATGTCGCCGGGGAAACCGGGCGTCGAGGTGAACAGAACGAGAAATTCGTAGTCTTTGGCGATGTGGATGGTCTCTTCCCCGGAAATGTGATGCGGAGGAGCGTCCAGGAGGCGCGAACCCTCGAGCATGCCAGCGGGATACGCCAGCCATACCGGGTACCAGTAACTCTCGATTTCGCGGGTCGCAGGCCAACGGGAGCCGGCGCCTCCGTCGAAGTTTTCAAACGAAGGGGGGTTTAAGAAGAGTGTTTTTAGAGGCATATTGGGTATTCAGCTATTCTAGCAAAGGGATGGGGTTGGTGCCGTTTTGAGCGGTTATTTCTGCAGGTTCCCGCAACGCGATGCCCGCGTTGATGGGCGAGTGAACCACAATAAACCCGCGACGCCAAGGCCCAGCAACGCTGCAAGCGCAACGAAGTACCACAGTGATGGCAGAGCAATCAGGAAGATCGCCACACTTCCAACAGCGAACACCAGCCCAGGAAAGTCTCCTCCAACCGGCAACTTGTGCATCGTGATGCCGCGATGCGGTTCAGCGGAGCCTCTGCGGGGTGAATCCATCATCGCGCATTTGTGCTACTGGGCTTCGCCCGGGACTGGGACGCGGAAAGTCACGCCACGGTCGGCGTTGGCTTTGGTGGTGGCAGGAATGTCGAGATCAGCCAGCGAAATCTTCTCGGTGTGTTGCGGAGCGAAGTTCCACAGCGTCTGGCCGACGATAGCGTAGTTCGCGATTTCTTCCTTGTGCTGATCGCGGAAAACGAGAACGGTGTTCGGCATCATGGCCGCGCCTTTGGCTTCATCACCCGCTGGGCGCCGTGGGCCTTGATACGGCGCGTAGGCATCCTGATCGCCGTCGGCTTGTTCCTGCTGAAGCATACGCTGCTGCTCTTGGTTTATCCGGGCAGCGGCGTCTACGTTCTGATCATCACTGTTGTAGTACGAGCCGTTGTCGTACGCGCCGTTGTTGTCGTAGGAGTCGTCGTTCCACCACCACCAAGGATCGTACCAGCCCCACGGCCATCCCCAACCCCACCACGGGTAGCCATAGCGTCCCCAATATCGATATCGGTTGAACGTGTTGAATCGGACACCGTTATGCAGGAACGGGCTGCGAGAGAAATTACGCTGCTGCGAGAAGGAAGTGCGGCCGGAGAAGCTGCGCGGGGCAGTCGATGAGAGCGGTCCGCTGTAGGCGTGAACGTTGGGACTGGAATGAGATCCGCTGAAACCGCCGCCGCTGTGGCTGGAGAAACCACCCGCGTGGCCACCGCTGGATCCGCCGCCGTGGCCGCCTCCGAAACCGCCAGCGTGCCCGCCACCACCGCCGTGACCGCCTCCTCCATGTTGGGCCCACACTGGGACTGCCAAGAAGAGCGCGAACGCCGTGATGGCTATCAGGCGGCGCATACTGGACCTATTATAACTCCGAAAAGCAAGTCCGGTGCGGTTCTTCGTACAGTGGACAGGTTGGCTGGCAAGACGGGGGAGGGCTGTCCGACCAGACACTGGCGCGTGAGCAACTGGAACGGGACGTCGCGCATAAATGACGCTCTGCCTGCCTGCTTCAGAACGCTCTATTTTTTTCTTTTTGCGGCCTTTTTGGGCGCGGGTTTGTGGGCGGGCTTCGCGGGGGGCTTCGCGGGCTTGGTCGGCTTCGCTTTTTCCGCAGCTTTGGGCGCTGATTTTGCGGCTGGTTTTTGTTGGGCCTGCGGCCTGGATGCCGGCGCTGCCGGCAGCGCAGCCGGACTCGCAGCGGCCTCTTTCCCTTTCTTCCCTTTCGCGGATTCCTTGGTCAGCGCGGGTTTGCCCCCGGCGGTCGCCGGCGCAGGGTTGGCTGCCGCTTTGGCGGCACGCCCACGCCGCGGGGCCGGGGGCGGTGGGGGCGGAGGCGGCGCAAACGGCTTCAGGAACTTCAGCGTCTCAGTACGTGAGCGCAGCCTGCCATCGAGCAGCAACATGAAAACGTCATGCGCGATTTTGGGGTATTCAGGCAACTGCGGAGTGATGAGCAGCTCCGTCATCTCGGGCAGCGGAATTTTCTGCTGCACCTGGCGCCACTTGGTCAGGAAGTTCTTGATCTTCTGCTCAACCGACTGCTGGCGCGCGGTGACGGCGAGGAACAGAATCATCTCGGGGCGAGCTTTCGAGAGCAGCTGCCAGGTCCGCGAGGGAGTCGCGGCTTCTTTGCCCATCAGGCGCTTGGCCAATTCCTTGGCGTGATCTTCAATGTCGCGCCACGCCTCGACCAAGTCCTTGCGCGGAATGAGCCGCTGCAGATCCGCAACGTCTTTGCTGGAAAGGCGCGCCGTCAGGAAGTACATGACGGCCGGGCCGGCATCGGGCGCATAGCCGAGATCGACCATCTGCTGGCGAGTTTTCATCAGCGCAGTCAGGCCATTGGCGTCAACTTTGGCGGACGTCCAGTGCTCGTGCAGAATGGTGAGCCAACCTTCCTTCTCGAGCATCTTCACCACATGCAGGGGATCGTCCTCGTGGGCGAGAGCGGCGATTTCGTGGCCGATCGAGCCGCGCTGAATGTGATCGATGTAGTTGCCTTCCCTGGCGGCGTCGTAGCGTGCTTGGGTGCGCTCCTCCAGAGCCCAGTGGAAGCGCGCAGAGAAGCGCGTGGCACGAATCAGGCGCGAGGGATCCTCGAGGAAGGAATAATTGTGCAGAATCCGGATCAGCTTGGTTTCGATATCGGCGACGCCGTTGAAGGGATCAAGCAGCAGGCCGCGGGAGCCTTCGTTCAGCGAAAGCGCCATAGCGTTCACGGTGAAGTCGCGGCGGCGGAGATCTTCGTAGATCGTCGCGGGAGCGACAATGGGCGGCTTCCCCGTCTTTTCGTAGCGCTCGGTCCGCGCCATGCTGATTTCGGCGCGGGCGTTGCCGGGCAGCGAGATGAAAATCGTGCGCGCGTCTTCCTCGACGGCGCTGATCTGCGCGCCAGCCTTTTCCAGATCTTTTTGCAGCTTGAGCGGATTTCCTTGAACCGTAAAGTCCAGGTCACGAATGCTGAATCCGCTGATGATGTCGCGAATGGCCCCGCCGGTCAGATAGAGATTCATGCCGGCAGCGCGGGCCACATCCTGAACCAGGCCGACGCCTCTCAACTGGTCCGGCGTCAACCGGAGTTCCATGGTGTAAATGTAATCAGCCATTCGCTTTCAGCGGCCTTTTCAGGCCAACGTTGCTGCCGCCATCGCCGCTCCGTGCGATGAAAACGGAGCCTGCTGATGGCCGTTCTTACACAGGATTTCCACAGGGAAGGGCTGCCGGGCTGATGCAGCCCTCAGACGCACGTCTGCAAGTAGCTTAATATAAAGCATTTAGATCGCTCAAAATCTTTGCGGCAAGTTAAAGAAAATAACACAACGTTTACATTTTGGCTACTGCATAGGCGGATTCCGCGAGAATTTTGAGGAAAGATGCGAAAATCGCAAGGCAGGGGTCAGGGACTAGGGGCTAGGGAGCAGTAAATTCCTTTACGCGCTGGCCCCTGATCTCTGGCCCCTGTTTCTTATGCCGTCAACGCACAAAAAAGTGATCGTCCGGAAGATGGACCGGGACTCCGTCTCGGGCTACGTGGCACCGGCGCAGTTCGTGCACGAAGGCAAGCTGGAATTGCTGAACACTTCCGGAACCGTCATTGCCATTGATCTGCGGGAGATTAAGGGCGTTTATTTTGTGCGCGAATTCGGCGATTCCGAATCGCTGACCCGCAAAACGTTCACCTCGCGGCCTCGGTCGGAAGGGCTGTGGGTGCGCCTGCGCTTCAAGGACAACGAAGTCCTGGAAGGTCTGATGCCCGCCGATCTCGCTCAGACGATGCCGGAGGGATTTCTGATCAGCCCGCCCGATCAGCGTTCGAACACGCAGCGGATCTTCGTACCGCGGACGGCGCTCGAGTCGCTGACCGTTCTGGCCGTAATTGGGGCAATGCGGCGGCAACGCCGCGGCGCGCAGGATCAGCGCCAAGTCACGATGTTCGAGGAATAACTTCTTCTGCCCTCGGCGGGAGCACGCATGGATTGGCGCGCTCTGCCCCATTTTCGCCTCTACGCTTCCCCGAAGACTCATTGCAACCAAATCCGGTTTGAGGTACCGTGTCAGGCCACCCGGGAATGTCCGGGCAGAGAGACGATTCGGCAAATTGTACCTTCCTCCTCCGGATCGCCTACGATGTGGCGTCCATCCAAGTCGAGGTATCCGGCATGCGCACGCGACTAGTGTCTCTGGCCGTGTCAGTTCTTTCAGGTTTTCGTACGGCGAAATCCGCCATGCTCGCGGCGATTTCTCTAAGTGCAATCCTCTGCGTCCAAGCGGTGTGCCAGAGTGCTGCAACTGCAGCGCCTTCCCTGCCCCAGACGACCCAGCCGCTGATCACCCAGCCCATCGACGAATCGCAGCTCACAACCCTCAAGGGAAATACCCATCCGCTGGCGCGGCCCCAATTCGACCTGGGCACAGCCCCGGCGAGCCTGCCGATGGAGCGCATGCTGCTGGTGCTGAAGCGCAGTCCCGAGCAGGAGACGGCACTGCGCACGCTGCTCGACAATCAACAGGACAAGCACTCGCCCAGCTATCACAAATGGCTCACACCGGAACAATTCGGCAAACAATTCGGCCCCACCGACAGCAACATGCAAGTCATTACGGGCTGGCTGCAGTCGTACGGATTTCAGGTCGGGACGACCAAGGGCCGCACCGTGCTGGAGTTCTCAGGCTCGGCCAGCCAGTTGCAGGAGGCGTTTCACACCACGATTCACAAGTACATCGTGAACGGCGAGCAGCACTGGGCGAACTCTAGCGATCCCCAGATTCCGACGGCGCTCGTGCCTGCGGTGAAGGGAGTGCTGACGCTGCACAATTTCGTCAGCAAGCCGACAAACCACTTCGTGAAAACGCCTGTTTTGGCACGGATCACGAAAAAGGGAAGCAAGCCCGCGATCAACGCGCTCGCACCGCAGGATTTCGCGGTGATCTATGACGTGAACCCCGTGTACGACTACCTAAACGATGGAGGACAGGGCGTCACCATTGGCGTCATTGGACGCAATGACCTTTACAACGGTGGCCAAGACGTCCAGGACTTCTGGCGCACAATTGGAACAGGTAACGGATTGTCCGGCGGCGTAACTCTCAATGTTATCGTGGACGGCCCCGACCCGGGCGATATAGGTGGTGGAGAGGAAGCCGAAGCAACACTGGACACAACGTGGTCCGGTGCGATCGCACTCAACGCGACGATCGATTTTGTCGTCTCGGGGTCAACCAATACCACCGACGGCACTGATCTCTCGGAGCAGTACATTATCGAGAACAATCTTGCTGACATTATGACGGAGAGCTTCAGTACCTGCGAATACTTTTCGACTGACGCACAACTTGCGGGAATTAACGCTTTGGCAGAACAGGCTGCAGCGCAGGGAATCACGTACTTCGTTTCCACAGGAGACAACGGCGCGGAAGGCTGCGCGGACCCCGACTCTGCTCCGGCTACGGGACCAATCTCGGTGAATGCACTGGCGTCGACGCCGTTCAATGTCGCGGTCGGGGGAACAGAGTTCAACGAAAATGGCGACACCAGCAAGTACTGGACATCCAGCGCGCCCTTCGCGGAGACGGCGATTTCCTACATTCCGGAAGATGTGTGGAATGAAAGCAGCCTGACCAATGGCCTGTGGTCGGGGAGTGGCGGCGCCAGCGCCGGAAACATCGGGGACAATCAAATTTCTCCGCCGGGCACAACCCCCGGTGTTCCGAAACCCTCGTGGCAATCCGGCACTTTGCTGAACATCCCTGCAGACGGAGTGCGTGACCTGCCCGATGTGTCCTTGACCGCCGCCGGGCATGATCCATATCTGCTTTGCCTCGATGGTTCTTGCGTTCCGAACGACCAGGGATACATCTACGTCTACTTTATCAGCGGAACCTCCGCGTCGGCGCCGTCCTTCGCCGGCATCATGGCTCTCGTGGAGCAAGGGTTGGGCCGACAGGGGCAGGCAAACTATGTGCTGTATCCGCTGGCACAGTCGCAGGCAACGCAGAACATCTATCCTGCACAGTGCAATGGGTCCAATACGTCTGCCCTTCCCGGCAGCAACTGCATCTTCAACGACGTTACTGTAGGAAACAACGTTGTACCAGGCGAAACGGGGAACGACTATCAGGCGGGGCCGGGCTACGACCTGACTACGGGGCTCGGGTCCGTCAATGTGGCGAACCTGGTGAACGACTGGAGTTCGGTCATATTCAACCCCACCACAACGGCGTTCACTCTCAACGGTGGGCAAACAGTGAACATCACGCATGGCACAGCTGTGAGTGTTGGGGTTACGGTTACGCCGAACTCGGGAACCGCGACTCCCACCGGCGATGTCATCCTGTACACAAATAATGGGCTGGCGCGGAGCACGCTCGATCTTTTTCCTCTGAGCGGCGGACAAGCTATTGGTTCGACGAGCGCACTGCCGGGCAGCCTGACCCCTTACAATGTCTGGGCGCACTACGGCGGCGACGGCACCTACGCGCCGAGCGATTCCTCGACTGTCACCGTTACCGTAAGCTCAGAGCCGAGCACGACCACTCTGAGCTTATCGGCCAACGCTCTAAGCACCGGCAATCCCCTTACGAGTCCTTACCCCTTCGGCAGCTTGGTGTTTGTGCGCGCCGATGTGGTCGGCGCCTCTGGACACGGAATACCCACCGGGACGGTGACGTTCACCGACACGTTCGGTCCGTTGCCGACGACGAATGCGCAGGTCAATCCGCCAGTTCAGGTTCTCAGTAATCCTCCACTCAACAGCCAAGGCAATACGTCAGTCGGTGACGGGATTATCAGCTTCGACGCCGGCAACCACACGATTTCAGCGACCTACAGCGGCGACCCCAGCTTCAACCCAAGCAGCAGCACGCAATCCGTCTCGTTCACGGTTCAACCTGGCTTTGCCTTCGTCTCGCTTCCGCCGTACGTCACTATCACGAGTCCGGGCTTGTCGGCCACAGCAGCAGCTGGCGTCATTGCTTCCACCAATTTCACCACCGCCGTTAGCTTCACCTGCAGCGGCTTGCCGACGGGAGCCACGTGCGGCCAAGCCAGTGTTACTGGACAGGGACCAAATACGGTCGCGACCGCGAATATCGTGATTACAACGACGGCGGCGACCTCCGCGTCGCAACGAGCAGGCCTCGTGGCAGTTCCCCTCGGTGCGCTGCCACTGGCAGGCATAGTCCTCCTCGCTGTGCCCCGACGCCGTCGCCAACTATTGCTTCTGGGATTGGTGTTAACGCTGCTCGTATTCGTCCCAAGCTGCGGTGGAGGTGGCGGAGGCGGCTCCACTCCACCACCCAATCAGGGAACGCCGACCGGGAACTACACCGTGACGGTAACGGCGACCGCAGGCACGCTTTCCCAGTCAGGCACGTTCACGCTGGTGGTGGAATAAACGCCGTTAGAGATCATCAGCGTGAAGGCAATCAGCTCCTGATCGGAGTCGTTCGCTAGTGTAGGATTTACTGGCGTCTCCGACCATCACAATGAAACTTTCTGCCATCGTTTCCGCCCTCAACCTGCGCCTTGAAAATGGCTCTCCCGACACGGAAATCACCGGCCTCAACGGGATTGAACAGGCTGGCCCGGGAGAGCTGACCTTCGTCTCCAATCCCAAGTACGCGGCGGCCGCGCGGACCACGAAGGCCTCGGCCGTCATTGTGGACGAGGACTTCCCTGCCGTTCCCGCCGCCGCGATGCTGCGGGCGAAGGACCCCTATCTCAGTTTCGCGCGGGCGTTGGAATTGTTTCACCAGCCTGTGCGCTATGCGCCGGGTGTGCATCCCACGGCGGTTGTGCATGCGAGCGCGCGGATCGGGGCAAAGTCGCACATTGGACCGTACGTTGTGATTGGCGAAGACGTCGAGATCGGCGCGAATGCCGTGCTACTGGCCCACGTCGTCATTTATCGCGGAGCGAAGATCGGCGAGAACTTCTTCGCCCATGCGCACTCTGTCGTGCGGGAAAACTGCCGCATCGGCCGGAACGTGATTCTGCAGAATGGAGTGGTGATTGGAGCGGACGGGTTCGGCTTCGCCAAGACGGACGACGGACGGTGGCACAAGATTCCTCAACCTGCGCCGGTCGTGATCGGCGACGATGTGGAGGTACAGGCGAATTCGTGCATCGACCGGGCGAGCGTGGGTGAAACGAGAATCGGACGCGGCGTGAAGGTCGACAACCTGGTACAGGTAGGCCACGGATCGCAGGTGGGCGAAGATACGCTCTTGTGCGCTCAGGTGGGGCTGGCGGGATCAACCGAGATCGGCAACAAAGTCATTCTTACCGGTCAGGTAGGCGTGGTGGGGCACTGCAAAGTTGGAGACAACGCGATCGTTACTCCGCAGAGCGGTGTGGCGAATGACATTGCGGCGGGCACCCTGGTCAGCGGATCGCCGGCGGTCGATCACAAACTGTGGTTGAAGTATTCCGCCATTCTTCCTAAGTTGCCGGACATTGCACGGGCACTGCGGAAAAAGGATTAACCACAGAGGTCACAGAGGATCCAGAGGAACTTAGGCTTCTCTGTGAAGCTCTGTGGCTTCTGTGGTCGAGTTTGGCTGCCGATATTCTTCCGGCAAGCTGCTCTCGATTGTCGTTCGCACTTTTTCCATCAGGCACTCGCGGCTGCCGAAATCCTTGGGATCGATGGCAGGGTGAAAGATTACCTTCACCAGTCCTGGCTTTATGGCGAAGCGTTTCTTTGGCATGGCGTAGTGCGTGCCGACGATCGTCATGGGAACCACGGGAACGCCGCACTCCATGGCCAGGTAAAAAGGCCCTTTTTTGAAAGGCAGAAGCTTACCGTCGAAGGAACGCTTGCCCTCCACGTAGATCGTCATGTTGATTCCCTGCTGGATGACCGCCTTGGCCGCCTCAACCGCTTCGATGCCGGCATCGCGATTGCCGCGATCAACTGGAACGAGCGATGCCATCCGCATGGCTGGCCCCAGGATGGGCGTCTTGAATAATTCCTTCTTGACCAGGACGGAAGTGCGGCGCGGAATCAGCGGAATCTGAATGGGCGGGTCGAGATTCGAGGCGTGATTCGACATGAAGATGTACGTCCGCGCGGGATCGAGTTTGTCGAGACCCACGATTTCCACGCTAACGCCGGTCAGGCGGACACCGGCGAACGCACCCCAGTTGAATATGCGATAGAGCAAACGAATATCGCCGGTGAGGAAGGTCCAGGAGAAGCCGACCAAGGCGGCCAACGGCATGGCCAGACCCCAGAAGGTCAACATGATGGCGGTTCTGATCATTTTTCTAGGAACTCTGGTTTCTGAGACTCTGGCTTCTGAGATCCTGGTTTCTGAAAATCTGGTTTCTGAGAACCTGACATTCGAGACCCCGGTTGCACGTCGGTTCCGGCTTCACCGGCTGCACTTGCGGTAGGTTGGTCTTCTCCCTTGATCCACGCAGCGCGCCGGGCGAGTTGAGTGTCGGTCACCTGATCGAGATTGCCTACCTCGTAAGAAATCTCTTGGCGGCTGGCGACCTTCCATTTCAGTTCTCGCTCATTTCCGCGGCGGCCACGGACTCTCAACCTTAGCGTGTCGCCCGGATTCAGTCGCGCCAACTCCTGCCGCGCATCCTGTCCGGAGGCGTTACCTTGCAGTTCCACAATCGCGTCTCCAACCTGTAATCCCGCGCGCTCCGCGTCGCTGCCCGGAGTGACGGCCGACACTGACATGGGCCCGTCAAAGTTGCGCGAAGCAAGAAATCCGGCATCCGCAACAGAGACGGTGATTGCCTGGGCCCGAAGGCCGACCGAGCGCAGAAAATCGTTCCACGGGATTTCCTCCGTACCAGTGACATATTTCGCAAAGAACCAGCCGAGATCGGAGTGACTGACAGCCTCGGCGGCCTCGCGGACTCCTTCGCTATCCTTGAAGAACTTCGCTTTCTTCGCATAGTTCACATTCATCCACTCGAACACATCGCGCAGCGAAGCCTGCCCGTGGCTGGCGTCGCGGATGGCAAGGTCGAGCATGATGCCGAGTAGTTCGCCCTTGTTGTAATAGGAAATACTGCGCTCGGGGCGACGGTAATAGGCGTCACCCTCGAGCCAGGCATCGAGGCTCGATTCTTCGGCCGATTGCGTCAAATGGGCGGGGCGCCGTTCCAACTCCGCCATCAACTCGCTCACCCGCTGGAGGTACTGCTTTTCGTCCAGCAATCCAGCGCGCAACTGAAGGATGCCTTCGACTGTGCTGGTCACGCCTTCGCTGAACCATAGCGCCCGCGTGTAATTTTCCTTCGTGTAATCGATTGGTTCGAGTGTCTGCGGGCGAATTCGCTTGACGTTCCAGAGATGGAAAAATTCATGGGCGCTGATTCCGGCGAGCGTTTCCGGGCTCGATTTCATGGATTCCGCGTTGATGTCGATCGCGGTCGAGAAAGAGTGTTCCATTCCACCGCCGCCGGGACCGTGGGGAAAGTGGTAGATAAAAGTGTAGGTATCGAAAGGACGATCGTTCATCCATGAAGTCGCCGCGGCCACGATCTTGTGCAGCTGGCTAACGATGCTTTCCATGTTGTACTCGGCGACATCGGCGTCGACAATCACACGGAAATGCCCGCCGTCCTCTTCGAAGTCAGACTCGCGAAAGCTGCTGATTTCGACCGGTGAATCCACGAGCCGGTCGTAATCCTCCGCCTCAAATTGATCATCCGCGCCGAGCGAAAGTGGCGTGGCAATGCGCCAAGTGTCCGGTACCTGATTGAATCGCACCCGCATAGGTGCGTGGCGCAAATCTGCCGGATACATCAGAACTTGCGCGAGATTGAGGAAGGCATGGTGCGCGTTGAATTGCGCACCAAACGGTCCGGGAGAATCGACGTAGATCTGATACTCGACGACGGCGCCCCCTGCAGCGTCTTCAATCTGCCAGCAGCTTTTCGAAAGCACGCGGACGGCGAGTTCCCCGCCGGAACGGTCTTTCGCGCGTACCCAGTTCACATACTGGGCGAAATCCCGAACCTGGTAAAGCGCATTCCACACGGGAAGCTGCAGTTCGCGCTGTGCCGCGCCTGCAGGAAGGATGATCTGCACTTCGACCAGATGCTGAGCGGGCGACACAAGTGTGATCGTGTAAGAGACCCCGGGTAACGACTGCGCAAACGCAAGCGGCGTGACCAGAATTGCCGCAACCAGCGCAAGTCGTGCCACGCGTCGGATCGGAGGAAATAGGCTCATTTGCTACGTGCCAGCTGCTGGAGGCGCGCAGGCAGTTTTTCATAAATGCCGCCAAACCCGCCATTGGAAAGAATAGCGACCACATCTCCGCTCCGCATTTCCGGAGCGACCGTTTGTACGATGGCGTCTGCGTCGGCGAGCAGGCGGGCTTGTTTTCCGTGGCGCCCGATTTCCGCGGCCAACTCCAGCAATTGCATGCGTTCGTTCTCCGGAACCGCCTCCGAGCGGAACACGTTGGCCACAACGATTTCATCTGCCAGGGCCAGGCTGCGCGCCAGATCGCTTTGCAGCACGCGCCGGCGTAGGGTGTTGGAGCGGGGCTCCAGAATCGCCCACAAGCGCGCGCCGGGGTAGCGGGCGCGCAGAGCCTTCACCGTACCGGCGATCGCCGTAGGGTGGTGTGCGAAATCGTCAATGACCGTGATTCCGTTCACTTGCGCCCTGACCTCGAGTCGCCGCTTCACGCTCTTGAAGGTCTTCAAGGCAGAGGCAATAACGTCTTTCGGAATTCCGCATCCGGCAGCCAGCGCCGCCGCGGCGGTTGCGTTCCAGACGTTGTATTCGCCGGCCAGCGCAAATTCGAAATCGGCCCAGGACTGGCCATCACGCAGAACGGTCCAGCGCGTGTGTCCAGGATCGAGGCCTAAGTCGCTGACTCGCCAATTTGCGTGCAAGCCGGCGCCGTAACGTTCGACGGGACAGAAGGCCTTGGCTAGAGAACGTTGCAGGCTTGGGCTCTCTGTTGCCTCGCCGGCCTCGCCGTCAAAAGCCACGATGCGCCCACGGCGAGGAATCACGTTGACTAGGCGTTTGAAGGCCGTCTCCACGGCGTCGAGATCTTTGTAGATGTCAGCGTGATCGAACTCGACCGACGTCAGGATCACCGCGTCCGGAAAGTAGTGCAGGAACTTCGGACCTTTATCGAAAAACGCTGTATCGTATTCGTCGCCTTCGAGGACGAAGTGTTTTCCCGACCCCAAATGAAAGCTGGATCCGAAATTCTCGGCGATGCCGCCGATCAGAAACGAGGAGTCAAGGCCGGCGGAGTGAAAGATCCAGGCGAGCATCGAAGTGGTCGTCGTTTTGCCGTGAGTGCCGGCTACGACCAAAACTTCTTTTCCGCGCAGAAATTCGTCGTGCAGCAACTGCGGAAGGGAGCAGAAGGGGATGCGCTGATCGAGGACATGCTCAAGCTCCACATTGCCCCGCGAGATCGCGTTGCCAACCACGACCAGATCAGGCCGCGGTTCGAGATTCCTCGCATCGAACGGCTGCGACAGGGGAATGGTCAGTTCGCGCAGGAAATCCGACATCGGCGGGTAGGCGGCGGCGTCGGAACCGGTCACGCGAAAGCCGCGCTGGTTGAGCATTCCAGCGAGCGAGGCCATGGCCGTGCCACAGATTCCGATCAGGTGAATATGTTTGGCTGCGTTCATCGTTAGCTTTTATTTGAGTAAGTCTGGTCTTAGTTTGTTTGATCGGCATGTCAGGGCATGACCGCCGACTCGAGAATTCTCAGTCCCACCTGTCCGTCGCGCACCGTGAGCCTCGCCTGCACTCCGAATGGCAGGGTGATGTTCTCAGCGGTTACGTGGCCGGAGCGAACGCCGAAGGCGACAGGAACTCCCAGATCACCCACAATACGTGTCACCACTTCCTGCAAAGTGTAGCCCTGACCCGGTGCCTGCACGCAGTCGAGCATCTCGCCGAAGACGATGCCGCGCACTCGCGCGAATTTGCCAGCCAACTTCAACTGCATAAGCATGCGGTCGATCTGATAGGGTTTGGCGGCGAGGTCTTCGATAAAAAGAATCGTGCCATCGGTCTGGATTTCGTACGGCGTGCCGAGCGACGCCACCAGAATCGAGAGGCAGCCACCATAAAGTATGCCCTCGGCCTCCCCGTCCACCAGCCCATTAACGCCGGCGCCAGTGGGAACGTCCCAGGGTTCGGAGCCAGACAGGGCCGATCGCCAGGACGCGAGATGCACGCCATCGTTATGCGCCCAATCCTTGGCCGCCATGGGGCCGTGAAACGTAACGAAACCCCCAGGGGTGGAGAAATACACCAGCAACGATGTCATGTCGCTGTACCCGACAAGAATCTTCGGGTGCGACACGACGGGCTTCTCCGGCAGCAGGTGATTCACCCCATAACCGCCGCGCGCGCAAATGACAGCGCGCACTTCGTCTCGCGCGAACATTTCCTGCAACTCGCTAACCCGGCGCTTCACCGATCCGGCAAAATACAGATCTTTCTCTAAGATGGAGTCGAAATAAAACGGCTTGTATCCCGCCCGGCGCAAGGCTTCGCAGCCCGCCTCGAGATCGGCCTGCTTGATGTTGCTGGCCGGCGCGACGATGCCGACCGTGTCTCCAGGACGGAGTGCGGGCGGCTTGCGGCGTTGAAAATTCGAGGATGGCATTTTTCTAAGAGGACATTTCGCACGACGGCGAATGGGGCGAGCCGCGGTGCGTAGCGACTCAGCTCAAAGTCTAGCTCAGCAAGAATTCGCCCCGGCATACTAACCGCGCCGAACCGCGAAGAAAAAGATTGTTCCCCTCCTGGCGCACTGTTTGTGTTCCGCCGGGTGCATGCACTCGAACCGGCGATTCAGCTCTGCCGGAGATCATGGCTGCCGCTGCCGACGCGCAGGAACCGGTCCCCGAAGAGCGCGTCTCCCCCACGCCGCGCTCAAAGAACACGACGTTCACGTCGTGGCGACCGTGAGAAGAAACCAGTTCGATATTCACTCCATTGGGAAACTGCGGAGCACGCTGGACCGCAGCGGCGCGGGCCTGCCAGTTCGCGGCAAACGCCGGCACAAAGACAACGAAATGCGGATTGCCCATGGAGACCGGGATGCCGCGTACCTCCTTACCATCCACTTGCAGCGCAAGTTCCTTCTCAACGACAGCCGCGCCCATCTCCATTTCAAACTCGTACTCCGAGTCTTTCCGTCCCCTGAGTGAGCAAATCTTGATGCCGGCTCCGGTCAGAATCGACATGCGCTCTTTCTCGCGCGTCGCGCAAAGGTAGGCCGCAACGCAGCGCGTGCCATTGCCTGAGATCTCCGCCGGTGAACCGTCCGCATTGATCAGCCGGATCTCAACGTCAGCAGAAAAATGGGGCAGGATCCACTCAACACCATCCGCGCCCACGCCTTCGTGACGGTCGCAGATACGCCGCGTGAAGGCGGCGACGTCCTCGGGAGCGAGGGCGCCGTCGATCAGCAGAAAATCGTTGCCGCAGGCGCTGGCTTTCACAAAAGCGATGGTGCGGCTGGCACTCACACCCGCTCCACAACGGCCTTAGTCACCGATGGCTTCATTGGCTGATCCTGCGGACATGTGTCAGATGGCCGGATTCTATCACTGCAGGCAGCGCTGGTCGCGTTACCGGCGTGATTACCGGATGCGATAAAGAACCGCGCGCGATTGGCCGGTCACGTGAATTTCGACCAGCGCGCGCAGATGACGATTCTGCACAGCTTGCCAGACCGGGTCACCTTCGAAAGCAACCACGTAGCCCGCGTACGCCGCAGGATTGGACAGCGCACGCTCCCAAAGGCCCTCGGCATCTTCCGGTTGCTTCCAGACGCGGTGGTTGCCCTCGTTGATCGTGCGCCGCAACGGAACGCCTGCCTGCTCGAGGGCGCCCACATGATCGCCAAGATACATGAGAATAGTCGAATCTGGCGGAAGTTTGCTGAGCCAGCCTGCTAGTTGCGCTTCGAGTTGATTCCGGCTGCGCATGTTGATCTGCGCCTCGGCGAGGGTGATGGGCGTCGCTCGCCAGATGGAAGCGTAGCCCACCGTGACGAGGGCAACGGTTCCCGCGATGGCCGCCCAGCGAACCGTCCTGAGCCAGCCACCGGATGGCCAGGGCAGCTTGATGCCGAGATACATCACCACCGCGAAAGCCAGGGCGAATGCCGGCAGCAGCTGCAATCCATAGCGGACGTTGTAATGAGTGAACGGCCACCAAGCGGGCACGAAAATTGGAACGCCACCGTAGCCGATTGAGAAGGCGTAAAAAGCAATAGGCGCAAGGAGCAAGGCAAATACATGAACTTTGCGAAGGACTAACATCCCGAGGCATCCTGCTACGAACCAGATCACAAGGACGTGCTCCAAGAGTTCACCGTCAGCCATGGTTTCTTGTGCGGCTTTGAAAAAATACAGCGATGAAACGCCCAGGCTGCCCGACCCCGGATGCCCGCTGTGCCTGGGATTCTCCGTCCTCATTTCAATCGCCTTGGCCGAGTACGGACCATTTTCAAATTCCAGCGGATTGCGGTAGATGATTGCGTTGTAAGCGAGCCAGAGCGCGGGGGCGGTCGCGGCGATCAGGACAAATGTGATCGCCACTCTCCGAGAAAGTCGGAATCCCGGACTCTGGTTCTGTAACGGTGGGCGGAGCGCGAGAACGATCACAACCAGTGACAACCCGGCAGCGAGAAACCAGCCATCGTATCGCGTCAGGCACGCCGCCGCGAGGCAAGCTGCACACTTGTTCAGAGCTCTCGTGCTGCCGCGCAGCCACTCGCTGAAGTAGACAACAGTCCAGATAAAGAGCGCCAGGTAGATCGCCTCACCCATTGCCGTGGTCTGCATGTAAATCAAATTCGGATTGGCCGCATAGATTAGAGCGGCGGCCCAGGCCGCAATGCGAGCCCCCGCGTCTGGTTGACTGTTCTGCGAGAGCACGCCGCGCGCGAGCCGGAAGATCCCGATCACGCCGCACACGTACGCGGTCAGAGAAGGAATCGAGCCGCCCACACCCCGCTGCCACATTTCGTTGGAAATCAGGAATGGGATCATCAACAGGTGAGGTAGCGGCAGCCAGACCGTTCCCAACTGGAGCAGACCCGGGGTTCTCGAATCGAAGACGCGGCGCGCGATGTTGATGTGAGCCACCGCGTCGCCATACAACGCCGTGTCGCCATTGCGAAAGTAAAACAAGTAGGAGAAAACCGCGATACACGTCGCCAGCCACGCCAGCAGCCGGACTTCGGAATCCCAATGTGAGCCGGCAGGCGGATTCTTGGTTGAGTTGGCCATGGCCCCCACGGAAAGGAAAAAGACGGACGGACCGGGATTATTCGAGATGCGATAGCTCACGAAAGATCTGAAAGCGGGCGTCAATTTCCTCCCGGGTCAGCGACTGCAGCCGCTCGGTCCCGAAACGCTCGACGGCGAATGATCCCATCACGCCTCCGTAAAACAGAGCGCGTTTCAGCACTTCGCGGTTCACCTCTTCCTGCGAAGCCAAGTATCCCATGAATCCGCCGGCAAACGAGTCGCCCGCGCCGGTCGGGTCTTTGACCTCGTCAATCGGCAGCGCCGGCGCACGAAACGGATGACGGCCGATGCCGAACGCACCTTCGCGAAAGAAAATGGTCGCGCCGTATTCACCGTGCTTGATGACCAGCGCCTTCGGGCCCATGGCCAGCACTTTCTGCGCAGCGCGCGGCAGATTGGTCTGGCCGGCCAGCATTTTGGCCTCGGTGTCGTTGATGAGCAGCAGGTCTACCAGCTTCAACGTTTCGGCCAGTTCCCTGGGCGTGCCTTTGATCCAGTAATTCATCGTGTCGCAACCGGTCAGGCGAACGCCGTTCATTTTGCGCCGCACATTCGCCTGCAGCGTGGGCTGAATGTTGGCGAGGAACAGAAACTCTGTGTCTTCGTACTCCTGCGGAATCCGCGGCTGGAAGGTCTCGAAGACATTGAGGTCGGTGTAGTTGGTCTTGGCCTCGTTGAGATTGTCGAAATACGAACCGCCCCAGCGAAACGTCTTCCCCTTGGCGCGCTCGATGCCACGTGTGTCGATTCCATGCTTGTGGAACACCGCTTCTTGCTCGGGGCCAAAGTCTTCGCCTACGATGGCGACAACGCGAACTTTCGTGAAGTAGCTGGCAGCGAGCGAGAAGTAAGTGGCGGCTCCGCCCAGAATATTTTTCACGCTGCCGGAGGGCGACGTGATGTCATCGTATGCGACCGAACCGACTACCAGAATGCTCACTGCTAACGCGCGCTCCTAGGCGGGATTTGTGGCTACCTCACGTACTTGCCGATGATCAGCTTCAGTTTCTTTTTGGTTGCTGCCGAAATTTTCTTGGGGTCCGTCAGGATCGCGTGGGCCAGCGCCGATGCGCATTTGCAGGAACGTGTGGGCGGAATAGCGGCGACAGTGGCGCGGACAACTTTTGTCGCGTTCTCGGCATTCTTCAGCAGAACAGTCACAACCTGATCGACGGTGACCGAAGCGTGATGCGGATGCCAGCAATCGTAATCGGTGACCATGGCGACAGTGACGTAGCAAAGCTCTGCCTCCCGCGCCAGCTTGGCTTCCTGCAGGTTGGTCATGCCGATGACGTCCATGCCCAAGCTCCGGTAAACGTTCGACTCTGCCCTGGTAGAAAACTGCGGGCCCTCCATGCAGAGGTAGGTTCCCCCGCGCTTCCCGACGACACCGATCTGCCGGCACGCACTTTCGACCACGCCTGACAATTCTCCGCACACCGGTTCGGCAAAGGCGATATGCGCGACGATCCCCCCGCCGAAAAACGTGTCGACGCGATGACGGGTGCGGTCGAAGAACTGATCGGGAATCACGAAGTCGAGAGGCTTGTGTTCTTCCTTGAGCGAGCCCACGGCGGAAATGGAAATGATGCGCTCGACACCGAGCTGCTTGAATCCGTGAATGTTGGCGCGGAAATTCAGCTCGCTGGGCAGAATGCGATGGCCCCGCCCGTGGCGCGCCAGAAACGCCACCTTACGTCCTTCCAGCATGCCGCAAACGTAAGCGTCGGAGGGCGCGCCGAACGGCGTCTTCAGCCGGACCTCTTTCACCTTTCCGAGGCCGGGCATGGAATAGAGCCCGCTGCCGCCAATGATCCCGATTTCCGCCTGTACCAATCACCCTCCCGGACGCACGCGCGCCCACAAGTCAAACTCGTGATTATACAGGAGCGAAATTGTCTTCCCGCAGAGGTCGAAGCGAGGACGCTGGCCCGAGTTCGAAAGCGATAAAGGAACAAGGCATACTTTCAGTGGGGTGAAAAAGGGTAGCCGCTATGAGCGCCGGAAAATGGCGTCACAGCATGTGCGTCAAATGCTTTCGCAAGCGCTGGCCGCACGGCAAAATCTCGCCAAAGCAGATACCTGAAAGCAGACGCCTCTGGGAGACTTGCTGTTTCTGCGGCACGAAGCACAAGGATGGAATCCACTTGAAGAAAGATCCACGCAGCCGCGAACTCCAGTGCGGTGTCCTGATTCCGGCCT
Source organism: Candidatus Sulfotelmatobacter sp. (assembly GCA_030041475.1). Classification (GTDB taxonomy): domain Bacteria; phylum Acidobacteriota; class Terriglobia; order Terriglobales; family Acidobacteriaceae; genus Sulfotelmatobacter. Next base: position 147,013 of record JASHNU010000019.1, read on the forward strand.
CCAAGTAGCCGCCGCCCCCGCCTGAAGCCGTGTCTTTACTCGGCGGTACAATCTAGCCATGAGGTTCGCTGTTGCGGGCTGTGTGCTGTTGCTCTCCAGCTTTTGTGGCGCCCAGGAAAAGCCTGCTGCTGTTGCGGCTTCAGTCACCGTTCCAGCCATCATCGATCACAACCGTGTCACCATCGAGGCAGACATCGCCGTGCCCGACGGCTCGACACAGCGCGTCCGTGCCTGGGTCGATAATGGAAATCCTGACCTGGAAATGTCGCGCCATTTAGCGACAGTCTTGCAGTTGGCGGTTTCGTGCGATGATCGCGCATGCTCTTCTGCGCCGCCACATGAGATGACGATCGGCGGAATGAGCATTTCGTTCGCTGCACTGAAAGAGGCTAAGATTCCGCTGAAGCCGGTGAGTGCCGCGTCAGTGCTGGCCCCGGGAACGAATGCCGAAATCAATCTGCCCGCCAGGGTGCTGCGGCACTACGACGTCCTCGTCGATTTTCCCGGGCACAAGTTCACGATCGGCCCGCCGGGCACGATTCACTTTCAAGGCGTGAGCAGCAAAGTTCAGATCGGCGCGGAGAGTGGCCTTATCCAGGTCTCCAGCCAGATCGAAAGCAAGAAATACAATCTCGCGCTGGATCTGGGGTCGAGCGTCAGCTTTTTGTCGGAGGACCTTTTCCACACGCTCGCCGCCGCGCATGCCGCATGGCCACTCATGACCGGCGCCGTGGGCCCGGCCAATATGTGGGGAACGGATGACGAACCGAAGTGGCAGCTGATGCGGGTGGACCGCCTGCAGTACGGACCGGTGTTTCTTACCGACGTTCCGGTGGTCGCGCTGTCCGTAGCGTACATCGATTTCATTGAAAAGCCGGTTGGCGCTTCTGACGTGGGCCTGCTCGGTTCCCAAGCATTGCTGAACTATCGCGTTGGGTTTGATTACGCGCACTCAACCGTTTACTTCGACATCGGACGCCTGTTCAACTTCCCCGACTTCGACGTCGTCGGCCTTGTCCTGCGCCCCGAGGATGATGGGCGATTCACTATCCTCGGTGTAGCGGACTTCGAGGGCAAGCCTTCGGTGCCGAGCGGACCCGAGGGTGTGCACGGGGGCGATCTTCTCGTTGCAGTTGACGACATCCCTGTGCAAGGTGTGACCATGGGGCAAGTGTGGTCTATGCTCGGCGGAACGCCAGGGCAGGCGCGCAAGCTGACGATCGAACACGGTGGGAAACAGTTTATGGTTGCGGCCAGCGTGCGGCACTTCCTTGCAGAGCCGCCAGACGACGGCGACACAAAAAAGAAAAAATGAGTTACTTCGCGGCCGCTGCAGGCGTTGCAGTCGCAGATGCGAAAATTTCCTTCTCCAGCGCTGCCGTCGTGGCTGCCTCGAGGCCCTCGCTCACGAACACCGTGTCACCCTGTTCTTCGATCACGACAGCGCCATCCTCGGTGGTCCACACATGGCGGCCTTTCAACAGATCGATCTTGAACTCGCTCGTCTGCGTCGACTTTTCCGCCGATGCTTTTTCCTGCCCCACGGGCGGATCGGACGACGTTGCATCGCCAACAGGCTGCACTTTCTTGTAGCGCTGCTGCAGCGAGCGCGCATAGATGTCGGCAAACTCGGAGGCGTTCTCCGCGCTCGACCAGCGTGAAACATACAGAAGTCCCAGCGGACCCGTCATGGTTACATCGGAGCCGGTATTCTGTTTCGGCCTGACGGCGTAATAGTATCCGCCGCGCCACTCCGGATAGAGGCGCTTGGAGAGAGGCTTTCCCGCATATTGTTCCACCAGCACGGCCACATCAAATTCGCCCATCGCGCCAATGTCGAACTTCTCATAATCCTTGAAGTCGTGCTTGAAATCGGGCACGGACATCAGCTCGATCTTCTCGCCCGAGAGGTACGTCTCCGGCTGCATGATCTGCCGCGTCGTATGAGGAGGATTTTGCAGCACCGACGCGAACGCCTTCTCCTTGCCGCCTTTCTCCATGAGCTTGACTACGAACTCCATGCCATAGCTGTAGGGGAAGGTCAGCGACTCCTTCATAAAAATGGGGGCTTCGTTGAAGACCTTCGTGCTCGGCGAACCGCTCAACGTTTCCTCCACCATAGCTTCGACCAGTGCCGGTGAATCGGTGAGTGTGTGCCCGGTCGGCGCCATCGCGTACTGGAACATCATGGCCTGCGCCTGGCCTTCTACGACCGCCTCACGCGCGTTGTCGATTTCATCGTTTTCAATGTCGGTCGGAGTGGGCTCTTTTCTCATCTCGGCCAAATCTTTTTCGCCCTTCTTCATCCACTTCCCCAGTCCGACCGCCTGGTCCTGCAATGCATGGGTCAATTCGTGAGCCATTACCGGCTCCTGCTCCTGGATGGGCACCCAGTCGAGCAGATTCACCGTCTTCGTTTTCGGATCGTAGTAACCAGCGATCTCCTCGCGCAGAATTGCCACGAGAAAAGTTTCCAGATTGAACTCGCGCGGCAACAGGCCAAATTTCTTGAGCACGAGTTCCGAACGCCGGAGCCGTTTCGTGTCTTCATCGTTTACGTGCTTGGTCAGGTAGGAAACGACCTCGTCGCGGCTGGTGAGCCGGCGCTTCACCTCGTGTTTGATCGGCAGGCCGGTCTGCCGACTGTCGAATTCGAGAATCTCATCGACGGAGTGGAAAAGGTCCTGGGCCTGTTGCGGGGTGATCTTTACGTCGTCGTCCTCTTTGGATGACGAAGGCACCTGCGGCGACGTCGCGGGATTGGATTGCTGTTGTGCTGCTGCCGGCGCCTGCGGAGCGGGCGGACTCGGGGCCTGCGTCGCCGTCTGGCCTGCGCATAGCGAGGCACCGGCTACGACACACGAGACCAGAAAAAAGATGGCCGCCAGCCTGAGGCGGCACAGGAATACAGGAGCTCGCGAGGACATCATTGTTTTCAGTGTATACCGATGCGAGCCTGCGTTCATCCTCAGCGAACTCGCGACGCCACCCACTCGCCTGCTTCCTTTGTCCCCAGCGTACCGCCGATATCCTGCGTGGTTTTCTTCTCGCGAACGGCCGCCAGCACGGCCGCTTCGATTTTGTCTGCCTCCTTTTCAAATTCCAGATGGCGGAGCATCATGGCCACGGTCAGGATCGCGCCAAATGGATTCGCCACGTTCTTTCCCGCGATTGGCGGGGCCGAGCCGTGCACGGGCTCGAACATTGACGTCCGGCCGGGATGAATGTTGCCGCTGGCCGCCATACCCAGGCCTCCCTGCAACCCGGCGGCGAGATCGGTGATGATGTCGCCGAACATGTTGTTGGTCGCGATCACGTCGAACTGGCGCGGGTCGCGCACCATCTGCATGCAGAGCGCATCCACGTACATGTGCTGGGCGGTAATCCGCGGATAACCGACACTGACTTCCTTGAACGTGCGTTGCCACAGGCCGCCGGCATGGGTCATGGCGTTCGATTTGTCGCACATCAGCACGGTCTTCCGCGGCGAGCCGTCGAGCTTGCTGTGCTCCTCGCAATATTGGAACGCATAGCGAATGATGCGCTCCACGCCCTTGCGCGTATTGATGTCTTCCTGCGTCGCAATTTCGTCGGGCGTGCCCTGCTTGAACACTCCGCCGGCGTCGGTGTAGACACCCTCCGTATTTTCGCGAAGCACGACAAAGTCGACATCCTTCGGCTCAATCCCCTTCAGCGGGCACAGAGCCGCGTCGAGCAAGCGCACCGGGCGAACATTGGCGTAGAGATCCATTTTGAAGCGCATACCCAGCAGAATTTCTTTGGCGTGAATGTTGGTCTTGACGCGCGGATCGCCGAAAGCGCCGACCAGTATCGCATCAAAGTCGCGGGCCAGCATGGCGAAGCCGTCGGCGGGAACGGTCGTGCCGTCGCGGAGATAGCGGTCGGCGCCCCAGTCGAATTCGGTCAGTTCCACATTCGCGCTGGCGGCCTGAATGACCTTGACCGCCTGCGCGATGACTTCCTTACCGATGCCGTCGCCGGGAATAACGGCAATGCGCTTTTTTTCTGCACTCTTTCGCCCCTGGCTCTTTCGGCTTTGCGTTCCCTTTTTGTCGTTCTTTGTCGAGCTCACGGCAGGAAAGGTAACACAATCGCTATAATCGAACTACCGCTATGGGGCTGACCGCACTCCAGCAAAACGGCCAGGGCTTAGGCGCCGTACGTGTCGGCGAGTATCGCGGCGCCACCACGGCGACGAGCTTCGGCGACCCTCACAAGGAATGGGCCCAGTTGAATACTGCGTGTGGAGTCTACGATCTCGGCTTTCGCGCGAAGGTCTCGATCACAGGCGGCGACCGGGTGCGCTGGCTGAACGGGATGGTCACCAACAACATTCGTGATCTGGCCGACGGGCATGGCGTGTACGCGTTCCTGCTCAATCCGCAGGGACACATTCTCGGCGACCTCTACGCTTACAATCGGGGACACTGCATCACGGTCGACACCGACCGCAGCCAGGTGGAGAAAGTTCTGGCCACCTTCGACCACTACATCATCATGGACGATGTCGAGGTCAAGAACCTGAGCGACGCGCTTACGGCTCTGGGGATTGCCGGGCCAACGGCGCACTCGGTGCTGCAGAAAGCAGGGATCCAGTTTCCTGAGTTGCAGCCGTTACAGCTTCACGATATCCAATGCGATTGCGATTGCGGCTGCTTGACCTGCACGATCGTGCGCGGGGACAGTGCGGCCGGTGAATCGTACGAAATATGGCTCGCGCCGGAGCATGTCAGGCCGCTGTGGAAAGCGCTGGTCGCCGCCGGCGCCCCTCCGGTTGGGTTTGAGGCGCTGGAATTGCACCGCATCGTCTCGGGAGTTCCGCTGTACGGCGTTGATATTCGCGAGCGCGATCTTCCGCAGGAAACCGAGCAGGCAAGGGCGCTGAATTTCAACAAAGGATGCTATATCGGGCAGGAGATCGTGGAGCGGATTCGCTCACGCGGAACTGTGCACCGGAAGTTCACCGGCTTCGTGCTGAAAGGGGCAGCGCAAATCGCGGCTGGCGCGAAGATTGTGACTGCCGAAAAAGAAGTCGGCGAAGTCACCAGCGTGGCCGATCTGGAGATTGCAGGAGAGGCAAAGACTCTTGTCTTGGGGTATATCCGCCGCGACGCGGGCACGCCGGGACGGGAAGTCTCGATTGGCGGTGCTCCGGCCATTGTGGCACAGTTGCCTTTCGATCTTACACACTTGGCGCAGGAATCCGCACGGGAGGAGGCGCACCTCGAACGTCACCGGGCTTAACCAGAGCATTTGCCGACGACGCTCCCCGTTCGAGGAACAGATTTACGGAAGTTCGGCAGAGACGAGATTTGTGGGGAAAGAACTATGGCTGAGAAGAAACACGAGCAATCCAGTTTTACGGTAACCGACCGGCGGTTGTTCACTTCCGATGGCGACTTGCGGGCTGACGTCAAGGAAGAAGCAAAGGAAGAAGTGCGGCAAGATGGCAAAAAGACTGAACCGGCAAATACCGATTCTGCCGGTGCGGCGAAGAGCGGCGCTTCAACCGAACAGTCTGGGGCTCAATCGTCCGGGAACGTGATCGAGACGATCGACCGCGAAATGCCCATCCCACCATCGAGTGCAGAGCAGGATGCGCAAGCGGCCGCGTATCGCCAGTCGTCCAAGGATCTCGACGCGCAAGTCGAGCTCAGCGGACACTCCGCTAAAGAATTGGAGATGACGTTCGAGCGTTTCCTTGCCTCGCTCTACATGACGGCGATGCTGCAACTGGGGCTGATGCGCGAACAGGGCGGCCAGCCTCGCATCGACATCATCGGGGCGCGGCAAACCATCGACACGCTCAGCCTCATCGCGGCCAAGACAAAGGGGAACCTGACCCCCAGCGAAGACAACTTCTTGCAGAACAGTCTTTACGAGCTGCGCATGGCATACGTTGAAGTGACCAACGCTCTGGCGCGGCCGCCGCAGGCGGGACCGGCCACAGGAACCAGCGGACGCTAAAGCGGACCGACTTTAACACGAGAAAGATGAAAGCGACGATCACCGTGCTGGGCAGTGGGACCTCGATGGGCGTGCCCACGCTCGGCTGCAATTGCGCTGTTTGCCACTCGAGCGATCCGCATGACCGCCGCACGCGACCGTCGATCATGGTCGAGTACGGGGGTAAGGTGGTGATCATCGACACCACTCCGGATTTCTACACGCAGGCCATCCGCGAAAACATTTCGCGCGTGGACGCAGTGTTCTACACGCACACCCACGCCGACCACATTCTGGGTATCGATGACCTGCGCCCTTTGAGCTACCGTCACAAGCCAGACAAGCTGCCACTGTACGCGCGGCCCGACGCCGCCGCCTTCCTGCGACGCATGTTTGCCTACATTTTTGAAGGAGACTACAAGTTTGGCGGGTTGCCCCAGCTTGAGCTGCGGCCCATCGACGGCCCGGTGGACGTGTTTGGCGTGCGCTTCGACCCGTTGATTCTGATTCATGGCGAGGTGCAGATCTGCGGCTACCGCTTCGGTTCGGCGGCCTATCTCACCGACCACAGCGAGATTCCCGAGTCCACCTTTCACCAACTCGACGGGTTGGATGTTCTGTTCCTAGACGCGCTGCGGCACAAGCCCCATCCGACCCACTCGACCGTGAAAAATTCGCTCGAAATTGTGGAACGCGTGAAGCCGAAACGCGCCTTCTTCACTCACATCTGTCACGATCTGGCCCACGAGGCCACCAACGCCACGCTTCCGCGGCACGTGCGGCTGGCGTACGACGGGTTGAAGCTGGAGTTTGAGATCTGAAACGAACAAAGCATTCACCGCCGAGGACGCAGAGAACGCCGAGAAAATTCAGGGATCTGAAATACGTCATGGCATAAGGTCACCTTTCTCGGTGGGGCTACGCGATCTCGGCGGTTGGTGTTGTTTGCGATGCAACTCTTCCACAAACTCGACGACGTTCCGGCCGGATTCGGGCCGTCAATGGCCAGCGTAGGCAACTTTGACGGAGTGCATCGCGCGCATGCGCATGTACTGCATGAGATCGTTTCGCGCGCGCGCGCGAGTGGCACCAAGGCCGTGGCAGTCACGTTTGAGCCGCATCCGGCACGGATTCTGCGCCCGGATTCCGGATTAAGACTGCTCACTCCAACGGCGGAAAAGCTACGCCTGCTCGAAGCCACCGGTATCGACGGCGTTCTCTTGCTTCCGTTCGGACGCGATCTCTCGTTGATGACGCCTCGGCAATTCGCCGACCGGATTCTCCACAAGAAACTGCATGCCCGCGAGGTGCACGAGGGATATAACTTCCGCTTCGGGCATAAGGCTGCGGGAGACACGAAACTGCTCGCGGAACTTGGGCGCGAGATGGGATTCGAGGTCAAGGTTTATCCCGAGATGAAACTGCGCGGCGAGACCGTGTCAAGCAGCCAGATTCGCAGGCTTCTTTCCGAGGGCCGGGTCAGTCGGGCGCGGCATCTTCTGGCCCGCCCGTTCTGCATCCTTGGCACGCCAGGACGCGGCAGGGGTTACGGTTCCAAATACACCGTTCCTACCATCAATCTGGCGCGCTACGAGGAGCTTGTCCCGAAGGACGGCGTTTACATCACCTGCACGCGCGTGGGAGCAGAGCGTTTCGACTCCGTCACCAACGTGGGCAATCGTCCGACATTCGGCCACGAGCTGTTTGCCGTTGAGACCCACTTGCTCAATTTCCATCCCGTGGAATTGACGCCCGAGACCGAGGTCGAAATCTGTTTCCTCGACCGCCTGCGCGATGAGATCAAGTTTCCTTCGGTGGAGGCGTTGCGCGAGCAGATTGCCCGCGACGTGAAGAAAGCACGGCGATACTTCCACCTGCTGGGGCGGATCAATCGCGGCGCTTGATCCAGGCAACAATGACCCGGAGGAAAATGATCCCGAGGAAAATTTGGCCCCGAGTAATTTAGGGGAGGGCGATTCCGAAGCCGCAGCGAATCCAACTCGTGCGCACCCAGCTTCTCTTAACGATCTGCCGCCCTAATGGGGCAGATAGCCGAACTCCATTGGCAGTTTGCCGTCGACGTGAACCACGTTGATGCTGTTGTCGACCGAATGCACATCGATCATGCCAATCGCGCCTGGCTCGGACTGAACCACCTTCAAAACATCGGCGTCGGTGGCCACGAAGAGGATCGACTCCCGGTGCGCTTCGACGAACGACTTCCACTCCGCGGCCGTCATCTTGTTGAGCCGCTCGAGGGTTTCAGTTTCGCCGACAGAATCGTTGTGCAGCACCAGCAGAATGCTTCTTCCGTCAGGCCACTTCTTCACTTCCCCGCGCACGATCTTCACGAGGTGAGCAGAAGTGAGATTCTCAACTGCGTTGTCTTTGTTGACCACCACGGCCGTGTGGTGCGCGAAGCAAGGCGTAAGGCATAGCGAAAGAAATCCGAGCACGCGGATCGCAAAGCGGACTCTCATGACTTTGACCTCAAGTTTGTTCGGTTGGGGGTAAGGAAAGCCTAACCAACCACCCTAGGGTAGGTTGTCAAAAAGGTGTAAATCGAAACACCGAGGTAACTATGAGGTAACTATAGGGTAATGGCTCCAGCGGGCCACGGCGACCGCTCGGAAAAACAGCACTGGACATTTCTCCCTCTGGCTTTACAATCCGCCGAGTCAGTTTTCTAACTCCATGGCTATCAGTCCGGTGGAATTGATCCGGCAGGCGACGCCCGGGCAGCGGCGCACACTGCTGGCGGCCGCGCTGGGATGGGCGCTCGACGCCTTCGACGCCATGCTCTACTCGCTGGTCCTGGCGCTCCTCATGCGCGATCTGGGCATGACCAAGACCGTGGCCGGTTTCCTGGGGACGCTCACGCTGCTGGCGTCAGGCCTCGGCGGCATGTTGTTCGGCTTTCTGGCCGACCGCATCGGCCGTAAGCAGGCGCTGATGGCGAGCATCCTGACCTACTCGGTGTGCTCTTTTGCCTCGGGGCTGGCCACCAGCGTGGCCATGCTGGCGGCGGCGCGCTTCGTGCTTGGACTGGGTATGGGCGGCGAGTGGAACACAGGCGCCACGCTCGTCGCGGAAAGCTGGCCGACGGAATTCCGCGCCAAGGCCATTGCCCTGGTGCAGAGCTCCTGGGCGCCGGGCTTCGCCGTAGCCGCGCTGGTGGCGGGGCCAGTGGCGCGTTACTTCGGCTGGAGAGCGGTATTCTTCGTCGGAATCCTGCCGGCGGTGGTCACGCTGTGGATACGAAGAAGAGTGCCTGAGTCGGAGATGTGGCAGGGGCAAGCAGGGCGCGAGAAAACCGGCGCTGACCGGAAGGATCAAGTTTCCTTAATCACCATCTTCCGCCCGCCGTATGTGAAATACACGTTTGCGCTGCTCCTGTTTAATTTCTTTCTGCTGTTTTCGTGGTGGGGGTTGTTTACCTGGATGCCGCCCTATCTGGCGCTGCCGGTAGAGCAGGGCGGGCGCGGTTTCGGCATCATAGGCATGAGCACGCTGATGGTGCTACTGAACCTGTTCGGCATGTTCCCGGGATACGTCAGTTTCGGCTGGGTTGCCGACTCTGTCGGGCGACGCAAGGCCTTTTTTATCTATACGTTTCTACCATCTCTTCTGATTCCTCTTTATGCCGCCGCGCGCTCGCCCCACGCCTTGCTTCTGCTGGGCGCTGTAGTTGCGTTCTTTGGCACGGGAGCTTTTTCGGGCTCAGGAATTATAGGCAGCGAAATCTTCCCGACGGCCGTGCGTGCCCGCGCTCTGGGCTTCACCTACAACGGGGCGCGCATGATGAGTGCGCTCTCCCCGTTGATTATCGGCCGCATCGGGCAAGCAAAAGGCCTGGGCTGGGCGTTCTATTTGTGCGCTGCGGGATATCTGCTGGCCGCGTTGACCACGACGCAACTGCCGGAGACAAAGGGCAAGCAGCTGGACTGAGATGTACTGGAATCCCGCTCCCAGCAAGACATTCGGCGCCCCTCGCTCCGGGTTACAATAGTTGCGTCTGGGGGAACCAATGACTCGCCGACCGGTGCTGAACAAATTTGTCTTTCGCGGCCTTACGCAGACCTGTCTGTTCTTTGTCACCTTGAGCCTGTCGGCGCAATGGGCCTCGCCGCAGGGCGACGCCAACGAAGTCCCGGCTTATAACGCCGCGCCACCGCCTCAGGGAACGGCTTTGCCTCCAATCATGTCAAAGGGCGAGCTTTGGGAAAAGGATGCCGAGCATCCGTACCAACTCCATGCCTATGAACTGGCGGCGAAAATTCCGGTCGTGCTGCACCAGCAGCCTTGCTATTGCTATTGCGACCGCGTGGGCCACAACAGCCTGCACAGCTGCTTCGAGACCGCACACGGTGCCCGCTGCACCACCTGCATGAAGGAGTTGTACTATTCCTACCAGCAGCACAAGAAAGGCAAGACCGCGGAGCAGATTCGCGCCGGAATCATCAAGGGCGATTGGAAGCAGATCAACCTCGACACCGCCACCGAGATCAATTAGACCGGTTGCCAGTAACTCAGCTAGTGGAAAGCGCACTAGTCGAAACCTCCGGCTTCCCGATCTTGAGGGTTGGGCATTAGTACTGGGCACCGCCGTTGCCCGAAAGCCGTTCTTTAGGCGATACTTTACTGCTCGGAAATCGAGCCTGACACATTAAGGAGTCTCCTATTCCGAAAAGTACAGGAAGAATTTTGCACATGGCTCAGAAACCTACCGCGAAGAAGTCTGTGGCGGAAGATCCGCGCTACACACAGGCGTTGCAGAGCTACGAGGCCGGGCTGCGCGCCATGCAGGAGCGCAAGTTCGACAAGGCGAAGCCTCTCTTTCAGAAGGTCGTGGCCGGTCCCAGCAAGGAACTGGCTGATCGGGCCAATGTCCATCTCAATGCCTGCAATCAGCACCTGGAGCGCACGCCTGCCACGCAGTTCAAAACCACCGAGGAGCACTTCGACTATGCGGTTTCGCTCATGAATCTGGGCGACTATGTCACGGCTCGCGAGCACCTGGAAAAGCTGCACAAGCAGTCTCCCAAGGCCGACTTCGTAATCTACGGCCTGGCCGCGCTCGATTGCCTCACTGGCCACGTCGAGGATTCACTGAAGCGGCTGGACGCGGCTCTGCGGCTGAATCCACAGCTGCGCTTCCAGGCGCGCAACGATTCCGACTTCCAGAATCTGACCGAGGATCCGCGCTTCACCGAGCTGCTCTATCCGGATCCCGGCGCCGAACTCGAGCTCGGTGCGTCTGACGGCATGCTCCACGAGGACGAGCCTGCCTAGGCTTCGGGACGAGGCAACCTTTACGAAGCAACCCCTGCGAGACGGCCCATACGAGGCAGCCCATACTAGGCAGTCCATGGACACCAAGACGATCGAACTTCTGACGCCCGAGAAGGCGGCGCGCGAGCGCGGTCTGTGCGTTGTCGCCATTGGGGGCGGCACCGGCCTTTCCACCTTGCTCAAGGGCCTGAAACGCTTCGTTCTCTCGCCCGCAGAGCTGATCGCCGCAAAGGCCGATTCGCCGGTCATTCGCGACCTTTGCGCTGTCGTCACCGTCAGCGACGACGGCGGATCGAGCGGCCGCCTGCGCAAAGAACTGAACATGCTGCCGCCAGGCGACATCCGTAACTGCATCGTCGCCCTCAGCGAAGATGAAGCTCTGCTCTCCAAGCTGTTCCGTCACCGCTTCGACAAAGGTTCCGGACTCGAAGGCCACAGCTTCGGCAATCTTTTTCTGGCGGCGCTGACTTCCCTGACTTCCGATTTTTCCGAGGCCGTTCGCCTATCCTCGGAAATTCTGCTCACCCGCGGACACATTTATCCCGCCACGACATCGAATATCGAACTAGAAGCGTTGATGGAAGACGGCACGCGTGTGCGCGGCGAAACCAAGATCACCGCCAGCAAGGGCCGCATTCGCGAGCTGTTTCTTGTTCCCCCGAACGTCGAGCCGATGCCGCAGACGCTCGAAGCCATCGCCAAAGCCGATCTGATCACGATCGGGCCGGGCTCGCTCTTCACCAGCCTCATTCCCAATCTTCTGGTGCGCGGCATTTCAGACGCGATCGTCGCGTCGCCGGCCACGAAGGTTTACATCTGCAATCTCATGACGCAGGCCAACGAGAGCCTGGGCCTCAGCGCGGCCGATCACATCCGCGCCCTGAATCGTCACGCGCAGAAAAACATCTTTGATTACGCGCTGATCAACCGCACTCAGGTTTCCGACGAACTCAAGGCCAAGTACGCCAGCGAAGGTGCCTGCCAGATCGTCAACGATCTCGACGCTGTGGAGGCGCTCGGCGTGATTCCCGTGCTCGGCGACTATCTCGACGAAGCCGGCGTCGCCCGCCACAATACCGCGCGAGTCGCCCGCGATCTCATGCAGCTCGTCGCGGATCGTCCGCGCCGTGACCGCTCTTCATGACCGCCCCGCGCTGGCTCGCTGCTGTTGTTGTTTTGCTTTGCGCAGCGCCGTGCTTCGCTCAAGCTGCCCCCGAGCAAGGCGGAAACGAGGTGCAAATCTGGGCTGGCGGAGGTCACTCCGTTCCCGGCGGCACCGCGAACACGGGCGCGTTTAATGCGGGCCTACGCTACGGATGGATTCTTACCGGCCCGCATCTGCCCGGCTTTCTGCGCGGCCGCTTCGAATACGCCCTCGACGCTGTGCCGGTTTTCCTGGTCTTCCAGCCCGCCAACACCGCGTACGGCGTTGGATTCGACCCGCTCGGCTTGAAGTGGAATTTCCAGCGCCATGGCCGCATTTCTCCCTACCTTGAACTCACCGGCGGCACGCTCTTCACGGACCACAATGTCCCCACCTATACCAACACTGTGAATTTCATGGACCAGGCCACACTCGGCATGCACATCCTCGGGCCCAAGTACAACGTGAGCCTCGAACTGCGCTACATGCACATCTCGAACGCTGGCTTGGCGAACTTGAATCCGGGGATCAACACGGTGCAGATACGGCTGGGAGTGGGAAGGTTCTTGGGCGGGCGCGGCAAGCGGAAGTGATGGCAAAAATGGGGAGGCTTGACTCATTATGATGAGTCAGATAGACTAATAAGATGGCTAAGCGACTCCAGGTCATCCTGCAAGATCCCGAGTACCGCGAGGTGCAGCGGGCCGCCCGCGCACGACGAATGTCCATCGCCGCGTGGGTCCGGCAAGCCCTGACTCAAGCACGCCGCAGCGAGCCGCAGGGCAGCGTGGAGAAAAAGCTTGCCGCAATTCGAGCCGCCGCGCGTTACGAATCCCCAACCTCCGATATCGATACTATGCTGGCCGAGATCGAGCAGGGGTACCTGCCCAAACAATCGTGATTCTGGTCGATTCCAACATCCCGATGTATCTGGTGGGCACGCCGAGTCCCCATAAAACCGATAGCCAGCGTTTGCTGGAAAGGCTGATCAGCCAGCGGGAGCGCCTCGTCACTGACGCGGAGGTGCTGCAGGAAATTCTTCATCGCTACGTCGCCATTAATCGCCGTCGCGACATACAACCGGCGTTCGACGCGCTGCTCAACACGGTGGACGAAGTATTCCCAGTGGATCTTGCCGCCGCGGAACGAGCTAAACAGCTCGTCCTCGCTTACGATCGGCTTTCTGCCCGCGATGCAGTCCACCTGGCCGTGATGGAACATCATGGCATATCCCGAATTTTGACCTTCGACTCCGGCTTTGACGCCTTTCCGGGAATCACAAGGCTGTTCTAGAAATTCGCGCATCATCGCGCAGCTTTTGCCAGTGGAGGTTGCGGCAGCCTCGCTTGCCCCGTTATTCTCTTCCGTTATGTCTACCCTCGTCGAATGCGTTCCGAATTTTTCCGAAGGCCGCGATAAGGCCAAAGTTGACGCCATCATTGACGCCATGAAAATGCCCGGCGTCTATCTGCTCGACCGCGAAATGGACGCCGACCACAACCGCTGCGTGATCACTCTGGTAGGCGAGCGCGAGGCCATTCAGGAAGCCGCCATTCGCGGCGTCGGCAAAGCCGCCGAGTTGATCGACCTCACCGTCCACACCGGCGCGCATCCACGCATGGGCGCGGCCGACGTTGTACCCTTCATTCCCATCGACGGCGTCACCATTGAAGATTGCGTCGCGATGGCCAATCACGTGGGCGAGGAAATCTGGAAGCGCTATCAGATTCCGGTCTATCTCTACGAGGCGGCTGCCAGAACTCCCGAACGCCAGGGACTCGAGAACATTCGCCGCGGTCAGTTTGAGGGCATCCGTGCTGAAATCGCCACGAACCCTGCGCGAAAACCTGATATCGGCGAGCCCCGCGTTCATCCCACCGCGGGCGCAACTGTGGTGGGTGCACGAAAATTTCTTATCGCTTACAACGTTTTTCTCAACACTCCGGACGTCGAGATCGCCAAGAAAGTCGCCAAGGCCGTGCGCTTCTCGAACGGCGGTCTGCGCTTCGTGAAAGGCGCCGGATTTCTGGTGCGCGGACTCGCCCAGGTTTCTATGAACCTAACCGACTTCGAACAGACGCCGATCCATCGCGCCTTCGAGTTCGTCAGGCGCGAGGCGGCTCGATACGGCGTTCTGCCGGTGTCGAGCGAGATTGTCGGCCTCATCCCCAAGAAAGCCTTGGAGCAGGCCGCGGAGTGGTTCCTGCAGGTCGAAAACTTCGATTCGTCGCTGATTCTGGAAAACCGCCTGACCGCCGTGATGAGCGGCAAGATGGCGGTGGGCGGCCTGCGCGCTGGCGTCGAGCCGTTCGTCGAGCAACTGGCCGCGCCAACGGCCACTCCGGGCGGCGGCAGCGCCTCGGCAGCAGCGGCCGCCATGGCCGCCGGATTGGCCACGATGGTCGCCTCCGTGTCGCGCGGAAAGAAGGCTTACCTGCAATATGAGTCGCAGCTGAGCGCAGCCATTGCCCGCCTGACGCCGCTGCGCGAAGAGTTGAAAGCTGCCATTGACGCGGACGCTGAATCCTTCAACTCCGTGATGAGGGCATACAAGCAAGCCAAGGCCGCGCCCGATGAGCAAGCCGCCGAAGCTGTGATCGAGGCCGCTTTGAAGGAGGCCACGTCCGTTCCGCTGCGGGTCGCCGAAAAAGCGCATGAAATCGCCGCGATCGCACGGTCGCTGGTGCCTATGACGAACCCCAACATGAAGTCGGACCTGACCACCGCCGAAGCTCTGGCCCAGGCGGCCGTAAAAGGCGCCCTCGCGAATGTGGAAATCAACCTGGATTCGTTGAAGGATCAGGCTTTCGCAGCCAGCGTCCGCCAGCGGACGAGGATCCTCTCATAGGGAATGTAAACGAATATTTTCTGGCAACCGAGTGGAAATGTCAGACTCAGGGTTCAAAACTTAGTGTGCCGCCATTCGGAGTGAATCGCCTATGGGCCGAGCCGCCTTCCTCTGCTTCTCCCTCGTATTGTTAACCACTGCCATCTTGCTGCTCAGCCTGAATGGTTGCAGCAGCAAGTCGGGCACCAGCGTGTCCGTGCCGCCGCCGATGGGAACGATCCAGCATGTCGTTGTCATCTTTCAGGAGAATCGCACGCCCGACAATCTGTTTCACGATCCTGTGCTGATCGCCAACGGCGCCGACATCGCGAGCACCGGACTCGATTCCTCAGGCAACACGATCACGCTCCAGCCCGAGCCTCTCGGTATCGATTATGACTTGAGCCATGCAAATTCCGCGTTCGTCGCCATGTACGACGGCGGCAAGATGGATGGCGCCAACAACGTGACCATCACATGCGCCAGTGGGGCCACCGATTGCCCGCCTCCCAACGCGCAGTACTACTACGTGCAGTCCTCCGACGTTGGCCCCTATTTCCAGATGGCCGAGCAGTACACGTTTGGCGATCGCATGTTTCAAACCAACGAGGGGCCAAGCTTCCCGGCGCACCAATTCATTATTTCCGGAACATCTGCGCCCTCGGCGGCCAGCAATCTTTTTGTCTCCGAAAATCCTTCCGGTGCAACGAAAGCCAACAACAATGCCGGCTGCACCGCACCGCCGTCAGAAACGGTTACGCTGATCGATCCTTTCGGCAACGAATCGAGCAATCCCGCCATCTACCCTTGCTTCGAGCACGCTACGCTAATCGACGAACTCGACGCCGCTGGACTGTCATGGCGTTATTACGCCCCCAGCGCCGGTTCGATCTGGACTGCCCCCAATGCCATCCAGCACCTCTGCGGACCCAATGCCACGCCGCCCAACGCCACCAGTTGCGAAAGTTCCGATTGGCTGAATGACGTTATCATCTATACCACCGAGAATCCGGCGCCCATCTTGAACGACATTGCGAATAACCAACTGCCCGCGGTGAGCTGGGTCATTCCTGCTTCCCAGAACTCCGACCATGCCGGATCCACCGCTACGACGGGCGGACCATCCTGGGTAACAGCCATCGTGAACGTAATCGGGACGAGCGCCTACTGGTCGAATACGGCAATCATCGTTACATGGGACGATTGGGGAGGCTGGTACGACCACGTTCCTCCGCCCCAAGTCATCAACAATGGCACCAGTTGGGGATCGGGCTATCTCTATGGCTTCCGCGTGCCGCTCCTTGTGATCTCGCCCTATGCGAAGGCAAGCTACATCTCACACGTGACGCATGATTTCGGAAGCATCCTGAGCTTTATTGAGCAGAACTTCCGTTTGCCCTCGCTTGGCTACGCCGACGCCCACGCCGACGCTCTTTCCGACTGCTTCAACTGGGGCCAGACGCCGTTGAAGTTCACTACTATCACTGCGGAGCACAACGCAGCCTACTTTCTCAACGACAGAACTCCGCCGGCCGGGCCGGACGATGATTAGGGACTGTCGGGAATTTGATGGCATTCACAGAAATGCCGCCGCCTGTTCCCTGCCCCTGAATTATCAACAGGGAATGTACTTTTGTTCCCTTCCTCAGGCTGCAAGTAAAATAGAATAAAGCGATCTGGCAAGAGAGGCTGAGCGCGCATCCAGGAAACAGTGCGCTCGCTGATATTTTCAGAACTTTGCGGTTCAGGATTTTCCCCTGACTTTCGAGGTGCTATGAAACTGTTTAAGCTGTGCGTGGCTTCCCTCCTCCTGGTGAGCATGGCCTATGCCGTGCCGCTGAACTCGTCCGGTCGGGCTTGCATTCCCGCCGAAGTGCTGCAAGTCATCTCGGTGGACTATCGCTCCTTGAAGGATTCGCCGACAGCGCTGGCGCTGAAGACGCAACTCATGCCCGACAACATCAAGCAGCTTGAGGCGGCCCTGAAAGGGATCGGCATCGATCCCGACAAAGACGTGGATACGCTGACGTTCGCCTCGTTCCATTCGGGCAAGCAGGGCGTGCGCGGCGTTGGCATCGCCAGTGGCCCGTTCGACATGAAGGCGGTACGTAAGAAGATGAAGCTGCAACACTATGTCCCCAAGAAATATCCCACCGGGGGCACGACCGACGTCTACCCGATGGAAGGCGGCCTGTACATGAGTTTCCTCGATGACAGCACTCTGCTGTTCGGTGAGCCCACGGCCCTCCATCACGCACTCGACGTGCGGGACGGCACGGAATTGAGCCTCGATACCAACGGCAACATGGCTGACATGATGACCAACGTCGACTCGGCTTCGGTCTGGAGCATCCTCGACCAAGAAGGCACGCAGAACATGATGCGCTCAGCCCTGGGCGATGCGTCCAAGATCGGGGACTATGAGACGCTGAAGAAGAAGCTGCTCGGTTCGCGCTACACCATGAACTTCTCGAGCGGAGTGAACTTCGACGCTACCGTCGTCACCGATGACTCGGTAACCGCGGGCACCTTAACCTCGATGGTGAAGGCGTACCTGCTTTACAAGAAGGCCACCGCCGCGGCGGGTGAGAAGGTTGTCATGGACAACACGTCAGCCGATTCCGACGGCTCCAACGTACAAATTCACTTCAAGTCGGACGATAAGCAGTTCCAGGCGCTGATGCATACCGACTTATTCAACGCGCTCTCGCGCTGAAGTTTTCGAGCGGTGAATCGTGGCACTGAGGCTTACGCGGTACTGATCTACATTTAGATCAGCGCCGCTTACGCGCCAGTGCCAAGTTTTTTTGCCAACGCAGTATTATTTCCCCTTGGCGGCTTTCCTGGCGCTGGCCCAGCCTTCCTTCACCACCTGCCGCGCCCGGCCGATCGCCAGGCCATTCTCCGGAACGTCGTCGGTAATACAGGATGCAGCGCCCACATAAGCCCCCTTGCCCACGCGCACCGGCGCCACCAGCGTGCTGTCGCTGCCGATGAAGACGCCGTCGGCAATCACGGTCTTATGCTTGTGCACGCCGTCGTAGTTGCACGTAATCGTTCCCGCTCCGATATTGACTCCTGCACCGATCTCCGCGTCTCCCAGGTACGTCAGGTGATTCGCTTTCGATCCCTTGCCCAGCCTGATTTTCTTTGTTTCCACAAAATTGCCGACATGCGCGCCTTCGCCGATCTCGCTGCCCGGCCGCAGGTGCGAATACGGCCCGATCACAGCCCCGTTCGCGATTCTGGCTCCCTCCATCACGCAGCCCGGGCGAATGATTACGCCGTCGCCAATCTCCGAATCACGAATCACCGAGTACGACCGCACCCGGCATGCCGTTCCGATGCGCGTCTTCCCTAGCAGTTGCACATAGGGCTCAATCACAGAATCGGGTGCGATTTGCACATCGGCGTCAATCACGCACGTCGCCGGATAAAACACCGTGACCCCATCCGCCATCAACCGGCGGCACTTCGTCATTCGCAAGTAGTGGTCGATATCAGCCAGTTCCGCCCGCGTATTCCCACCGAGCACTTCGTAGGCGTTCGCCGTTTTCCACGCCACCACGCGTTGTTGCGCCCCGCGCAGGACTTCCGCCATATCCGTTAGGTAATACTCGGAGTGAACATTGGTGGTCGAAAGCTTGCCGATGTTCCGGTAGAGTTCCTTAGCGTCGAAGACATAAAAGCCGGAATTGATCTCGTGAATCTTCTTCTGCACCGCGCTCGCTGATTTCTCCTCCACGATCGCCCGCACGTCGGCACTGCGCGGGTTCTTGCGGACGACCCGGCCATATCCGGTCGGATTGTCCAGATCGGCGGTCAGCAGCGTCATCGCCGCCTGCTCTTCGAGATGGAAATTTCGCAGGTGTCCGATCGTTTCGGGAGTGATCAGCGGCGCATCGCCCGACAACACGATCACGTGGTCATGATGGACCAGGGCCTTCTGGGCCGCCATCAAGGCGTGGCCGGTGCCCCGCTGCTCTGCCTGCAACACGTACTTGATCCCAGTATGTTCTGTCGCAGCGCGCACGCGCTCGGCTTCATAGCCGATGATGGCGTACACGTCCGCCGCGGGAACAACCCGCACCGCGGTGGCGATCACATGCTCCAGCAGCGGCTTTCCCCCGACTTCATGTAACACTTTAGGAAGTTGCGACTTGAGCCTGGTTCCCTTGCCCGCCGCCATGATGGCGATGGCGATGCGAGGTGCGGAGTTTCGTGTAATTGATGCAACGGTGCGCGAAGCTGAACCTCGTGCTGCGGACTTGACTCTCGCTTTCTTCATTCGCCCCAATATACCGCGCCCTACAGCCCCAAACCACCATCCACGGCCAGAATTTGTCCGGTGATGAACTGCGGCGCGGTGGCAAAGAACAATACCGCTCGGGCGATCTCATCGCCGCGCCCATTCCGCCCCATCGGGGTCTGTTTGGCCATGCGCCGCATGAAGGCTGCCGCCGATTTCTCTCCAAGATCAATCATTCCCGGAGCCACTGCATTAACCGCAATTTCAGGCGCCAGCGCTTTCGCCATCACCTTGGTCAGCATGTGCAGCGCCGCCTTCGACGAGCAATAATGCGCGTGCGTGGCCCACGGCCGAAGCCCACCCAGGGAGCCCATATTGATGATTCTCGCCTCGACTGCTTGTCCCTTCCCGCGTTTGCGCCGCATCCATTTCAGCGCCTCGCGCGAAACCAAAAACGGCCCGCGCGTGTTGGAGGCAAAAATCGCGTCCCACTGCTTGGCGGTCAGCTTTTCGAATTCGGCTGTCTCATAGTTGGCCGCGTTGTTGACCAGAATGTCGATTCGCCCCAGCTCCTGTCCTATCTCCTTCATCATCGCCCGAATGCTGGCTTCGTCGGTCACGTCGCAATGCAGGGCAAAAGCGCGCCCGCCAAAACTGGACAAGTCGATCACCGTCGCTCGCGCCTCGGGGCCGGAGTTGTTGAACGTGATGGCCACATCCGCGCCCGCCTGGGCCAATGCCAGCGCCGATGCCCGTCCCAGCCGCTTCGCCCCGCCGGTGATGAGGGCGGTCTTGCCCGACAAGGGCCTGGCCTCGGGTCTCGACCCAGGATTTTGCATGGAAGGATTCTACCTGCTTTCGCTTTGTCCGCCGATGCCGGCAAATTGAGCACCAGCTCGAACTGGTCCGGCCACCTGACCTGGCGACTCGGTGCTTTTTCTGGGCTGATTTTGATTTTTCGCATTGGCCGGCATCAATTTCACGCGCTAGAATTTCTCCGCATGCCGGAGCCTCGCAGCGTCGTCGTGTATTCCCGCAAGGGTTGCCATCTGTGTGAGCTCGTCAAAGAGAGCCTCGCCAAGCTCCACCGCCGCGGCGGCTTCACCTGGACCGAAGTGGACGTCGACTCGGACGCCGAACTGCGGCGCGAGTTCAACGACCAGGTCCCCGTCGTTTTCATCGACGGCCGTAAAGCCTTCAAGTACCACATGGACGAGCAGGAGTTCCTGCGCAAACTGGCCAGTTAGGCCGTAACGCGTTTCAGCGCTTCAATCTTGCCGCGCTCCGTTACAATCTCTCCCGGCATGCTCCGCACCAAGCTCCACGCCGATCCTCACAAACTTTTCCTGCACGATCTCGTCCTTGAATCCTGCCATCGCAATCCGCAGAAAACTGCGCTCGTCGATACTTCCTGCGGCCGGCGCTTCACCTACGCCGAATACTGGGAAACCGTCGAGGCCATCGCCCGCGGACTGATTGCCACCGGCATCAAGCCCGGCGAAGTGGTCGCCATCTTTCTCGCCAATTCCTGGGAGTTTTGCGCGACGTATCACGCAACTACTCTGGCCGGTGCAATCCCCACGCTCCTGAACCCGACCTATCGGGAACGCGAGGTCCGCTTTCAGCTGGAAAACTCGGCTGCAGTCGCGCTGGTCACCGACGGATCAAATCTCGAAGGAATCAACCTCGGTGGCATTCCGGACCTTCGCCGCGTTTACACGACGCGGCAGCCCGCCCCGGGCGTAGATTCCTTCGCCAACCTGCTGAAGCCGGCAACCGCGCCGTTTCCCAAGTCCCACAAGTCTTCCGAGGAAACTCTCGCCGCTCTTCCC
Source organism: Candidatus Sulfotelmatobacter sp. (assembly GCA_030041475.1). Classification (GTDB taxonomy): domain Bacteria; phylum Acidobacteriota; class Terriglobia; order Terriglobales; family Acidobacteriaceae; genus Sulfotelmatobacter. Next base: position 168,324 of record JASHNU010000019.1, read on the forward strand.
TACTCCAGCGGCACCACAGGTCTGCCTAAGGGCGTCATGCTCTCGCATTACAACATTGTGTCGAACATCTACCAGTTGATCGGACCTAATGCGTCCCACTTGAACTCGGCTGACACGCTCCTCTGCTGTCTGCCTCTCTATCACATCTACGGCCTCAACGTGATTCTCAACCCCTCGCTGATCCTCGGCGCGACGCTGGTGATCATGCCTCGCTTTCACCCCCAGCAGCTTGCCGCATTGCTGATCGACGAAGCCGCCACCATGATGCCGCTGGTGCCGCCCGCCATCAACGCTCTCTGCCAGCTCGCCGAGGCGGGACAATTCCCGCGCGACCACAAAGTGCTCTGGATCAAGTCCGGCGCCGCGCCGCTTCCGCCCGACTTGGCGCGCCGTTTTACGGCCCTCACTGGGATTCCGGTCTGCCAGGGTTATGGCATGACTGAAGCGTCGCCCGTCACACATGTCGGCTTCCTAGAACCAGCGCTCTATCGTCCCGACTCGATCGGTCATCCTCTCGCTGAGACCGATTGCCGCGTGCTGTCTCCGGCTCACATCGACTCAGGTATCTCAGCCGACCGCGTCGCTGAAGTCGACACCGGCGAGGCCGGAGAACTCGTCATGCGCGGCCCGCAATTCATGCTCGGCTATTGGAGGGAACCGCAGGCCACGGCCGCCGTTTTGCGCGATGGATGGTATTGGTCCGGCGACATAGTGACCCGCGATCGCGAAGGCTTCTACCGCGTCGTCGACCGCCGCAAGGAGATGATCAAGTACAAAGGCTTCCCCGTCGCTCCCGCCGAAGTCGAGGCCGTGCTGCTTGAGCATCCGGCGGTGAAGGAATGCGGCGTGGTCGGCCGCCCCGACTCCTGCGCGGGAGAGATTCCTGTCGCCTTCGTCGCCCTGCGCGATGGTTTTGTCGACAGCGCAAAACTCGGCGAGGAGCTTTGCGCCTTCGTCGCCGACCGCCTCACGCATTACAAACAGCCGCGCGAAGTACGCTTTATCGATGCCGTTCCCAAGACCGCGTCCGGGAAAATCCTGCGCAGAGAGTTAAGAAAGTCCATCGGCTAGGCATCGCAATGTCTTGCACTTGCTTGCCGAATACTTCCAGGCCGACTCCCAGAAGAAGAAGTGACACTTTCTTGACAATGTTCTGACAATCCCTCTCTAACGTGCGTTCACACTGCTGCGGAGGAGGATTGCCATGACTTCGTCTGAACTGAGAAGCTGGGCGTGGGCACTCTCGCTCATCGCCGCCACCGCGCTGCCCGGCCTGGCCCAGGGAAACCACTTCAACACACCCGGGAACATTCTGATTTCCGACCAGTACAACAACCGCATTCTCGAAGTAAATCCTGACACTCACGGAATCGTGTGGCACTTCGGAAACCAGAGTTGGGTCGCCGGCCCGCACTCCGTCGTTGGCCCGAATGACGCGCAGCGTGTCGGTTTTCTCACTCTCGTCGCGGGCACCGGCGTGCCCGCTGGAGCCGAACCCAACTGCCCCAGCGGCTGCGCCGATAACCGCGTCATGCTGGTCGATCCCGCCAGCCAGATCATCTGGCAATATGGCGAAGCCGGCGTTACCGGCTCCGGCCCTAACCAGCTGAACACTCCAGTGCAGAACACGTGGCTGCCCAGCTTCCACGTCCTGATCACCGATCAAGGCAACGACCGCATCATTGAAGTCACCTTGAATAAGAATATAGTGTGGCAGTATGGCCAAACTGGCGTTGCTGGCGATGGCCCGAACCAGCTCAACAGTCCCAATAGCGCCGAACTGCTGGCCAACGGCGACATTCTGATTGCCGATGAATCCAACAATCGCGTCATCGAAGTCGACCGCAGCAAGAATATCGTTTGGAGTTACGGCTGCGCGACCTGCTCTCAACTCAGCGGCGCCGCCTTCGCCAGCCGCCTGCCCAACGGCGACACCCTGATCACCGATTCCAACAACAATCGCATCCTCCAAGTCGACTCCGGCGGCAACGTCGTCGGGACCTACTACACGAACACCCAGCCCGGCAGCATCGCTGCTCCGCTCCCCACGCGGGCAATCCGCTTGCGCAACGGCAACACGCTCATCAGCAATCAGTACGACATGCAGGTGATTGAGATCGACTCCAAACAGAACATCGTCTGGAGCCAGGGCGAAATCGCCGTCTCAGGGAACACCTTCGACATGTTGAACGGGCCCTACGATGCAAAGGTGGTAGGCGATTACACCGGCTTGACGCCGCCGTTCTGATCGCGTCTTTCGAATTGCATCGTCCGGCGACTTAGCGTCTCCCCCGCCCTCGCCCACCCTGAGAGAACGCCCAGCCCTTGCAATCACAGGAGCTGGGCGTTTGATTCCCTCGTATGCCAGTTCGCGCCCGTTCATGATTCAAACTACTGCGAGCTGGAAGTCTTGTCCTGCAATTTGTGCGTTACGAGGAAGTTCCACACCGTCTCATCGGCGTTGAGGTCCTGACTCGTCTTCCCAATCGCGCTCTCGGTTTCGTACTGTTCGCCGCCGGGCCAGGTATTTCCTGCCCCTTTCACGCTGTAGAGGACAACCTGCGCCTCTTCGTGGCAGCCAGTATAGGTATCGACCTTTGTCTCCATGCCGCCCTTCGCTTTCTCAGGCAGCTTGCTCTTCTCCGGCTTCCCCGTGCAACGATCAATCTTCGCCCACTCTTTCGCACTGTCTTCCGCCGAAAGCATCGTCAGGCTTAGATTGTGTTCTATGCCGCCGCCGTAGGGAACCACGGGATCGGATGTACCGTTAATCATGATCACCGGCACGGGGCGCGGCGGCAGACACGTCATCGTCTTTGGCATTGCTGCACCCACTGAGCCGAGGGCTGCGAAGCGGTCGCCCAGGCTACAACCCAGCTTCATGCTCATGAAGCCGCCCTCCGACAACCCCAGGGCATACACGCGTGGAGAATCGACAGAAAACTTCGTGCCGATCTGGTCGAGCATTGCGCCGATGAAGGCGACATCGTCGGCAGGTTCCGGCTGCTCGTGTTTTTCGGAATCGCGATTCGGATTCTGCTGCCCCGGATTGCCTCCCCCTCCCGGATAGCCACCCCCCGGATAGCCGCCGCCGGGGTACCCTCCCCCGCCGGGGTAGCCGCCGCCATAGCGCCGTCGGCCGGGCCCCGGGCCTGCGGGACGCGGCTGCTCGGGCTGCACGCCGACATTCCATCGCCCATGCAGCGCGCACGGATAGACGACAATAATTCCGTCCTTGTCCGCCAACTCATCGAAGCGCGTAAGCCGCTCGATGTCGTCGGTATCCTGATTCATGCCATGCAGCAGCACCACCACCGGATATTTCTGCTGCGCGTTGTAACCCTTCGGCAGGCGGACCATGTACGTCCGGTCCACGTCATCGACCGTGACCTTTTCCTTCGTCTCCTGCGCCCGGAGGAGCTGCGACGCGCCGAGCACCCATGCCGCCACCGAAGCCGCCAGCACCTTATGCAATTTTCCAGGATTCATGCCGCCTCCACAATGGCGACCCGGAGACCCCAAGGCATTCCACTGGTTGGAAGCATATGCCGCCGTCGAAGTTGGCTGCAAGGGAACTTTCCTTTCCCGTCTTCCGTATCCTCTCTCGCAAGCGATGCTCACTCCCGCGGGCGAGGACACCCGAAAAGGAGAATTACCATGAACGATTTCACCGGTCTTGCCGCAGTTGTCATGGTCCTGGGAATGCCCACGGCGGCGATTGCGATGTACACGTTTTACCGCGTGCGCAAGCTGCGCACGGAAGAACGCCTCGCAGCTATTCAGCGGGGTGTGTCCATTCCAATGGAGCCGGAACTTCCCGAGTCCGCGCGCTCGCGCCGTTACGGGATTCTGCTCATTGCCGGCGCGGTTGGTTACATGCTGACGTTCACCATCCTGGCGCGACTTGAGCCCGACGCCTTGGAAGCTGCTGCTTTCGGCGCCATCCCGTTCACGCTGGGGTTGGGATATCTGCTCGATTCGATCCTGATTCGCCGCGACGCGAAGGCTTCGTAGGGGAGTTTGGGGAGATGGGAGTGCCCGTCCTGGAGTCGCTTTGCGATTTTAGCGTGGGACGTTGACTTGGAACGTCGAGGTCAGCCCCGAGTCAGAAACCTGTACTGCGTCTCATTCAGTGGCACTACGCTCAGCCGTCCCTGCCGCACCAGCGGAGACTCCGCGAAAAACTTGTTCGCTTTCGCCTCGGTCAACGTAACCGGCTTCGCGATGGCGCTTCCCGCTCTGATCGTGACCCGCGGGTTCTTCTCGTCCGACGCATCCACCGATACCACCGTCGCCATCCCCACGGCGCTCTTCTCGTCCCCGGTGTGATAAATCACCAGGCGTTCACCGGGCTTCATGTTCCGCAGATTCTTCAGCGCGACGGGATTTGACACGCCGTCCCAGACTGTGGTCTTCTCGCGCTGCAGGTCGGCGAATGAGTACGTGGAAGGCTCGGTTTTGAGTAAGTAATCCATAAGGCTCCAGTTGCAGATTTCAGATTGTAGATCTCAGATTGCGGATCAAACCTTCTCCAAGCCGACCCTTCCATAGTCTGAAATCTCAAATCTTTGATCTGAATTCAGTTCGGCTTCGTCTGATCCTGCGGTTTGGGCGGTGGATTCGAATCCTTCGGCTTGTCGTCATACACCGAGAACTGCTGTTGCGGCCTTTTCAGCTTGATGGTGATCGCAACCTTGTCCTTGTCGATGTCGAAGTCGTCGCCCCAGGTCTGAAATCCCGGCGCGAGCACCTGTACCCGCAGCTTGCCGTACGGGATGCCCTCATAAATCGCCTTGCCATCCAGGTCCGTCTTCAACTCCATTCCGCCTTTGGCTTGCTGGCCGCGCGAGTTCACCGTATGCAACACGACGGCGGCATTCCGCACCGGCTTGGCGTTGTCTTCCTTGAGCACCAGGAAATTCAGAATCGCCGTCGGCCCCACGTCGTCATCTTTTTTCTCTTTCTGCCCCACCGCAATTGACGTAATCGCCCATATGACCAGTACCACAGAAAGAATCCGGTTCATGCGGCTATTTTATGCCGAAATCTTTTTGCGCGTCATTTCCGCGCCAGTTGTCCTGCAGAATCCGCGCTCATCCGCGCCGCCTCTTTTACAATGCCTGATAGAACAGGCAATCAATAGCATGCGCAATAAGACCTGGGACGTCATCATCGTCGGCGGAGGCATCATCGGCCTTTCGCTCGCCATCGCCCTGCGCAAACGGCGGGCGACAGTGCTGGTCGTCGAGCGCGGCGAGCCCGGCCGCGAAGCCTCGCACGCCGCAGGAGGCATGCTAGTGGATTGCAGTGCCGAAACTCCAGTTTCGCTGCAGCCGCTGGCCATCGCCAGCGCCAAAATGTATCCAGAATTTGCCCATGAGTTAGAAATCGAATCGGGGATGAAGGTCGATCTCCGCGACTGCGGCACCATCGTATTTCCTCCACCCGAGCATGTTCACGAACGGCCGGGATTCACCCTCGCCAGTCTGCTTCCTGCGCCGCTAGCCGAACTGGAGCCGGCCCTCGCCGAGCCAGCGCGACCGGCCTTCTACCTGAAAGAATGTAGCGTCGATCCCCGCGCCCTCACCGCAGCCGCCATCAAAACCGCGAAAAATCGCGGCGTGGACTTCTCTTCTGGCGATCCCGTCACGGCAGTGAATCTGTCCGATGGTCAAATCTCTGGTGTCACGACGGCCAAGACATCCTTCCGTGCCTCGAAAGTAGTCAACTGCGCCGGAGCCTGGTCTGGACAGATAACGTCTGGACAAATAACGACGTCGCAGATTGGCCCACAGCCAATCCCGACGAGGCCAGTCAAAGGCCAAATGCTCTGCCTGATCATGCATCCGAAAGATCTGATCCGGCACGTCATCCGCTCACCCGAAGTTTATCTGATCCCGCGCAGCGACGGCCGCCTGCTGGTCGGCGCGACGGTCGAAGAAGCCGGATTCGACAAACGCACCGTCCCCACGACCATCCAGCGCCAACGAGCAGCCGCGATCGCGCTCGTCCCGAAGCTGGCCGACGCTCGCATCCTCGAAGACTGGGCCGGCCTCCGACCCGGCACGCCCGACGCGCTTCCCATCCTCGGCGCAACCCAGACTCCAGGCTATTACGTCGCCACCGGCCACTTCCGCGACGGCATCCTGCTGGCGCCGATCACGGCCCAAATTATGGCAAATGTAATCACGGGATTAGCAGCAGGTTACGACTTGAAGGCTTTCGATCCTCGCCGCTTCGCCAAGAATGCTGCCTAACATAGAAGGCCCTCGTACAGGGCGGTTACCATCGTGATGATTTCCGGGCCGCGAACGCTTGCTAGACTGCGGCCATGCAGCGAGACCGACTTGTTCTGGGGGCGCTTCTGGCAGCACTGTTCACAACGGTCCCTTGCCATGCGCAGATTTCTTCGTCTGGCAAAACGGATGCGCTGGTTGAGGGGTCCGGCAAAGCCCCTGTCAAAGAAGGATGCAAACTGCTGCCCTACACCGGAAAGATTCCGCTCAGTAAGCTGCCGTTTTATGTCCCGGACCAACCAGATTTCCGCGGCGGGGTTATTTGTCATTATCGAATTAGCCATGACCTGCCACTCTTCACATTTCATTTCGTTGGGAAGCCGGACAATAGTCTGGGTCAACTCGAGATCATCGAAGAACCCAGTACGACGATCGTCCAGACAATCGAACAATTCACCGATTGGGGCATGGTGTCGTCGGTTTCCGAACTTGAAGAGAACCTGCTCACCCCGGTGGACGCCAACTTCGATGGCTACCAGGACCTGCAGATCCTGAGTAATTGCGGAGGAACGGGAAACTGCTCATACGATTTCTTCCTTTACGATCCCGTCACAAATAAATTCGTTCACAACGAATTCCTGAGCAACAATCTTCGCAGCCCCGAATTTGACGCCAAGAAAAAGCAGATCACCACACATTCCAACGGTAGCGCCGCGGACTGGGAGAACGACACGTATCAGTACGAAGATGGCCGCTACACGCTGATTCATCAGGAAATCTCAGCCTGGGACAGGAAGGCAGAAACTGTCACCGTGAATAGGTACGAACTCCGCAATGGAAAGATGGAGCTAGTGGATTCTGAAACGGAACACCAATAGGTCCCGTTCTGCGCGCCCTGCCCTGTGTGTACTCTGTGGTGAAAAACCCGCTCAGGCAGCACCTCCCGGATCGCGCTATACTGATCCGTTTCCGCGGTGCCTCAAAATTCGCAATTCTGCTCGTCCGCCGAAATCCGGCTTGCGACCATAGAAAGGATCACCATGGCCTCTCCCGCAGTCGATTTTGCCCGCAGTAATCAGCAGCGTTTTCTCAGCGAACTCAAAGATCTTCTTCGCATCCCCAGCGTCAGCACACTCGAAGAACACAAGCCCGACATTCAGAAAGCGGCCGACTACGTGGCCAGCGAACTGGGCCGCATCGGCATGGAAAATGTCGAAATCATCCCGACGAAGGGGCATCCCCTCATTTACGCCGACTGGCTGCACGCCCACGGCAAGCCGACCGTGCTCATGTACGCGCACTACGACGTGCAACCGCCCGATCCTCTCGACGAGTGGCATACTCCGCCCTTCGAGCCCACCGAGCGCAACAACAACATTTATGCTCGCGGCGCCGTCGACGACAAAGGCCAGCTCTGGATGGAAGTCAAAGCCCTTGAGGCCCTCATGCAGACCGGCGGCGGCAAGCTGCCCATCAATGTGAAAGTGATCTTCGAAGGCGAAGAAGAAGTCGGCGGCGAATCCATCGCCGAATACATCCGCAAGCAGAAAGCCAAGCTGAAAGCCGATTTCGCCCTGGTCTGCGACACCGAACTGTTCGCGCCCGATCTGCCTACGCTGTGCGTCGGCCTGCGCGGCCTCGTCTACACGGAAATCGAAGCCTACGGCGCGAAGACCGATCTGCATTCCGGCATGTACGGCGGCGCTGCACCGAATCCCTTCTTTGCCCTGATTGAAATGATCAGCAAGATGAAAGACGCAAAGGGTAAAGTTTTGATCCCCGGCTTCTACAAGGGCGTGAAGGCCCCGACCGCGGCCGAACTGAAAGCATGGAAGCGGCTACCTTTCAACGAAGAGCACTACCGCAAGACCGAAGTCGGATCGAAGGTGCTGACCGGCGAACCGGGCTACTCAGTTTTGTATCGCACCTGGGCGCGGCCCACGCTCGAGGTCCACGGCATGCCCGGAGGCTTCACCGCCGATGGCGCGAAGACCGTGATCCCGGCCAAAGCGAAAGCTAAAGTTTCCATGCGCCTCGTGCCCAATCAGGATCCCGACGACATCCTGAAGAAGTTCATGGCGTTCATCAAGAAGATCACGCCCAAAGGAATCGAAACCAAAGTCAAAGTCTGGAGCAAAGGCCCGGCCTGCGTCGTTTCGACCGACAACAAATACATCGAAGCCGCGACCGAAGCCCTGCACGACACGTTCAAGAAAGACACGGTCTTCATCCGCAGCGGCGGCTCGATTCCCATCGTGACCGATTTTCAGGATGTACTGAAAATTCCCAGCGTGATGATGGGCTTCGGCCTTCCCGACGACAATCTCCACGCCCCCAACGAGAAGTTCCACATCCCGAACTTCTACCGCGGGATCGAAACCATCTGCCGCTTCTTCGAGAAGCTCGGCGGGTAACAAGCAATTGCCGCGCAGCACTGCAAAAGAGCGCCCCAAGGGGCGCTCTTTATTCGTTATCGGTTGGAGATCTTGGTGCTTTCCTGATCGAGCTTAGGATGGCTCTGCCACCGTTTCGCTGAACCATGCCAACATTAAGCTTGTTATTTCATCATTTCCCCGGCTCATCTTTGCATTTCTGTGGTGAGCACGTTAGGATTGGGCCTCCGTCCTGGGCGGAGTCGATAATCAGTTCCAGCGCACCCCAAACCAGACTTGTCGCCTGCGGGCCAGTGCCAGTGCTTGAACCCCAAACCACGCTAAAGGCGGTCAACAGGTCGTCATTCCAGGGCAACGGAGTACTCGAAACTGCCGAGTTACCGTCTATATCACTCCAAATGGCCGAAAACGCCCACGCCTTCGACGACCCCCAAATCACCGAACGTGCCGGAATGCTGCTATTACCGTTAACGAGGGAAACTGTGTCAGTAGTTGGGTTGTAGACCACTGACGGAGACAACGCTGCGCCCACCGTGGCCGGAGCTAGGCTCTTGTCGGACAATGCGGGCTGCATATTGAGCAGGCCCGAACCGACGGAGAACAGATCGTAATACTCGGTGAAGGTCTCATCGAGAGCCGGAACCGTGATGGAGGTAGAGGTCGGAAACGCCTGGTAAGTGGTTTGCATCAATCGCGCCTTCACCTGGTCCGGAGTCAGATTGCTGTTTTGCTGCAACAGCAATGCCACCGCTCCGCTGATAACCGGCGTTGCCATGCTCGTGCCGCTTAGCGTGAAATAGTCGGGCTGCCCGTTGTTGCCATTCACCAGTAGACTGGGATACTCAGCTTCCAGGGTAGCGCCCGGAGCCGCCAACGAGACGATGCTGTTGCCGGGGGCCATAATGTCGGGCTTTACCACGTGATCATAGGTCGTGGGCCCCTTGGACGTGTAGGTCGTCATGATTTCGGCCGACTGCGAAGACGATCCCGTACTGTTCATCGCTCCGACCGTGAGGACCAGTGGATCATTGCCCGGAGCTGTGATGGTTCCATATCCGTCGCTACCGTCGACGCTCACGCGTCCATAGTTGCCCGCCGCCACCACCACCACAATCCCGGCTTCCCAGGCCGATTCCACCGCCTGGCAAAGGGGGTCCTGAGTGTAGCTGACGGCAATGCCACGCCCGAGCGACAGGTTTATCACCTGGATGTTGTATTTGTTCTGCAGCGCGATCGCTTGCTGGATGGCCGCGATCACTGAGCTGTCAGTGCCATTGCCATTCTCATCCAAGGCTCGAAGATCGACCAGGGTTACGGCGGGCGCGACTCCGATATAGCTCCCGCTTGAAAGATAGCCGTTGCCGCCGATGATTCCGGCAACGTGGGTACCGTGACCGTAGAGGTCGTACTGTGCCCCGCTTGAGTTCGTTGTCGGGGTGCCCGTGAAATCCTGGTGATACACCACGCGCGAATGTGTCTCGCCCGAATTCCAGAGATCAGGATGACTATCGTTAATGCCGCTGTCAATCACAGCCACGCCAATCCCGGCTCCGTTGTAGCCGGCATTCCAGGCGGCGGGCACGTTCGTAGCCGCATCGGTAGTTTCATCCAGCGCCCGCATGGGATGGTCGAGGCTTATCGACACAACCTCGCTGTCCGCTTCCAAAGCAGGCAGCGCGTTTACCGGAACCGTGAGAGCGATGCCCTTGACCACGCCCAGCCGGTGGTTCAGACGCGCGCCTAGACGCTGGGCTTTCCCCTCTTGCTCCGCCTGCGGAACCTGTCTGTACTGCACGATAACCTTCATGGTCTCGTCAGCCGCAACACCTTGATGGGCTCGCGCAACCGCTGGCGCAAGATCCGGGGCGAACTTGCCAATCGCCCTGCCGTCGCCTCTTCCATCTTGGGCGAAGGCAGCTCCGACAACCAGGAGCAGCAACATCAGGCTCAATCGCTTTCCCCAAGCTGCGCTGTGGCGCTCGCCTCGACTCCGGTTCTTTGTTTTCATTGCTTGCGGCATAACCCTTACCCTCTCTTACAAGAAAACTCAAATGGACCAAAATTGTGCAGCAGTTCCCAATCTCTTAGTGAGCACGGGCACTGCCAATCCGTTCCCCGTAAGTGATTGTCAACATTCAAGATCAGAGAGGCCTCCAGCCGGGCGTCGAGCCAATCTGTCCTACGACGTGGGGCGCGAGACAGTTTGTCTCAGCCCAACACGTTAGTCACGTAACTCTCGTGCCATGAGCAATCAACCGGAATCGCTACACGTCGACCACTGCCTATGTCTCGACTACATCCGCAACCCGCGCATCAACTCGAGCCGCCCGCTCGACATCGCAGCGTACAAGCGCTAGCAGAAGCTTGTCATCGGGACGTAACCTCCGTTCGCAAATGCAAGTGCCGCAACGTAGTCCAACGAACCTGAGAGTCACACCAGCGGGTCCCGAGCCTGACTTCATTCATTGGCGTAACATCGCCATTGCACTCCACGCCCAGACTGCGCTAGCCTTATCCTGCTCTCGCGATTCTTCCACCTCGTCCTTCCCTCACCTATAAAGCAGGCCTTTGCTGCAATGTCTGTGCAACTTAACGCGGTGTCTGGCGATGGCACACAAGATATAGTGTTATATTGCTTGACCCCGCCCCGTTTTCGCCGTTACAGTAGCTTCAATCTGTGCCCGCCCTGTCCAGCCTGGGGTGAGAAATACGGCAGCGGTGAACGGTGCGCGCATAGTACCGCACGCGACGGAATCCGTTTGGTAAACACTGGATCGGCATCGTCGATCCCGCTTCTCACGAAAAGTGGGGTCCGCAGGATTTGTACATAGCTCTACAACGGCTGGCTCGAAAACGGCCACTGATCCCTGGCCTCTGGCCACTGGAGTAACGCGTTGCTCAAACTGAAGAAGCTTCAGATTCTCGGATTCAAGTCGTTCTGCGACCGCACCGAACTCAAGTTTCACGGGGACGGGATTGCGGCCATCATCGGCCCCAACGGCTGCGGCAAGTCGAACATTGCCGACTCCATTTCCTGGGTGCTGGGCGAGCAGTCGGCCAAGACTCTGCGCGGATCGCGCATGGAAGACGTCATCTTCTCCGGGACGCGCGACCGCAAGCCCACGGGCATGGCCGAAGTGTCGCTGACGCTGATCGACCCCGAGGTCTACGCCGGCCCCGACGCCAACGCCGCCACCGAAATCGAGATCCAGGACGACATGCCCGAGTCCGCCACGTCCCATGTCATCGACGATTGGGACGAAGCCGCCCTACGCGCCCGTAACGCCGAAGAGACCGTCCGCGCCGTCGAAGACGCTCAGCCCGGAAAGATGGAAGAAGTCGAAATTCCGCGCTCGAAAATTAACACCATCGCGATCGCCTTCCCCGACGACGAGCCCATCTTTTTTCAGCAGATCGCCGCCCTGCCCGTGCACAACGTCACGGCTCCTGTGCCCCCTGCACCGATCGGCACTGCCGCGCCTCATGTCGTGCTCAAGATTCGCCGCCGTAAATTCAACCAGCAGCAATTTCATCGCGGTGAAGTCGTGGTCACGCGCCGCCTGTTCCGCTCCGGCGACAGCGAATATCTGCTCAACGGCAAACTCTGCCGCTTGCGCGACATTCAGGAGCTGTTCATGGGCACCGGCCTTGGACCCGAGTCCTACGCTCTGATTGAGCAGGGCCGCATCGGTCAGATTCTCTCGAGCCGTCCCACCGACCGCCGCGCAATTCTCGAAGAAGCTGCCGGCATCACGAAGTTCAAAACGAAAAAGCGTCTCGCCGAGGCGCGCCTGGAAGACGCCAAGCTGAACCTCGCCCGCATTAACGACATTTTCGACGAAGTCACGCGGCAAATGAATTCGCTCAAGCGGCAGGCCTCCAAGGCCGAGCGCTATGCCCGCCTGCGCGACGAAATGCGCGCCAAGCTGCGCGTGGTGCTGGCAAGCAAGTTCGCCGCCTTGGAACGCGAGAGCGCGGAAATCGATTCGCAACTCAACACCCTCGCCGAAGAAATGCAGCATCGCACCGAAGCTGTGCAGCAACTTGAAGCCGAGCACGCAGACCGCACCCAGCGCGGATACGCCATCGAGACCGAACTGCGCGAAAACCGCGACCGCATCGGCCAGATCGCAATGGAAATCGATCGTGCCCACGCCCGCCGCCGCCACAATGAGGAGCGCTGCGCCGAATTGCTGGTGCGATCCGCGTCGGCGGAAGCGGAGCTGGCGCAAATGCGTCATCGCCTGACCGCTCTTGAATCCGAGCAGGAATCGAACCGCCAGATTCTTGAGTCTGCGGCCGCAGAAGTGGCCGCCGCTCAGAACGAACTGAGTCTTTGCCAGCAGGAGGCCGCGGCGGCCGCCGCGCGTCTTGAGGAAGTCGAGCGCCAGCTGGAAGAGTCTCGCGTCGCGATCTTCGACACAGTTTCGTCGGCGTCGCGCCTGCGCAATCAACTGGCGCAGGCCGAGGAGCGTCTCGCCGGCGCCGACCGCGATGGCCGTCGCCTGCAGGCTGAAATCGACAATGCCAGCATTCAAATAGACGCCTTCGGTGGCCAGCGCGGTCAACTCGCGCTCGAATTCGAAACCGTCACCCAGCGCGTCACCGGCATTACCGAAGAGATCACCCAGCTTCGACGCCTGATTGAATCGAAGAAATCAGAAGAGACCCGCGCCAAAACGAATCTCGACGTCCTCCGCGCCGAGTTCGCGACCGCGCTCGGCAAGAAAGGCTCGCTCGAAGCCGTCATCGCCGAACACGGATACTCGACCGAATCTGTCCGCCGCCTGTTTCAGTCGGGCGTGATGCATAGCGGCTTTGCCCCGGTGGGCGTGCTTGCCGATTTCCTCGAGGTAGAGCCACGGTACGAGCGCGTGGTCGAGGATTTTCTGCGCGACGAACTGAATTACATCGTCGTCAAGTCGTGGGACGCCGCCGATGAGGGCCTGCGCATGTTGCGCACGGATGTGGACGGCCGGGCGACATTCCTCGTCCATCCGGAAGACGCGCAGGCCAAGTTTTCATTCGTGCTCGACGAAGCCGCGCACTCTGCGCCGCCCGCCGCACAAATCGTGCCGCTCAAGCACACCATCCGCGTGCTCAACGGTTTCGGCAAATCCCTCGAAGTGATTCTGCCCAAGCTGCGCGACGGATACATCGTGCCGGAAGCCGTCGTTGCGCGAAATCTGGCGCTCGAAAATCCTGACGCGTTCTTCCTGTCGCAGGCCGGCGAGTGCTTCCACAACGTCACGGTCACGGGCGGCAAGCAGCGCGCCGAAGGCCCGCTCTCCATGAAGCGCGAGCTGCGCGAAATCGCGCGCCAGGTCGAAGATCTGGAGCGCGCCTTGCGTGACGAAGAAATGCGCGTCCTCACCCTGGGACGCGAAATCAAGGAGCTCACTTCCCTCCTCGATCGGCTGGAGACGGAGAAGCGCGAAGCCGAACATCAGGCTATGACTTCGGGCCACATGCTGCGCCAGCTCGAATCCGAGATGACGCGTGTCAGCGAGCGGCTGAACGTCTCTCGCCTTGAACTTCAACGTCTCGCCGCCGAGCGCGCCGAGCAGGAATCCGTCGTCCGCGCCCGCCAGGCGGAAATCGGTGTTCTGGAGCAGCAACGCGTTCAACTCGATCAGTATCTTGCCGCGACTCAGGAGTCGCTGGCCACGCTGCGCCAGCGCCGCGAAGAGTCGGCGCAGACGACGTCCCAGCATGCTGCGCGCGTAGCCACGCTTGAAGAGCGCCACCGTTCCGCCGCCGCGGTTCTCGACCGCATCGGTTCTCTGATCGCCGAGATGGGCGAGCGCATTCACACGTTGACTTCGCAAATCGAAGCCGGCGTCGCCGAGAAACTACAGCGTGAGACCGAAAACCAGCGGCTCACCGGGCAAGCGGCCGATTTCGACGCCGAGCGCAACGCCGCCCAGGCCCGCGAAGGCCTGCTGCAATTTGAAACCGAGCAACTCCGCGCGCGCTTGACCGAAATCGACGAGCTTTTGCGCCACGGCCGCCTGCTGCTCGATCAAGCGCGTGACCGCCGCGGCGAATTGTCGGCTGCGGCAGCGAAGCTCGAATCCGACGCCCAGTACATGTCGGAAACCTGCCTCAACGAGCTCGGACTGGAGCACTCCGCACTCATGGCCGATGCCACACTCGCCATCGTCACCGGCGAACAGCTCGTCGCCGAAGACCAGCTCCACCGCGACATGCGGCAAAAGCTCGAAGCCATGGGCCCCGTGAACATGATGGCGCTTGAGGAGTACAAAGAAACGGCCGAGAGACATGAATTTCTCGAGACGCAGCGCAAAGATCTGATCTCGTCGATCGAGAACACGACGGCCACCATTCGCGAAATCGACCAAATCTCGCGGCAGAAATTCGAGGAAGCCTTCGGCAAGATCAATGAGAATTTTCAGGCCACGTTCAAGAAACTTTTCGGAGGTGGCCATGCTCTGATGAAACTCACGGACGAGGAAAACAGCGCCGAGAGCGGAATCGATGTGATCGCGTCGCCTCCGGGCAAGCGCCTGCAAAACGTGCTCCTGCTTTCCGGCGGCGAAAAGGCCCTGACCGCACTGGCTTTGCTGGTCGGCATCTTCCAATATGCGCCCAGCCCGTTCTGCATTCTCGACGAAGTGGATGCCCCGCTCGACGAAGCCAACATTGGTCGCTTTACCGACCTGGTAAAGGAAATGAGCGTGCAGACACAGTTCGTGCTCATCACCCACAGCAAGAAAACGATGGGCATCGCCCCGGTGCTTTACGGCGTGACCATGCAGGAACCGGGCGTGTCGAAGCTGGTTTCCGTTAGATTCGGAGCGCAATGAATTCGCAAGCGGAGGATGCTTCCCCGTTATCCACGCTGATCCTCAGCTTTTCCACATTTGCGATCGTCTGAAACCCTTATCCAACGCTGGTTCTCGCGCGATCGCCTGCTGTCAATCTTTTTCACTCGCGGGCACCTTACGGCCGGGTCGCTCCTCGTGACGACAATCGTTGACAAAAATTCCTGAGCAGCTAGAATACCCCTCGCCTCTTACCTGTAAACTTTCGTCATGAGCACTGATCTTCTCGATTCCGTTCTTTTGCAGACCGATTTCCCGAACCTTCACCTCCACGCCAGCGGCAAAGTCCGCGACGTCTACTCCGTCGGCCAGCAGCAGCTCCTTTTCGTCGCCACGGACCGCATTTCGGCCTTCGACTACATCCTGGCGACGGGCATCCCCCACAAAGGACACGTCCTCAGCCAGATCTCGCTCTTCTGGTTTGATTTCCTGGCCGATATTGTGCCCAACCATCTCATCACCGCCGACGTCAACCAGTATCCACCCGAGGTGCGCCAGTACGCGGATCAGCTCCGCGGACGTTCCATGCTGGTGCAGCGCGCCGAGATGTTCCCCGTGGAGTGCGTGGTGAGAGGCTACATTTCCGGTTCGGCTTGGAAGGAATACAAAGCGACGGGCGCAGTGAGCGGCATTCAACTGCCTGCTGGATTAAAAGAGTCGGACGCCTTGCCCGAGCCAATCTTCACGCCCTCCACCAAGGCTACCAGCGGACACGACGAGAATATTTCCTTCGAACAGATGTGCAAGATCGTCGGCATCGACACCGCGAGCCATCTGCGCGATCTAACGCTGCGCATTTACCAGAAAGCCGCAGCCTACGCTGGCCGCCGCGGGATCATCATCGCTGACACCAAGTTTGAGTTTGGACGTACAGCCAAGGGCATCACCCTCGCCGATGAAGTCCTCACTCCCGATTCGTCCCGCTTCTGGCCCGCCGAGAAGTACGCTCCAGGCCGGCCGCAGGATTCGTACGACAAGCAGTATGTTCGCGACTACCTCGAGCAAATTCACTGGAACAAGCAACCGCCCGCGCCAGCGCTTCCCGCTGACGTTGCGCGGCACACCAGCGAAAAGTACCTCGAGGCATACTTCCAGCTTACGGGGCACAGGCTGGATGTTTGAAAGCGTGTCTGATAGTATCTCCGCTCGCAGGAGCAGGTTGTGACTCCAGCGGATTGGATGATTTGTGCGGTAGTGCTCCTGAACGTGATTGCCGCAGCCATCCAGGGCTTTTTTGCCGAGGCCCTGACCTTAGGCGGCCTGGTTGTCGGCTACCTGGTGGCAGCGTGGCAGTATCGCGGGCTTGCTCAGTGGTTGGAATCGTTGTTGAAGCACGGTTTGCTGGCTGACATTCTTGCCTTCTTCTTGATTTTTTTTGCCGTCGTGTTCCTGTTTGGCTTGGCTGCCAGGGTCGCGCGTTGGCTGATGAAGGAGGCAGGACTGAGCGGGTTTGACCGTTTCCTGGGAGCAGTCTTGGGGCTGCTGAAGGGCGGACTGATGGTGGCAGTGATCCTGATGGGCATGACGGCGTTCACGCCCACTTCGAAGCTGCTGACGAATTCTCAATTGGCGCCTTATTTTCTGGTAGTCGGCCGGGCGGCTATCTGGCTGGCGCCCTCGGAATTGCGTGGCCGGTTCTATCAGGGTTTGGATCTGCTCCACAGCGCTCCACAGAAATTATCGGGTGCTCCCGCCCCACAGAAGTAGACGCGGTGCAGTGAAAAATTCATAAGAAGAGAGAGACGCATCGTGAAAGATCAACTGGAAGCACTCGTATTGCAGATGTACAAGAGCAACATTCTTTATTCCGAGGGAGTGCGCGAGTTCAAGAAGCGATTCATCCTGACCGTGCTGCAAGAAAACAAGGGCAACCAGTGCCGGGCCGCGCGTGAGCTGGGCATGCATCGCAACACCCTCAGCCGCACCATCAGCGAGTTGAAGATTGATGTCCGCCAGCTTCGCGACGGCGTCAAGCGCCCGCCGCGCAGCGCGCGCCCCATGACCTTCGAAAAGAAGGTCGTCCGTTAAGGCTTGACTTGCCGCCCGGAACAATTGACATCCTTAGCGCAGCGAGCTTTCTGCGCAGCGGGAGCCCTCACAGGGTCCGGATCTGCACCCGAGGCACGTGAATCTGCCAAGCCCCATCAAAAAAGAAGGCAGCCTCTTGGGCTGCCTGTTGTGCACCTCTACTGAATCGACGGTTATTGCGCCGCTGGCTTCTTATGCGTCCCTGCTGCCGGCTTCTTCGGCGCCGGTGTCGTCAGCAGTTTCCCTTTCTCCATCACCATCATGAAAGGAGTCGCGGTGTAGGATGCGGGCTCGCCCTGGAAGTCGAAGCTGGCGCCTTCCTTCGGGATCATTTTGAGCGGAACCTTCTCTTCGAACTTCAGCGTAATATCTGCTTTCTTCGCATCAATGTCGTCCGAGCTGCCGGCGATCATGAACTCGGTCGGCGTCGTGCTGATGACCGTTCCGTTCATCTGCACCGCCTTCCCTTTCACGGCATTCCACACCAGGTCCTGATCTTCCTGCGAACCGTTCATAAACACGAATTGCCACTCTGCGAAGTTCATTTCCTCCGGCTTCTTGGAGGTCACCATGTTGTGAACCTGCTCTGCCGGTGTCGGTGCGGGCTTGATCGTCCAGCCAGGCTGAGGCAGTTGCGTAGTCGCAGTCAGCGTGAGCAAGTCGGTCCACCCGTCATCGCCGCCATGGTAACGGACGTATTTGCTGCGGCCGAACTTTTTAACCTGCTCCTTGGCCGTGGGATCGGCCACCAGATTCGCCGCGCGCGCGATGAAGAACAACCCGTTGACGATGTCCTCTGGAGTCGACGGAGGCAGCGACGCAATAGCCAGGGGGTAAACGTTCTCCACGTTGTTGGGATCGGCATTCACTGCGGCCCGCAGATACTTCTGCGCCGCAGCATAATCCTTCAGCTGCAACGCAGAAAAGCCGGCCACGCTGTTCATGATCGTGATAAAGGAACTTTTCTGCTTGTCAAATTCCTCCTGCGAAACTCCCTCCGGCTTCGTCCACTTCGGTAGTACATCGAGAGCGTGCTCGGCATGCTGCTTGGCGTCAGCCCACTTCTGCCCGGCTTTCTCGCTGTAAGCCAGCACAACCAACGCTTTCGGGTTATCCGGATTCACCGCCAGCAGGCGCTGCGCCGCATCGGCGACTTTGGGGTTGCCCGTCTGCTGATAGGCCCCCATCAGAATCTCGAGCGCCTGACCCTTCATGATGCTATTGGGATACTGGGTCAGGAATGCTTCCAGGCCGCTAATCTGCGCCGCCGGATCTTTCTGGCTGTAGGCGCTCACGTAGGCGTTGTACTCGGCCGGATCTTTGATCACGGGTGCCTGGTTGCTCTGTGCCGCTGGCTGACTCGGCGCAGTCTGACCGGTTGGCGGGTTCACGCTTCCCGTCGGCGGGTTTACGCTCCCCGTTGGCGGGTTTACGCTCCCCGTCGGCGGCGGCGCTGGCTGTCCCTGTGCGGGCTGCGTGGAACTCTGCGCCCCTGCGCCCACAGCAACCCCAAGCACAACCGTTAGCAGAATCTTTTTCATCAGTATGGCTCCTTGGACCGTTGGAAAATAGCTTTTCTGGGAACTTTGTTCTTCACACCTAAGCAGCGACTGCATTCCGCCTGGACGCTGAGTCCTGCTTTGGAGTGCTGCTTCCTGGCAGGGGCCCCGGGAACCGACAACTCACTGATTCCTAAAGCTGCCTTACCTTTTTTCCCGGTTGGCGGGATTATAAGTACCTCTCCTGCCGAAGGCAAGTTACTTCCCATTCGTGCCCCACTTTATTGTTAAGATGCCGCTTGCGGACCCGCTGAATGCCGGTCCGCGCGTCCGCGACATCCCCGGAGCTGCTCACATGATGGACACCGCACAACCTCTGACTGGCCAAGTCGCCGTTGTTACCGGAGCGGGGCGCGGCATCGGCGCCGCCATCGCCCGCCAACTCGCGCGTCTCGGCGCCACCACCGCGCTCTGCGGTCGCACTCAAGCCACGCTTGAGGCTACGGCTCGTGCCATCCTCGACGCCGGCGGTAAGGTCGAAATCATTCCCTGCGACGTCACTGTTTTGCATCAGCTCGAATACGCTGCCACGCGTCTGGAAAGCACTTTCGGCCGTCTCGACATTTTGGTCAACAACGCCGGGATCGGGCGCTTCAGCGAGCCGCTTCACCAGCTCCTGCCCGACGACTGGGACCGCATCCTCAACACCAACCTGCGTGGAGTCTTCTACGCCATCCGCGCCTTCGCCCCCATGATGATCCGCGCCGAATCGGGCCACATCATCAACATTTCTTCGCTGGCAGGAAAAAACGCGCTGCCCAAAGGGGCCGCCTATGCCGCTTCCAAGTGGGGATTGAACGGGCTGACGTACTCCGTCGCCGAGGAACTGCGTGGCTACAACATTCGCGTTTCGGTCATCTGCCCCGGCTCAACCGAGACTGAGTTGAGCCCCCACGCCGGTAGAAACCCGAATAAGATGCTGCAGCCCGATGACATTGCTCACGCCGTGGCCATGCTGGTGACGCAGGCTCCGCAGTCGTTTGTCAGTGAGATTCTGATCAGGCCCACACAAAAGCCCTAGGAGTTGAGGAAAGACGGCGTCAGACCTCGGACCTTGGGCGTCAGCCTATGAGTGTTTGCTGAGGCCTGAAGGCTGCGCCTGACGCCCGCTTCTATTTCTTGAACAGATTCTCAAACGCCGCGCGCGCGTCGCTCGGACGCTGGCTGGCGGGCGTGGAGGTCTCCTTCTCGTGGGTCACGCGCATTTCATAAAACGTGCAGTCGTTGCGCTCGTCTTTCTTCGCGATGCGCTCCTTCACCGGCTGCATGCACTCAAACCTGCTGCCGGGATCGAAATACATGCATTGCTTGCAGGAATGCAGTTCGAACCCGCACTTGGGACATTTGCCGTCGGCAGTCATCCCCGCAAGCACTGTGCCGCATTGCGCGCAGCGCGAAACCGCACGTGTACCGGGCAGATTCACCGGCTTCGGTCCGAGCGCATGGTCCCACTTCGGCGGACCGCTCTTGCGCTCCGGGGGCGGCTTCCGCGGCGCTTCTCTCTGCGAATCTTTGTTTTTTGACTCCCAGTCGCGGTCCTGATATCCATGCTGACGATATTTCGCCACACAACCCTCCCAAGCACGCGGCAGTATTGTGTACCCACTGCGACTCCAGGCGCAAGCTTTTCACGATGTTGGCATCCTGAGCCCACCGCGAGGGTGCCCCATCCTAGAAATCGCGCAGTCTGCGATTTTAGGGTGGGGATTCTTGATTTTTTCCCGATCGTTGTTTGCAGTCCCGCTCGTTACAATGTAGACCATGATCCACGAAATCCTGCCTGTCGGCCCGCTGCAATGCAACTGCTCCATCATCGGCGACGAGGCGACGCGCGAAGCCATGGTCATCGATCCCGGCGACGACATCGAAGACATCCTCGCCCTCATTCGCCAACACAATCTTCAGCTCAAGCAGATCGTCATCACTCACGCCCACATCGATCACGTTGGCGGAGCCATGAAACTCCGCGCCGCCACCGGCGCGCCCATCCTGCTCAACCAGAACGACTACGCTCTGCTGAAGATGCTCGACGTGCAAGCCGCGTGGATCGGAATGCCGACACCTGGGAAAGTAGAAATCGACCGCAGCGTGACAACAGGAGAGAAAATCACAGCGGGATCGCACACGGCCTCGGTGCTGCACACCCCCGGCCACACCGAAGGCAGCATCTGCCTCTACTTCGAGCCGGAGAAGAAGCTGATCGCCGGCGACACTCTCTTCGCCGGCTCCATCGGCCGCACCGACCTGCCCGGCGGAAGCATGAAGAAGATCATGCAATCCCTCCACGGCACGGTCCTTTCGCTGCCCGACGAAACCGTCGTAGTCCCCGGCCACGGCCCGCTGACGACGATCGGCGAAGAGCGCGAAACCAACCCGTTTTTGACTACGCGTTAATCGCACCTGTCATGCCGAGCCAGGATGGAGCTTCGCGAAGCGAAGCTCCATCGCAGTCGAAGCATCCCTAGCGCGACTCTAGCTCGCGCCGAATGAACCGCGTGTTAGTATGGGCACCTTCATGAATGCTTGGTTGCGTTTGGTTCTTATCACGATGACCGTCGGCGGCGGCTTCACCGGCTTCGCTCTTACTCTTCAATCGATCATAGAATCTCGGGGCGACGCGACGATAACGGTCGTGCTGCTGGTTATCTTCCTGTTGGTGTGCGCATACGTGACTGTCAGCGGCTTGATCTTCGTGCAGAAACCACAGGTGACACGCCCCCTCATCGGCGCGCTGGCAATACAGATCCCCTGGATCTCGTCGCCGCCGATTGTCTATCACCTTGGTGCAGGGTTCTCCGCTGTGCTTGGGATCGGTAGCTCCGAACATGCCGAGGAGTCCTTCAACATATTCTGGAACTGCTTTCTCGGCACGACTTGGCAGTTCAGGCTGTTCAGTCAAGCAAGCTGGCGGGTTAGCGTAAACGTCATTCCGCTCGTCCTTCTTATTCGGCAGCAACTCAGCCGACGGCCGTCCCCGGCGAGGTAAATCCGCAAGCTGCCTCGGTGGACACACAGCAGGCTACTGCTTCAGCGCCTCCAGAACCCTCCTCGCCCCCTCCCCAAACACCTTCGCCGGCCCAATCAAACTGAGGACCAAATACCCGTCCCCCGGAAAATCATAAAAATGTCCGGGATGCACCAGGACGTGCTTCTCCCGCACCAACTCAATCGCCAGCTCTTCATCCGAGCGCGTCACCGGCACGCGCAGCACCGCGTACCATCCGCCTTCCACCTCCAGCCGCTGGCAAGCCTTCTGCCCCGCCAGTTGCCGATCCAGCTCGGCCAAATTTCTTTCAACCCGCTCCAGCAATTGCCTTTGAATATTTTTTCTTTGCTCCATTAACACCGGCACCGCCCACTGCACCGGCGCATTCATCGACAGATACGTGTCGGCAATCACGTCCAGCCGTGCCATGGCCTCGGCAACTTGGTCCTCCGGCCCGCTGGTGACGATCCACGCCACTTTCATCTGCGGCAGCGCCGCAATCTTCGACAGCCCGCTCAGCGTAAACCTCAGCACTTCTCCGTTCCCTGCAAAACTCCCCCATCCATTGTCATCCCGACCTAGCTTCTGGATTGGCAAACGCCGATCCAACGGCGCGTGGAGGGACCTTGGGTTTATCCGATAATCCACAAACACTTCATCCACCACCACCGCCAGCCCACGGCCCCGGCAAAACTCATTCAACTGCTCGCGCTCACCTGCTTTCACGTACGACCCAGTCGGATTATTCGGGTGCACCACCACCACGGCGCGCGTCCGAGTCGTCACTGCCTTCTCCAGCGAGTGAAAATCCATCTGCCAGCCATGGTCGTAAATCAGCGGATACGGCAGGAGCTTCACATCCTGCAAATCGGCCAGAAACTCGAACAAGGGATAACTCGGCTTCGGCACCAGCAACTCGTCGCCCGCATTGCACAGCAGGCGAAAGACAAATGAATATCCTTCGCTTGTGCTCGTCGTCAGCACGATCCGCTCAGGGTCAAGGTCGACGCCATGATCCGCACGGTAGTACTCCGCCACCGCCTTTCTCGCATCCGGCAGCCCCTTGGCTTGCGGATCGTAATCGAGTGAACGCGCCGACCCCAGCGCCGCCAAGATCGCTTGCGAGCCATACTCCAATCCCACGCGCGTCGGATTCGACGCCGTCAGGTCGAGAACCTTCGCGCCCGCAGCGCGCACTTCCTCCACGGCCTGCGTAAAGCGATTCTGGGCCAGCTTCCAGTTGGTGCGGTCAGAGAACATCAGAAGGGTGCGAAAAACACGTCCATGTGTTGAAAACGGAATTCTACGCGACCGAAGAGACAACTTGCGCGCAAAACAAATAAGCCGTCCTCGTGGGACGGCTGCATCTGCTCCGCGGTCCGCGCCTACTCTTGCGGTCCACGCATATTCCTCAGACTTTCCGGCAGCGTTTCGCGGGTCATATCCTGTTGGGCATTCTTGTCCTGCGTGGGCCAGTCGCGAATCTCAATCGCCGGACACAGCAGGCCCTTGCCGGTCTGGCGCAACAACTGCCGTAAGGTCTGCACGCCGTAAAATATTCCCTGCCCTGTTTTCGCAGCGACGATGAGATGTTCTTTGTCGGAGAACAGCAGGTAACCGTCTTCTCCCACAGATGAATCGGCCTTGAGCCCGTTCCGGGCGAGGAAGCGCCGCACACGCTTGTCGTCCAGTCGCGCCAACACAATCGCGCCGCTCGCCGCTTTATTCGTGGGCTTCTCGCCGACAATGTCGAGCTCTAACCCAGATTGATCGGCAATCTGCTCGACCAGTGTTTCTGCGGCGATGCGATCCTCGGTCTGATGGCCGAACTGAACCAGAATCTTGGTTCCCGGCTTCACGCGAAACGCGCCGTCGCGCAACTGCACTTCCTTGGGCGCGGGCTCCAGCCGCAACACAGGTGCGCTGTTGGAATCGAGCGCGCACACTGCCGCCGCGCAGAGCAGAGACAAAACACCCTGCAACACCATCCGCCTCGGTCGTTGTTTCATTCGAAATCCCGGAACCAAATAAGACCAGGAACCCAGGCCCATATTGTAACCGGAAATGGAGCCACTCAAATCAGGAATTATCTCCCTCTGCCTCAAGGGGATCACTTCCCGAATGCTTCCTTATTGACCACGTAGGGCATCCTGGTTATGTCGCCGTCGTAGTTGCCCTCGAGCACGTCCATCAGCCCTTGCGCGCACCGGCCCGCCATGCCTTTATCCGGATCGGTCGAGAGCCGGGTGATGCGGGCGGCGCTGGCAAAGTGCGGCATCAGACGGCAGCGGTCGGCGATCGCGGGATCGAGCAGTGGAGAATCCATGGGCAACGGCTCCTCGGCATAGACATCGAGCGCCGCACCCGCAATCCAGTTTTCCCGCAGTGCCAGCGCCAGCGCAGTTTCATCCACCACCGGGCCGCGCGAACTGTTCACCAGATAAGCGGTTGCTTTCATCAGGCTTAAGGTTTTTTCGTTGAACAGATGATAGGTGGGCGTGGCGCTCTCGCCGGGCCGCAATAACGGCACATGCACGCTGACGAAGTCGGCCTCGCGCAGCGCCTGCTCAAACGGCACGTATTTGATCCAGGGTTTTTCCTTCACCAGGCCCCGCGCATGGCGAAGGTCGTTGATCTCCTGAATGGTCTTGACGAATGCGTGATTCTCATACGCCGGGTCGTAGCAGAGAACGTTCATGTCGAACCCGGAAGCTTTCTTGATGAACGCCAACCCGATGCGCCCCGTTCCAATTACGGCCACGGTCTTGCCGGTCACTTCGTCACCCAGGAAGGGCAGGTACGGATGCCAGTATCCCCATTGGTTCTCGCGCGTCAGGCGCTCCGCCGACCACATTTTTCGCGCCAGCATCGCCATCATGAAGAATGCGAACTCAGCGGTCGCTTCCGTGAGGACATCCGCCGTGTGCGTGAACGGAATCTTGTAGCGGTTGGCGTCGGCACGATTGATGTTGTCGAAGCCCACCGCGATCTGTGCCACGACCTTCAGCCGGCCCTTCCCGGCTTCAAATACCTCGGCGTCAATCGGGTCGCGCAGAGTGGTGATCAATCCGTCAATCCCGGCCTTTACCTTCTCAATGATCAGACTTTTCGGTGGCGCCTCGGGATGTGGATACACCTCGACCTCATATCCGCGCTTGCGCAGCAGGTCAATGGCTTCTCCAATGTCACAGGTGGCAAAAACGCGAAATTTCTTGTCCATAGGGTCGTTGGACTGCAATCGCAAGGCTGGATTACGATGCGACGCGGCAGTGCAGCACCCCACTGCGGGGCCTATCGAAAATATCACATGCGCTAATTATTTGAAGGCGAACCCTGGGGCTGGGAGCGATTGTAAAACCTCACCCTGCGGATTGACGCGAGAATTTGACAGCGTCAACGCGCGTTTGGATGTAGAATCTCGCGATTCCGGTCCGGCAGGTTCGCCAGCCCCGGTTAACAAATGGGAGGATTTATGTTCTTCAAGCGGCTCGGAATTCTGGCAGCGCTCGCCGTCATGCCTGCCTTTGCCCAGGTATCCAGCTCGCCCGTCGCTCTTACGACAGACGAGGTCTTATCGCCAATTCAGCATGCACCCATGCGCCTTCACGAGGTCCCCACTAAGAACGGCTCGGTGACCAGCGAAAACTGGAGCGGCTATGCCGTCACTGGTTCGGGGTTCACCAATGCCCAGGGATCCTGGATCGTTCCGAAAGTCAATTGCGCGAAGACCTTGGAAGCCTACTCGGCCTTCTGGGTGGGCATAGACGGCTACTCCTCCGACACCGTCGAGCAGACCGGAACCATCTCCCTCTGCTTCCTCACCACCGCGGAGTATTACGCCTGGTACGAGTTCTACCCGGCGGCTTCCGTTGAGATCACCAGCGTTCCCGTCTCGCCCGGGGACACGATGTCGGCCAGCGTGACCTATAACGGTTCTGAGTTCACGATTACGATCACAAACGAAACCACCGGCAAGACTTACAGCAAGAGCGCAACCGTCGCCGGTGCTGAACGCTCCTCCGCCGAGTGGATTGCCGAGGCGCCGTCAAGCACCAGCGGCATCCTGCCTCTTGCCAACTTCCGCACCGTCTCCTTTGGTGACGACTACACAGATATCGCGAACACGAATTACGCCACGGACAGCTCCGTGACTGGCCTCATCAGCGACTTCGGCGCCGGAGTGGAAGAAATCACGATGGTCAGCAGCAAAGGTAAGACCGAAGCCCTTCCATCGGCTCTCACTACCGACGGTTCAAGTTTCAAGGTGGCCTGGAAGGCGAAGTAGAGGTCAGGAAGGTCGAAGTGGAGTAGCGCCAGGATGGCTTTTCGAGCCACGTTTCGGGTTCCCTGCAAGGCAATACCCTCACAGCCCTCTTGCAGGGACGGTGCTACAATTCCCCCGTAAGCGACTCCTGACCCTACATTAGGAGGTTCCCGTGTCACGATCTGCACTGGTTCTTCCCGCACTCATTCTCTTAGCCATCGTGCTGCCCGCGCAGCAAACCTCAACTCCAAAGACTCCCAGCTATTCCGCCATTCCGGTTGACGCCGCCAAGGCGCAGAATCCGGTGAAGAGCTCTCCCGAATCGATTGCGCGCGCCAAGAAGTGGTGGAACCTTGATTGCGCGATGTGTCACGGCGCGGAAGGAAACGGGAAAGGTGAGACCGCGCGCGACATGAAGCTGACCATCGGCGACTTCACCGATCCTGCCACTCTCAAGGACCGCACCGACGGCGAGCTCTACTACATCATCAAGAACGGTCACCAGGACATGCCGCCGGAAGGCGAGCGGGTTACGACCGAAGAAGGATGGGATCTGGTCAACTATGTCCGCTCGCTTGCGAAGAAGAAGCCCAACGCCGACCAAAAGCCGCAGTAGGATTGCAGTAAGGTGCGGTTGATGTCGAAAGTGAGCCGGTAGTTCGGCAATCCCAGCAAGCCCTTAAACTGCCCGCCGATACTTTGCGCCATCATCGGCAGCGGAATTCTCCTCACCGGACGCCAGCAGTCCGACCACACCGCGCAGATTTTCCCACGCCGCCTGATTGAGCGTGGGCTCGGCGCTGACCAAGTCGCGGATCATATCCCACGCAGCCATGTTGAGCGCGCCCTCGGGAGCCATGCCCATGGCCAGCGATACGGCACATTGCGGACAAAAACAGATTCTCTGCGCCGCTGATTTCTGCCGCGGCTTTACCCCAACTGTTTGCGCAAACATGTACACCGCGACCGATTTGTGGCCAACTTCAATTTCGCGCCTGCAGCGCAGGCAAAACATGGGTTGCACGCGTTTTCGTCCTCGCCTTCAAAGTGAAAAACAATCGTTTATTGACTCTGAGCTATCCGCGTGCCCAGCCGCAAGTAAGAAGGAAGATTCCCGCTGGTGTTATGGGGCACCCATCTCGCGTGGCCTTTAGCAATAATCGGGATCACTTCCTCACTGCCCACGCCATCCCGTCCGGCCCCTTGCCGGTCTCGATGGTCGCCATCACCTCGAGCTTCTTGAGATCAATCACCGACACGTGGCCATCTCTGCTCTCGGCAACGTAGGCTCGCGAACCGTCGGGCGTAATCAGGATTCCAGCCGCCCCGGTTCCCGGTGCGAGCCGCTTGATCCCCTTGCGCGACGCAACATCCACGATCACCAGTTCTCCCGTCCCGAGGTCGGAGATGAGCGCCAGCTTCCCATCCGGCGTAAACTTCAGCCGGTTCGAGCGCTTCGTGTGAATGTCGATGCTCTGCGTTACTTTCTTGCTTGCGATGTCGACGATCGAAATCGTTCCGTCGTGCGAATTTGCCGCCCACAACTCTTTTCCGTCGGGCGACACATCGAAACCCTCCGGGCCCTTCCCGACCGTGACGTAGCTCTCAATCCATCCCGAAGCATCGCCGCCCTTATCGCGCTCGAGAATGCCAATGTCGTCCGAATTCACATTCGATGTGAAAACGCGGCTGCGATCTATCCCGACCACCAGCATGTGCGTGCGATTCTGCCCGATGCCCAGCACCCAATCGATCTTCTGGCTCGCGGGATCGTAGCGCCCGATCGCCTTGCTTCCTTCCGCCGTGAAATAGACCTTGCCGTCCGCCAGATCGAGGCCGTGCGGAGCGAGCAATGCGCCCAGTTCCACCGAAGCCAGCAGCTTCTGATTCACCAGATCGACGACAGACAGCGCGTGCCCGGGATTTGCTCCGAAGGCCCCGTAGTTCGAGATGTAGGCGAACTTGCCGTCGTCGGAAGCCACGACCTCGTGCGGATCGTCGCCCGCATCAACCCGTGCGACAACTTTGAAACTGCGGGGATCAACAATGGCCAGCTTCTTGTCGTCTTTCTCCAGCACCAGCAGCGCGGGCGAAGGGGTCTGCGCCACGGCAGAAACAGTAGTCAGATAAAGAGCCAGGCAACCGACCGATGCGAAGATCGCGGCACGCATTTTTGCCATTAGCTTGCTCCCGAGTGAAGTTCGATCAATCCGCCGTGCTTCGTAGAGTTGTCATGCCGAACGGAGATTGAGCTTCGCGCTTTCAAACTGGATCGCCTGAAACAACGCGCCGCCCAGCCGAGCATGATATACCCGGCGGTTGACCCCTTGCCTGCGTACAAGGCAAAATCTGTGGGCCTGTGGGTACCCCATTTCTCTCGGGCCGTTTGCGGCGAGGAATGGGAATCGTCATTTCATTCCGAGGGTTCGTATGAAATTCCGTCTCTCGCTTTTGACTTTGATCGTCGTCATTGCCCTGGCCGCTTCAGTTGTGGCACAAGAAGCCCCACATCCCACGACCTTGCAGAAGCGACCTATCACCGAAAAAGATCTGTTCGACTCCATCTGGGTCACAAATCCCCAGGTCTCGCCCGATGGCACTCGCGTCGCTTTTACCCGCGTGAATGTCGACGAGAAGAAAACCGGCTATGAAACCTCGGTTTGGGTGGTCGCCACCGACGGCAAGCAGGCGCCCATCCGCTTGACCAACGGCAAGCACGACTCGTCGCCGCGTTGGTCGCCCGACGGCAGCCATATCGTCTTCATGCGCGGTGGCGACAAAGACGAATCCGGCAAACCCAAGCCCCCTCAGCTCGCCCTGCTCTCGCTCTCCGGCGGCGAGGCGCGGATCATCACCGACCTGCCCAAAGGCGCGTCAGGCCCGGTCTGGTCGCCAGATGGCAAGCGCATCGCCTTCTCCAGCGACACCACGCAGGAAGATATCGAAAAGGCCAGGAAGAAGGGCGCCAAATCCAGCGAGGCGCCGAGCAAAGACGACGAGCACGAGTCCGACGTTCACATCATCAGCCGCGCCGTCTACCGCTCGAACGATCAGGGCTATCTTGACTTCAAGCGTCACGACCACATCTGGCTGGTCGACGTTCCCTCCGCCTCTGACGAGATGCCCAAGCCCGTGCAAGTCACCACCGGCAACTACGACGAAGAACAAATAGTCTGGAGCCGCGGCAGTTCGACCATCTATTTTCTGACCCGCCGTGTCGACGAACCCTACTACGAACTGCCGAGTACGGATATCTACTCCGTCTCCGCAGCCGGCGGAACGCCGGCGAAACTCGCGACCATTCCTATGGGTATCTATGGCCTGGTACTGAGCCCCGATGGCAAGCAGTTCGCCTTCCACGGTTCGGTGACCGAGCCGGTGCGCTCCTATTCCGAGCCCGATCTCTGGGTCATGGACGTTGCGCCCAATGCCAAGCCGCAAAATCTGACCGCAGGTTACGACTTCGACATGGGCAGCTCCGTCTTCGGCGACAACGCTCCGCCACGCGGTGGCCGCAGCCGCTCCCTCTATTGGTCGCCCGATGGCCGCTGGCTCTACGACGTCGTGGAAAAGCATGGCCGCACCCCGATTGTGCGGGTCGACGCTCGTACCGGCGAGGTCACTGAACTCACCGGGGGCGATCAGGCGGTTCTCGACTACAACGTCAACCCTGGCGCCAACTCCATCGTTGCCATGATCTCCACGCCCGTCATGATTGGAGATCTTT
The DNA here is from genome assembly GCA_030041475.1 of Candidatus Sulfotelmatobacter sp. Lineage (GTDB taxonomy): Bacteria > Acidobacteriota > Terriglobia > Terriglobales > Acidobacteriaceae > Sulfotelmatobacter. Next base: position 198,362 of record JASHNU010000019.1, read on the forward strand.
TCTCCGTCTCCAGCGATGGCGCTGAAACCCGCCTCACTGACTTCAACCAGAAACTCTGGTCACAGTTGAACATCACGATGCCCGAAGAGATCAACTACAAAAGCTTTGATGGGAAGAACATCCAGGGCTGGATTCAGAAGCCACCCGATTTCGATTCGAAAAAGCAGTACCCGATGATCCTCGACATACACGGCGGCCCGCACGCAGCGTACGGGTGGGTCTTCGACCACGAATTTCAGTGGATGGCCGCCAAAGGCTACGTCGTCTTCTATCCCAACCCGCGCGGGTCCACCAGCTACGGCCAGGACTTCGGCAACATCATCCAGTACCACTATCCCGGCGACGACTATAAGGATCTGATGGCCGGCGTCGATGAAATTCTCAAGCGCGGCTATGTCGATCCCAAGAAACTCGGCGTGACGGGCGGCTCGGGGGGAGGGGTCCTCACCGACTGGACCATCACGCACACCGACCGTTTTGCCGCCGCAGTCTCGCAGCGCGACATTTCCAATTGGGCCTCGTGGTGGTACACGGCCGACTTCACTTTGTTCCAACCAAACTGGTTCAAAGCGCCACCGTTCGAAGATCCCGAAGACTACAAGAATCGCTCGGCCATCAGCTTCGTGAAGAACATCCACACGCCGGTGCTGTTCGTGCTGGGCGAAGCCGACTACCGCACGCCGCAAGATTCCGGCGGCGAACAACTCTTCCGGGCGCTCAAATACATGCATCGCCCGACGGCCATGGTCGTCTTCCCGCGCGAGACGCACGAACTCTCGCGCTCGGGGGAACCGTGGCACCGCATCGAGCGCCTGGATCACATCGTCGGCTGGTTCGATAAATGGCTGATGGGAGTCCCGCATCCCGAATATGACGCGACGACGCAGCAGGCCGAGAAGTCGTCACCGTAGGCGCTACAGAAAGAGACGGAGCGCCCCACCCTCATTCCGCGCACTTTGCGAGATAGGGTGAGATTCACTCACGCCTTCAAGTGATACGGAATCGACGCCACCGTGATGCGCTGATTTCCGTCGAACAGCAGCAGCGCCCGTATCGCCTCCGGCCGGTTGTTGTGCAGCAAGTAGTGCCACCAGTGGCTCTCCACCAGCTCCGGTAGCAGCACGGTGATGCTCCGGTCGGGCTGCTCCTGCTGCTGGCGGATCGCATACTCGACAATCGGCTTCACGATGAAGCGATACGGCGAATCGAGCACCACCAGCTTGGGCAGCGGAAGTCCTGCCGCACGCGCCGGCTTCTCCACCATCTCGCCCCATTTCCGGCACAGGCTGTGCGTCTCTTCTCCGAAATGTACGTGCAGCACGTGGATCTCTTTCGACAGCGTCCAGGCATAGCGCAGCGCCTTGTCCGCCACCAGGCTCCAGCGATCAAGCGGCAGCAGAACGATCGGCTCGGAAAGATTCGTCGTTTCGACTGGCCGCATGGTGTTGATTTCTTCTCCCACCAGCGCGTAATGCCGCCGCACCCCGCGCATCATCCAGATCAGCGCCGGAATCAGCAGGACCGTGATCCACGCTCCATCCACAAACTTCGCCAGCAGCACCACGGCGGTCGTGATTCCGGTCGCCAGCGCTCCCAGCCCGTTCAGCACCATGCTGTAGCGAGCTCCCGGCCCGCCCAACCGCCTCCAGTGCACGACCATGCCGGCCTGCGAGAGCGTAAACGCCAGGAACGCGCCCACGGCATATAGAGGAATCAGGCGGTCGGTGATCCCGCCAAAAATGATCAGCAGCACGCCGGTCAGCGCCGCGAGCGCATAAATTCCCTGGGCATACACCAGCCGCCGCCCGCGAATCACGAACGCGTGCGGCAGATATCCGTTCTGCGCAATCGCCCGCGCCAGCCGCGGGAAATCGGCAAAGGCCGTGTTCGCGGAAAGCGACAGCACGACCAGGATCGACGCAATACTGACCCAGTAGAACGCTCCCCGCCCGGTCACAGCGGCCAGCAACATGGAAAGCACGCTCTGGTAGCCCGGTGCTCCCGGATCGGTTGCGGCAATGCCGTACGCCGGCACCAGGTACGCAATGCCGAGCAGCATCACCATCAGGATTCCGATGATGGTCGTCAGCGTCAGTTTCGCAGTCTTGTCTGTCGGCTCGCGAAAGGCCATCACGCCGTTGCTCACGGCTTCGACGCCCGTCATCGCCGTGCAGCCGCTGGAGAACGTTCGCAGCAGCAGCCACGCGCCCACTGTCCCGGTGACTGCGGTCAGCTTGGGCGGAGGAATCACCGGCACGGGATGCCCGCCTGCGGCGAATGCCTTAACCAACCCAACCGCGATCAAACCTAGCAGGCAAAAAATGAAAATGTAGGTCGGCAGCAGGAACACTCCGCCTGTTTCTTGCACGCCGCGCAGGTTCACCACCGTGATGACAAACAAAATCGCCAGGCAAAACCAGAGCGTCTTGCTCTGGAGTGACGGCACGGCCGAAACCAGCGCGCCCACGCCCGCCGAGATGCCCACGGCCGCCGTCAGCACGTAGTCGATCATCAGCGCCGCCGCAGCCAGCAATCCCGCGCCCTCGCCCAGGTTTTCGGTCGCGACCGTGTACGAACCGCCGCCCTGCGGATACGCCGAGATCGTCTGCCGATACGAGAAGTACACAATGCCCAACAGAATGACGATGCCGATCGTGATCGGCCAGACATAGGCCGCTCCCGCCATGCCCAACGCAATCAGCATGGTGAGCGCGGCTTCGGGGCCGTAAGCCGCCGAGCTCAGCGCGTCGAGGCCAAAGATCGGAATGCCTTTCAGTGGCCCAATGCGCTCCGCTTTCTCTTCTTCCGTGGCCAGCGGCCGCCCAAAGAGGGTGTCAAACAAATTCACGCGCTTACCCCAGTTTTCGCTTCGCGGACGCAACCACAGCCTGCGTCCGCCACCCCGTCATAATACTCGCTTGATGCCGGTCAGATTTGCTCTCGCTCGGTCCGGCAACGGCCGCATTCATCCCGTCAGTTAGAATCCAAGTTGCGACACCGGAGGACCGCAATCATGACTTCCTGCAACAGGGCCGCGATCGTTCTCCTCACAGTTGGCTCGATTGCAATCGCGTTTTCAGCGTTTGCCTACCAAGCCAGCACGATTCCTACTTCGCACCTCATCAACCCCGACGAACTTGCGAAGCTCCTCGCATCTCCGAAAGGACAAAAACCGCTACTGATCCACGTCGGCTTTCACGTGCTCTACCTACAGGGACACATCCCAGGCTCCGAGTACTTCGGTCCCGGCTCCGACGCGAACGCCCTGCACAGGCTGCGCGACCGAGTGCAATCGCTGCCGCTCACGAAATTCATCGTGATCTACTGCGGATGCTGCCCCTGGGACCACTGCCCGAACCTCAAGCCCGCCGACGATGCCCTGCGCGCCCTCGGTTTCACCAACGTCAAAGCCCTCTACATTCCCAACAACATCGCCACCGACTGGCGCGACAAAGGCTACCCCATGGCTAAAGGAGAATGATCCGGCGCGCACCGCCAACAGGTAGGTGCCAAATGCGCTTTTGCTAACCCCCTTGACAACTGCCCACCCGCATTCGTACAATTAGCACTCGATAGGCGGCAGTGCTAGCAGCTCCGCCTAACCCATCTAAATCATAGGGTTACACACGATTGGCCCGGCTCTTGAGTTGGTACGCGCGAGATCCCTCGCTCCGCCTGAAAAGCGGCTGCGCACGGGATGACGCAAGGAGTTGGGGCCAGATCAATAGCAGCTCAAACCTCATTAACTACTGAAAGGAGTTCGAACATGGCGAAATTCACCCCGCTCCATGACCGCATCCTGGTGCGGCGCATTGAAGAAGGAGAAACCACCCGCGGCGGCATCATCATCCCCGACTCGGCGAAAGAGAAGCCGCAGGAGGGCGAAGTGATCTCCGCCGGCAAGGGCAAGATCACCGAAGAAGGCAAGGTTCGGCCGCTCGACGTGAAGGAAGGCGACCGCATCCTGTTCGGCAAGTATTCCGGCACCGAAATCAAGCTCGATGGTGAGGACTACATCATCATGCGCGAAGAGGAAGTGCTGGGCATTCTGTCCGGCGCGGCGAAGAGAGAGACGGCCGGGTCGAGAAAGTAAAGTAAGGATGCGGCCAAGCGCGCCCAGATCCTTCGGCGACAAAGAACATGTCGCCTCAGGATGACAAGCAAACCCAGGATCCCTCGACTCGCACAAAGAGCGCGCTCGCTCGGGATGACAGGGTTAGTACACGCGAGATTCCTCGCCCCGCTGGTAAAAGCGCGGGGCTTCGGGATGGCGCAAAAGGTTTGAAGGCTAAGAGCTAGTAGCTGGGTCGCTCACGGCTCATAACGAAATTCGAATTCAGAGGAGATTGAATCAATGGCAAAGCAAATCATTCACGGAGAAGAGTCACGGCAGGCGATTCTCCGCGGCGTTAACGTTCTGGCAGATGCCGTGAAAGTCACACTCGGCCCCAAGGGCCGCAACGTAGTCATCGAAAAGAAATTCGGTTCGCCGACCATCACCAAGGACGGCGTCACCGTGGCCAAGGAAATCGAACTGAAAGACGGCCTCGAGAACATGGGCGCGCAGATGGTGCGCGAGGTCGCATCCAAGACCTCCGACATCGCCGGCGACGGCACCACCACCGCGACTGTGCTGGCGCAGGCCGTTTACCGCGAAGGCGTCAAGACCGTGGCTGCCGGCGCCAATCCCATGGCGCTGAAGCGCGGCATTGAGACCGCTGTCACCACCATCTGCGGCAAGCTCAACAAAGATGGCGAGCGCGAGAAGGGCGAACTCGACAAGTTCTCCAAACCCGTCTCCGGCGACATGATCAGCCAGGTGGGCACGGTCAGCGCCAACAACGACGAGACCATCGGCAAGATCATTGCCGAGGCCATGAAGAAAGTCGGCAAGGACGGCGTCATCACGGTGGAAGAGTCGAAGACGCTCGAGACTCAACTGGAAGTGGTCGAGGGCATGCAGTTCGACCGCGGATATCTCTCGCCGTACTTCGTCACCGATCCGGAGCGGATGGAAGCCGCGCTGGAGAATGCTTACATCCTGATCCACGAAAAGAAGATCAGCTCGATGAAGGACCTGCTCCCGCTGCTGGAGCAGATCGCCAAGGGCGGCAAGCCGCTGCTCATCATCGCGGAAGACGTCGAGGGTGAAGCGCTGGCGACGCTGGTCGTCAACAAGCTGCGTGGCACGCTGCAAGTCGCGGCCGTCAAGGCTCCCGGCTTCGGCGATCGGCGCAAGGCCATGCTGCAGGATATCGCTATCCTGACCGGCGGCAAGGCCATCACTGAAGATCTCGGCATCAAGCTGGAGAACGTGCAGATCTCGGATCTCGGCCAGGCCAAGAAGATCACCATCGACAAGGACAACACCACGGTGGTCGAAGGCAAGGGCAAGCACGCCGAGATCGAAGGCCGCGTGAAGGAAATTCGCAGCCAGATCGACAAGACCACTTCGGACTACGACCGCGAGAAGCTGCAGGAGCGGCTGGCGAAGCTGGTCGGTGGCGTGGCCGTCATTAAAGTCGGCGCCGCGACCGAAACCGAAATGAAGGAAAAGAAAGCCCGCGTGGAAGACGCGATGCACGCGACCCGCGCAGCCGTGGAAGAAGGCATTGTCCCCGGCGGCGGCGTGGCGCTGGCCCGTTGCGCTGCGGCACTTGAGAAGATCAAGGCCGAGGGCGACGAGCAGACCGGACTCAACATCGTGAAGCGCGCCATCACCGAACCGCTGCGCATGATCGCCGAGAACGCCGGCGAAGAAGGCGCAGTCGTGCTGGGCAAGGTGCTCGAGGCGAAGGACACCAACTACGGCTTCAACGCACTCACCAGCGTGTACGAAGATCTGGTGAAGGCGGGCGTGCTCGATCCGACGAAGGTCGTGCGCACCGCGCTGCAGAATGCCGGCTCGATCGCGTCCCTGATGCTGACCACCGAGGCCCTGGTGGCGGAGATTCCGGAAAAGAAGGAAGCTCCGATGCCGGGCGGCCACGGTGGCGGAGGGATGGGAGATATGTACTGAGCACGCAGTCCGCGGCGTGAGCGACCCTGAGCGAAGCGAAGGGGAGCGGGAGTCGCGGGCGCTCATCCTGAGCGCGTTTTTTGCGCGAAGGATCTCAGCAAGAATGGGCTTGGGAAGGGCACGGCTTTAGCCGTGCCGCAAGCTCATAACACGAATTAAACCGAAGCCCCGCCGCAAGGCGGGGCTTTGGGATCTGGTACGGAAAGCGGTCATAATTCAGGCTTAGAGCGTCCCTTCGGGAGATGGATCAGGACTTCACAACCGCTGTAAAACGGACAATTGCGGAACGTGCGGGCTGGATTTGTACGATTTGCAAATGCAGCACAATCTTCGGCTTGTCCAGTGACGACTCCTCCAATGTCGGAGAAGGAGCACACATTAAGGGAGTCAGGGTAGGCTCGGCCCGCTATATCGACTGTCATGGAAAGGGCAATGTCGAAAACGGATTTTGGGCGTGCCCGCGGTGCCATAAAATCATTGATGACGACCCGGGAAAATATACAGTCGGACAGTTAGTAAGTCTGCGAGGATCGCACGAAAGCTGGATCGCGCAAAATCGCCCTGACGAAGTTCTGGCAAAACGGCGGGGGGCGCTTCTACGGTTGCGTGGGTCAAATGTGTGGGTGAAGCAAGATTCACATCGACCAGTTCCCTACCGCACGGGGGGATACGAGCCGTACCATCGAATTCTCAAAGATGTCGAATCAGTCGAGGACAGCGACGATTGGGTCGTGGTGCTCGTAAATCCGGCTGCTTCACCGGACCCATCCAACTTCATCCCCTTACACGACATAACTCTCAGCAAGGACTGCCACAACCAAAAGGAACGAGTCATCCTCATCTGGCATGATGAGAAGTAGTCCCCACTGACGTCGTCGCGTTTCGTCAGCGCACCTTTGCGGTTAGGCCCCGGGCGGCGCGGACCTCGCTATTTGACCTCGCGCTCGATCTTCTTGAGCTGTTCTTCGATGGCGCGAGACAACTCGACTAGCCCTTGAGCAATTTGTCGTATCGCTTCATCGTTGGTCTGTCCCTTAGCCGATTCAAAATTCTGCCGAGCGGTCGGATAACCCATCATTACCTCCGTGAACTTCCATCTTTCTCCCATGTTACTTCGTCACGCGGCTGGGGGCCCACACAGCGCGGTTTTCGCTGTGTGGGAACCAATGCCTAAGACTGTCCTCCCGTGATTTCCCGGTTTGGGAAATCCGCAAGCGACAAGTTCATTCGTCACAGTCGCGCGAGTACATCTTCTGCAAAAATTGCCACTGGAAGCAGTCGTGAGTCCGGACGTAGTAGGTGCGAAACAGGTTCTGATGGTTGGGGACGGGTGGCCCGCGTTGTCGCGTTTGTTTTCCCGACAGAATCCAACCGGGTGGGTGCCCCATCCTTTCGCGTTCTGTGCGAAAGGGTGGGCAGCAGGGACCTCAATTTTCGGCCAAAACTGCCAGCGATTAAGGTCTGTGGTTCCCGCCCTTGCAAAAAAACGCAAGAGCGGGGCACCCACAGTAGTGGTGGCATCGGCAACTCAAAGGCCGGGCCACCCCCGACCCCTCCGGAACCACGTGCTCGATATCGTTAAGGCTGCGAAGATTCGGGACGAGTCACAAGCTCAGGAGTCGGCGAAGAGTGCAGGGAGGGCAAATCCGATTCCAGCTTAGCCATAGAACTGCCCCCCCCTTCTTTATTTCTTCTCTTTATTTCTTCTCCTCCGGCTTCGGTGCGGGCGCGGCCTGTTGCTCGCTGGTGGGAGGGACGATGCCCTTGATTCGCATGTAGGTGACCAGGTTGCCGTAGTGCTCCATGTTGTGTCCGACGTTGAGGCTCAGCAGGGCGTACTT
>JASHNU010000020.1 GCA_030041475.1 Candidatus Sulfotelmatobacter sp.
TGCTGGCATCGGCCAAAAAGAAGATGTATGCGGCGCGGCTCAAGCGGCCGACGCCGTACGTGGACAAGACTGTCTATGTGGGATGGAACAGCCTGTGCATTTCTGCGTATCTCGAGGCTGCGAAGGTGCTGGATCTCGCGCCGGCGCGGCGGTTTGCGCTGCGTTCGCTCGATCGGGTTCTGGCCGAGGCGTGGAAAGGGGCATCGCGCACGGGCGAAGACGCGGGCGAGAGCTCTCCCGCCTTGCGCTCAGGACAGGCCCGCGCCACACAGCTTTTGCTGCTGCACGTCGTCGCTTACTCAGATCCCAAAGCGGAGCATCGCCAGATCGCGGGGATGCTGGACGATTATGCATTTACCGTGCTTGCATGTCTGGACGCGTACGAAGCAACGTCGGATTTGAGCTATTTCAAGTTTGCGCACGCGATTGCTGAGGCGATGATCGGGCGGCTTTACGACGAAACTTCCGGAGGCTTCTTCGACCGCGAAGCTGTGGCCGATGGCAAGGGGCTGGGCGTTCTGTCGACCCCGCGGAAGCCGCTTCAGGACTCACCCACGCCCGCGGGGAATCCGATGGCGGCCATCGCGCTGATGCGGCTGCATCATTACACGGGCGACGTGACCTACCGCAACAAGGCGGAAGATACGCTGGAAGCGTTTGCGGGCGTGACGGAGCAGTTCGGAATCTTCGCCGCGACTTACGGGATCGCCGTTCTCCATCTACTAGACAGTCCGGTCCAGGTGGTCGTGATCGCCGGAGACGACGACCGCAATGAAGCCCACCAGCTATACGCCGCGGCGGCGGCGCTGTTCGCCTTCAATAAATCCGTCTTCCAATTCGCGGCCAATCAGGCGGTAGCGGAAAATCTTCCTCCGGTCCTGGCCGAGACTATTCCAAATCTTCCGCAAATCAGGACGGGCCGGTCTTTCGCGGTAGTGTGCTCAGGATCCGCCTGCCAGCCGCCGGTCAGCACCGTCGAGCAATTGCGGCAAACGCTGGCTGCCGCATTGCATCAAGAGCCCGCACCGAAGAGCTGAGAACGCGTTCCAAAAAATAGGGGGCTGACGGGACGAATGAGTGTCCGCCAGCCCAAAGATTGCGAGCCCAAAGGATCGGCCCAAGTTACTGCCGGTTACTTTGGTGACCTTGCGGTCACCCGCCCCCTCGACTCTACTACGAGGGCAGCATTGGTTTGCACGGTCCGCCGCCTACGCCACACCCAAGCGGCCCTCCGTCCGCAGCTGGAACCTGCGGGATGGAAGCAGCAAGATAGGTGCAGGCCAAGCCGACGATCAGGACCGCAATCCTGATTGCACGTTTCATGGTTGGTCTCCTACCGCGTAAGTGCCCGGGAAAAGATACAAATACGCGGAGCCGCATTATAAAGCACGCGTCAAGCGTGTAGTGCGGCATTTTTAATCCCTTCTCGCTCAGCTTCAATCGCCCAGCTCACAATGGCGACGCTCACCTTCACTTATGCGCTGGGCCATTTGCATTTCCGGCAATTCCATAAAGTAATAGATGAAGTTGCTGGTCGTGGCCCGTGGCGGCTCGATTCATCGCGGAGCTTTAACGATTTCCAAACAAGCCGGCACCGCGCTAGAGCATGTCGGCTTGGAATCAACCGGCTGAAGGAAGGTTCTGCGAGGGAGAGGCGGAGAATCAGCCTCTGGAATTGAAGCGCGTTCCGGGTAGGTCAACGATGCTGTTATATCCGGAAGTCCGGTCTACCATTCTTGACTCGCGTGCCAGAGGCACTTCCGGCGACGTGCGCGAGAGGGCGCGGTCCACCATGTCTTCAAACATTGGGATCAGCGAATCTGACGGCACGGGATGGTGAATGTCGGTAAGACTCTGCTCCCAGCGTTGCGGCTGCAACAGAGAGGCCGAGGCCTCGCGGCCTGGACTCTTCACCGCTACATAGCCGAGCCATACCAGCAGGGTGCAGTTGTAAGCGGCCATGTTCATGATGCTGACCCAGGGATTGCCCAGGTGATTGCCGATCCAGGAAGCGATCAGACCGAGTTCGACGAAAGCAAACACACCAAAGCCCAAGGCGATGCCGAAGCTGTGCTGGCGGCGACTGACGCCGACATAGTGAGCGAAAAACAGAAGGAACAGGACCATCCCGACCTGGATGATGCGCACGCACTTTTGCGCGGTAAAGATGGCTTGCAACCACGGTTCCAGATCCGTAGAGTTGTTGGAAAGAGCGACCACTCCGGCGACCAATAGCATCACTAAGCCCGCCCACTTGAACAGGACCGTGCCCAGATCGCGCAAAGTATGGAAGGCCTGAAATACATCCACGAAGACCTCGTGGATGACGCCGAAACCAAAAGCCACGCTGACCGCAGTAGCGCCCCAATAGATGTAGAACAACGCGGCAGAGTGATACCAGAAACTCGGAAACAGCACCGAAAAGATGACCAGCTGAGTCAGGATGTATCCGAAAAAGAACTTGAACTTGCGCTGCAGGCCGCGCTGAAACATGAGCGCCGCAATGCCCAACTGCAAGATGGGATGCGCGAACCAGAGACCGTAATACAGCAGCTTCGTTTTTTCGCCCACGGTCAAGTCCTCAAGCGTCTCTGGATGGAACCCGCGCCAGGAAAGCCTGACAAGGGCCAACACCGCGGAGACGGCTCAGCTCGGTCCATTTAAAGTTAGCGTTTCATAACCTGACGTTCAATGCACTGTGGTAATCGCAGGTAACGTTACCGTTCTGGGAATTTTGTGGCAAGGTTACTTTCGTGCTGTGCCTTCCGAGGAACCCGCAACAGCCATTGCCAGCAAGCAAAAAGCGGGGCCGGGGTAGATTTTTGGGAAGTTCAGAGATTACGTAACGAATGCAGACAGCCGGCGGCCCCGGCTCAGGGGCATCGGCGCTGCTCGCCGATTAGGCAGGGTGCAGTTTGATGAGGAAGCGAGCCAAACGCGCGATTAGTGCGTTGCAGCTTTTCCTAATAAAAGTCGCGCAACGCGTCGCGCGGCTCGCCCAGATTCCTCACGGCGCAAAGAACGCTTGTTCGGAATAACAAAACAAACTGCACCACCGCGGATTGACCCGCAGCCAGCGCTTACGCGTCCGGCGTGGAGTGGATGTACGCCCGCATCATGCGCACTTCGTCATCCTTCGCATCCAGATCGTGCAGCAGGATGTCGCGCAGAGAAACGACGCCAACCAGGTGTCCGTCGTGGCAGACGGGGAGGTGGCGGAAGTTGTGGCGGCGCATCAGCACCATGCACCCCTCGATGTCTTCATCCACGTTGACGGTCAGCGGATCGTCCGTCATAACCTCAGCCATGCAGGTGCTGCGGGGATCGCGGCCTTCGGCCACGACGCGCCGCATCAAATCGCGCTCGGAGAAGATGCCGACGAGTTTTCCATTGTGCAGAACAGGCACTGCGCCGATGTTGCGCTCCACCATGGCGCGTACGGTTTCGAGGACCGTGTGGCCCAGTTCCGCCTGATACGTATCCTGATTCTTGATCAGGTCGCAGATACGCATTTGACACCTCCCGGGTACAACGTTCCGAGCAGTCCAAAAGCATCTACCGGAGCGCGAGTATATGCCGAAAATTCGATGGAAGGGAAGAAAAAAGGTTGGGCGGAATCAAAATTCAACCTAAAACGGGAGGCGGAGTCGAAGGACTCCGAATGTGAAAAAGCTCTATTTTAGCGACGAATCTGCCGGGGAATTCCCGGTTTGGGCTGAGCCTCGGGGAACTCGCCTACAAGAACGAAGTGCGAGCAACTCCACAGGACCGGGGCCAGGCTTGCCTGTGGCCGGGCAGTGACCACAACGTTGAATTCGTCGGATGCGCCGAATTTCATTTCACTGAGCACCCCATCGTCTTTTTCGGTTTGAGGGTTTCCGGAACGGCCGCGGTCGGGCTGAATCACGGCCAGCCAGGCCAGAAAAAGGTGGAGATCGCGAGTCCGGGGGTGGCCCGAAACAACGAAGGAAACATCCGCCTCGTGCTGGGCAAAGTGCCAGGCCAGCGACGCAGCCAGATCTACCGCTCTCTCATAAGCAGCCTGGGAGAGCATCCCAGATTCGGGATTGTCGAATACGATCGAGAGCTTGCGGTCATCTTCGCGCGCGAACTCACGAACTTTCAGGGACCCGGACTTCGCCGTTGCCTTCCAGTCGACGTGGCGGGCCGAGTCTTCGGGCAAGTATTCGCGGAGGCGGTAGAGATCGGAGCCGTGTCCGCGAGCGAAGCTCTCCCATTCGCCGCGCACCAGAGGAAGAATCTCGAAAAACTCCCGCGTGGGCTCAACGCGGGGATACACCAGAATCTCTCTTGGCAGCGACACATGGCGCGTCTTGGTCAGGAAAGCGAAGGGAAAGCGCGTCGCCAGACCGAAGCTGTCTTCGCGGTAACGGCCGCGCTGCTCGAATCGCAGTTCCAGATCGGCGGATAGCTCGGTCAACGGCGCCAGATAGGGAAAGTAAGCCATCCCCTGAAAAATGCCGGGAGGCGGGGGAATGACCATTACGCGCCGCAGGCGGCGGTCGGGCAGGCGCAGCCACTGTTCCTCAGGCGGACGATTGAAGGGAAACGCAAAGGTGGTCGCTTCCCATTGCCACTGTTTGACCGCGGCTTTTTTCTTTTTGCGCGTCGAAACCACACGAATGGAGAACGACGGCAGCATGCGGCGCGGATTGCGCAGCGAGATTCGCCCCTGCACAGAGCGTCCGGCGAAAACGTGCTCGGGGAGGCGGACATCGAGTTCGAGCCAGCGCAGCACCCAGGCCGAAACGATGCCGGAGACGAGGATGGCAGCGAGCATAGCCGCGACCACGATGTAGAGCAGATTGTTGCCGGTGTTCAGCGCGGCGATGCCGATCAACAGCGTCACCAGAACGTAGACGATCCCGGCGGGGGTGACGTCGTAGTCGAAGGATTCGCGCAGCCGTTCGACCGCAACGCGGCGCGCAAGATACGGCACCGTGACCAACCCCACCAGAGTGGCCAGCACCAGCGATGTGGTGGCCAGAATCACGGTGGCCCAGAGGTTCCCCGCGTCGCGCGAAACGGTGGAAAATAATGCTGCAGCAAAGGCCAGGCCGAGACCGACGAGCGCCAGCAGAAACTTGACCCACACCTCCGCGGACGCCGATTGCAGCCACTGCGCCAGCTTTCCGCCGACGTTGGTTGGTGAGGAGGCGGATCTCAACGGATTGGCGAAGGCAGAACCCACTCTTGGGAGCCTAGCATTCCCTGCTGGAACGAACAATTGGGACGGGCTTGCGGAGAAAGCGTTCGTAACGTTCCAAACGAGCCGCGCCAGTCCCCTTCTGGTTGTGATTCCGTTGTGCTACCCTGCTGGGCGCAGATTGATCCCAACATCAGACGCTGAATTAGAGGAGGCTCTCATGGCCATTGGCAAGCGCGCAACAGCGGAATTCTTCGGCACTTTCTGGCTGGTTTTCGGTGGATGCGGCGCCGCTCTATTCGCCGCGGGCGTTCCCAATGTCGGCATCGGATACGCCGGAGTCGCTCTGGCTTTCGGACTCACGGTTCTCACCATGGTCTATGCCGTGGGACAGATCTCAGGCGGCCATTTTAATCCGGCGGTCAGCGTGGGGCTGGTCGTGGGCAAGCGCTTCCCTGCTTCCGACCTGGCGTGGTACATCATTGCGCAAGTGATTGGGGCAATTTGCGCCGCAGGCGTGCTGTATGTGATCGCCAGCGGCCTAGTCAACTTCGATGTGCATACGGGATTCGCTTCGAATGGTTACGCCGAGCATTCGCCGCAGGGATATTCCCTGCTGGCCTGCTTCGTAGCTGAAACCGTACTGACGGCGTTCTTCCTGATCGTGATAATGGGGGCGACAGACAATCGTGCGCCAAAGGGATTCGCACCGATAGCGATCGGCTTGTGCCTGACACTGATTCACCTCGTCTGCATTCCGGTGACGAACACTTCCGTAAACCCGGCGCGCAGCACCGGTCAGGCGATCTTCGCCGGGGGCTGGGCATTGCAACAGTTGTGGATGTTCTGGGTCGCTCCGATCGTCGGCGGGGCGCTCGGCGGCGGGCTTTACAGTGCACTGTTCGGGGAATAGACAGAAGGGAGGATAGGGACCTACGTGAGTCGTGCGAAGAATGTCCTGTCTACTACTTGAAACGACGCGTCACGGTAGCATCTGCTGACTGATAAGCCCCCTAGTCGCAGACTCTATGTTTGTGTCGGCAAATAGCTTCTTGCTAAACAGCCAGCCCTTGTGCTCGCCAATATCCAAGAGGCCGCTCCTGTCCGTCTTGTCGCGCGTCGCAATGCTTACGCTGACCTGTCCGTTACTGATTAGGCCATCGCGAGCCATTGACCACTGCACACGGGTGAATGATTTCTTAAGGTCGTCCAGCACGCAGTAAAGGCGCTCTCGTGTCGCAACCAACCACGTCTGCTGATAGGAGGTCTGAAAGATGAGGAGCGTGGCTGCGAGCGTGGGATCCTCCTTGGTGGAATCAAAGTTCCTGGACTGCCGAATCGCTTCGGCTATTTGGCCAGCCTGCAGGAACTCCTGCTGCCCGAGGAGGAACTTACGAATCTCCATCTTGGCCTCCCGATGTTAGCTGCTGCGGTTCCTGAATCTCCCGGCCGACCTGGTCGATAATGCGCGGAAGAACTAGGGGCCAGGCAACCCCGAATCCTATACATGCTGCCCGTGTCGGTTGAAGCATCTCTGAACCAAAGCCTAGGAGGCCTCCGAGACCGGCGCCAACGCCCCACAGCAAAAGGAGTCGAATTCCAGTCGTGAATCCCGCCCCGTAGCTCAGGTTAAGTACTGACCTTCGCTTTACCGTATAGATCGTCCAGTCGAGCGATACCACGATTAGTCCCATTCCAGCGCTGCAGATGGCAAGCGCGAGAATGTTCGCGCCCGTAAGTGTGTCGGCTAGCCTCCCGTCGCCCATGATCAATTTCGCAAGCGCATCTCTAAGATCCATCGCATCCATCCTTCAAGCAGGAGCGGCAGAGCCGTGCCCGAAGAATTGTAGTCCGACTTTATTAGGGATGGTAGGGAAAGCGTATGCTAACTGCGCAACCCACCCTTCACGTGGGTACTGGGCTAGTATTCCGCGAGGTCCTTCATCGCCAGATACAGGTCGTTCGGCTGGGGCAGGATGGCGTCTTCGAGGATGGGCTGGTAAGCGACGAAGGTGTCTTTGGCGGCGACGCGGCGGATGGGGGCGTCGAGCTGGTCGAAGAGTTGGTCGGCGATGCGGGCGGCGATTTCGGCTCCGTATCCCCAGCTCAGCGAATCTTCATAAGCCACGAGCACGCGACTGGTTCTCGCGACGGAGGCCGCGATGGTCTCCCAATCGAATGGACTCAGGCAGCGCAAGTCGATCAACTCGACCTTCACGCCCTGTTCACGCTCCAACTTCTGCGCGGCTTGCAGCGCGCGCGGCACGACTGCGCCGTAAGTGATGACGGTCAAGTCTTCCCCGGGATGAACAATCTTCGCTTTCCCGAACGGAATCATGTAATCGGGGCCGGGATAGGGCGCGCGGCCGAAGGTTTCGCGATAGAGCCGTTTGTGTTCGAGGAACAGAACCGGGTCGTCGCAGCGAATCGCGGTGCGCAGCAGGCCGGCGGCGTCGAGTGCATTGGAAGGAAAGACGACGCGCAGGCCGGGAATATGCGTGAAGACGCTCTCGCCGCATTGCGAGTGGTAGATGGCGCCGCCGGTGAGGTATCCGCCGATGGCCACACGGATGACAACCGGGCAGGAGTATCCGTTGTTCGACCGCCAGCGGATAACCGAAAGTTCGTCGCGAATCTGCATCATCGCCGGCCAGATGTAGTCGAAGAATTGAATCTCGACAACCGGCTTGAGACCCCGCGTCGCCATGCCCGTGGCGCGGCCGACAATTGCTGCTTCCGCCAGTGGTGAATTGAACACGCGGTCGCTGCCGAATTCGTTTTGCAGGCCGAAGGTCAGCTTGAAGACGCCGCCCTTGCCCTTGACCAGCTTCCGTTTCAGATACTCTTCACGGCTCACGTCGGCAACGTCTTCGCCGAAAATTACCATGCGCTCGTCGCGCTTCATCTCATCGCGAAGCGTGGAGTTGATCAGGTCGGCCATCGTCTTGGCGGCCGGCTTCTTGCTGTCGGCGGAGGGCTCAGCAGCTGCAGCTTGAGTGTCGAATGCTGGCGAAGTGGGATCGAGATCGGGAGAATACACGTACTTCGTGATCGACTCGGGCGGGGCGGGAAGGGCTTCCAACGCGCGATCCACCGCGGCCTGCAACTCCGCTTCAACATCTTTTTCCAGCTGGTTGATGCCTTTGTCATCAAGCACGCCCTCACGCAGCAGAAACATCTGCGTGCGGGTTACGGGATCGCGTTGCGCGTCGCGCTCGCGCTCGGCGTCGGGACGGTACAGCCGCTCGTCATCTGACAGTGAATGCGAATAGGGACGGATCACGTGCGCGTGGACAAAGGCAGGGCCGTGACCTTCCCGGCAATATTCGACGGAGCGGCGGAAGGCGCCGTAGCTCGCGAGCGGGTCGGTGCCATCCACTTCTTCGAAGTGAAAATTGGGGAATCCCGAGACCAGCCGCGAAATGCTGCCTCCGGCCGTCTGCACCTCGACCGGCACAGAGATGGCGTAGCCATTGTCTTGCACGCAGAAAATCACGGGCAGCTTTTCGAGCGCCGCGGCGTTCATGGCCTCCCAGAACTCGCCTTCGCTGGAAGTCCCATCGCCGAGTGAAACGTAGCTGACTTCGTCGCCTTGGAAAGTGACGTTCTTGAACTGGCGGTAGTCGACCAATTTGGACTCAGGTTGGGACTGGGGAAGTTCGGCGGCCTTGGGATGGCGCGCGTAGTAGCGTCCGCCTTCTGCGCAACCCACGGCCTGCAGAATCTGCGAACCGGTGGGCGACGACTGCGTGACGACATGGAGCGCGGGATAGCTCCAGTGCGAAGGCATCTGGCGACCGCCGGAGCTGGGATCATCAGCTGCGCCCACGGCCTGCAGAAACATTTCGTACGGCGTGGCCCCGAGCGCCAGGCACAGCGCCCGGTCGCGGTAGTAGGGATAGAACCAGTCATAGGCGGGCTTCATCGCCATGCCAGCGGCGACGCCAATGGCCTCATGTCCAGCGCCCGACATCTGAAAGAAGATTTTTTGCTGGCGTTTTAGCAGGATTTCCCGGTCGTCGATGCGCCGGGATGTGTACATGATGCGGTAGACCTGAATGAGCTGATCGCGGGTAAGCCCGTCGTAGAGCTTGGTCTTTTTCGCGCCGTTGGCCGCGGGGGCCAGCTTGGGGTCGGTCTTTGTGGTCGCCATCCGTTCCCTTGGGCTTTCTTCTTTTTGATGCAGGCGGCCTGGGCCCTGGTTCGTGCTTCTTACGCTTACGGAATAAGAGCCAATTCAACGAAACCTGTTGCATTGTATATGGAGACTAGCCGTTGGGAAAGAAGGGAAAGTACTGAGGGCAAACGAACGTGTTGGGCGGCGGGCGGTCCTACCGTGTGATCACAAGCACGTGATCCGTGATCGCACGCATAGCCGGCTCTCAGGATCCCTCTGCAGTTTGCATTTCGACGAGCGTGTTTCATTCGTAGTAGCCCTGCCATTGAACTCGCTCACGCAACGAACTTCGCAGGCCCGGCGGCCGCCGTCGTCAGGGGCCGTGACAGTGTTTTGCAGCTGGACAGTAAGGGTTCGCCTCCAGCCCAAGGGTTATCGGATTCACCGCCCATGGGTCTTGTCGTGATTGGCATCACGTATAAGCGTGACCCTGGTCACTGCTCTCTGTGATGGCAGCCTGTAGCGTGTGCACTGCTGTTGTGGAAAGGGGTTCATGCCAGGGCACGTTCGTCCATCGATAGGAGGCATTGTTGCTGGACTATCGAATCCCCCGGAAAACGGTCAGGTAGCCCTTTCAAGCTGTCGTTCCTCCCTCGGATCTCAAGCGAGTCCGCAGCCCGGCGTTAAGGCTCGTCTGCACTGAACTGGGCGTTTAGCGTCCGGGTGCCGTGGCAAGGGCTCAGCGCAAACAGAGGGTGGATTCTGATCGATCACGGCTTCAGAAAACTATTTTGGGGAGGCAATGGGTTTTATGAATCACTCTGTGCCTGATTTTGATGTAGCGATCATTGGGGGTGGCCCGGCTGGATCCAGCATGGCGGGCTATCTGGCAAAGTCGGGGTTGAAGTGCGTAGTGTTTGAAGGCGAGATGTTTCCGCGGGAGCACGTCGGTGAATCACTGGTTCCCTCTTCTACCCGCATTCTCCGCGATCTGGACTTTCTTCCGAAGATGGAAGAAGGCGGTTTCCCGCGCAAGTACGGCGCAGCCTGGACGGCGGCGTCGGGACACAAGGCCTACACCCACAGTTTTCATCACATGGACTTCGACGGACTGCACGCCAACTCGGGCGTCGATATCCGCTTCGAAGAACGCGAAAAAGACACCGGCCAGAAGTACACCTGGCACGTGGACCGCGGCAAGTTCGACCTGATGCTGTTGCAGCATGCCAATGAACTGGGCGCCGAAGTCTATCAAGGAGTGCGCGTGAGCGGCGTGGACTTCGATGCCGATCCCGGTTTCGCCTCGGTGAAGTACCGCATCGGCAAGAAGGAAATGTCTAGCAGTTGCAGAATCGCTGTCGACGCCAGCGGACGCAATACTCTCATCGGGAACCAGAAAAAGTGGAAGTCGCAGGACCCGATGTTCAATCAGTACGCCATCCACACCTGGTTCGAGAATTACGACCGCACTGCTATGGCCTACAAGGAAGGGATGAATAACTTCATCTTTATTCACTTCCTCCCCATCTCGAACACTTGGGTGTGGCAGATTCCGATCACCGAGAGTGTCACCAGCGTGGGTGTGGTAACCCAGAAGGAGAACTTCGTCGGCAGCAAGCAGGGCCGCGAGGAGTTCTTCTGGGGTTCCATCAAGACGCGTGCAGAATTTTACGAAGCGCTGAGAAAAGGCCGCCAGATGCGCCCCTTCAAGCATGAAGGCGACTACAGCTACGCAATGAAGCAGATTGCTGATGACCGCCTCATGATGATTGGAGACGCAGCGCGGTTTGTAGACCCGATCTTCTCGACCGGCGTCAGCATCGCCTTGACCTGCTCGCAACTCGGGCATGAGGACATTCTGCAGGCCTTCGAGACCGGCAACTTCAAACGCAGTGCCTTCAAGAACTATGAAACTCAACTGAAGCGCGGCGTGAAGAACTGGTACAACTTCATCCGCGTGTACTACCGGTTGAACGTCCTGTTCACGGCATTCGTCGGCGATCCGCGTTATCGCGTGGACGTCATCAAGCTGCTGCAGGGAGACGTCTACGACGAGGAAGAACCGGCAGTTCTAACGAAGATGCGCAACATCGTGAGCGCGGTCGAAAAGAACCCCAACCATTACTGGCACAACTTATTGGGAAACCTGACCGCCAAGCACTTCGCGGAAGTTGGCGAGGCGATGGTTTAAGTACTGACGTTGCGCTGGCCATACACCGCGGCTGTGGTTGCCGGGCAGGCAAGGCACGGCTGCGGGCTTAGACTCTTTTTCCATTGCGTAACAAGGGACGGAACGGCGGCCCCGCCGCACTCGGCCAGGGCGGCGCCTACCGTCCCTCCGGAGGCCTTTATGCCGGTGCCCACCGATACCGTCACTCCCGAAAGATCATCTGGAAACAAATCCACAGCGCCGCTGAGCCTCTCCCGATTGCTCGATCCCGACGTTCTGGCCAATCCCTATCCTTTATATGAACGCCTGCGGAGGGAGGCTCCTGTGCTTTGGGATCCATACCTGCATGCCTGGGTGGTCACACGTTACGATGACGTGGTGCGCGTGCTGCGCGATTTCTCTTCGGTGCGCACACCCAGGCCGGAGCAACTCGAAGAGCTGGGGCTTGGGCACCTGAGTCCGATCGCCCAAGTGCTGGTCAGGCTGATGCTGTTCATGGACGGCCAAAGCCACGGCAGGCTCCGAGGATTGTGCTCGCAGGCGTTCACGCCGGCGCGCATCCTGACCCTGCGCGACCACATTCAGGAAATCGCCGACCGCTTGCTCGACAAAGTTCTGCCCACCGGCGAAATGGAGATGATTGACGATTTCGCTGCGCCTTTGCCATCGATCGTGACCGCGGAGTTCCTGGGTGTGCCCATCACAGACCACCAGAAATTGAAAATCTGGTCGGCCGATTTTGCGGAACTGTTGGGAAACTTCCAGCATAATCCGGAACGGGCAGAGCAAGCCAAGAAAACGCTGGACGAAATGGTGGAGTACTTCCAGGACGCGATTCGGGCGCAGAAGGAGCACCCGACGGATGGGCTGGTCCATTACGTGATCACAGCTGAGCACGACGGCGAGC
The DNA here is from genome assembly GCA_030041475.1 of Candidatus Sulfotelmatobacter sp. GTDB lineage: Bacteria > Acidobacteriota > Terriglobia > Terriglobales > Acidobacteriaceae > Sulfotelmatobacter. The sequence continues at coordinate 12,362 of JASHNU010000020.1, forward strand.
GCTTCCGCGAGGAGGAATTAATTCCAAACCTGATCGCCACCATGGTAGGTGGGCAGGAAACGACGATGAACCTCATCGGGAACGGAACCCTCACCCTGCTGCGGCAACCGGAGGTGTTGGAGGACTTACGGGCGCATCCGGAACTGATTCCGAATGCAGTGGAAGAGTTGCTGCGCTACGAGAGCCCCAGTCAGCATACGGCGCGTCTGGCGCCGGAGGATGTAGAAATCGGGGGCAAGTTGATTCGCAAGCGGCAGGCGGTGATGGCGGTAATGGGAGCGGCCAACCGCGATCCGCAGCGCTTCCCTGATCCCGACCGGCTCGACATTCGCCGTCAGGACAACAAACATGTGGCCTTCGGCTTCGGCGCGCATTTCTGTTTTGGAGCGCCGCTGGCACGGTTGGAGGCGCAGGTGGCTTTCTCCACGCTGCTGCGGCGGCTCCATAATTTGAAGCTGAAGCCCGGGCCGATTCGGTGGCGGAACAATCTTGGCTTGCGTGGGCTGAATGCTTTGCCACTCACGTTCGATGCTGTGCCGGCGCCTGAATAGATCCATCCCGAATGCCTTCGGCCATATGACTGCGGGCGGAGTGCCACCGCAACCCGATGCGTTTTTACTCACACACCTCGGTCCCGGGCCTTACCCGGCTGAACGGGAAACAGCCATCGAAAACACATTGCTGCGGCTGCCACAGCAGCCAATTGCACGACGACAAACACAGGGGTGTCGGCAGGGCGAATGCCGGTAAAAGTGTCGCTCGCGGCGCGCGCCAAGGTAACCGCAGGGTTCGCAAATGCAGTCGAAGCGGTGAACCAGTATGCCGCCGCGATGTAGGCTCCCACCGCAAACGAAACGGCGGATGAGCGGGTGCGCGAACATCCCCAGATAACCAGCAGCAGGCCGAACGTGGCGATAAATTCGCTCCAGACGAGAGGGCCTCCGCGTCGCGCATGATGGGACGCAAAGAACAGCGGCAGACCAAACATCAAGTGGGTAGCGGCTACCCCGGCGAACGCTCCCGCGATCTGTGACGCGACGTAACCCGGCACCTCATGCCACGCGGTCCCCCCTTGCATCGCGTCCGCCAAAGTGACAGCGGGGTTGAAGTGAGCTCCTGAGATCGGTGCGAAAGCCAGAATCAGAGCAACCAGGGCCGCTCCCGTGGTCACCGAGTTGGTGAGGAGAGCAAGGGCTGCATTGCCACCGGACAGCCTCTCAGCCATGATGCCCGAGCCCACGACTGCGGCGAGAAGAAACGCGGAGCCGAGGAATTCCGCCGCGATGCGCGACCGCCAGGGAATGTTCATTGGCGTCCGATATTGTCGATTTCTTTCTTAATGGCGAGACCGCCAAGACTCGCCAGCGGAAGGCTCAGGAAAAGCATGATTCTGCGCTCAAGAGTAAAGAAGGCTTCCCGAAAAGCTCGTTCCACTTCGGCCTCTGTTCCACGAACCGCCGCGGGATCGGGTACGCCCCAGTGCGCGGTCATTGGCTGGCCCGGCCACACTGGGCAAACCTCGTTGGCAGCATTGTCGCAGACGGTGAACACGAAATCGAGCTTGGGAGCCTCGGGCCTGGCAAACTCATTCCAACTCTTGCTCCGCAGTCCAGCGGTCGGAAGATGAGCGGCCTGAAGTTGTTTTAGCGCTTCCGGGCGAACGCTTCCGGTGGGGTGGCTTCCTGCGCTATGGGCAGTGAAAGTTGACTTACCTTTGAAATTCATGATTGCCTCGGCCATGATGGAACGCGCTGAATTTCCCGTGCATAGAAACAAAACGTCGTAGCGCCGTTGCGTCACTTACCCTCCTCTCGTCAACTCACTGGCGACAGGTCGGAGCACAACACGCCTGCCTTGAGCGATTTGGTTTCACCGCGTGGATGGAGGCGCTGAAGAATTTGCCATCGACTTGCGGGGCGAGAGCGTCCACGTCAATTCCCTGCCCGGAGAGAAATTCGCGGGCATCTTCAGCGCGGTAGATACGAGTGGGTTCAATCTCGACCTGCTCGAAGCCGGCGGCGGCCAGCTTGCTGCGGTATGCGTTCTCTTCGAGCGCGCCGGCGATGCAGCCCACCCAGGCCAGCACATTCTGGCGAATCTCGGGCTGAATCTCGCCGCTAGTGACGACGTCCGAGACAGCGAAGCGGCCTCCTGGCTTCAGCAGGCGGAATGCTTCGCGCAGGACCTTGTCTTTGTCGGCTGAGAGATTGATGACGCAGTTGGAAATGATGACATCGATAGAGTTGTCCGGTAACGGAATGTTTTCGATCTCGCCTTTCAGGAATTCGACGTTGCCGACGCCCGCTTTTCGCTTGTTCTCATTGGCCAGCGCGAGCATTTCGTCGGTCATGTCGAGACCGTAGGCTTTGCCGGTGGGGCCGACACGGCGGGCAGAGAGCAGAACATCAATCCCGCCGCCGGAACCAAGATCGAGGACGGTTTCGCCTAGCTTTAGCTCGGCAAGTGCGGTGGGATTGCCGCAGCCCAGCGAGGCCAACACCGCTTCTTCGGGAACCTGGCCGGCCTGGGTGGGGTCGTAGAGATTGCTCGTGATCGGGTTGGCGCAACACGTGCTTGCAGCGTCGCCGCAGCACGAACTGCCTCCGGACTTCACCCGCAGCGCAGCCTCGCCATACTTCTGTCTGACGACGTCCTTGATATTTGCGGATACGATATTGGCGGATTCAGCGCTGCTCATAACAGACTCCTATTTGCAGATTTGCACGATGTCTTGCGGGCGCAGGGCCCGGTTGCGGGTGCAGCACTCCGCGTAGAGGAACTGCAGCAGTTCCTGCAGCGCCTCGCAGTTTGCCGTGTAACGCAAGAATGTGCCTTCCCGCTGCACTTCGACCAAGCCCTCGTTGCGCAGCTTGTCGAGGTGATGGGAAAGAGTCGAGTTTGGGATCTCGAGTTCCGATTGAATGTCGCCGACGACGAGTCCTTCGGGATGGGCCGAGAGTAGAAGCTGCATGATACGCAGGCGCGGCTCGGTGCCCATCGCAGAGAACATGTCGGCATACTTGGCGACGCGTGCCGCGGTTTTGCTGGAGAAGGAGGTGGTGGAAGGCGCGGTCATGCTTCCATAATACTGGAAATATAGAATAATGCAAGCAGAAAAACCGACACTTTGCCATGCCCGCCACGTCTGCAAACCCGGAGCTCGACCGATCCCGGCCAGTTGGGGACGAATGCTGACGGCTGACCGTGGAATGTTTTATCCTGACAAGTGATTTGCACCCGCCGCGCGTTTGACTCTCGCACCATCAAGCTGGTGATCTTCGATCTGGACGGGACGCTGATTGATTCGCGCCTCGACCTGGTGCACTCCGTCAACGCCGCGCTGCGCCACATTGGCCGTCCCGAATTGCCCGATGACGTGATTGCCAGTTACGTCGGGGATGGAGCGCCGATCCTGATGCAGCGGGCGCTCGGCGGTGAGGCCGTCGCTGAAAAGCTAGTGAAGACCGGACTCGAGTTCTTCCTCTCCTATTACCGCGAACATAAGCTGGATCACACCAAGGTTTATCCGGGAATCAGCGAGGCGCTGGCGGCGATTCAGATGCCGGTTTCATTTGAAAAGCGGTCCGGAGAGCGACACGTGAACGGCGCTCTGCGCACGTTGGCAGTGCTTTCCAACAAGCCCGTGAATCCATCGCGGGCGATCGTCGAGGCGCTGGGGCTGAAGCGGTTTTTTGCGGAAGTGTACGGAGGCAACAGTTTTGCCACCAAGAAGCCAGATCCGGAGGGCGCGTGCAAGCTGCTCGATGAACATGGCGTAAGTCCTGAGCAGGCGGCGATCGTCGGCGATTCGCACACGGACGTGGAAACCGGGCGGAATGCCGGGTTGTGGACCGTTGGCGTGACGTACGGCTTCGCGCCCCATACGCTCGAGGCCGAGCCTCCGGACGTGCTGGTAGACTCTCCGCATGAACTGGCCGCAGTATTTTCCGGAGAACGTGGCGAACGAAGATCTTCCCAACCATGAGCGCTGACCGCTTCGGTTTCACCCCGAAAGAGCTGCGCAAACTGCGCGGCCTGAAGGATCCGCACGGCATCCAGAGGTTTCTCGACGAAATGCCTTACCACCTGGAGGACACGGCGTGGTCGCCACGAAAGGTGCTTTCAGAAAACACGTCGCATTGTCTGGAAGGAGCGATCTTCGCCGCAGCGGCGCTGCGCGTCAATGGGTATCCGCCGCTGCTGCTGGATTTCGAGGCCGATCACGACACCGACCATGTGATTGCCATCTTTCGGCAAAATGGCTGCTGGGGCGCGGTAGCCAAGTCGAACTACACCGGATGCCGCTGGCGCGAGCCGGTTTACCGCACCCTGCGCGAGCTCGCGCTCAGTTATTTCAACATCTACTTCAACATGCGCCGCGAGCGTACTTTGCGCCGCTATTCTCTGCCCGTCAACTTGAAACGCTTCGACCGTCAGAACTGGATGACAACGGACAAGCCGGTGTGGTTCATCGTCTATTACCTGTTCGACATCAAGCATTACCCCCTGCTTACCAAGGCCCAGGAAAAACAACTGCACCGTGTCGACGAACGCGTGTTTCAGGGCGAATGCTTAGGAAAAGCTCATAAGGCCTAGCAGCTAGCCTAGCCCTCAACCAGCTACGGGCCGCTGCGAACTGTCCTCCCGCTAAAGTTCTGTGGGCTTTATGCCGATGGCGCAACAGCAGCAGGTTCCGCGCACCGGCCTGGGCTCGACGACTCCGTCTCGACGACCTGGGCAGCGCACACTGGAGAAACAGCCGGGTGGAGCTTCACAAACACTCTCGACCAGAACACAATCAGTTCGCGATCGAAAAGCGCCTATGTCCGCGCTTTCCATTGGAAACTGAGATCCGGGTCTATGCCCGCAATTGCCCAGTCGTTCGCGGGCGGACCGTAGACATCAGTGAATCGGGCATCGCAGCCATGTTGTTGGTCGAGGTCCCCTTGGGTGAGGTCGTACGTCTGGAATTCAGCCTCCGGTTGGGGGCCGTGGAAGTGCATGCAGTGGCGCGCCAAAGGAATGCTTTTCGGTATGGCTTCCAGTTCGTCGAGACCAGCTCTGCCCACGATATTATTGGCCGAACTTGCCGCGAACTTGCCGTGCAGCAGCAGGTGAGCGATTCAAACTCTCGATAAACCCTTACTGCTGCCAGAAAACCTTCACGGAAATTTCAACTTGCATCCCTGGGGAACTTTCCTCCGTCTAACCGCGTAAGAATCCCTATGCGCATGCGTGGTCTCGCACCTTTTCTTGTCCTGCTAGGACTGTTTGCTTTCGGCCAGTCCGCGCCGCAGTTCTCACCGCCGCCGACCGTTCCCGCGGGCGGTTCTGGTGGCAGTGAGGTGCCGGCCGGTGATAAAAGCAGCAACGATGTCTCCAGGCTTGATTTGACCCCGGACGCCACCGGCAAGCTCTCTCAAGAGCAGATGCAAGCCCTGCTGCGGGTGGTGGCCGACAAGGACCTGGAGAACGACAAGCGCCAGCGTGATTACACCTACATCGAGCGCGACGTCGACAACAAGCTGGATGGCAAAGGCAACATCAAATCCACAGAGGTGAGGACGTACGAGATTCTCGAGATTTACGGGGAACAGGTGCGGAGGCTGATCGAGAAGGACGACAAGGCGCTCGATGCCAGAGAAGCGGCCAAGCAAGAAGAGAAAATCCAGAAGATCATGGATAGACGCAAGAACGAATCGGAAGAAGAGCGCCGAAAGCGCGCCGAGCGAGAAGAAAAAGAGCGTGAAGACGACCGCAAATTCGTACGCGACGTGGCCGACGCTTACAACTTCACTCTGATCGGAACCGAGACTGTTGGCGGCCGCGATACCTGGGTAATTGACGGCGAACCTCGCGCAGGATTCGTTCCGCATACGAAGGAAGGCAAATTTCTATCGGACTTCCGGGGCAGGGTCTGGATCGACAAGGACGATCTGCAACTGGCCAAGCTCGACGTGGAGTGTCTCGACACGGTTTCCTGGGGGCTATTTCTAGCGCGCTTGCACAAAGGTTCTAAACTGCTGCTGGAACAGACCCGCGTGAACGATGAAGTCTGGCTTCCCCTGCACGTGGCGTTCAAAATAGACGTGCGCCTGGCGCTGCTCAAGGACTTCCACGTTGACGGCGATCAAACCTTCCGCGACTACAAGAAATTCCGCACGTCAGCCAGGATTGTTGGCGTGCAGGAAGTGAAAACCGACCAAAAGTAATTGCGATTACTCCCTATTGTTTTAATCTAGGACTGCCTATAGCTAATCTTACGTCTGAGCCTTTCTTCAGACTATAATGCATGCCCGGTGTGCAGTTATGCTGAAGCGTCGTTTATTGCCGGCATTGTTTCTTGCAGCCCTACTAAGTGAGGCACGGGCTAAGACAGAAAACTGGATCGAGGTGCGCAGCCAGCATTTTGTCATCGCAGCCAATTCAGGCGAGAAACAAGCTAGACATGTGGCCGATCAGTTCGAGCGTATGCGTTCGGTGTTCCACCGAGCTTTTCCCAAACTCCACGGGGATTCCGGTTCGCCAATCGTCGTTTTGGCGATCAAGGACGAGAAAGAGTTTCGCGCTCTCGAGCCCGAAGCTTATTAGCGAAAGGACAGCTCAAGCTGGGCGGACTGTTTCTTCGCGCTCCGGATAAGAACTACGTTCTGATGCGGCTGGACGCCGAAGGACAGCATCCTTATGCAGTTATCTATCACGAATATACGCATTTGCTTCTAGCCAAGTCCGCGGATTGGATTCCCTTGTGGCTGAACGAGGGGCTAGCGGAGTTCTATCAGAACACGGAGATTCACGAGAAAGAAGCGTTGCTGGGAGAGCCGAGCGCGGAGAATCTGATTCTCCTACGGCAAAATCGACTCCTACCGCTCGCAACTCTGTTCGCGGTCGATGAAAAATCGCCCTACTACCATGAGGAAAACAAAGGTTCAATTTTCTATGCCGAGTCGTGGGCCCTCACGCACCTGATCCAAACAAGGGACTTCAAAGAAAATTCCCACCAGTTGCTCGACTACGCTGGGCTACTCGCCCAGAACGTAGATGCGGTTACCGCAGCTACACGCGTCTTTGGAGACTTGCAGAAACTGGAACGTGTGCTCGAAGCCTATGTTCGCCAAGGCACCTTTACTTATTTCAGGATGCCCGCGTCCACTGAGGTGGACGAGTCTGCGTTCAACGCTCAAGCCCTCACTCCTGTGCAGGCCGATGCCATGGAAGCGGACTTCTTAGCGTACAACGGGCGATTGGCAGACTCGAAGCAGCTATTGGACCGCGTGTTACAGGAAGATCCGAAGAATGTTTCCGCCCAGGAGACCATGGGCTTTTTGGAATTCCGGCGGGGACATCTCGATGAAGCGCAGAAGTTGTATGCGCAGGCTGTGCAGCTCGACTCCCAGAGTTTTCTGGCTCACTATTATTTTGCCGTGATGTCCATGCGCGGCACTTCTGGGACCTCAGACCAAGCCCAGATAGAAAACAGTCTGCGGACTGCCATCAAACTGAATCCCGAGTTTGCTCCTGCCTACGACCAGCTCGCCGTCTTTTTGGCGATGCGTCACCGGGATCTTGAAGAAGCGCACCAAATGGGTCTGGCCGCGGTCCGGCTTGAGCCGGCCAACGTCGGCTACCGCATCAATTTGGCGAATGTTTTGCTGATTATGGAACAAGGAGCCAATGCCGTTAATGTGCTGCGCAGCGCAGCCAAGCTCGCCACGAAACCGGAAGAGGCCCAGGCAGTCGACGTGATGCTGATGCATGCGCAAGAGTATGCCGCCGCTCAGACGCAAGCCCAGGAACACAACCCGCAGCTGAAAGAGCCAGCGGTGCAGGTTTCAACGGGAGAGAATACCGATGTTTCTCCGCCGACTCGCGCCGACACTTTTGTGCCCAAAGGACCTCACCGTTTTCTCACCGGCACTTTAAGGAACGTTAACTGCCATCTACCAAAGATGGACCTCACTTTGGATGCTGGCGGCAAGAGCCTCTCGCTCCACTCGGAGAACTACTTCAAGATCGAATTCACCAGTCTTGGTTTCCAGCCCAGCGGAGAACTGAATCCTTGTAAAGATCTGGAGGGGCGCCCGGCGAAAGTGGAATATGTCGAATCCGTCGACGACGCTGCCTTGGCACGAGTCCTCAGCATCGAATTACGCAAGTAGCACAGTAGCCCGCCTGCGATTTTGCGCGTTATATAATAGAGAGATTTCGTCCCCGTGGAATCGCCTTCTGTGAGCCTGCCGGGAAAGCAGATTCCTCGCTTCGCTCGGAATGACAAGCGCCAGAGCATGGGATGGGTCCGGCTAGGGGCTGAAGGCTGATATCTGAGGGCTGGTTCTTATGGATTTTAAACTTGTTTCCAACTACAAGCCGCAGGGAGACCAGGCGGCGGCGATCGAGGCGCTGACGCGCGGCATCTTCGACCGAGAGCAGCATCAGGTGCTGCTGGGTGTAACCGGGTCAGGCAAGACCTTCACCATGGCCAAGGTGATTGAGGCGGTGAACCGGCCCACGATCGTGATGGCGCATAACAAGACGCTGGCGGCGCAGCTTTACCACGAGTTCAAGAGTTTCTTCCCGCACAACGCGGTCGAGTACTTCGTTTCCTATTACGACTACTACCAGCCCGAGGCCTACGTTCCAGCGGCCGATCTCTACATCGAAAAAGAAGCTACCATCAACGACGAACTCGACAAGCTGCGTCTGTCGGCGACCAAGTCGTTGTTTGAGCGGCGGGACGCGCTCATCGTCGCATCGGTGAGCGCAATCTACGGCCTGGGATCGCCTGAGGCCTATTACGGCATGATGCTATTCCTCGAAAAAGGACAGAAGGTGAAACGCGAGGACATCACGCGCAAGCTGGTCGACATTCTTTATGAGCGCACCAACAGCGAGTTTCGCCGCGGAACATTTCGCGTGCGCGGCGACGTGATCGATGTCTATCCGACGTATGACGACATGGCCTATCGCATCGAGCTGTGGGGCGATCAAGTCGAGGCCCTGTCGCAGATCGATCCCCTGTTTGGCACAGTCAAGCAGAAGTATGTGCGGCTGCCGATTTATCCCAAGACGCACTATGTGATGAAGGATGAAACGCGGGCGTCGGCGGTCGAGTCGATCAAGAAGGAATTGGCGCGGTGGGAAGTGGAGCTGGAGAAGCAGGGGCGTCTGGTCGAATCGCAGCGCATCCATCAGCGCACCATGTTCGATCTGGAGATGATCAAGGCCATGGGCTATTGCCATGGCATCGAGAATTATTCGCGGCACTTTACCGGGCGGCTGCCGGGCGAGCCTCCGCCAACACTGCTGGACTATTTTCCGCGCGACTATCTGTTTTTCATCGACGAATCACATCAGACCGTGCCGCAGCTGCGCGGCATGTACCATGGCGATCGGTCGCGCAAGGAGATCCTGGTGGAGTACGGGTTTCGCATGCCATCGGCGCTGGACAACCGCCCGCTGACGTTTGAGGAATTTGAGCACCGCACGAATAAATTGATTTATGTTTCGGCCACGCCAGGACCTTACGAGCTGACGAAGTCAGCGGGCGTGGTGGTCGAGCAGATCATCCGGCCAACGGGGCTGATTGATCCCGAAGTCGAGGTGCGGCCGGTGAAGGGGCAGATTGATGACTTGCTGCACGAGATTCGGGCGCGGGCTGCGCGCGGAGAACGGGTTCTGGTCACGACTCTAACCAAGCGCATGGCGGAAGATTTAGCCGAGTACTATGCCGAGGTCGGCGTGAAGTGCCGATATATGCACTCGGAGATCGAAACGCTCGAGCGAGTGAAAATTCTGCGCGACCTGCGCAAAGGCGAGTTCGACGTATTGATCGGCATCAATCTGCTGCGCGAGGGATTGGATTTGCCGGAGGTGTCGCTAGTCGCGATTCTGGATGCGGACAAGGAAGGGTTTCTGCGCTCGTCAGGGTCGCTGATTCAGACGATCGGACGGTGTGCGCGACATTTGAACGGCCGCGCGATTCTTTATGCCGACAACATGACCGATTCGATGAAGCGCGCCATGGATGAGACTTCGCGTCGGCGCGCGATTCAGAGCGCGTACAACGAGGCGAACGGGATCACTCCGGAGTCGATCGTGCGCCCGCTCGACATGACCCTGGCCGCAATAGTGGCTGCGGACTACACCGACCTGACCGCCGGCGAGGCCGAGGGCATACCGGAATTCAAGTCGCAGGAAGACGTGGACGCCTACATCGCAAAGCTCGAAACCGACATGCGGGAAGCGGCCAAGCGGTTTGAATTCGAGAAGGCGGCGAAGCTGAGAGACACGATCAAGGAGTTGCGGACGAAGGAGTTTCTATTCGCGTAGAGTGGGGCTTCGCCCCACCCGGACAGCCGATGGCGGCTGTCCCTATGATTCGTTTACCTTCCGTACGCCGCGCTGGCGGCCAACGGCTTGCGGTGGACGGTGTATCCGTCGAAAACTTCGGGACGGAAGTTGAGATTGGGGGCGCAAAGCTTCTCGGTTTGACTTAGGAAGAGGTAGCCACCGGGCTCGAGATACAGGTGCAGGCGCTCGAGCAGTGCGGTCCGCTGCGGACGCGACAGGTGCGGCAGTACATCCATGCAGAAGATGCAGTCGAATCGCCCGATGTAGACCGGCTTGGTCAGATTCATGGTGTTGAACGTGACCAGGCTGCGCAGACGCGGCTTGACCAGAAGGTGGGTGCCGACCGGGGCGCCTGAAGCAGCGCCGCCCGGCACACCTTCCAGCGCTCCGTTCTGGATATTGGCGCTGGCGATCTTCGAAAATGCCGCTCGAATACTTGCCGGCGGCAAGCCCGCCAGAGCCGATTGCGGATAGAGTCCGCGTTCGGCGACTTCAATCGCTGAAGGCAGCAGGTCGGTTCCAACAATGTGCACCGACCAATCCTTGGTGCCCTGCCCCTTGGTCGACTGCCCCTCGCGCGGAGACGGGGAATCCTGAATCCCACCGGCGTTGCGGGGAGTGCCAGCCCTCTCCTTAAGGCCGTTGCCGGCTCCGTTGGGCAGACTGTCACACAAGGCCATGGCAATGGAATATGCCTCTTCTCCGGTGGCGCAGCCGGCGCTCCAGATGCGCAGCGTGCACGGGCCGTCTTCTGACTTGCGCGCGTATAGCTGCGGGACCACGTATTGAGCGAGAGTGTTCATCGCCCCGGGATGACGGAAGAACCCCGTGTTGACGTTGAGGACGCCATCAAGAAAGCTGGGCAAGAAGGACGGATCCCGATCGCCCGCCCGCAGGGAGTGCAGCAGCTCGGCCGGAGATTGCATCTCCCGAGTCTCGAGATACTCGGCCACATGGGCGGCCAAAGCGCTGTTGGGACAGTCGAGCAGAATGCCCGTCTGCCGCTCGACCAGAAGGCGCAGATCAGAGAGTTCGTGCTCGAGAATGGTCACGCCCGCCATCAACTTATGCATAAATCCTTCTCCCGCCGGGTGCGAGATCACGCGTCATCACAACTACCGCAAGACTCGAACTTCGGGAGGAGGGTCGTTTCTCGTTTCCTTGTTTCCGATTCACCGTTCTGAATTCCTTCGGTTGTTCTCATGCGCCGGCTGTCGCCGCATACGACTTGCCGGAGTCTCTTTTTGCCTGTTGCGCCACCACATTCATTTCCTTTTCCAGCGACGAAAAGCGCTGCATGATTTCGTGAATACGCAGCGTCATGTTGCGAATGGTTTCAATCTGCGCGCGGGTCTGGGCCGAAAGGCTCCCAGGTTCGAGCAGCAGCAAATCCGAATTACCGAGCACCGACGTGAGCGCATTGTTCAGGCTGTGGCGCATTTCGAGCATGTAACGCCCGAGCGTGGCCTGCCGTTCGAGCGAGGCGCAGGCCAGTTCCGCGGCGCGAGCACGCGCTTCCGACCGCGAGCGGTGCACGGCTTCGCTTGCGGCCAGCACCAGCGTTTCGAGCCAGTGCGCCGTTTCCTGGCAATCGCCGGGACGCAGGATAGAGATGCGCGGCCAGCGCTCGCGAACCAGCTGCGCTGTAGCAGCATCGTGGCTGAGACAGTAGATTGGCTGACCGGTGGAGTGGAGTGGCTCAAGGACGACCGAGAGGAGTTCACGGCGCAACTCGTTGACGATGGCTACGTCAAACGCATCGACGGCGAATCGGGGCCACAAGTCGCCGCTCAGCAGGGTGAACGTGGGCACGTTACGCTCCATCTGCCAGCGGGCCATGACGCGCCGAGAGAAATCGGCGTCATCGGAGATGATGAGTACAGTCGGCGTGTCCACTTGCGGCTTCCTTGTTCGACTTTCCTTGTCCAGCGTTCGTTGTTCGGTTTTCCCTAGGCTCGCGACGCTCAGCCCTTCTTCTTTCCCTGATCTGTGCTCGATTCGGGTTCCGAGTCCCAACCCGGAGTAGGGGCCACTTCAAATTCCGGGGCTGCTGAAGTCGGAGCCGCAGGTTTCACTTTCGGCCTCGCTGCTGCCGCCTGAGCGGCGGGCTTAACAGCGGCTCTCGGCGCTTTCGAAGATGCAGTCACCGCGGCGGAGGCGACAGCAGCACGCGCCGCCGTCGCTGGCGGTTTGGCAGCCGCTGCAGCAGGTTTTGCGGCGGGCGCAGGCTTCGTCGCCGCAACTGGCTTGGTGGTCGCGGCCGGCTTAGCCGCGGCGGGTGGCTTGGCTGCAGTTGCCGCAGGCTTGGCGGCTTCGGCTCGCTTCGCCTTGGCCTCAGCCACGGGCGCATTACTTTTTCCAAGCGCGCTGTCCACTGAGGCCCGCAGGTCCACGAGCATGCGCAGCGGTTGTCCGGAGGAATATTCCGCCTGGAACATCACCTTCCACGACTGGCAGATCATGCGCAGACGCACGATCGGCTCCTGCGCTGAAAACTGCGCGCGCCGACAGTCGATGGTCTGGACGCCTTTTTCCTCCAGCACAGTCAGCCCATCAAGAATTGTGTTGAGATCGCCTAGCATCAGGCGGAAGAAACTACGTCGCATCAGGTATCCGAAGCGGGTGAACGCCGCCAGCGCAACCGGCAGGTAAAACAGTTCGCCGGCCAGGCTCTTGGCCTTGCGTCCCTGCTCCAGCACGCCGCCATGAAGCAGTTCATCGAGCGACCGCGATTTGCGGGCGAGCTCCAGCACGCGGTCGAGCGCGTTCAGCCAAACTGGAGGCTTGAGCTCTACCGTGCCGAGTGCGGGTTCGAGCGCCTTGGCCACAAACGCCAGGTCGACCTTCGCGTCGTCGACGTCGGTAGGCGCGATCTGGCTGAAATACTGCACCAGCACAAAGTCGATCTTGTCGCGGATGGCGTCCGTTTTTTGGGTTTTCGCCAGAAAATGCTTGATCAGTTCGAGCAGCGCATCCTGGTTCGCGAGCGAACTGGTTTGCAGAAACTGACGCAGCTGGTGCACCTGGATGCATTCATCCATCTTTTCCAGCCAGCGGTTGGCCTGTTCGACGGCCTCTTTTCCGGGCGTGTCAGCACCGGTTTCCAGCTCGGCGCAGGGTTCGGTCTCAATGGCGAACTCGCGGGCCATCTCGAAATACATGGGATACAGCTGGCGGGCAACGTTCCATTGCGTGGCGAGATCTTGTGCGGGTGTGGAAGGAGTCATGATTTTACGATCCAGTTGGGCACTTCGCCCAGAAAGCGCGCGGCCACCACAGTCTGGCCGGGATGGTATTGCACAGCCACGACCGAGACCTCGACGTTGAGCGAGCCGTCCGAGTTGCGCAGTCGAAGTACGTCGCCAAATTCCAACGGGGTGTGGCAGGCGAAGAAAACTTCGTGCGAGGTACCGAATTCGATCACCGTGCTTTCGGTGAAACCGGCGGTTGCACCTACTTCGAGCGTGCGCGCCAGTTGCACCGCGATGCGTACCGGGGTCGCTTCCGGAAAAAAGCGGGCTAGCCCAGCCACTGAACTGGCGTCGTGGCTGATGCGTCCGGTTGCTGTGGCTTGTTGCGCCAAGCTTTCCTCGAAATGCGGGCCTCGAAACACTGGCCTCTAGTGAGCGCCTCAAATGCGGGCGGGCTCCCCCTTCTTCCCGGTTAGGAAGAACTTGGGGAGCCAGAATCCGCTGTTCGGCAAAACAAACGAGCAACGCGGCCGCCAATTTTGGGAACGGAAGGATTAGCACCGAGGTGGGAGCGTTTTCAGCGGGTTACCGCGGCTTTGAGATGCGCAAGATGAGCTCAAACTCACGATTCTGTCTCAGGGTGAGACGCTGTCTCAAATGGCACTGACTGGGGAAACCGCCCGGCAGCGGTGCACAAGCGATCCTGCAGGCGAGTCCACTAGAAGGCTTGCGGCGCACTCTCCGGCATCAGGTTGTTTATACCGCGCGCAAATTTCCACGATCCGTCCGCTTGTCGGCGGAGGATGCTCATTCCTTTGCCCTGCATCTGAATCGGCGCCGCTCCTCCCTGCGGCACAAGGATGAAAGTCTCCGTTCCCCAGAGGAACGCCCAGTTCCCGGCCACCACGATCTCCTCGGTCACAGCCGTCTGCTCCACGTTCCTGAATTGCGGAAAGAAGCGGCCGAACATCGCTTCCACCGCCGGTTTGCCACGCACGGCTGGCAGGCCCGGGGGGAGAAAAACTGCGTCGTCCGTAACCATGCTCACCAACTTGGAAATGTCTTTGCTTCGCACGGCGGCCAGCCAGGCTTCGATTAGCTTCCGAATCGCCTGCTGATTTTCGGCGCCGGACGGTTTTTGGGAAGTCGTGGAGTTGCTCATGGAGCGTTCCATTCACTCACGATCTGCTTTTTCTCGCAGGAAATTGTACGCCGGAATTGTGGGTGGCGCAGGGATCACTGCCCGCCGGGATCACTGCAACGATTGGCTGGCTGGGCCTGAGGACCCGGCGCTGATGTTGTAACGTTTCAGCTTGCGGTAGAGCGTGGCGCGACTGATGCCCAGCATGCGTCCGGCGAGGGCCTTGTCGCCCTTCACCTGCTCGAACACCCGCTGGATGGTGGCGCGCTCGATGTCCTCAAGATCTGTGGTAGGGGACGATGATGACGAGGCGACGCGCGGATTCAGCGGTCCGGCGTCGGCAGCGGCAAGATCTGGATCGAGCACGGTCGGCGCCGATTCTGCCGCTGGGCCGGAGGCCATGGCGCCGGTCGCGATCGCGGGAGGAAGATCGCCGAGATCGACGAGCTGTCCGTTGCCCAAGGCGACGGCGCGCTCAACGCAGTTTTCCAGTTCGCGCACGTTGCCCGGCCAGTCGTAGCGCATGAGGGCCTTCATGGCTGCGCTTGAAACATGAAGCTCGGAGCCGGGCGCGTACCGCTCCAGGAACCAGTGCACCAGCATGGGGATGTCGCTGCGGCGCTCGCGCAATGCGGGCACGTACAAGGTCACAACGTTCAGGCGGAAATAAAGATCTTTCCGGAACGTGCCGTTCTTGTACGCGGCTTCCAGATCGCGGTTGGTGGCGGCGATTACGCGGACGTCCACTTTCACCCGCTGGTTGCTGCCGACAGGACGCACCTCTTTTTCCTGCAACGCGCGCAGCAATTTCGCCTGTAGCTCCAGCGGCAGTTCACCGACTTCATCGAGGAAAATTGTGCCGCCGTCGGCCGACTGAAACAATCCGTCTTTCGACTTTAGTGCTCCGGTGAAAGCTCCTTTTTCGTAGCCGAAGAGCTCGCTTTCGATCAGCGTGGGCACGAGCGAACCACAATCGACGGCCACAAAAGGATGGGCCGCGAAAGCGCCGCGATAATGGATCGCGCGCGCTACCAGTTCCTTGCCCGTGCCGCTTTCGCCGTAGATCAGCACGGGCGTGCGCGTGTCTTTCAGCCGCGAGACCATGCGCAGGACGTCCTGAATTTTCGTGGATGAGCCCACAATGCCGTGCACTGCGGTTTCCGAATCCATGCGCTGGCGCAGGAATTCATTTTCCTCTACCAGGCGGACTTTCTCCGCCATGCGTCGCAGGAATAGGCGCAGCTCTTCGAGCGGCGAGAAGGGCTTCGTGATGTAGTCGTAGGCGCCCAGTTTCATGGCCTGCACGGCAGTTTCGATGGAGCCGTGTCCGGTCATGACCGCGACTTCGATGCGAGGAAGAACCTTCTTCACTCGCTCGAGGAATTCCAGCCCGGACATGTGCGGCATCACCATGTCGGTGAGCACCATGTGCGCGGGCTGTTCCTCCAGCAGCGCGAGCGCGGAGTCGCCGCTATCGGCCTCGAGGCAGACAAAGCCCAGGGCCTCGCCCACGGTGACGCACAGCTTGCGGATACTCTGCTCATCGTCAACGACCAGCAGGCGGATGCGAAGGTCTTCTTTACTGGCGGCATTCATGGGCATGGACATGGGCACCGTCACTGCGCTTTCCCCATAGCCTTCGAGACCACGTCGATGAATTGCTGGACGCGGAACGGTTTCTCGACGCAGGGAGCACCGGTGGCCCGCAGCGTGGCCACGGTCTCCTCGTTAGCGATATCTCCCGTGATGAAAACCACACGGGACGCCAGGTCTGGACGATGCTCCGTGATCCAGGCATGCACCTGGCCTCCGTCCACGCCACCGGGGGTGCGCATGTCGGAGACGACGCCAAGAAACTCGCCGTTGACGAGCAGGCCAAGCGCCTCCGCTCCCGATTCGCAGCACACCACCGGATAGCCACTGCGTTCGAGCGCGGCCCGGACGTAGGCCATGACCGCCGGCTCATCTTCGATGAGCAGTACTGGCAGGACGGATGGTTTCATAGCAGGCAGGCTCATTTTTGTATCACCCCCGCGGCCACACTTAACGAAGCTGTGTGGGACGCACTCGGCAGGCGGACAATGAACGTCGCGCCCTGCCCCCCGGAATTGTTGTGGCAAAGAATCTCTCCCCCGTGTTCTTTCACGATGCCATAGCAGATGCTCAACCCCAGGCCGGTTCCCTTCCCGACTTCTTTCGTGGTGAAGAACGGGTCGAAAATTTTGTCGGGATGCGAGATTCCGTTGCCGTTATCGCAGAAGGAAACTTCGACGCTGTCTCCCGCCTTGGTGGACATGATTTCGATGCGGGCGGGGCGGCCCACTTCGTGAACCGCGTCGTAGGCGTTATTCAGAATGTTGAGAAAAACCTGCTGCAGCTGGTGCGCATCGCCCAGGACCTCGGGTAAACCCTCGTCGAGATGCTCGATGACTTCAATACCGTGGCTGTGAAAATCATAGGAGCGCAACTGCACAGTACGTCGAAGAATGGAATTCAGCTGCACGGCAGTACGCTGGGGCGGCATCTGGCGGGCGAAGCTGAGCAGATTCTGCACAATCTGCTTGGTGCGCTGGGCCTCCTGCAGAATCACGCGCAGGTCTTTGCGCGCGGCCTGCGGCAGGTCGGGATTTTCCATCAGCAGGTCCGCGAAGCCGAGAATGGCGGTGAGGGGATTGTTCACTTCATGGGCGACACCGGAAACCAATTGGCCGACAGCGGCCATTTTTTCCGCATGGACCAGCTTATCGCGCAGCACCGCCGAGTCGGTGATGTCGGTGAGCACTACGACGATGCTGTTGACGTTTCCCTGCTCATCGCGCATCGGACTCAAGTTCGCGGAAAACTTCCCTGTCGGCCCCACGCCGCGCACGAGTTCCAGTTCCAGATTGTCGACTTGCTGCCCGTTCAGCGTGCTGTGCAGGGCGTCGGAAAGGGGCGGCACAAAACCGGGCGCAGCCAAGTCAAGCAGAGGACGCCCCAGCAATTCTTTCTGCTCAAAGCCAGCGTCAGCCCAGCGGCGATTGGCATAGCTGATCAGGCCGGCCGTGTCGGCAACGAGAATCAGGCTTTGAGTGTTGCCCAGAATCTTCGAGGAAAAGTCCCGCTCGCGCTGAAGTTCCGATTGCGAGGCGCGCAGGCCGGTCACATCAAGCATCAGGCCGCGAATTTGCAACAATACGCCCTGATGGTCGTACATGCCGAAGGCGTTGATCAGGACGTGAATCGGAGAACCGTCCTTGCGGCGCAACGTAGCTTCGAAGTTACGCAAGCCGCCCGTCTCGTCGAGCACTTGCCGGTGGCGCTCGCGCTGTTGCGGTGAGAAATACAGCTCCGTGGGAATGTCGACTTGCAACAGCTCCTCGCGGCTGGAGTAGCCCAGCATGCGGACCATAGCGTCGTTGACTTCGACAAAACGGCCGCCGGGAGTGCTGAAGAACAGGCCTTCCTGAATATTGTCGAAAAGTTCCCGGTAGCGGCGCTCAGCTTCGCGCCGGTCCGAAATGTCCTTCAGCACGTGAATGGTCTGCAGGCCTTCGTCGGATGCCCCATGCACGCGCGAGGTAGAAACCAGGTAGGAGCGCTCGAACACCGGATGTACGAATTCATCGTTGTCATCGGCCATGGCGCGGCAAAACGGGCAGGAATAAGACGCAGTGTCGCTGGTCAGGGCCAGCAGCGCCCGCATGTCGACGCCAATCAACTCGGCCGGCGGCACGCCGATCATGGACGCCAGCGAGCGGTTCACGCGAAGAACCTTGCCGTTCTGATCATGGACTACGATGAAGTCGGTGATGGCGTCGAAAATCTCCATCCAGTGCCGGTTGGATTGCTCGATACGTGTGAACAGGCGCGCACTTTCGAGTGCCATGGCCGCATGGCCCGCCATAGTCTCTAGGAAGACTCGGTCGCCAGAATCGAATGGCGTAGCCCGGCCTGACAAAGCCAGCAAACCAGCCAGCTCGCCGCTCGCGCCCGGAAGGCGCACGACCGTGCAGTCGTCCCAGCGAAGGCTAGAAGCCGCATCGGCACCCAGCAGTTCCGAGGCTGTGCCGGAGACAACAATCTCGGTACAGCGCAGGGCAGCCTCGCTCAGAGCTGCAGTCAAAGACGACGATGCCGCACTTTCCTGCGGCGGGTGGATAGCCACGACCTGCCAAGGCCCCTCTTGCTTGATGGCAAGCAGACCTGCGCGCGATCCAGTCAGTTCCACAGCGCGGCTTACGAAGCGGCGGGCAAAATCGGGCAGGCGCAAACTCCCGTCGATCTCACGGGCCAATTCGATCAGAGCCTCGGCGCGCCGGCGGTGCTTTTCCGAAAGATGCAGATTGCTAGCGACTTCCAGCATGACCGCAGCCTGGTTCGACAAGGCCCGGGCGCGACGGATGTCTTCCTGCGAAATGCCGGCTCCGTCCAGACGGTCGAGCACGCCGAACATCCCGAGAACGTGTCCGCTCGTCCCCAGCAGGGGTACGGCCAGAATCTGGCGCACGTTGTGCTTCGTGATCACGTCGAGATTCGCTCCCGGGACGCGGCCCAGATCATCGCTCCAGAAAACCTCCTTGTTGCGCAGAGCCTTGGTTGCTACGCCTTCGGGAACGGGCATCTCCATGCGCCGCCCCTGGCCTTTCTCTACGCTGTAACGGACGCGGAACTGTCCTTCCTCCTGCAGTGCGATGAAACACCGTCCAAAACCGAGAAAATCCGCGGCGCGCACCACGAAGGCCTCAAGGAAATGTTCAAGGTCGCCGCTGGATCCGAGTTCGGAGGAAATTTCCAGCAGTTGATGCAGTTCGTTGGCCTGGGCGTGCGCTGTCGCGTAGAGCTCGGCGTGAGCGACAGCAACCGCGCCAAAACCGGCAACCGCCGCTACGAGGGCTTTCTCTTCCGCGGTGAAAATGCCTTCCGGCCGCGGATAAACCAGAATTGCCCCTTGCGTGCGGGTGGTGCGCAATGGAGCAGCGATCAGCATTCCGGGAGAAACCAGGTTGCCCAGCGAATGTGCGTCTCCCGCTATCGAGAGAGTGATCGGTTCTCCGGCAGAAACGGCACGCTGGGCCAGGTCAGCGGCAAAGCGGATCGTCTGGCGGTCGTGGCGGGAACGAGCCGCGTTGGCCAATTGTGGAGTCTCCGCCGAAACAGCGCGCAGCTCAAACGGCCCTTCGCGCCGGAGCAGCACGCAAACCAGCCGGACGCGCAAGAGAAGCCGCAGCCGGTCAGCCAGGGCTTCAATGACTGCGGCCACATCGGGCTTTCCGTGCAGGACCTGGGCAACCTCGGCCAGGATTTCGGCGCGGCGGTGCTCCTCGCGGGAAACTTCGCTCAGTCGTGTCGCTTCAAGCAGACTTCCGAGCTGCCCGGCCAGAATGGTCGCTTTGGCGGCAAGATCGTCGTTAAAGAAATTGGCGTCGGAATCGTGCAGAAAGGCAGTTGCGCCAATCACTTCGTTGAAGACAACCAGAGGAGCGGCCAGCAGCGAGCGCGCTTCAAATTCCGCCGCCAGTGGGAAGTTCTTGGAGTCCACCTGATTGGCGAAAATCGTACGCCGTTGCCGCACAGCCTCGGCGGTCACCGTGCTTTCATGCGGACGCAGCCGCAGGCCGACAAAGCGCTCAGCCATCTTCCCCTCGGCTTGTTCTCCCACCATCTCGTCGGCGGAGTGGCAGCGCCAGAAATAGGTGCCCGACACCTGGAAGAATTCGCGGGTGGCGCTACAGAACAATTGAATCAAGGATTTGGGATCGGAACGCTCGCCCGCTTTCGCGATCCGCAGCAGAAGCTTTTGAAAAGCCTCATCCGAACCGGCTGTGAGACTCCCCTTGTGGAGAAGACCGGGAATGCTGCCCGAAATGTCGTGTCCCGTCGAGGGAATCTGTTCGCGATTCACAAGTGATTGAATCTAATGGGAAACTACCTGCCATCTCAAATTGAGTCAAGGGAAATGGCATCGGAGGTGCCTTGCTGTGAACTGAGACAGAAAGTGAAATTTCGTCTCACAGTGAGAAGTATAGCCCGCAAAATTCGGGATGAGATAGCCCTAATTCGACGTGAAGCCGCAAGGAGCGTTTCATTCAGCCCATAACTCTTTTTTTTCCTTAGACATCGGCACATTACTTTGGTTTTCGCCGCACCGCTTGCGTGGCCCAGGCGTTGCACGCTCGGGGTCAAGGCTTCTTTCGCCTTAGGAGGAATTGTGTCTGGCAGAACCGCCACGGCCGTGCTGGTGCTTTTGACTGCAGTTCTGACGGTGACAGTAGTTCCGGCTC
The DNA here is from genome assembly GCA_030041475.1 of Candidatus Sulfotelmatobacter sp. Lineage (GTDB taxonomy): Bacteria > Acidobacteriota > Terriglobia > Terriglobales > Acidobacteriaceae > Sulfotelmatobacter. The sequence continues at coordinate 33,307 of JASHNU010000020.1, forward strand.
TAGCGCAACAGAATCAGAGCGAGGAAATCGTCCGGCGCGCCAAGGTCAAGGTGCAGCCTGCTTATCCCGACTTGGCTCGACGGATGAACATTTCGGGTTCGGTCAAGATCCAGGTGGTGGTGGCGCCCAATGGGACGGTGAAGGACGCCAAGGTGGTCGGCGGACATCCGGTGCTGGCCAACTCCGCGCTGGAAGCCGCCCGGAAGTGGCGTTTCGAACCGGCGCCGGAGGAAAGTTCAGGAGTCATCGACTTCAAGTTTGAGCCGCAGTAGCGCGCCTGGCAGTTGAGGAGAGGGGCATGACTATCGGGAAGAAGCTGTACTTCAATTTTGGAATCATCCTCACCATGGTGGTAGTGCTGTTCCTGGTGAACTGGATGGCGGTGCAACGGGAGCACGCCGCTAAAGCGGCGGCCGCCGCCTCGCTGGAGCTGGCCGACACCACCAACGCGGTCCGCTTCCAGATGATGCAGGACCGGCTCTACCTGAGCAATTACCTGCTGAGCGGCGACACGCGCGAAGTGGACCGCATGAACGAAGGCCTCCGCACCCTGAACGAGAAGCTGGAACAGGGCAAGGCGCAGGCCAATTCGGAGCAGGTCAAGAACGCGCTGGGCAAAGTCGAGCAGCTGGAACAGGCGTGGGGCAAGGAATTCGCCCAGCCTCTGATTGAGAAACGCAAGGACGTGGACTCGGGCAACGCGACCGTTGCCGAGCTACAGATCTACTACCTGCAAAAAGACGCCTCCTCCTGGGTGAAGAATTCGACCGACTCGCTCGATGTCGCCGACGTGGAAAACCGCAAGCTGGTGGATTCACGCCGCAAGTCGGATGAAACCGCGGCCACGTGGACCATTACTGTGTCACTGCTCAGCACGCTGCTGGCACTGGGGCTGGGAGCAGGGATCGCATACCGCACCGCCAAGGGCATCACCGAACCGTTGGGCAATCTGATGAGCGTGGCTCGCGGGATCGGCAATACGGGCGACCTGGAGCACAACATTGACGTCACCCGCGACGACGAGATCGGCGAGCTGGCGCGCACCTTCTCCAAGATGGTGACGTACCTGAAGGAAATGGCGGGGGTCTCCGAGGCGATTGCCGGCGGCGACTTAACCGTGGAAGTCAAGCCTCGTTCCTCGCACGACACTTTGGGCAACGCTTTCGCCAAAATGGTCGACGGCCTCGCCGGGCTGGTGCGCAGCGTTCGCGACGCCTCAGCGCAAGTGGCCTCGGCCTCCGGGCAGGTGGCCAATGCATCGGAAGATTCGGCCAAGGTCGGACTGCAGGCTTCGTCCGCCATTGATGAAGTCACCAGCACCATGCACGAGATGAGCGTTAACGTGCAGAACATGGTGAAGAGCACGCAGGTGCAGGCTTCGAGCGTGAGCGAGACTTCGGCTTCCATCGACCAGATGGTGGCCTCGATTCAGCGCGTGGCCGACACGGCCAAGGTGCTGCTCGACATCTCCAACCGGTCGCGCGAAGAAGTGCACGCCGGCATTGGCACGATGGAAAAAGCCACGGACGGCCTGAACCGCATCAACACCACTATTAATTCCTCCGGCGAAATTATCGCGGCGCTGGGCCAGCGGGCAGACGATATCGGCAAGATCATCGAGGTGATCGACGATCTGGCCGAGCAGACCAACCTGCTCGCCCTGAACGCCGCGATTGAAGCGGCCCGCGCCGGGGAGCACGGGCTTGGTTTCGCTGTCGTCGCCGACGAAGTGCGCAAGCTGGCGGAAAAATCGGCGCAGTCGACCAAGGAAATCTCCGAGCTGATCCAGAGCATACAGAAGGAAGCCCGCAAGGCAGTCGAGAACATGGACCGCTCGACGGGCATCGTGAACGAAGGCCTGGAACTGGGCGGAGAACTGAACGCCGCCCTACGCAAGATTTCGAACGTGGTGACCGAGGTCTACAAATTCGCACAGGAAATCGGCGCCGCCACCAACGAGCAGTCGCACGGCTCGTCGCAGATTGCGCGCGCCACCACGCGGCTGAACGAAATCACCCATGAAATCAACTCGGCCGTCGAGGAGCAGGCCTCGGGCGCGCAGGCCGTAGTCAAGGCCATGGAGCGCATGCGTGAACTGGTGCAGCAATCGACTTCCGGCTCCACCGAGCTGGCGGCGTCATCGGAGCAGATGTCGAAGATGTCGCGCGGCCTGCTGGAATTCATGGACCGCTTTGCCCTGGCCGATTCCTCGCGGGCGGATACAGAGCAGACCCCGAGCCGCGGCACGAAACGGGCGGCCGCGGGTTCGACGCGCTGAACGGTACGAGTAAGCGAGTGAGTGAACGAACATGAGCCGTGAACTCCATATCGTGGGCTTTCAGGTGGGACGCGAGACCTACGGCGTGCCCATCACTTCCCTGCACGAAATCGTGCGGGTGCCGGAGATCACCGCCGTGCCCGACGCGCCCGATTATCTCGAGGGCGTGATCAATCTGCGCGGCAAAATCGTCTCCGTGATGGATTTGCGCAAGCGCTTCGGGGTGAAGGAGGCGCAGATCAAGAAACACAACCGCATCCTGGTGGTCGAGCATGCGGGAAGGCTGGCCGGGTTGATCGTCGATTCGGCCTCCGAGGTGCTCAAGATTCCCGCCGATGCCGTCGAGCCTCCGCCAGCGGTTTTTCAGGAAGGCGGCCTGAACTGTGTGACCGGCCTCGGAAAAGTCTCAGGACGGCTGGTAGTGCTGCTCGAGATGAGCAAACTGCTCGCTCCCGGCAGCCTGCAGGCGAAGAATGAAAACGGGGAGAAAAAAGCCGCAGCAAAGAGTGAAGCGCGCGGCGCGGCGGCCAAGTAGTGATTTGTGGCTTGGGGTTCTGAACTTAGCGTGAAGACAGAGAACAACGCATGAGCTCATTCGGGGCAGCACCTGCTCCCATACTGACGGAAGCGGAACTGAAGCTGTTGCAGGCGCTGGTCTACCAGGAGTGCGGCATGCACTTCGACGAGCGGCGGACACATTTCCTCCAGGATCGACTGCTGCGCCGGCTGAAGGAATGCCGAGTCGATTCCTTTTACGCCTACTACCGGCTGCTCATCAGCCAGCAAGGCAAGGACGAACTGGCCAAGCTGCTCGAAAACCTGACGGTCAACGAGACTAGCTTCTTCCGTCACAAGGCCCAGTTAGATCTGTTTCAGAAGTTCGTACTGGAAGAATTGTTCAAGCAGAAGAGCGCGCGCCGGGAATACTCGATCCGCATCTGGAGCGCTGGCTGCTCCACCGGGCAGGAAGCATACACGCTGGCCATGCTGGTGACCGATGCGCTGGCCTACTACTACCTGCGCAACCCGCTGCCCATGGAACTGCCGCTGCCGAAGCCGCTGATTCCGCCGCCGTGGCGGGTGGAGATTCTGGCCAGCGACATCAGTTATTCCGTGCTGCGTCACGGGCAGGAAGGCGCCTATAGCGAGCACCAGATGGCAACGGTCGACTACGGCTACCGCCTGCGCTATTTCGACAAGGTCGGCGAACGCTATGCCGTCAAGAAGGCACTGAAAGAGATGGTGCACTTCGACTTTCACAACCTGAAGACGGAATACCTGCCGCAGCGCAACGACGTCATTTTCTGCCGCAACGTCATGATGTATTTCGACGAGGCGGAGCAAAAGCGGCTGATCGAAAAGTTTTACCGCTGTCTGAATACCAACGGATTTCTGTTCGTGGGGCACGCCGAGAGCCTGCTCGGCATTACCAAGAAATTCCAGATGCTGCACAAGGACAGCGGCACAGCATACCAGCGAGTGGAGGTCAGGGATTAACGGCATGACGAATTCCCCCGATGAGCGCGGCGCGGAACTGCGGGAGCTCTTCTTTGAGACTTCGCAGGAACTGCTGCAGACGCTGAATGACGACGCCCTGCGGCTCGAGAAGAAGCCGGGCGACGAGGAAATCGTGCGCGGCATCCGGCGCACAGCGCATACGCTGAAGGGCGACTCGGCCGCCTGCGGGCTGCGCGAGCTGAGCGAACTGGCGCACAAGTTCGAGGACGCGCTTTCGCTCGAGGGCGCGGCGGCGCAGACGGCTGTCTCGGAAATCGCCTTCGAGGCTGCCGATGTCTTCGCCGAAATGATCACCGCCTACCGCACCGGCGGCAAGCTGCCGGCAACCAAGGCGCTGAGCAAGAAAATTCAAGACCTGACCGCGGCTCCAGCAGTCAAGAAGACGCGGCGGGGCACGAAAGCCGACGGTACCTCTTCTGCCCGATCTTCGGCAAAGTCCGCCGACTGGACCGAATACGAAAAACTGGCCATGGCGAAGGCGCAAGCGGAAGGCTTGGCCGTGTATCACGTCGTAGCCAAGATTGATCCGCATTGCGCCATGCCCATTGCGGGGCGGCAACTGATCCAGAATGCACTCGCCGGCCTAGGCCAGGTTTTGGCCCTGCGTCCTGACGCCAAGTCTCCCGCGGCTGCCAAACAAGTCGAGTTCGTGCTGGCCACTGGGCAGGCTCCCGAGCAAATCGCAGCAAAAGGACGCATTCCGACCATTGCCGAAGAAGTTACCGTGGAGTTGATGCTGGAGCCGAATCCGGCTCCGAAGGGGGCGGGTGAAAGTGGAAACGCCGCCTCTGATGGCAGCAATACTTCCGACGGCGCCAGCGCTGCTGAAACTCTGACTGCTCCCGCCTCGTCTCCTTCCGCCACCCCCGCAACGCATGTCGCGCAGGAGAACCTATTGCGCGTGGAAGCCGGTCGCATCGACAGCGTCCTGAATCTCGTCGGCGAGCTCATTATCGGCAAGTCCATGCTGCAGCAGGCGCTGAATGAATTTGGGAAGCGTTATCCAAAAGACTTGCTGCGCGGCAAGTTCACCGACGCTATGGCCTTTCAGGCGCGTGTGCTGAATGACCTGCAGCGCTCGGTGATGAAAATTCGCATGGTGCCGGTTGACCAGCTGTTCCGGCGCTTCCCGCGCATGGTGCGCGACGTCGCCCGCCAGTGCGGGCGCGACGTCGAGCTGGTGGTCAGCGGGCACGATACCGATCTCGACAAGGGCATTCTCGACGCCATCGCCGAGCCACTCACGCACCTGGTCCGCAACGCGGTGAGCCACGGGATTGAGCCTCCCGAAGAACGCCGCACAGCGGGCAAGGCCACTCAGGGCATCGTGAAGCTCAACGCCTATCACCAGGGTAACCAGGTCGTTGTGGAAGTTTCCGACGACGGCCGCGGCATCGATGCGAAGAAAATCCGCGCCAAGGCCATCGAACTGGGCTTGACTACGCCCGAAGAAGCCGCGCGCCTGAGCGACACCGAGACTCTGGATTTCATCTTCCGCCCTGGCTTCAGCACGGCGGAGCAGGTCACGGAAGTTTCCGGCCGCGGCGTGGGGATGGATGTCGTGCAAAGCGTGCTGCACCGCCTGAAGGCCACCGTCAGCGTAGAGACGCGGTTGGGACAGGGCACCACGTTCCGCCTGAAGCTGCCGCTTACGCTTGCCATCATCAAAGCACTGCTGTTCTGGGTGGAGCAGCGGCTCTATGCGATTCCATTGAACGCAGTCCTCGAGATCTCGCGCACCTTTGAGGGCGAAGTGCACCAGGTCGATAACTACGAGGTCCTGCAGCTGCGCAATCAGGTGTTGCCGCTGCTGCGGCTTGGCCGCCCGGCAGTCGACGGCGACGGCAAGGCCAAGCTCTTCGTCCTCGTCATTCTGGTGGGCGAGCGGAAGTATGGATTGATCGTCGACGCGCTGGAAGGCGAAGAAGAACTGGTGATCAAGGCTCTCGATGACCAGACTTTCTCGACCGACCTGGTTTCCGGCGCCTCAATCCTCGGCGATGGGCGCGTGGTGCTGATCCTCAACCTGCCGGCGGTGGTCGAGCATGTGGCCAAGTCCCGCCCCGAGCAAGCCGGGCAAACCAGCGCGGGCCTGCTGATGACTCACACGGACCGCATGCGCCTGGCCCTGACGATGAGCAATATGACGACGACTACGGGAGGCGAGGCATGAAGAAAACCGTGCGCGTTCTCGTGGTCGACGACTCGGCGCTCATGCGCAAGCTGATCCCGCAGATGTTGGCTTACGACGAGTCCATCGAAGTGGTGGGTACTGCGATGGATGGCAGTTTCTGCCTGAAAAAAATTGAAGAACTGAAGCCCGACGTGGTTACGCTCGACCTGGAAATGCCGGGCATGAACGGCATCGACACGCTGAAGGAAATCATGCGGCGTGATCCCGTGCCGGTGATCGTGGTCAGCTCGCATTCGACCGAAGGCGCCACAGTCACGATGAAGGCCCTGGGGCTGGGGGCGTTCGACTTCGTCACTAAGCCCAAGGACGCTTCCGCCCACATGGCGGAGACGGCCAAGGAACTGATCGCAAAAGTGAAAGCCGCCGCCGATTGCAAGCTGAAGCCACGCGCGTTGCTGGGAACCCCGGCGAAGCCGGCCAAGGCGCCGGCTCTTTCGGGATCGCCCACCAAGGTCGTGGGCATCGGAGTTTCCACCGGAGGGCCGCAGGCGCTTGAGTATCTGCTGTCGCAACTGCCGGGAGATTTTCCGGGATCAATCGTCGTGGTGCAGCACATGCCGGACGGATTCACCGACATGTTTGCTCGCCGCCTGGACGAACTGAGTGCGCTCCGGGTGAAAGAGGCGCAGTCGGGCGACGTGCTGTCCACAGGACGCGTTCTGATTTGCCCCGGGAATCGCCATATGAAGGTCAAGCGCCTGCCATTAGGTGACGTCGTCGTGCTCAGCGATGAGGCGCGAGTGAACGGGCATCGTCCCAGCGCCGATGTGCTCTTGCGGAGCCTTGGTGAGGAATTCAAGAACCAGGCTGTCGGCCTGCTGATGACAGGCATGGGCGACGACGGCGCCGAAGGGCTAGGCGCGGTAAAGCGGGAAGGCGGCATGACCATCGCTCAAAGCGAGAGTTCGTGCGTAGTGTACGGCATGCCGAAAGCGGCGATCGATCGCGGCTATGCGATCCGGGTGGTCCCGCTCGATGTAATGTCGGCGACGCTGCAGGCGCTTTGCGGACGCAATGCGGGACCGGATCCCGGCGCGAGCGGCCGGGCAGTGCGCGCCGGAAACTAGATTTGTTTTGAACTGGTTTGTATTGAATAAGATCGGCCCGGCAAGGCCCATGACCAGCGTGATCTGGTCCGAAGCCGCCGGGCATGATATGCACTTGAAAGGGGAGGTCTGTATGGAGCAGTTTGCACCAGTGAAACGCAGCAAGGACGGGCAGCCGGTCCGCTACCTGATTGTGGACGACTCCGTGTTTGCCCGTAAGAACCTGGCCCGCATGATCGAAACGTTCGGCGGGCAGGTGGCGGCTGAGGCCGGCGACGGCCTGACCGCCATCAGCGAGTTTGACCGCACGCATCCCGACATCGTGCTCATGGATATCACCATGCCGCAGATGGAGGGCATCGAGGCGGCCGAACGGATCGTGCAGCAGCACCCGGAAGCGCGCGTGGTCATGGTTTCCTCGGTCGGCTACCAGGAAAACATTGTGGCCGCGTTGCAGCGCGGAGCCCGGCATTTCGTGCAGAAGCCGGTCAAGCCGGAAGTGCTATACGAAGTGATCAAGTACGTGCTGGGCGAAGATGGAGCGGTGGCCGGCGCAGCCGGCGCGGGAGTCTAACGCCAATGAAGATGGAACTGATCCAGCCTTTCATCAACGCGGCTGACGCCGTGTTGTCGCAAGGACTGCAGGGCCCCACACGGGTGATCAACCTCACCATGGAGGAGGAAGCGTATCGCCGCAAAGGCGTCGCCGGGCTAATTGCGCTCACGGGCGATATCGAGGGCAGGATCGTGCTCGATCTCGAACCGCAGACCGCGGTGAAGGTCGCCAGCCACTACGCCGGCGCCGAACTGCCCGAGTCCGACACACTGGTGAAAGAAACCATCTTCGAACTGGCTAACCAGGTCGTGGGCAACGCCATCTCGGCGCTCAACGATCAGGGCTTTCATTTCCGCGTGCATCCCCCGCTCCTGCTCACCGCCCACGAGGGCGACAAGACCAGCGAAGACACGGAAGCGTTGATGATTTGTTTTGAGACCTCCCTGGGCAACGTCTTCATGAACGTCGCGCTGCGCTACAACCGCAAACGCCTGGCCGATCACGCGGCCATGGGAGCGTAGGGACAGGGCACGCAAGGATCAGCGCGACTTCAGCCATCACCGTCTCGGTACTGTCCTAACGGCACCACACCATCTCGGGTAGTGGGCTACTTTACCCCATCTCGGAATCACATTTCTGCGCTCCTTGCGGCGTTATAATCTCCGGTTGCATTCATTTCTCCGCCCACTCTAGGAGCCGTTATGTCTACTCTTACTGAATCTGCATCCACCGAAGCTGAACTCGCGACCAAGCCGACTGTGAAGACCCGCATCGAATCCGACAGCATGGGGAAGATCGAGGTCCCCGCGAATGTTTATTGGGGGGCGCAGACCCAGCGTTCTCTTTTGCATTTCAACATTGGCCGCGATACCATGCCGCCCGAACTGATTCGCGCCTTCGGCACTCTGAAGAAAGCCTGTGCGCTGGTGAATCAGGATCTGGGCAAGCTGCCTGCCGACAAAGCCAAGCTCATCGTGCAAGCCGCTGACGAAGTCATCTCCGGCAGGCTGAACGACCAGTTTCCGCTGCGCATCTGGCAGACTGGCTCGGGCACGCAGACCAATATGAACGTGAACGAGGTCATCTCGAACCGCGCGATCGAAATTGCCGGCGGCGAGATGGGATCGAAGAAACCGATCCATCCCAACGATCACGTGAACATGTCGCAGTCGTCGAACGACACATTTCCGGCGGCCATGCACATTGCCGCAGCCGATCGTGTGAAGAACGCTCTGATCCCCGCGATCAAGACCGTGCACGATGCGATTCGCGCCAAGGCAAAAGAATTTAACGACATCGTCAAGATCGGGCGCACGCACTTGCAGGATGCCGTGCCTCTGACTATCGGCCAGGAATTCGGCGGATGGGCCAGCCTGCTGGAACGCGATATCAAGCGGCTGGAGCAGGCGCTGGAGGGACTCTACGATCTCGCCATCGGCGGAACAGCCGTAGGCACGGGACTGAACACGCATCCCGAATTTGCCGAGCGCGCGGCAAGAAAAATCGCCGAACTCACGGGACTTCCCTTCCGCTCGCACGGCAACAAGTTCGCAGCGCTTTCAGCGCACGATGAAATCGTGTTTGCGCAGGGTGCCATGGAGACACTGGCCGCGTCGCTCATGAAAATTTCGAACGACATCCGCTGGCTGGCTTCCGGGCCGCGCTGCGGGCTGGGCGAGTTGACTATCCCCGAGAACGAACCGGGCTCCTCGATCATGCCGGGCAAAGTGAATCCCACGCAGTGCGAGGCCATGACCATGGTGTGCGTGCAGGTGCACGGCGCGACCGCAGCCGTCGGCTTCGCCGGCTCGCAGGGCAACTTCGAGCTCAACGTGTACAAGCCGGTGATGATCTACAACTTCCTGCACTCGGTTACGCTGATCACCGACGCCTGTCACGGCTACGTCGAATACATGCTCAAGGGAATTGAAGTGGATCGAGCGAAAATCGACTGGTATGTGAAGAATTCGCTCATGCTGGTCACGGCGCTGGCCCCGAAGGTGGGATACGACAAGGCCGCGCAGATCGCACACACGGCACACGTGGAGCATTCCAGCCTGCGTGAGGCCGCGCTGAAGTTGGGATATCTTACGGGCGAGGAGTTCG
>JASHNU010000021.1 GCA_030041475.1 Candidatus Sulfotelmatobacter sp.
GTGAAAATCCGCCGCAACCGCTTTTTCCAATAGAATCATTCCCATGTCTCAGCAGATCCACGGCCACGAAACCCGCACCCTGCAGCAGAAGAAAAACTACTGCTTCGCCTGCGGCCCCGACAACCCCGAGGGCATGCACCTCCAGTTCACCCTCGACGAGGAACGCCGCACCTTCGTCTGCCACTTCAACCTGCCCAAGCGCTACACCGGACCGCCGGGCCACTGCCATGGCGGCATCATCGCGACCATCCTGGATGACGCCATGGGCAAGGTCAACAAACTGCGCCACGTCACAGCGCTTACCAAAGAAATGACCGTCGAATATCTCCAGCCGGTCCCACTGCACACTGCATTGCGCGTCGAGGGCAGGGAAGTGAGCGTTCACGGTACACGCCACGTCAACATGGCCGAGATTCTCAACGAGAAAGGGGAAATCCTGGCCCGTAGCCGCGGCGTTTTCATCGCCATCGATCCTGAAAAAATGTTCGGGAAATTCGTGGAGAGATGATGGGACAGGTGGGAATTCGGCTGACCCAGCCCCAGAATGCCTCAGCGTCTCCATGGCGAAACAGCCCCGAGGTTCCGCAATCTCTTCGCCCGCGCTAGAATGAAGTAGCGGCGAAACCCTCCCGGTTCATCACGCAGGGTTAGCTGAGAGCTGAAGGCTGACCGCCGACAGCCATTCTTCGCGCTTGCGAAAAGGTAACCACGGGTTCAACAACATGTCCCAGAACAACGGTTCGAATACGTCTCTCCGCCTCAAGACCGGCCTCGCCGAAATGCTCAAGGGCGGCGTCATCATGGACGTCACCAACGCCGAGCAGGCCGTTATCGCCGAAAAAGCCGGAGCCGTCTCCGTGATGGCTCTGGAGCGCGTACCCGCGCAGATCCGCGCCGAAGGCGGCGTCGCCCGCATGGCCTCGCCCAAAAAGATTCGTGAGATCATGCAGGCCGTCTCCATCCCGGTGATGGCCAAGTGCCGCATCGGGCACTTTGCCGAAGCGCAAATACTGCAGGAACTCGGCGTCGACTACATCGACGAATCCGAAGTCCTCACTCCCGCCGACGAAGCCCACCACGTCGACAAGCACGCCTTCACCGTACCCTTCGTCTGCGGAGCGCGCAATCTCGGCGAAGCCCTGCGCCGTATCGCCGAAGGCGCCGCCATGATCCGCACCAAGGGCGAAGCGGGCACTGGCGACGTCGTCCATGCGGTCAAGCACATGCGCCAGATCGTGCAGGAGATGAAGATTCTGACGGTGCTGAGCGAGGAAGAGCTTTATGCGAAGGCCAAGGAGCATCAAGCGCCGTATGAGCTGATCAAGATGGTGGCCAAAGAAGGGAAGCTGCCCGTGCCGAATTTCTCCGCCGGAGGCATCGCCACTCCCGCCGACGCCTCGCTCGTCATGCAGCTCGGAGCCGAAGCTGTGTTCGTCGGCAGCGGCATCTTCATGGGTAAGCGATCGACCTGTGTGAGCTGCGAGGAAGGGAAGCACCGTTTCGACGATACCTGCTGCTTCGCTCCGCCCGAGCAAGCCGCCAAGCGCGCCCGCGCCATAGTGCTCGCCGCCACGCACTATCAGGACCCTAAAGTATTACTTGAAGTCAGCGCAGACCTGCAGGGAGCGATGAAAGGCCTGGCTGTCAGCGCCCTGGATGAGGCCCAGATGCTGCAAACAAGAGGGTGGTAAAGCACAGACAGTAACAATCCAAGGAGAAACCGAATGGCTGTTCGCGAAGACTTGGAAGGGTGGCTGACCGAAGCGCTGACTCTCGCCGGCGGCCGCGGATCGATCGTCAATCTTTGCAGGAAGATTTGGGAGCTTCACGAGCCGGAGCTGCGAAACTCAGGTGATCTCTTCTACACGTGGCAGTACGACGTGCGTTGGGCCGCGAATAGGCTTCGCCGTCGAAAGGTCATGAAATCAGTAGAGCAGTCAGAGCCGCACGTGTGGGAGTTGATTGGCGACGCGGCGGCCTGATCCAGGCCTTCTATGCGGCGTCATCCCGAAGGCCCGCGCTTTCACCAGCGCGGCCGAGGGATCTCGCGTGGAGGGTAACCGCACCCGCTCCACAACCCAGCCTCACCGATTTTCAAGCGTCACAGACAGGCAGGCCCGCGCATGCGATACATAAGCTCCACGCTAGATCCCTCGCTCCGTCTGAAAAACGCCTGCGCTCGGGATGACGCATTCAAGAAGGGGCCACGCGTCGGATTCCTCACTCGGCTGGTAAAAGCGCCGCGTTTCGGGATGACGCATTTTAGAGGAGCCTGCAGCCTCGTCTGCGCTTTACACCTGAAGACAGCCGCGGCCAAATGCTGCCACTCATTGGCTCGTGGTTGGCCCGTCGACGGTAAGTCGATTCCTTCCGATGATTCGGACTTCCTTGTTGCAGATGCCAGCGAATTTTATGGCCATGCCCAGCAGCTTGTACTCCACGTCCTGATAATCAGCGGCGAAGGCATCCTGGTGCATGACGACCAGCGGACTACCTGGATCGCGGCACATCCGTGCAAACTCAGGAAGCTGCTGTTCGATAGCCGAAATGAGCGCAGACTCCCGCAAGGCAAGCTCTGTGACCATAGCGCTTCTCCTAAGTAAGAAATCTCGGCTGATGATATACCCCTGCGCCGGCCACCCGATTTCTCGGGCATCCCCTTGTTGCGAAAAACCTGGTATTTGTCGTCCTTCGACGCAGCAAGAAAATTCGCTTGATTGAATCGAGGAATCCTCACTGGCATGATTTGGCAGAGAAGTGGACGAATATCTACAAGCCCGATCCGACGCTAGACCAACCGAGTGGCTCATCCGCCCACGCCAGATCCCTCGCTCTGCCTGAAAGCGGCTGCGCTCGGGATGACGCATCCTCCACAACAACGTCGCAAGATACGTCATCCCAAGAACTTTCTACTCCGCCGGCACTGCCAGATCGAACCGATCGGAGTCAGCCTGCAGGTGAAAGCTCATAACTCGGTCATGACGCCTTGCGCGTATCAAGGACCTCGCCGCGTTCGACATAAGCTGCGAGCCAGCCCATCACTCGCTTCCAGCCGTCGGCGTGGCTGGTGGCGGCTTGTGGGGCGACGGCGAATCCGGTGTGGTGGAGCTTCACGAGCGTCCCGGTACCGGCACTGCGTGGGCCGCCCGCGTGCAAGCCGTGCACTGTCTGCGGTTCGAGCTCCCACCGGACGGTTGTTTTAAGCGCGCCGGTCCAGCTCGC
>JASHNU010000022.1 GCA_030041475.1 Candidatus Sulfotelmatobacter sp.
TCGAGTTCCTTGGCCAGCGCCTGCTCCGGGGACATGTATTCCATCGTGCCGACCAGAGCGCCGGTCTGGGTCATGCCGTCGCCGCCGAGTGTCCGCGCCAGGCCGAAATCCATCACCAGAATGCGGCCCGATTTGTCGCGCATAATGTTCTGCGGCTTCAGATCCCGGTGAATGATTCCTACGCTATGGGCCGCTTCGAGCGCATAGCAGACTTGCTGAATGATCTCGACCGCATCCTCCGGGGAGAATTTTTTCTGCTCGTGGATGATCGCGCGCAGATCCTGGCCCTCCACGAATTCCATGGTGATGAACTTCACGCCCTCGGCGTCGCCCAGATCGTAGATGCGGATCACGTTCTTGTGGGTGACCTTGTGAGCCAGCAGAAGCTCCTGCTTGAAACGCGCGAGGATCGAGGGATTCGCCGCCAGTTCCGGGCGGATCAGCTTCAGGGCCACGGGACGATCGAGTTCCCGATCCATGGCCTTGTACACCGCGCCCATTCCGCCTTCGCCGAGTAGTTGCAAAATCTCGTAGCGTCCACCGAGTACATCGCCGGGTTGCAGAACAGGAACATTCACTTGAACACGAGCCAGCGCGCGCGCGGCAGGCCGCGCAGCCGCTCGCGGAGCCGGTGTCGTATCTATCTGCGTTGCCTGGGAATCGAGGGGGGCGGCGTCGACAAGAGTGGCGTCGGCGTCGACGATAGTCGCGTCCGCATCCACCAGCGTGGCATCGGAATCTGAAGGTGGTTTGGGGAACTCGATCAGAGTTGCGTCGGGGTCAACTGGTGGATGCGAGCCCGAACTCTCGCCAACTGCAGGCGCGCCTACACCCGCCCGTTTGGTCGAGTTCGCTGGATCCGGGGGATCCAACCGCGGATTCCGGCTGTGCATGGTTTCCCGCCCCTAGGGCCAACCCCCCCCGCAAGCCCCAGAAAACGCGCATAAAGATAGCTAGCAGTATATACCGGTGGGACCCGGTAACCCAGTCTTTCTAGAGCTTTTTTGAGCTGTCGAAGGGGCCGCGGCTGGGATGGGAAACAGTCGCCAAAACCAGCCTGCCAATCTGCGACTTACCCCGTGACGGCCATCACCTTGAACTGCGACGGCAGTCACTGCGCTGCCGGTAGTCCAGGACTGAAATCAGAACCGTCTAGAGGTAGGTCATCGGACCAGTTGCCGCCGTCCGTGAGCACAAAGACCCTAACGCACGGCTTGGAAGCGATCCCCAGGAACCGCGTCTATTCCGAGGTCGCCAAGCAGCTGCAAACCCGTATCGTCAACAAACTCAAAGCTGGCGACATGCTTCCTCCGGAACGTGAACTGGTTCGGCGGTTCGGGGTGAGCCGCGGTTCGATCCGGGATGCCATTCGCAGCCTGGAGGCAGTCGGCGTTCTGGAACCGCGCCAGGGCGTGGGTACTATCGTCTGCCAGGTCCCGGAGGACGATGTAGTCAACCACGTAACCGGCGTCGCCTTACAAAAACGAAAAGCCATCGCCGATCTGCTCGACGTCCGCTGCATGATCGAGCCGGCACTGGCGCACCGCGCTGCCCTGCATGCCAGCCCTCAGCAACTCGCCGAAATGCAGGCCATCCTGGCGCAGCAACGGCAAAAGGTCTTCTGGGGCGAAAGCGGAGCCGAGGAAGATGCGGCGTTTCACTATGCAATTGCGCTGGCGGCCAACAACAGCGTGATGATGAAGCTGGTCCACGCCCTGATGGACCTGTTGCGCGAATCTCGAGAGCGCTCGTTGCAGGGCGAAGGGCGCGCTCAAAAGTCGCTGGCCGGGCACCTGCTCATTTTGGCGGCGCTGCAACGCGGCGACGCTGCGGGCGCTGAGGCTGCCATGCGCCAGCATTTATCGGAAATCGAGGAAATCGTTCTGCACAAGCTCTGAACAAAAAGAAATGGAGGTTGCCACATGGGTAAGTTATTCGCGGTCGAAATTATTTACCGGGGGGTTTTTCAGAAGACCCTCGCCAAGAACATAACGCGCGGTGTCGTGCTCGCCGCGCATAACCAAGGCAAGTTGGGTCTTTCTTTTGGCCGTTACGGCGACTCTCCGGAGCGTAACGGCATTCCGGCCAAGAGCTTCGCCATCGTCGCCGACGATGAGCAGACGCTGGAAGAAGGAATGGCCCAATACGAGCCGAAGCGTGTCGATGTGACCGTGGTTCTCGACGACACGCTTTGCAAAGGTGTCGAATCCTGGGCGTGGTACGGGCTGCAGCCGGTGCATCGTGCGCTGAAACCCGGACACACTCTCATTGTTGTCTCCCTGCAGGATGCACCCACGCTCCTCAAGAGCATTCATCACCGGGAGACGCCTTACAAGCTGGGAGTTCTGAAGGGCGCTACCAGCTTCTCCGGCATGTGGGTTTACAAAGATGATCACACCGATGTGCGCGTTCTCGGCGCGATTGCCAAGGCGTTGCCGGAGCTCGTCGGCCTAACGGCGATCAAGCAGTTCGTCACCGAGAAGCTGAAGAACCCGCTAAAGGGTACATCGGCTCAGCTCGCGTTCGACCGCTTCCACTCCATCGAGGTGAAGCCGGGCGAGGGCAATCCCGAAGAGCTGCCCAAGTTCGAACTACTCAAGTGGGAAGACATGCGGGATGGAGTCTCGATCAAGGGCCAGCCGCAGGGTGGTCCGTACAAGGACCCCATCACCAAGCAGGTCGGTGGTTTCCGCCCGGCACGCAATGAGCTGTTCAAGAAAGGCTCCACGCGCACGCAGCGGCCGGTCGTGAATTTTGCGACCTGCACCAAGTGCACGCTCTGCTGGCTCAACTGCCCGGATGCTTCCTTCGACGTCACCCCCGAGGGCACCTACGACACCAATTTCGAATCGTGCTGCGGTTGCGGCATCTGCGAAGACGTTTGCCCGGTGAAGGACTGCATCACCATGGTCAACGAGGCGCAATTCCACGACAACAAGAGCCAGTGGGAGGCGTTCAAGAAGGATCAGGATGCCTACCTGAAGTGGCTCGAGAAGACGATCAAGGAAGCAGAGCCTGAGGAGAAGAGATCGCACGGCTTCCGTTATCGCGGGCAATACAAGGAACAGGTTCCTGAAGCGCTGGAAGCCGCTCAGAGAGCCTAATCCGCGCTGCTACAGATTTGAAGACAAGGAGATTCAGATGGCGACATTAACGTTACCGGTTGAAGAAACGAAGAAAGTTGTTCAAGAGCAGGAGGCCCTGATCACCGGCGCGGAAGCCATTGCGATTGCCTGCAAGCTGGCCAACGTCGACGTAGTCACGGCTTACCCGATCCGTCCTTACGACACAGTGATGCAATACATGAGCCAGCTGGTGGCAGATGGCGAACTGGATTGCGAATTCATCGTGGCGGAAGGCGAACATTCACAATTTGAAATCGTCAAGCATGCATCGATTTGCGGTGCGCGCGTGTTTTGCGGTTCGAGCGGCGTCGGTTGGATGTATGCCATGGAAGCGCTGACCGTGACTCCGGCTCTGCGCGTTCCCATGGTGGCCATGGTCGGCAACCGGGCGCTCGACGATCCCGGTGCGTTCGGCGTAGAGCACAACGACGCTCTGGCCGTCCGCGATCTGGGCTGGCTGCTGACCTGGGTTGACAGCGCGCAGGAAGCGCTGGACACCGCGCTGATCGCCTATCGCGTGGCGGAAGATCGCCGCATGTTCGTGCCCTTGGCCCTGAGCTGCGATGGGGCTTTCCTCACGCACTCCCAGGCGCTGGTCAAGATCCCGGCCGCCGAGCAGGTAAATAAGTTCCTGCCTCGCTACAACCGCGGTGCCCTGTTGCTCCATCCCGACAATGTCATCTCGGTGGCGCCACAGGCCAACGAGGACTGGGTGATGGAGATTCGGCGCCAGAACTACGCGGTGACCGAGCGTGCCTGCGACGTCATCCGCGAAGTTTATGCCGACTTCGAGAAGACGTTTGGCCGCAAATATGGCAATCCGTTCTTCGAGGAGTACATGACGGCCGACGCCGACGTTGTTCTGCTCGGCATGGGAACAATGTCAACGCCCGTGAAGGTGGCCATCCGCAAGATGCGCGAGGAAGGCAAGAAAGTCGGATTCGTGCGGCTGCGCTGGTTCCGTCCGTTCGCCGGCCCCGAGATCGCCAAGTGCCTGGAACGCTTCAAGGCAATCGGCGTGATCGATCGCGACTTCTCGTTTGGTTCGCCCAACCTCAGTGGTGTCGTTGCCACCGAGCTTCGCTCGGCGATGTACACCGGAGCCACCACCAGACCACCGGTGCTGGACTTCATCTGCGGCCTCGGCGGACGCGAAGTCACCGTGCCGGATGTGGAAGAGATTACCAAGTCGGTCTTCGAAGCTGCCGAAGGGAAAGCGCAACCCCTGACGCAATGGATCGGGCTGCGGGGATAAGTGCCCGAGGGCGCTTATTCAAAAGCCGGAAAGGACATGAATCAATGACAACATTTGTGGAAGAGAAACCAACGCAAGAACTGGAAGCCTTCAAGGGTGTAAAGAAGGTTCCACACGAAGAGTACTACACGTCCGGCCACCGCACCTGCCAGGGCTGCGAGTCTGCGCAAATCATGAAATTGATGGCGAAGGCCGCAGGTCCGAGAACCATCGTTCTCGGCGCCACGGGCTGCATGTATGTGGCCAACACCTCGTACTACTCAACTCCATGGGGTGTCCCGTGGATGCATACCCAGTTGGGTAGTGCGGGATCGAGTGCGCTGGGAGCCGCGGCCGCACTTCGCGTCCAGATGCGCAAGGGCGTCATGAAGGACGAGCCCATCAATGTCATCGCGTTCTGCGGTGATGGCGGTGGCGCGGACATGGGATTGAATGCCATCTCCGCCACGCTGACGCATCCCGACTACAACTTGCTGATCCTGTTGTACGACAACGAGTCTTACGGCAACACCGACATCCAGATTTCCGGGACTTCGCCGTGGGGCGTCAATACTTCGTTCAGTACACCGGGAAAAGTGAAACGCATCATGCATCACCGCTGGAAAAAGAATGTCGCGGCGCTCATGGTGGCCGGTCATCCCACCTGCAAGTATGTCGGAACAATTTCGACCTCGTATCCGCTGCAGGCGATGAACAACATTCGCAAGGCGCTCTCCATCGGTGGACCCACGTTCATTCACTGCCTGAATCCCTGCCCGAAGGGATGGGACTTCGATCCCGTGCTTTCCTTCCAGCTGGGCGAACTGGCCGTGGATACCGGCCTTTGGCCTCTGTATGAGGTCGAAAACGGCAAGTTGAAGCTCTATGGCAAGACCGAAAAAATTGCCAATGGAAAATTCAAACGGCTGCCGGTTCGCGAGTACCTGCTCAAGCAGGGAAGATTCGCGCACTTTGAGGAAGAGGACATCCAGTTCTTCCAGAGCAAGGTGGATGAGATGTGGGAGAAGTGGCTGATTCCGGGAGTGATCCCGCTTCAGAAGGACGTTAACGACAACCCGCCTGCCCTGTAAGGGGCGGCGGGTTTTTCATTGACCCGGACTCTTCCGGCAGGAGTGCCAACAGAACAAACCGAACCAAGAACCGCCCCAGGAGGTGGGTTATGGCTACTTGCGCAGTTCCTCCACCGCGCGACAGTGCGAAGCAGGCCTATGGCGCCCTCGCGGGAAACCGGTGGATTCAGCTGATCTGCGGGATCATCGCGATGATCCTGATTTCCAATTATCAGTACGCCTTCACTCTCTTCACCCCCGGCATGAAGCAAACCTTCGCCGGCGTGCCTTACGCGAAGATCGCGGCAATATTTTCCGCTTTCATTTTGTTCGAGACGTGGCCGATGCCTGTAGCCGGATATTTCGTCGACAAGCTCGGTATCCGCAAGCTGATGACTTTCGGCGCGGTCTGCATTGCCCTGGGATGGATCCTCGGCGGGACCGTCGCCACCAGCCCCCTGCAGCTGTACGTCTATTACGGTGTCATCGCCGGAACGGGCGCTGGGATCATCTACATTTCCTGTGTCGCCAATGCAGTGAAGTGGTTCCCCGATCGACGCGGACTCGCGGTCGGACTCACGGCGGCAGGATTCGGCGGCGGAGCCGCCCTTGCTGTCATTCCCATCGCCAACTCAATCCACAACTTGGGCTGGGGCAAGGCAATGGCTGCCTGGGGACTTGCGCAAGGAATCATCGCCTTCGTTACGGCAATGATCTTGCGTCATCCTCCGGCTGGATGGGCTCCCGTGGGATGGGCCCAGCGCTCCAAGTCAGTTGCCAAGGCCGTCGTGCAATCGAAGGTGAACTTCAGCTGGACGCAAACCTTGCGCAGGCCTGAGTTCTACTTTCTGTACGCGATGTTCCTCTTCGCCTGTACTGGCGGTCTGATCGCAACCGCCAATCTTTCGCAGATTGCCAAGGCCATGCACGTAAGCGACGCCAAGATTTTCGGCCTCGCTATTGTCCCCCTGGCGGTCACGCTCACGTCCTTGTGCAACGCGCTATCAAGAATTGTGTGGGGCTCCGTCTCGGACTGGTTAGGCCGGGAAAACACAATGTTCCTGACGTTCGGAGTTGAAGCTGTCCTGGTCTTCCTGGTAACAAAAGTGGCGGGATGGCCCGTCGGATTCCTGGCCGTGTTCTCGTTCGTGTTCCTGTTCTGGGGCGAGATTTATTCGTTGTTCTCGGCCACCACAGGAGATGTCTTTGGACCCAAGTACGCTTCCGCCAACTACGGCATGGTCTATACGGCCAAGGGCCTGGCATCGCTTTTGGCGGGATGGGGAGCAGCCGCGCTGGCAGCCTACTTTGGCGGTTCCTTTGCCGTGCCGTTCTACGGGGCGGCTGTGCTGTGCGGTATTGCTGCGGTTCTTTCCCTGTTTGCGTTGAAGCCGCTGGTTCGAAGCCGAATTTCGCAGGAAGTTTCGCTGGCAAAGATGCTCAGCACAGTAACCTGGGCAGCGCCGGCCGAAGCCGCGGCAGAGGAGGAAGAGAAACCAGACTTGGCGCGCGTGTCTTGATCACTGCTCCAAGATCGGCCACTGAACCGAGTTTGTGCGGTCGATCACATAGTCCTGGCTTTGTGCTCACCTCGGTTCAGCTTGGCGCCGGACAATAATTGAAATGAGAGGAATTCTTATGCCAGTAGAATCATTGGAAAAAGAAGTAGAAGTTGCGGAAGCGCCCAGAGAGATCGCCAAACTCGGAGCGGTTCAAGAATCGGTCGTAAGCGCCGCGGATCATACTACGGACCAAAAAGCCGCTGGCCAGAAACCACAATCCATTTGGCGCAAGATCTTCGAAGGCCACGAGGAAATGCTGGGCTGGACACCCGACTAACCAGTGGCGAAAGTGTCTTAAAGCGGCGGTTGCAAGAGGAGACTCGCAATGGCAACGCAATACTATTTGTGCACGCAGTGTCAGAAGAAGTATCCCACGCACCAAAAGTTGTTCGACACGTTGTATGAATTCTCCAAGGCCGCACCCGAAGATTGCCTGGCTTGCGGAGTTGTGCGCGAGTTGCATATTACTCTCGACTTTCCGCTGGGCGAGGGCGAATCGGACTTCAAAGTCGTCTCCGCATTTCTTCCCGACAAGCTGGAGTCGTGGCTGGGCGAGGAGGAAGAAGAAGTTACTTTCTATCCTTTTCTCGCCGTGTTGCAGCGCGCGGGCGATCGCAAGCAATTCTGCTGGATGCCCTACTGGCACGTGACCGGGAAGGAAGCGAAATTCGGCCAGCACGCGATCTGCCTTGACCACAGACAGTTTGAGAGCCTGGTCGGGCAAATTTGGGGAAAAGCTCGCGACCGGGAAAAGGAATTCGAGTTAGTGTAGCAGTGCTTGACTGGAAAACGCGCGGCCGCGCTGGTGCCGGTGCGGCCGCAATGTCCTCGTTCTGAGCGAACCTGTCTCTGATTAATTGGGCGTCGCGCCGGGACCCTGCCCATCGTGATGATGGCGCTCTTCCTGCCTCATCTGCATCGCGTCGAATTTCTTTTGCTGATCGGTATCCAGCAGAGCACGAATCTGATCGCTCGACTGCTTGTGGATGTCCATCATCTTGGCCCGCCGATCATCCTGCGAGGCGGAGGAGTCGGACCACAAGTTCTGCATTTGCGAGTGCTCAGCCTTCAGGATGTCGAGCACCTTCGCCTGCTGGTCAGGGCTCAGCTTGAGTTCCCTCGTCAGCCGTTCTGTCCGCTTCTCCGGGTCCATGTGACCATGCCCGTGCCACTGCCCGGGCTCGCCGGCCTGGGCCGGTTGTTGATTGCTACCTGCATTGTCTTGCGCCATCGCCCCGGCGGTAAGTGCGAAGGCCAAGGCGCAGAGCGAGAGCGCGATGAACCAATGTTTACGCATAGGATCTCCTTCAGTGAAAACTCGACCTGTTTCGATGGTATGAACCAGATTATGCTCCCAGAGTTGTGATCGCGGCCGGACTTTTACGAATCTTTACCCGATTTTGACGGGATTATGCATTCTGTCCGCACACGAGCCTGCCACCACCCCCTGCCACCGCCAGAAGAGAATTGGATTTGCCCCGGTAACAGTCAGTTGGGGGTTCGTCAGAAGCTCCAGCCACATAGCCGGTTACAACCGACAAAACTTTACCGCCGCTGCGGGAGCTTCAGGCTATGATCGCAACAGCTACGACCGCAGCAGCTTGATCGCAGCAGGAGCGATCAGCACGAACGATCGCGGCATGGGTGGCGCAGGTGTCGATCGCGGAGGAACTGCCGGTTATAGCAGCGAGCAGACGTAGCCTCATCTGGCTTTTACTCTTGGGCTTCTCGGTGCCGTTCTCCCGCGGGGCCGCTCACGCTCAGGACGCAACTGCTCAACCCGAATCCACGCAAGCGGCACAGCCTCAGGCACCGCGATCTCAGCTAGAGCAATCGCAGCCCACTCCATCTGCCGGTGGCACAATTCACGGCATGGTGAAGTCCGGCAACATGCCGATTCCCGGCGCGTCAGTCGTCATCTCCGCGGCGGCGTCTGCAGCTTCGACTGCGGAATCCTCCGGCACGACCGTCTCAACTAACCTCACGACGTGGACCGACGTGGATGGCACATTTTCCGCGGCCATCCCATCGTACGGCACGTACAAGGTGCGGGTTGAGATGACCGCGTTTGCCACCGACACGCAGCAGGTTGTGATCGATGCTTCCCATGCGGACGCTGTCGCAAATTTCGAGTTGACCCTTCTCTCGCGTACGCGCGAGGCCAGTCCTCAACCGCGCGGGCCCGGCGGCCCTGCGGTCGCTCAACGCGGATTCCAGACGCTCCAGGCCTTGCAAAACCTGGCCGGTCAAGATGCAGGCGGTAATTCGATGAGCGACGTCGTGCCCTCCGGCATGCCCGTTCCTGGCATCGACCCGAACAGTGCAACGGAGTCGATTGCCGTTTCCGGCAATACCTCCAATTCCTTCAACTCGATGAGCGGAGACGAACTGCAGCAGCGCATCAACGATGCGCGCCAGCAGGGCGGCGGGTTCGGTGGCGGAGGCTTTGGTCCGGGAGGCTTCGGTGGCGGTGGCGGAGGCCGTGCGTTTGCAATCATGGGACGGCGCGGATTTGACATCAACCGTCCGCACGGATCGCTCTATTATGGAATTGGCGACTCCGCGTTCAACGCCTCGCCCTACGCCCTGCTCGGCGAGCCGCCCATGAACCCGGCCTATGTACAGAACAGCTTCGGCGGATCCATCGGCGGGCCGTTGAACATCCCCAAGATTTACCACGGCGGCACAAAGACATTTTTCTTCGTCAACTACAACGGCAAGCGTGGGGAGAATCCCTTCGATCAATTTTCTACGGTGCCCACGCTTCTGGAACGGCAAGGAAACTTTTCGCAGACGACTTATACCTCGGGCCCAGAAGCTGGGCAGCTGGTCGAGATTTTCAATCCCCTGACCAATGCGCCATTTCCATGCAACCCTACCTGCAACACGATTCCGCAGATCAATTCCGCCGCGCAGGGGCTACTGCAGTACATTCCCATGCCGAATCTTCCGGGTGACTTCCAAAATTTCCACTTCGTCACTTCGGCCAACAGCAACAGCGACGACCTCAACGTGCGCGTCAATCACACCATCGGCGCCGCACCCGCGGGTGGACGCCGAGGACCGGGCGGGGGTGGCCGGGGCGCTCCGCGCAACAATCTCACATTTGGTTTTCACTATCACGCCACGGGCACCAACATCACTAATCCCTTTCCCAGCGTCGGCGGCAACACCAGCGTGCGGAGCTTCGACGTGCCGATCGCCTACGTGCGGAGTATCGGCAAGCTCACCAACAGCCTGCGCTTTGATTTCAATCGCAGCCGTACGAGTACGCAGAACTTGTACGCTTTCGTGAACGACATCGATTCCTATCTGGGGATCACCGGCGTTTCGACCAATCCCTTCGATTGGGGCTTGCCGAGTCTTTCATTCGCCGATTTCACCGGCCTTCAGGATACGACTCCGCAGCTTCTGCGCAATCAAACGTACACGTTGTCCGATTATGTCGTCTGGACGCACGGCAAGCATTCGTGGCGATGGGGCGGAGATTTTCGCTTTATTCAGCTCAATACTGAAACCAGCAGCAACGCGCGCGGCGCATTCACATTCTCCGGCTACAACACGTCTCAATTTGTCGGCGCAGGGGTTGCCGCGCCCGCGAAGCAAGTGCCGGGAACTGGATACGACTTTGCCGATTTCCTGCTGGGAGATCCGCAGACAACTTCGGTGGAATTCGGGCTGATCAGCCAGGACAACTATCACTTCCGCGGCAACTACTGGGATTTGTACGCGCAGGATGAATGGAAAATGCGAGGGAATCTCACGCTGAATCTGGGCGTGCGCTACGAATACGTTTCACCACTCTCGGAATTGAACAATCGGATTGCGAACCTCGATCTCTCGCCGCAGGTTTTTAACGCGAGCCCGACATTGCTGCCGGCGTCAGTGGTCACCCCGGTTTGCCCGGACCAGCCTTTGAACCAGAATCAGACGTGCAGCGCCACCCAGCCCTCCAGCCTGGTGCGGCCGGACCGCAAGGGTTTTGCGCCGCGCTTCGGTTTTGCGTGGAAGCCGTTCTCCAAAACGGTTGTGCGCGGCGGCTATGGTATCAATTACAACACCGGGGCATACCAGACGATCGTGCAGCGCCTTGCCTTCCAGCCGCCTTTCTCGACGACGCAGACGCCGATCCAACCACAGGTAACTGAGCTCAGCAACGGCACGCTCGAGCCGACGGCCGGAGAGCTCACGCTGCAGAATGGCTTCCCATCTTCTTTGACCAGTGGCATCACCACAAACAATTACGCCGTCAATCCGAATTATCGATTTGGCTACGTGCAGATTCGCAATCTCGACATCCAGCAGCAACTCCGCCCAACGCTGTTGCTGAACATCGACTATACGGGAACGAAAGGAACGAACCTCGACATCCTCGAGGCTCCAAACCGCACGATCACGCCACTCGGCATTCAAACGCGGATTTCCGGCGTGCAGGCATTCACTTTTGAAAACTCGGTTGGTGATGCCGAAGCGAATGCTGGATCGGTGCGCCTGCGCAAGCGTTTGGCGAACGGATTCTCGATCGGCGGACTGTACACATTTTCCAAGTCGATTGACGACGCCTCTTCCATCGGAGCCGGAGCAACCAGCAGCGCCAGCAGTCCCGGCCTGGGAGCCGGCGGCACCGGAGCATCTGGAGGCGGTGCAACTGCTTCGGCAGGCAGCGGCGCCAACAGCGTGGCACAAAATCCATTCGACCTGAGCGCGGAACGCGGGCTCTCCAGTTTTAATCAGACGCATAAGTTCACCGCAGATTATCTGTGGGAGCTGCCCTTCGGACACGACAAGCACTGGCTCACAGAGAACACGCCGATGCGCGCGATTTTCGGCGACTGGCAGTGGAGTGGCGACTGGACGATCGCATCCGGTCTTCCTTTTAGCCCCAACTTTCAGGCAAACGCGAGTGAACTCAATGGAGGAACCAACGGTACCTTGCGGCCGAATGTGGTTCCGGGACAGTCGATCCAGATCTCAAATCATTCCATCACGAAATGGTTTAATACCGGAGCGTTTACCGAGCCTCCGGAAAATAGTCAGGGGCAGGTTGTGGGCTACGGCAACGCGCGCAGAAACAGCATCATCGGGCCTGGCAGCAAAGTGTTTGACATGGCGCTCACCAAGGTCATCCCGATACAGGAGTCGCGCTTTCTCGAGTTCCGCGCGCAGGCCACGAATGTTTTCAACATACCGAATTATTCAGCGATCGGCACAACATTCAACTCGCCGACTTTCGGGCGTGTCACCGCGGTTGGAGCGATGCGGCAGATTACTCTGACGGCGCGCTTCCGCTTCTGATGCGATCCTTGGGAGAACGCAAATGAGATCACTCGCGAACCGACGAACGAATAAGCTGCTGGTTCTTCTACTCGGCTTCGCCTTGCTGAATTCCCCGGTACCTGCACAACAGCAGGCCGACTACGTTTTTCACTCAGAGAGCGACCTGGTACTGGTAAACGTGACCGTGCGCGACAAGAATGGAGATTTTGTCCGCGGGTTGAAGCCTGAAGATTTCACGATTCTCGAAGACAACAAGCTGCAGAAAGTCGTTTCCTTCGACATTGAAAATGTGGACGCGGTGGCGACGCAGAATGTGGCTCAAACAGAGCCTCTGCCGAGCCCTTTGTCTGCACAAGCGCGTTCATTGAATGCGGCGCCTGCAGCCGCAGATTCCGCGAATCAATTTAAAGATCGTCGCCTGATCGTTCTATTCTTCGATCTCTCGGCGATGGAGCCCGACGAAATTGATCACGCCGTCACATCTGCCGAGCACTACGTCAACACCCAGATGGCTCCGGCCGACATGGTCGCGATCGTTTCTCTTGGCAGCTCGCTGCTCGTCAATCAGGATTTCACTTCTGACCATGACTTGCTCAACAAACAGATCCAGGCTTTCGGCACAGGAAGCGGACAGGGTTACGAGGAAGGCACGACCGGCACGACCGAAGGCACCCCGGACACTGGTCAGCCTTTTACCGCAGACGACACGGAATACAACATTTTCAATACCGATCGGCGGCTGGAGGCGCTGCGTTCGGTCGCCGAAAAACTGTCGCATCTTCAGCAGAAAAAATCGCTGATTTATTTTTCCAGCGGCATGGATCGCACCGGAATCGAAAACCAGTCAGAATTGCGCGCCGCCACCAACGCCGCCGTGCGCGCGAACCTGGCCATCTACACCATGGACATGCGCGGATTGCAAGCGCTCGTTGCCGGCGGCGAGGCGCAGAATGCCAGCCTGCGCGGCACGTCGGCCTATTCCGGCCAGTCCATGATCAACTCTCTCAATTCCAACTTCACGACACAAGAAACGCTGGTCACACTTGCCAGCGACACAGGCGGACGCGCGTTCCTCGACTCCAATGATTTCAGCCAGGTCTTCAAAGGAGTGCAGCAGGACACTTCGACGTATTATCTTCTCGGTTATCACAGCTCGAATCCCGCGCGGGACGGCCGATACCGCCGCATCACGGTCAAGGTCAATGTCCCTGGCGTGAAGATCGATTACCGCCGCGGCTACTACGCGCCGGCGGATTACCAGCACTCGACCAAGGAAGACAAGGAACTTCAGCTCGAACAAGAACTGGCCTCGGAACTCCCAACCACAGACCTGCCGCTATATCTCGGCCTGGCCTATTTCCGCATGGAGCCCAACAAGTTCTACATTCCGATTTCGCTGGTCGTGCCGGGCTCCGAAATTCCCTTCACACGCAGCAGCGATCGCGACAAGGCAACTCTGGATGTGATCGGCGCGGTGTTCGACAGTGAGCATCACCCTGTGAATCGAATTCGCGACACGGTCAAACTCGCAGTCGACACTTCCTCGCAGGTGCAAAAGAAAAATTTGCAGTACAACACCAGCCTCAGCCTGCCGCCCGGCAAGTACCATCTCAAATTTGTCGTCAGGGAAAATCAGACCGGCCGCATGGGTTCATTCGAAACAGATTTGAGCGTTCCCGATCTGAAGTCGCAGCCGCTGAAGATGAGTTCGATCGTCCTGGCCAGCCAGTTGCAACCGGCCAGGAAAGGAGAGGTTCCCAGCCCGCTTGTCCACGATGGCTCAGAAATTATTCCGAACGTGACTCACGTCTTTTCGGCGGCGCAGCGTCTGCGCCTGTACTACGAGGTCTACGATCCGGCGCAGGCCAAGGCGGGCCAATCGAAAGCGCGCGAGTCGAATACGCCGCAAGGTGAAGCGGGAGCCACCAGACCTGGCATTCATCTACTGACGACCGTTGCTTTTTTCCGCGGCAAATCCAAGGTATTCGAAAGCGCGCCGGTTGAACTCACAGAATTGAACGCCCGCGATCGCAAGGCGGGAGTGTTCCAGCTCGACCTGCCGCTCAGCCAGCTGAAGCCGGGTTTTTACACTTGTCAGGTCAACGTAATCGACGACGCCGCTGGATCTTTTCTTTTCCCCAGGCTTGCTTTGCTCGTTCGCCCTGACACCAGTGCCGCTCGCTAGAAATTCCCGACATCCTAACCAATCACGGCATGGCGCGCAGGTCGCTCGAGGTTCCTCCCGCAGCGGGAACGTAGCAGTTCAACGCGTAATCCATCACCATACGATCGGCGTTGAAGCGCCAGCCGAGTGTGCGAATCGTGCGCTTCATGCGCGTAATCCATCCTCGCGGCAGGCCGTCGCGGTCGCGCTGGTAATACAGCGGTATCACCTGTTCACGCAAGGTCTGCAGAAGGTCTTCTCCATCGCGGGCATCATGCACGCTTGTATTGGTGTGCGTTCTGCCCGTGCCGATGGCGAAACCATTCAGGCCGTCGTAGGCCTCGGCCCACCAGCCATCCAGGATGGAAAGATTCAGACCACCGTTGAGCACCACCTTCTGTCCGCTCGTGCCTGAAGCCTCCTGCGGCCGGCGCGGATTGTTGAGCCAGACGTCCACACCCTGGACAAAGTGCCGGCCCACGTTGATGTCGTAGTCTTCAACGAAAACGAACTTGTCGCGGAACTTGGCATCGCGCATCAGCTCGGCGACCTGCTGCAGAATTCTCTTGCCGGGCTCGTCCAAGGGATGCGCCTTACCGGCAAATACAAATTGCACCGGCCGATTCGGATCATTCACCATCGTGGCCAGCCGTTCGATGTCGGTCAGGATCAAATTCGCCCTCTTGTAGGTGGCAAATCGGCGTGCGAACCCGATGGTTAGAGCATCCGGGCTTAGCACTCGCTCGAGTCGCTGCAGAACTTCCAGCGATTCCCCGCGACGCTCGGCCTGCTCGACGGCGCGCTTGCGCACGAACTCGATCAGCTGCGACTTCAGGTTGAGGTGCGTCTCCCATAGCTCTCCGTCGTCCACGTTCTCGATGCCCAGCCAGATCTTGGCCTCGCCGCTGCGCTGGTGCCAGCCGGTTCCGAGATGGCGATCGTAGAGACGGGTCATTTGTGGCGCCAGCCACGAGGGAACGTGCACACCGTTGGTGATGTGACCAATGGGAACATCGTCCTCTGCTTTGCCCGGAAAGACTCCCGTCCACATGGCCCGCGAGACTTCCGCGTGCAGCGAGGAAACCGCGTTCGCGCGCCGCGAAAGCCTCAGCGCCAGAACCGTCATGCAAAACAGTTCGTCTGCATTGTGCGGATTCTCACGGCCCAACGCGAGCAGCGCATCCTGCGAGAGACCCAGTTTTTCCCGAAGAGGCCCGATGTGTTCTTCCACCAGCGTGGCGTGGAAACGATCATGCCCCGCCGGAACCGGAGTGTGGGTTGTAAAGACCACCTCACGAGAGATGTGCGGAGCGGCCGCGTCGAAACCGACGCCCTCCTCCTCCATGCGCATGCGAATCGCTTCCAGCACGGCAAACGCACTGTGTCCCTCATTCAGGTGCAGCACGCCGGGAGAAATGCCCAGCGCCGTGAGAGCCCGCAGTCCTCCGACTCCCAACAACAGTTCCTGGCGAATGCGAATGCGCAGATCTCCGCCATACAGCCGCGACGTCAGTTCGCGATCCTCGGGAGCGTTTCCTTCCACATCGGAGTCGAGCAGCAGCAGGTCGCGCCGCCCCACTTTTACTCGCCAGACTTTGGCCAGAATTCGTCCGCTGCGAGTTTCAATTTCCACCACCACCGGCCTGCCGTCTTTGCCGATGGCGACTTCCATCGGCAACTGATTCACGTCCGTCTCGAGATATTCCTCTCGTTGCCATCCTCCCAGATCGAGGCGCTGGCGGAAATATCCTTGCCCATAAAACAAGCCGATCCCAACCAGCGGAATGTCCAAGTCCGATGCGCTCTTGATGTGGTCTCCGGCCAGCACTCCCAGGCCCCCGGAATAAACCGGAAGCGACTCGTGAATGCCGAATTCCGCGGAGAAATACGCTACCGGATGCGGCCGCAGCACGCCGGCGTGACGCGTGCCCCAGGTCTGGTCCGCTTCCAGATATTCCAGCAGACGGCGATAAGCGTAGTTCACGCGGCTGTGGAGCATGGTCTCTGCTGCGCGCGCTTCCAGTTTTGCCAGCGGGTATTCCGCGAGCAACGAAACCGGATTGTGATTCAGTTCGTTCCAGCGCGTGGGATCAAGATCGAGAAACAGGCTGGAGGCATTCGGGTCCCAGGCCCACCACAGGTTGCGCGCCAGCGCCCACAGCCTTTCCTGCAGCGGGGCAATGAAGCGATCGAGCGTCCTGGCCTCGCTCACGACGGGAGCGACCTGCGTGGCGGCCTCGGCCAGCATTCGAATTTCGTCTTCGCCGAAGACGCGAGCCTCGATCGTTTGAACAACGAGAACACCTTGAAGAACGCCACGGTCAATCAGCGGTACTCCCAGAAACGACTGGTAGGCTTCCTCCCCGGCTTCGCGGAAATACTTGAATCGCGGGTGACTTTTCACCTGGCTCACGGCAACGGGCCGCAGTTGCTCCGCTACGAGTCCGGTGAGTCCTTCGCTGATCGCCATGCGAAGGTTTCCGATGCATTCCCGGCGTAGTCCAACCGTGGCCGCCAGCACCAGGTTGGCGCGATCGGGTTCCAGCAGGTACGCCGAGCACACGTCGGTTCGGAAGCGCTTGGCGATAAGGGCGGCAACATTCATGAGAGTTTCGGCCGGCTGACCGCCCTTCGCTAGGTTGCCGATTTCTTCCAGCGTCAGAACATTGGCATCACGTGTGACCAAGTCCGGCGTTTCTTCCACTACCTTGTTATGGCCGTCCAATTCGTTTCCAACCTCCTAGTATGATGTGCGCAATCATGTGCAGTTTTGATGATGTCACAGTTGGGATCGTTCCACGATCCGGGGAACTCCCCCTTTCATTCTAAGGGTTCTTCTCGATCTGGCGTGCCACGGTTTTTTTGTTGACGTGGATCTGTAGCAGACCTCAAGACTGGCCCGGAATCCGGCGATTGCGTACCGATGGAAGAAGGAGTAAAATCTCGGCCATTCCAGCCTGACCCAGCGGAGACCGCGCCCAGCCGACGTTTTGGCGGTCTTCAAAAAGTATCGTTGCGCGGGATTTGATTCCGCAAGGACAGAACTTCGCTTTTGCAAGCGGGCTCACAACCAGCTCTACGAAGACGAGCAACATGACGATGTTTTCACGACGCACGGCTTCGATCACAACCCTTTGCCATTACAACCGTCTTTCGCGCAACCTGCTTCGTCGCAACATGTTTCGTCGGAACTCTGGAGTAGCAAGATGAAAAATGCCGCACGCCTCGCTCGCTTTAGTGCAGCGCTACTAGCGATTGCCGGTTTGGGGTGGGTCCTGGCTGGTCAGGCTGCCCAGCCTGATCAGCAAGGTCTGCCCACGGATTGGTCGCACCGCCATCTCATCTTTTCCCAGCCAGCGACAGATGAGCAGGCCGCCAGCGTTGCGCAAGATCCGCGCTACTGGCAGCAATGGTACCGGCAGAATATTGTTCGCGTGTTGCCCCCCAGCGAAGGGGACTTCGGTGACGGGGGCTTCGGCCAGCCTGGCCGGTTTGCACCTCGCGGGTTCGGCGGCAATCAGGGGATTCAGGGCGATTGGTCGGAGGATCTCGGCATGGGGGCGAATGCAGGAGCGGGTGTTTTTCCTGCCAAGTACGAGTTTCAGCCGGGCATTGCCAGCTGCAGCGATTATGTGGTTTTCAGCACCGGGCTGGCGGGTTCCACTTCTCAGGCTACAGTTGTGGCATATAACAACCTCTACTCCGGCTGCATCGGCCAGGCACCCTCAGTGTATTGGGCCTACAATACGGGCGGCCCGATTTACACATCGCCCGCCATCTCCGGGGATGGAACACAGGTAGCCTTCGTCCAGTCGACTGCCGGAACGAGCGGACTCGCCAGCCTCGTCTTGTTGACATTCAAAGCCGGTGGCACAGTCGGCTCACCGGCCTCAATCACCACTGTTTCTGGGAGTTCGTATCGTACCTGCACGGCCCCCTGCATGACAGAGGTCCCTCTCGTGAACGGCTCCGGCACCCAGATTGATGACCGCACCTCTTCCGCGTTCCCGGACTACAAGCACGACACGATTTGGGTTGGTGGGGCTTTCGGCTGGCTGCACAAAATTACTGGCGTGTTTCGCGGCAATCCTGCCGAAGTGAAAACCGGCGGATATCCCGTTCCCGTGAGCGGCGCGGTTTCCCTCTCCAGTCCTGTGTACGATCAAACGTCTGGCGATGTTTTTGTCGGCGATTCCGGCGGGTATCTGTATCGCGTGACTACTACCGGGACGCCGATCGTAACTCCCTCCGGACAGATCGATCACGGCACGGGATTGGTTGCCGGACCGATCGTCGACTCGACCGCCGAGAAGATTTACGTCTTTTCCTCCAGCGACGGCGGCGCCTCCTGCGCAGGCTCACCATGCACTGGCGTCTTTCAACTCGCCGTGCTCTTTGGATCTGGCACGACTGGCGCAGAAGTCGAAGTGGGTACGAGCTCTCTGACTCCCAGTCCTCTGTATGAGGGTGCTTTCGATAACGCCTACGAGAGTTCGGCGAACGCGACCGGGAGTCTCTATGTCTGCGGCAACACCGGCGGCGCGCCCACCATTTACAAGATTCCAATCACCACCAGCACGATGGGGACTGTGCTCACGGGCACGACGTTAACCAGTGCTGCGACCGCCTGCTCGCCCGTCACCGATGTATCCAACCCGAATGCGACTCCGAATCCGAACGAATGGATTTTCGCCAGCGCCCAGAACAGCGGCTCGGGCAACAACTGTGCCAGCGGCGGCTGCATCATGAACCTGGTGGTCAAACCGTGGCAGGCTTCCACCGCTTACGTCGTGGGCCAGGAAGTGCTCGACACCAACTTTCAGATTCAGGTTGTAAGAACCGCCGGTACATCGAAAGCTACGATGCCTACCTGGAGCACAACTGTTGGCGGCTCCACGAGCGATGGAGCCAACTTAAGATGGCTGAACCAGGGCCCTCTCGCAGCGTCTTATGCGACCTGGCTTCCGAGTCACGCCTACACTACCGGCCAGGAGATTGTCGACAGCAACGGCAACATTGAACTCGCGACTGTTAATGCGAACTCCAAGGCAGGCACGCATCCCACATGGAAAACCGCCGTAGACGCAACGACCAGCGAAGGAGTTGGCTTGGAGAAATGGCTAAACGTGGGCGCCATCGCCACTGCCAGCCAGGCCGCCGCAGGAGGTACTGGCGGGATTATTATGGACAACGTTGTGGGATCGGGCACTCTTGCTGGAGCCTCGCAGATCTATTATTCGACACAGAGCAATCAAACCTGCGGAACTTCCGGCACTGGCGGTTGCGCCGTCCAGGCCTCGCAATCTGCATTACAATAGTCAGACACTGTTAGGTTCTTCTATGCCGATGAACGATTTGTCTTCCGATAGACCCCGCACGCCAGTCAAGAAAAAGCCGTACGAGAAACCCTCGTTTCGTCGCGAGCAGGTATTCGTGACGAGCGCTCTCTCCTGCGGCAAAGTCACTACCACGCAGAGTGGCTGCGGTATGAACACCAAGTTGTCATGAATCCTGCGCTACAGTCCGATGCGCATGCGGTCCGGTGTGATCTTGCCGCGGAGGTCCTGCGATCATCGGGCCGTTTGCGCTTGCGCGTAACTGGATGGAGCATGCTGCCCGCCGTGTGGCCCGGAGACACGCTCCTCATCGATCGCTCAGATGCTGATCGCGTCTCGGAGGGCGATGTCGTCCTGTTCGCGCGCGAGCGCAGATTCTTCGTTCATCGCGTTGTGAAAAAGAACTCGGAAGGATCGAAGATTCTGGCCCGCGGTGACGCGATGCCGCATCCGGACCCTCCGTTCGCGCAGTGCGACCTCATGGGAAAGGTCAGCGTAATTCTGCGCAAAGACAAGTGCATCGTGCCACGCTCGAGGTTGAGCTTCGCTGAGCGCGTCATCTCGGCTCTGGCTCAACGGTCAGCAGTCGCGGCGCGTGCGATTGTGGCTGTGCACGAATTGTTTCACAATCCGTGCGACGTTTCTCTAAGTTCAAATTAGTAGTACCGAGCGAGCCGTCCATTGCCCCAACCAACTGCCGAGATCGGAGGCCTGTCGCTGGTCATTGAAGTTGGAGGTATGCCTGTGCGCGTCAACACCGACGACCCGGCATTCCTCGATATGCTGCAAGCTCGTTACTCCGGTTTTGTCGTCATTGGTGCGCACGCGGAAATGGAGTTCGACGTTGAACTCACCGGACCCGCTTTTTCAGATCCTGACGCCGAAGTGCGCGTCACTTACTGCTCGGGACGGTGGCGCCTGACTCGCGGCGACTTCCTGGCCGAATGGGAGCCGGCAGCCGGGCTCGGCTGGATTCGTCAATCGGCGAATCCTTATTCGATTGATGCCGTGCTGCGCATCGTTCACACGCTTGTGTTGGCCCGCCAGGGAGGTTTTCTGCTGCACTCCGCCAGCGCCATTCGCAACGGCAAGGCATTCTTGTTCGCCGGAGTTTCTGGTGCGGGCAAGACGACCATCTCCCGCCTCGCGCCTCCGGACGTCACGCTTCTCACCGACGAGATTTCGTGTGTCCGCCGGCAGGCAGACTCCTATGTTGCCTTTGGCACTCCCTTCACCGGCGAACTCGCGAAGGTGGGCGAGAATACTTCGGCGCCTATTGCCGCTGCTTATTTGCTGGCCCAGGGATCGGAGAATCGCATCGATTCCATCTCGCCCGCTGAAGCCGCGCGATCTCTGCTGGCCAACACTCTCTTTTTCGCAGAAGATGAAGAATTAGTGCGCTCCGCTTTTCATTCCATCTTCGAGTTCGTAAGCCGCGTACCAGTTTCGCGTCTCACCTTCGTCCCCGATTCGCGCGCTTGGGAGCTGATCCCTTGAGCCGCCTCTACGTGGCACGCAATCCCCGGGTTGCAGCGCGTTGTCTCGACGGCGAGATGATGATCATGTCGGGGCGCGACTCGACGCTCTTCACCTTGAACAAGACGGCGACCATTTTGTGGCAGGCCGCTGACGGCGCCACTCCTTTGGACGAGATCGTGGAACACCGTATCTGCTCTGAATTTGACGTCGAGCCAGCCGATGCTCTGCAGGACGCTGAGCAACTGGCGCGCGAGCTGGCCAGCCACGAAGTTTTGCAGATTTCCGACCAGCCGATTCCGCAACGAATTCCCGGCGGGCCAACCCGTGATGCTGGAGGATCCCGATGAGCAGCCTTCTGCAGGAGATGACCGACAAGGCTCTCGCACTCGGCGTTCCACTCAGCGTGCAGCTCGACCTTACTTACCGGTGCAACGAGCGCTGCGTCCACTGCTATCTCGACCACGAAGATCACGGCGAGATGACGACCGTGGAAATCAAGCACCTGCTCGATGAAATGGCTGAGGCCGGCGTCTTCATTCTGACCCTTAGTGGCGGCGAGATCTTTCTGCGCAAGGATTTCTTCGAGCTTTTGGAATATGCCCGTAGTCTCATGTTCTGCGTGAAGCTCAAGACCAATGCGGTCATGATTCGCGAGAAGGAAGCTGCTCGACTGCGCGATCTCAATATTCAGTCCATACAGATCAGTATTTACTCCCACCGGCCGGAGATTCATGACGCCATCACGCTGGTGCCGGGCTCGCTCAAGCGTTCGCTTGACGCCGTCCGTTTTCTCAAGTCGCAGGGCCTGCGCGTCATCATCGCTAACGTCCTGATGACTGAGAACATGCAGGACTACTCCTCGGTTCGCGCGCTCTCGGCCGAACTGGGCGTGGAGTGCACGCTCGATCCGACCGTCACGCCGATGATGGACGGCAACCGCTCCGTTCTGAAGCTTGGTGTGGATCAGAATGCGCTGCGCCAGGTCTTCCGCGACCCGGCGCTGGTCGGCGATGTGGATGAATTCTGTGCCATTCCCGCGAAAGCCTCGGAGAGCGAGCTGGATGCGCTGCCCTGCAGCGCCGGCCACTCCGCCTGCTACGTTTCACCCTACGGGGATGTTTTTCCCTGTGTGCAGTTCCCGCTGCCCACCGGCAATGTGCGCAGCCGGCGCTTCATCGACATTTGGCGGCACTCCGAGCGCATGAATGAGGTGCGTTCCATCCGGGTGAAGGATCTGACGACGTGCACGCAGTGTACTCACGTTACTCAATGCACCCGCTGTCCGGGCTTGGCCTTCATGGAAGGAAATATGCGCGGGCCTTCCTCCCAGGATTGCGAGAAATCGTTCGCCAGAACGGGCATCCCGTCGGCCAACATGCTATCCCGACGGCGGCCTGCGCCGAACCTGGTGCAGATTCGCGCGCTTCCGACGTTGGCCGGCGCGACCGCGTGACTTCGCTTCGCACCTACAGGTCCAACTGAGCCATGTCTGGGACCACGCTCGACGCTGAGTGGCAGTTGCTCCTGGCCGCTTGCTCCGATCGTTGTGGCTCTGAAAAATCGGCCTCGCTGCGCATGCTTCTCCAGCAGCCTGTTCGCTGGCAGGCGTTGCTCGCTCTCGCCGACCATCACGGCGTTCAGCCCATTCTGTTCCAGGCGGTTCAGAGTTTCAAAGATGCAGTCCCACCCGCGGAGATGCAGGCGCTCGAACAGAGCCTTCAGACGAACGTTCACAAATCGTTGCTTCTCGCGCGGGAGTTGATTCGCATCGTCGACCACTTGTCGTCGCTCAACCTCGAGGTCATGCCCTACAAGGGCCTCGCGCTGGCAGAATTGATCTACCATGACATTGCCCTGCGACAGTCTGGGGATATCGATCTTTTGATTCGCACCGACGATTTTCCACGTATTCGTGACGCCGTCCGCGAGCTCGGCTATATTCCGCAGACGCATTTTTCTGAAGCAGAAGAGCGTGCCTACCTGAAGTCGGGATACGAGTGCGCCTTCGACGGCGCCGCAGGCCGCAATCTGCTTGAAGTACAGTGGGCGATTCAGCCGCGGTTTTATGCCGTGGATTTTGACATGTATGGCCTGTTCCAGCGCGCGGTCACGGTCACCGTCGCCGGCCGGCCCATGAAGACGCCCAGTCCCGCA
Organism: Candidatus Sulfotelmatobacter sp.; assembly: GCA_030041475.1. GTDB lineage: Bacteria > Acidobacteriota > Terriglobia > Terriglobales > Acidobacteriaceae > Sulfotelmatobacter. Next base: position 23,402 of record JASHNU010000022.1, read on the forward strand.
GACCTTCTTGTTGTACTTTCCGCGCACGCCGCCAAGCATGCTTGGTCGCGACTGGTCTGGCTGTGCGATATCGCGCGGCTGGCGAGCGCTCCAGACCTGCCCTGGGATTCGATTGAGTCTGAGGCGCGAAGGTTGGGAACCGTGCGAATCGTGTGCGTAAGCCTGCTCCTGGCGAAAAGACTGTTCGGCGCCGCAATGCCGGCCAGGGCAGAGAGGCTTGCCGCTGCTGACTCTGCGTCAGTTTTGTTGGCGCAAGAAATTCAGACTCGAATCACGCGCGATGCCGCCATGGATGTCGAGTCGGCCGCATATTTTCGTTTGATGATGCGGCTCAGGGAAAGACGCGCTGACCGCGTGCGGTTTCTGCAAAGACTGATCTTCACGCCCGGTCCGGGCGAATGGAATGCGATCCGCCTGCCACAGCCGTTATTTCCTCTGTATCGCCTGGTGCGTTTCTCGCGCTTGGCGGCGCGCTTGATGCGCACATAAATAAAATCGTCACACAAATTTGCGTGTGCATCGATTCAGCTGCGCGGCTGCTATGCGATTTCCTCTATCACTTCCACTTTCCAATTTCGGCAATACAAAAGAAACATCGCCACGCTTCCCAATAGCGGCACCATCAGCCCCGCCTTAAGCATTCCGACCTGACTGGACACAACTCCCACCAGCAAGGGAAGTAAGGCGCCGCCAACATTCGCCAGCACAAACATCAATGACCCTACCCGCGTCGCCGCCGGACCGAATTCGTGGGCCATCAGCGAAATCGTAATGGGATAAACAGCGGCAAGCCCCAAACCGGCAAGGCATGCGCTTGCCACTACGCCGGCTAAACCGTGTGCAAGCACCAATCCCCCCATCCCGGCAAGTGCGATAAGCAAGCCCACCATCGCAAGTCGGACATCGGCGATCACTCGCAGCAGCAGCGGAGCCATCCATCGGCCCAGCATGATCATGCCGTAGAAAAATGAAGGCGTCATGACCGCTATCGTCGGAGTCAAACCGCCCAGGGTCTTCGAATATTTCGCCACCCATCCTCCGAAGGCCGTTTCCGTGCCCACATAAATCGGAAACAACAACGCCAGAGTGACAAGCGCGCTTCCCCTCCAATCAATCTTGGTAATTCCGCTTCCCGTGGTGGGTGCGGCGCGGGACGGCTCAACCACAGACGCAGGCATCGCGGCGATTCCCATTGCCACCAGCAGCGAGAAGCCCGCCACTAAGTCCAGAAAAAGAGGAAGTCGCTTACAGTTAACTGCAGCGGCAATCAGAAAGGGGCAAGACACGGCGCCCATGCTCCAGCAAAAGTTCAGGACGTTCAGGGCTGCGCTCCGCCGTCCAGGATTCACCTCCGCCACCAACAAATTGGCCGCTGGAACGGTAAATCCATAACCTCCTCCGTAAAGGGCGATGCCCGCTATCCCCAGCGCTTTCGGGCCTCCAATGAGTAGAGCCGTCCCGACTGCCACCAGTACGAGCCCGACATTGATCGCGAATCGATATCCACGGCGCGCGACCAACCATCCCGAGAGTGCGACCGTCAACGTCGCGGCGGCGTACTGCACGGTGAAAAGACTGCCCGCCTGAGAATCGCTCAGCGACCACCGGGCAGAAAGGTTCGGCAACATCGGACCGAGGAGCACGGTCGCAATCCCGATGGGCACGAATGATGCATATGCCGCCAGCGTCAGCGGTCTGGCGGAGGATGCGGCCCGGGCTGTGGTGGAAGCCGGCATAGAGAGTGTGCGCTACGCCACAGCTATTCCGCTGCGTACCGCTCGCTGATTCAAATCTGTGCTACCGATCTGTGTTCGGCCAATTTCTGGGAAAGAAAAGACTGGAATTCGTTCATCCCCGCGCCGGTCTTCGCCGACAAACGAAAAATCCGCATGCCAGGCCGCACCGATTGCACACTTCGTTGTGCAGCATCCCAGTTAAACTCGACCGCATCGGCCAGATCCGTTTTCGTCACAACGGCAACATCCGCGCTGTTGAAGATGGTGGGATATTTCAGCGGCTTGTCTTCACCTTCGGTCACCGACAGCAACACCAGCCGCAAATTCTCTCCCAGATCGTAAGAAGACGGGCACACCAGGTTCCCCACGTTTTCAATAAACAGGAAATCCAGTTCCAGCTTCCAGTCTTGAAGTGCGTTCTGCACCATTGCCGCTTCCAGATGGCACAGGGTCCCGGTCGTGATCTGCTTCACCGGCGCTTTACTCCGGGCCAGCCGCACAGCGTCATTTTCGGTCGCCAGGTCTCCCACTAATGCTGCCACGCGGAATTGCGGCTGCAACTGCGTCAGCATTTTTTCCAGGAACGTCGTTTTACCCGAGCCCGGACTTGAAACCAGGCTCACGACGAAGACTCCTGCGCCGCGAAACTGTTCGCGCAGAGCCCGCGCGATCACATCATTTTGTTTCAGCACATTCCTGCGGACTTCCACCAGCCGCGGCTCGCTCATTCCTCCACCTCCAGCGCGAAAACCTCCAGTTCCTTGCCTTGCAAGATATCTCGCGTGGCGGATCCGCACTCCGGACACGCGAATGACTGAATCGAACCCAATACCCGCCGCTGGCGGCACTGCGGGCAGAAAACGGCAACCGGAACTTCTTCCACGACCAATCGTGACCCCTCAAGCGCTGTGTCCTGACACGCCACTTCATAAGAGAACAGCAAGGCGTCTTTCACCACTCCCGATAGCGCGCCCAGTCGCAGATGCACCGCGCTCACCTGCAACCCGCGGCTCTTCGCCTCTTCCAGAGCCGCATCCACAATGCCCATCGCGATCGACAGTTCGTGCATTTTTGCCGTCCGTATACTATACCGCGCGGCGATTGCGTCTGGCCCGCCTTGGAGGAGCCTGGGTCGATCGAGTATCATCCCCTGATGGCGTTGCTGTCCGCATCCTTCCCAACGCCCACATTTCTTAGGTCTTCCAGTTTTTCGCGAACACATGATGATCGATCTTTCGACTAACTATCTTGGACTGAAACTGAAAACGCCTTTGGTCCCCTCTGCCTCTCCGCTCACTCAGCAGTTTGACAACATCAAACACCTGGAAGACGCCGGTGCATCAGCCATCGTTTTGCACTCTGTCTTTGAAGAGATCCCGCTTAAACGAACGAACGAGCCGGCGTCGTCCTTCGCTGCCCTGGATGGTTATCTCGATTTTCTTCGTCGAGGAAAGGAATCGGTCCGCGTTCCCTTGATCGCAAGCCTCGGAGGCACGAGTCTGAAGGGATGGACAGAATACGCCCGGCGGATCGAGCAGGCCGGCGCCGATGCCCTCGAACTCAATTTATACCAGGTGCCAACCCAGGCCGACGTCGCGGGCGCCGAGCTCGAAAACGGATACGTCGAGGTCGTTAGGGCAGTTAGAGCGGCGGTGAAGATTCCCATTGCGGCCAAGCTGACCCCGTTTCTCACCAGCATGTCAAACATGGCCCGGCGCTTTGAAGAGGCGGGCACAGACGGTCTGGTGCTCTTCAATCGCTTTTATCAGCCCGACCTCAATCTCGAGACGATGGAGATCCAACCGAGCGTTTTGCTCAGTACTCCGCAAGATCTGCGGCTTCCACTTACGTGGATCGGGATGCTTTTTGGCCGCGTCAAGGCGAGCCTGGCTGGAAGCAGCGGCGTTCACAGCCCCGAAGATGCCCTGAAACTGCTCCTCGTCGGCGCGGATGTGACAATGGTCTGCTCCGTCCTCTTACGGCACGGAATCACCCGGCTTCAGGATCTCGAAACCGGTTTGACTGGCCTTATGGAAAAACACCAATTTAAATCGGTCGCAGAAATCAAAGGAAAAATGAGCCAGCTCCGCAGCTCCGATCCGGCCGCTTTTGAGCGTGCGCAATACATCAACGCGGTGAAGGGAATCGAGAAAGTCGTCCTCACCGGCCGCGAGGCATGGAGAATTCTCAGCGGCGACCACAGTTGAATCACCTGGTTTGGCCGACGAACACGCCATGCATGCGGGTAACGGCTGGCCAGCAAGAACCCTGTTGCTTCGCCGAACGATGGCACGCGCCCACAACAAGAAACGGCAGGGCCGACCCCCTGCCGTTTCGCAATCTTGGATTCAGGTTCCCGTTACTTCTTGTTGACTGCCTTTTTGAGTTCGGCGCCTGGAGTGAACTTCGCAACGCGGCGGGCAGCGATCTTGATAGTGGCACCGGTCTGCGGGTTGCGCCCGTTCCGCGCCTTTCTTTGCGACACCGAGAACGTGCCGAAGCCTATCAATGCCACCCGATCCCCTTTGCGGAGGGCAGACGTAATGCTGTCCACGGCGGTATCAATCGCAGTCGTGGCCTGCACTTTGCTGATTTCACATGCGCCTGCGATCTTGTCAACCAGATCGGCTTTATTCATAGTTTCTCCTCGCAGGTTTCTTTCGTTCCCAGCCGGCACCGGGAGGAAGAATGGCTATGGCTGAGTGGGAAACCTGACGCATCGTATTTTCCTCCCTCTGCCGGGAATGTCAACTGTGAAAATCCGCGCCGGAAGCCCGTTTTGCACCCCATCGGTCCGAATTGGTGCTGTCGGAGCGGCTTTTCGCCCTGCCAGGAACGTTTTCCTCCGCCCTCCACAGGTCCCCCGCATCCTTCACAGGATGTACACAGCCCGCCAGCCCTTCCCCCTTGCGCGAAGCGCTCGCTCGGGTGCAAAGTCGAAGGAGAACGAATGATCAGACATTGAGAAGAGGGTTTCGCAGTTGATCAAGGCTCCCGTGGAAGTTTGCCCGGTGTGCGACGGCACAGGCTGGAAGACCGTGCCGACAAGGCGTGATACAGGCCGCAATGCGACCGAACGGCGTGTCATGCGCTGTGACTGTCAATTGCGGGCGCGGGCGCAATCCTTGCTGGCGGCGGCGCGCATTCCGCGCCGCTACGAACATTGCGAGCTCGCCAACTACGACACCGACTTTCCCGGAGCCCATCCCTCGCTGGCCGAGGCCCACTTCATCGCTTCCAACTTTGCCCGGAAGTGCGACCCCCACGGCGACAAGGGCCTGCTTATCATCGGCAAGATCGGCACCGGCAAAACTCACCTGGCGGTCGGCATCATCAAGGAGTTGATCCTCAGCCGCGGCATCGCCTGCCTGTTTTACGACTACCGCGAGCTGCTGAAGGAAATCCAGAATTCGTACAACTCGACTGTGCAGACGACGGAACTCGATGTCCTGCGGCCGGTCTTCGAAACCGACGTTCTCGTACTCGACGAACTGGGCGCCGTCAAGCCAACCGAATGGGTGTGGGACACTGTCAGCCTCATCCTGAACACGCGCTACAACGAGAACCGGACCACCATCATCACCACGAATTTCGACGATCAGCCCGCCGCGGGCGCATCCGGCTCTCTCTCGCCAGCAAGGGCTGCCGTCCGCGGCGAGACGCTCGGCGATCGCATCGGCGAACGCATGCGTTCTCGCCTTCACGAGATGTGCCGCATCATAACTCTCGACGGTGCCGACTTTCGCCAGAAATTCCGCAGCGCGAGCTTCCGCTAGCCTTCGCCACGAATTCACACGGATCGCGCGGATGAAGACAGCGCCTGTCATCCTGAGCGGCGCACCTTGCGGCGAAGGATCTATGCGCCTTGCTTCTACCGGGGAAGCGATCCAACTCCTGTGTTCCTCTGAGACCTCTGTGGTTTACTAGACAGCAAATGCTTCCTGAGCGCCTGGAATTCGCTCCCGAGCGGGGTATCGAAGTCTTTGCCGCGGTCCCCGCCGCTCCTGCTGTCTTCGTTCTGCGGGGCGAGGCGCCCTCCGAACCTTACGTCAGCAAAACCGCAAACCTGCGCCGCCGTCTGCAGCGCCTGCTCGGACCGCCGGAAGAACGTACAAAGAAGCTCAACCTGCGCGATCGCGTTCGTACCATCGAATACGCTCCCACGGGTTCCGATTTCGAATCCGGGTTTCTTCTCTACTCGGTGCTACGAGCCGAATTCCCCAAGACGTATTCCAAACGCTTGCGCTTCCGCTTCGCGCCGTTCGTAAGGCTGCATCTCGAAAACGAATATCCCCGCGCCTCGGTCACGACGCGCCTCGGCCGGCTCAACCGGCGCTCGCTCTATTACGGCCCGTTCGTCTCACGTGTTGCCGCCGAAAAATTCATGAACGATTCGCTCGATTTTTTCAAAATGCGCCGCTGCGTCAACGACCTTCACCCAGATCCAAAGTTTCCCGGCTGCATTTATTCCGAGATGAAAATGTGCCTGGCCCCGTGTTTCAAGGGATGCAGCGACGAAGAATATGCGACGGAAGTGAATCGCGTCCAGGCTTACTTTGATTCGGGAGGCTATTCTCTCCTCCGCCAATTCGCAGCGGAGCGGGAAGCCGCTTCGGCGAACCTCGCATTCGAAGATGCCGCCGCAATTCACGTCCGCGTCGAAAAGCTGACTCCCATCCTGAGCCAGCTGCCCGAAATCGTTCAGCGCCTTGATCGCCTCTCGGGGCTCCTGATCCAGCCGAGTCACCTTGCCGACTCGCTCGCACTCTTCCGAATCGAAGGCGGGCAAATCGCAGGACCCATTCCATTCAACATCCAGCCACCAGAGCACGCCAAGTCGCAGTCGATCGAATCGCGCGTGCAGGAGGCGCTGGCTTTGCTCTCACAACACAAAGCCAAATCCGTCCTCGAGCTCATGGAGCACGTCGCCCTGCTCAAGCGCTGGTTCTACCGCAGCAGCCGCACGGGAGAAATCTTCTTTGCCGACGCCAAAGGCGAACTGCCCATGCGTCGCATCGTTCGCGGCATCTCGCGCGTCTTTCGCGGCGAAAAGGCAGAACCGGTGGCGGTCAAGCCTTAGGCAGAACCTAAGGCCCTATAAGAAAGGGCAGCCCGCAGGCCGCCCAGAATTGACTGTTGGTTTATCCGTGGAAATCCGCGTAAATCCGCGGCGAAAAGTTAGCGTTAGATGTCCAGATTCTTCACGTCCAGCGCGTTGTCCTCGATGAACTTGCGCCGCGCCTCGACGTCTTCGCCCATCAGCGTAGTGAAAATCGTCTCGCACTCGGCGATGTCCTCTAGCTTCACCGACAGCAGCGTGCGCCGCTCCGGATCCATCGTGGTCTCCCACAGCTGCGGCGCGGTCATCTCGCCCAACCCCTTGTAGCGCTGGATGGAAAAGTCCTTCCGCCCTTCGTTGATGACGTGATCGCGCAGATCACGCGCGCTGGTCTTCTCGACCACTTCTATGTCGACTTTGCGCTTCGCGGCCTTAGCGGCTTTCTTCTCGCCCTTTTCCTCGTCTGCACCGCCTTCGGCGTCCGCGGCTTCGCCGTTTCCGTTCGCAGGCGCCGCTTTCGCCAGCGTCTCCACCACAAACGGAGGCTCCATGAACTGCTCAATCTGCTTGTACTTGGAAATCATTTGCCGGGCCTCGGCGCTCGAAGCCAGCTCCCAGTTGATGACGTGCTCGGCGCCGTGCTTGTTGACGAACGCCACCTCCCACAGGTTGTGCTCCTCGTCGAAGCGCGCTTCCACGCTCTTGAAGCCTTCGTCTTTCTGCAGCTTTTTGATCTCTTTCTCCAGCCGTTCGATTTTCTTCGGCGGGGTTTTCTTGTCACCCTCGAAATCGGCATGTTTGGCCAGATCCAGCTTCGGAATCAATTCCGTCACCCGCTCATTGCGCACGCGCTTGTCGAGCTTGTCGAAGAATCCCAAATACTCGTCAAGCACGGTCATGAAGCGCGCCAGCTCTTTGCCCTCGATCTTGGCTGCGCCTTCGCCGTAGCGCACGCTCAAGCCTTCCGCCGCGCGCTTCACCATCACTTTCACAAACTCGCGCTCGTCCTTGATGTATTGCTGCGACTTTCCCTTTTTCAGCGAGAACAGCGGCGGCTGCGCGATGTAGACCTTGCCGCGTTCGATCAGCGGCTTCATCTGTCGGAAGAAGAACGTCAGCAGAAGCGTTCTTATGTGAGATCCGTCAACGTCGGCATCAGTCATCAGAATGACTTTGCCATATCGAACCTTATCGATTTCGACCTCGTTATTGCCCACTCCCATCCCGAGCGCCGTAATCATGGCCCGAATCTCTTCGTGCGCCAGCGCTTTGTCTATACGCGCCTTCTCAACATTCAGAATTTTTCCCTTCAGCGGCAGGATCGCCTGGAAGCGCCGGTCGCGGCCCTGTTTCGCCGTTCCGCCTGCCGACTCGCCCTCGACCAGAAAAAGCTCGCACCGGTTCGGGTCGCGTTCCGAGCAATCCGCAAGTTTTCCGGGCAGGCCGCCGGAATCAAGCGCCCCCTTGCGCCGCGTCAGGTCGCGCGCCTTGCGTGCCGCTTCGCGCGCTCGCGCCGCATCAATCGCCTTGTTGATGATCTTCCGCGCGACCGTCGAGTTCTGTTCGAAAAACGCTCCCAACCGCTCGTTCACGAACGCCTGCACGATGCCCGCGATGTCGGAATTCAACTTGCCTTTCGTCTGGCCTTCAAACTGCGGCTGGGGCAGCTTCACGCTGATCACCGCCACAAGTCCTTCGCGCACATCATCGCCGGTCAGGTTTTCCTTCACATCCTTGAACAATCCCATCTGCTGGCCTGCGTAGTTGATCGTGCGCGTCAGCGCCATGCGGAATCCGGAAAGATGCGTTCCGCCATCGACGGTATTGATGTTGTTCGCAAAGCTGAAAATCGTCTCGGAGTACCCGTCGTTGTATTGCAGCCCGATCTCCATGTGGACGCCGTTGCGGTCGTCTTCCATGTAGATCGGTTTGTCGTGCAGCGCCTGCTTGCCGCGGTTCAGGTGCTTGATGAACTCGGCAATTCCGCCGTTGTACTTGAACTGTGTCTGCTTCGCTTCGCCGGTCTTCGAGTCGGTTGAGCGCTCGTCGGTCAGCGTGATCAGCAGTCCCTTGTTCAGGAAGGCCAGCTCGCGCAGCCGTTGCGCCAGCGTGTCGTAGTTGTAGTCAGTGGTCGTGAAGATCGTGCGATCCGGCAGGAAGTGAACCTTGGTACCCGTCTTCACTTTCGCTACGCCGGTCTTCTTCAGCTTGCTGGTCGGTTCGCCCTTCGAATATGTCTGCTGCCAGGTCGCGCCATTCCGCCAGATTTCGAGTTCCAACTCTTCGCTGAGAGCGTTTACGCACGACACGCCCACGCCGTGCAATCCGCCAGAAACCTTGTAGGAGGATGTATCGAACTTCCCGCCGGCGTGCAGCTTGGTCATCACCACTTGCGCGGCCGAAACTTTTTCACCGTCGATTTCCATGTCGTCCACGGGAATGCCGCGGCCGTCATCAATCACCGTGATGGAATTATCGAGGTGAATCGTGGCTTCAATCTTGGTCGCGAATCCGGCGAGCGCCTCGTCCACGGAATTGTCGACGACTTCGTACACAAGATGGTGCAAGCCCAGCTCGCCCGTCGATCCGATGTACATCGCCGGGCGTTTGCGCACCGCTTCCATGCCGCCCAGCACTTTAATCGACTCGGCGGTGTAGTCGCTGCCGTTACCGCCGTTGCCGTTGCTGATCGGCGTCACTTTTCCGTTTTTTGTTTTGGTTTCGACGATGGGGGTATTGATCTCTTTGGTGGCCATTCCGCTCCGCGAAAATGTCCTGACTTTTTCTGAACCTGGTCTTCGTTTCTTACCGAAATCTGCGCGGAAATCTCGCCCGATCCCGGGCTGTCTTAGCACAGCCGAAATCTACTTCAAGTTGTTGAAATTCCTAATAGTTAGGATCGTTGGCGACTAATGAAATTATACCACGAAACGAGGTGGATTGGGAGCACGTCGGGACGCAGAATCGACACAGTAATCCCTCTGTTTTCAGCGGGAAAAGGGCTTCGGAAGCATTCGGTAATTTGAGTGCAATCGAGATTTGTCAGCAGCGGCGGCGTCATCGGGGCATAATACGCCAGGCAGCTTCATTGGCCCGGAACTGCCTCGAACTGATGCGGCTCCGAAGGACGAATGGAGATGGCTTGTGAATCGGACTGTCAGATGGATTCGAAAACACATACGCGGCAGCGAAAAGGAGCGGCCAGAACAGATACGCGTTGGCAATGAGATCATGCAATTTTTGATTAAGCGCGAAACCAGTCTCGCGGACGCGCTTGACGCGCTCACCATGGTGATGCTCAACGCCCTCGGAGCCAAGTACGGCCAGAGGGAGGGGTTCTCCCGCTTCTTCGAACAGGTGAGCAGGTTTTTGGGGTCGACGGAGCGCAATCGGGCAGTTGGCTTGATTCGGCCCGGTGATTTGGCGGCGAAAGTCCAGCCAAGAACTGTGACGATGGTTGGAGAGCGACCAGAAAGGATCCGCCGCTTGGCCATCGAGGTAGGCGAGGTAATGGCCAAGTGCGGACCGAAAAGCCTCGGCGATGGTCTTGATGCACTCACATCGACGATGCTCACCGCCATCGAAGCCACGTGCGGGCGCGAAAGGGCGGACGAGTTCGACTTGCTAATGGGCGGGTTCTCAAAAGAGATGAACGGGCTCTCGGGAGGACACGTTCAGTAGTCAAGACGCGTGATTGCGCCCTTGTTGCGGGGCGATTGCGTTCAAAATCCCACGCGTGTCGAACAGAAGAAAAATGGGCGGCTTCTCAGCCGCCCATCTCGTTTTATTGATCTCCGCTTTACGCCGTGGCCGGCCGCTCGCCTGTCTTCGGCGCGCGCCCGGGCTCGAGATTCGGCTTGATCACGTGCTGCACTCCATCCTCAGGCTTTGACGCCGGCGGCGACTGCACGGGAGGAAGCTCCTGGCCCTCGACCAGGATTTTGATTTCGTTTGCATCGAGCACCTCGCGCTCAATCAGTGCCCGCGCGATTTTCTCCAGCGTGTCGCGATTGTCCGACAGAATCTGCTTGGCCGTGTTATAGCCATTGTTGACCAGCTTGCGCACTTCCTGGTCAATCTTGATCGCCGTGTCTTCGCTGTAGTCGCGATGCTGCGCGATCTCGCGGCCCAGGAAGATCTGTTCTTCCTTCTTGCCAAACGTCAGCGGACCCAGATCGCTCATGCCCCACTCGCAGACCATCTTGCGTGCCATATCGGTGGCCCGCTCAATGTCGTTGCCCGCGCCCGTGGACATGCAGTTCAGGAAGAGTTCTTCCGCGATGCGGCCGCCCATCAGGATCGCGATCTCGGTTTCGAGATAGTTCTTGTAATAGTTGTGCCGGTCATCGATCGGCAACTGCATGGTCACGCCCAGCGCCATGCCGCGCGGAATGATCGTGACCTTGTGCAGAGGATCGGAATGCGGCATCTTCGCCGCCACCAGCGCGTGTCCGGCCTCGTGATACGCCGTGTTCTTTTTCTCTTCATCCGAGAGCAGCAGCGACTTGCGCTCCACTCCCATCAGAACTTTGTCTTTGGCCAGTTCAAAGTCGTACTGCAGAACCGCCTTGCGATTCTGCCGCGCCGCGGCCAGCGCCGCTTCGTTCACCATGTTTGCGAGGTCCGCACCCGAAAATCCAGGTGTCCCGCGCGCCAGAACAGAAAGATCAACGTCCTCGGCGAGAGGAATCTTGCGCGTGTGCACGCGGAGAATCTCTTCACGTCCGCGCACATCCGGACGGCTGACCACCACTCGGCGGTCAAACCGCCCCGGCCGCAGCAGCGCGGGATCGAGCACGTCTGGCCGGTTCGTTGCGGCCATCAGAATCACGCCTTCGTTCGATTCGAAGCCGTCCATTTCCACGAGCAACTGATTCAGTGTCTGCTCGCGCTCGTCGTGTCCGCCGCCCAGGCCGGCGCCGCGATGCCGTCCAACCGCGTCGATTTCATCGATGAAAATGATACAGGGCGCATTCTTCTTGCCCTGCTCAAACAAATCGCGCACGCGGCTCGCGCCGACGCCCACGAACATCTCCACAAAGTCGGAACCCGAAATCGAGAAAAACGGAACGTTGGCTTCGCCCGCAACTGCCCGCGCCAGCAAAGTCTTGCCCGTTCCCGGAGGTCCTACCAGCAGCACACCCTTTGGAATGCGGCCGCCCAGCTTCTGAAATTTCTGCGCCTCGCGCAGGAACTCGATAATCTCGCGCAGCTCTTCCTTGGCCTCGTCCACACCGGCTACATCTTTGAACGTAACTTTTTTCTGCTGCATCGAGAGCAGCCGCGCCCGGCTCTTGCCAAACGACAGCGCCTTGTTGCCGCCCGTCTGCATCTGGCGGATCATGAAAAACCACAGCGCGCCCAGCAGAATCAGCGGTGCCCAGGTTCCCAGCAACTGTAGCGGAAGGCTTCCCGAACTCGGGTCGCGGAAGTCGGCGTCAATTCCCTTTTTCCGCAGCCCATCGAGTACTTCGGGTGTGAAGTAACTGGCGGGCGCAGTGGTGTGGAAGGCCGAGCCATCGCGCATCTTGCCTCGCACTTCCATCCCGGTGACCCTGAAGTCGTGGATGTTGCCCTGGTCGAGATCACTCATGAACTGAGTGGTCGAGATTTCCTTGTCCTTCTGGCTGTCGCGTGCTCCCTTCACCACCTCCCACAGCAAAAACGCCGAGACGGCAATGAGCAACCAGAACAGCGCAGTCTTTACAGTCGAGTTCACCTAGAAGACTCCTAATTTCAACACGGGCCGCCTACAGTGGGCTCCCGCAATATCTACAGATTAGATGCCGGTCCACGACTTTTGATTGGCGAAATCCTAAGCTCTTTATTTTACCTTGTCCGTCCAAAAACCGCGCGCTTTTGTATGACTTAAGTCACTGTCGCTCTTGGAGGTACGGCCGCCAGATACGGCAGATTCCGGTTCGTCTGCTCTACCGCCCCCAGGCCGTAACCCACCATATAGGTGTCATCCACCAGGAACCCGAAATAATCCGGCTGCAGCGACACTCGCCGCGCCGACTGCCGATCCAGCAGCGTCACGAGTTTCACTGAGGCCGCTCCCCGCGCCCGCAGGTCGCTCATCAGAAACTCGCTGGTCACGCCGGAATGCACCAGCCCTTCCACCAGCAGAATGTGCTGTCCGCGAATGTCCGGCTCATGGCTGAAGAAAATCTCCATGACGTCGCTGGCCGAACTGCCAGTGGCCGGCCGGTACTTTGGCTTGATGAACTGGCACACGACCGGGATATCGATCGCCCGCACCAGGTCGGCCAGAAACATGAATGCGTTTTCGAGCACGGCCAGCACCTGAATAGTCTGGCCTTTGTAATCGTCGGAGATCTGCCGCCCCAGTTCCTTCACCCGCTTCTGGATCTGCTCGCTCGCGATCACCTGACGCAATGGCTCGACTCTCGTGCCGCTCATGAAGTTTGGTGCCTCCTCGGCACACCGCTCGATTCTATTTCGTCTGCCCGGACAATGCCTTTTCCACGATCAGAATCGCCTCACGGCCCGGCCGTGCCGCGCATTTCTGCGGCGGCGGAAATCCCCGCACCCAGACAATCTCGTTGCCGCTCACGACTACCGGCCAAAGCCTGCGCTCCGCCTGCGCCAAGTGGCGCTCCTGGAGCAGTTCCTTGATCTTCTTCGGGGACTTTGTATGGGCCGGCCAGAATCGGTCGCCCGGACGCCAGTTCCGCACCCTTAACGGTCCGGGCAAAGATCCCGCATCCAGAAGGTGAGCAGCATTATACCCCGCTTGCGATTCCGCCGGAACGCGTCGCGCCTCGATCACCATCTCCACCTCTTCGACTCTCACCTGACCAGGGACCGCCAGGTCGTATTCGTAATTAGCGGTGGTCGCTGTCTCGCGCAAGTCCGGAGTCAGGAAGACCAGTTCGTCCGATTCCGTTCGCAGCTTCCACCCAAGCGGCAGCGACAACTCCTTGCCCGCCGCACTGCCGTCCCCGGCGAATCGCAAGATCTCTTCGACGTGCTTGAACTCGAATGGAATCCCCGCCTCAGCGCCGATCGCCTTTACCAGTCTGCGCTGCACCGCAATCGGCTCCGCCAGAAACCACAGCCGGCTCACCGACGCGTTCATGACCAGCCACGGCGCATTCTCGATTCTCTCTTGTAGAAGAAAAGCCCTGTCATCCTGAGACGGGCGCTCTTTGCCCGTCGAAGGATCTGGGCGAGCCGTGCCAAGCGTTCGCGTTTCCTGCGAACGCATAATTGGCACGCTTGGCTCGCTTCCCTTATGACCCGCCTGAATTTGCACCAACCCTGCCCCGGATAACGCCTTCTTTGCCCACTCCGGCTCCGTCCAGTGCACAACCGTCCCCATCCATCCGGCCGCTTCGTTCTCCCAGTAATCTTCTTCGCCGCGCGCAATCTCCGCGAGTTCGGCTAAATTCTGCGCTACCGACGGATTAAACTCTCGCTCCAGCAGAGGAACCACCAGCTTGCGCACCCGGTTGCGCGTGAGCGCTTCATCCGAGTTGGTAGAATCCTCACGCCAGCCCTGCCCAATGTCCCTGAGATACTGCTCCAGCTCGCATCGGCGAATCGCGAGCAGCGGGCGCACAATTTCGCCGCAGACTTCGCCCTCGTCATCTTCCACCGCAATCCGCGGATAGATTCCTCTCAGCCCCCGCGTCCCCGCTCCACGAATCAGCCGCATCAGAACCGTCTCGGCCTGATCGTCGAGCGTGTGCCCGGTGGCGATCTTGTCGAGCCTCCGATACTGATTTGAAGGGGCGCGGCTTCCAGCCGCGCTGTCTGAGTCAACGTGGAAGAGCGGCGCTTCAGCGCCGCGCACGGGCGTTTCTTCTGAGTGGGGCTTTAGCCCCTGTGTTCCTGCTGACCCGGGCACATGCGGGAGGGGCACGGCTTCAGCCGTGCCGTCCAGACCAGAAGGAGAGTTGGGCTTTAGCCCCTGAGGGTCGCTGTCCTCCCCGATCAAAAACCGAAAGAACCCATACCTCACATCCCGCGCAGCCGCCTCCACGCCGACGCGCTCCTGCTCCGCTACCCGCGCCACATCCTCACTGTCGACCTGAAACTCCAGATCATGCTGGCGCGCCAGATTCGCGACGAACTGCTCGTCCGCATCCGATTCCGCCCCGCGCAGCTTGTGATTGAAATGAACGACGGAAAGAACAATCCCCAACTCGCCCCGCAACTCGAGCATCAGCCGCAGCAGCGCAACCGAATCAATCCCGCCGGAAACGGCCACGCCGACGCGGTCCCCGGCATGGAGCAACTCGTCCTTGCGAAGTCGATGAAGTAGACACGTTGCAAGCGGATGCACAAAAATATGTTACATCCGCCGAGGAAATAAACGGACTGACGCTCACTGGCCAAGATGGCCTGGTCACACGCTGTCTTGAGGGACTTTTTTCCGGAAGAAGTTGGTTAAGTGGTACGCGAAATTCGGCCAGCACAGAAATCCCAGGGCGACGAACCCGCAAACAACCCGCGCGTGTGCAAGCCTGGCCCCCGGAAGATAGTATCCTGCGGTAAATCCTGCTACCACAAGCGCCCACCGGACAAGGCGAGAAGGGTTGTCCAAAGGATAATCCACCTCTGCCTTGTGCCGAATGGCCCAGACCGATAGCCAGATGCAGGCGATTTTGGCCGAGAAACTCGCGTAGAACGAAAAGAAGCTCGCGATTACCATAGGATCCGCGCAACAAAATTCTGAATCAGCCTACAACCCCGCGCTCTTCTCCTTAATCAGCTTCCCAATCTTCTCCACGAACTCCGCCGACGGCATGTCCTCGGTCTTCTCTTTCCCTCGCGTCCGGACGTTCACCTTGCCCGCCTCCGCCTCTTTATCTCCAACCACGAGCAGGAACGGCACCTTCTGCATGGCGTGCTCGCGAATCTTGGCGTTCATCTTCTCGTTGCGCGCGTCCACTTCCACGCGCACGCCAATCGCCTCGAGCTGAGCGGCAACTTTATTCGCGTAGTCCGTGTGACGCTCCGCAATTGGAATCATCACCGCCTGCACCGGCGACAGCCACACCGGAAATGCGCCCGCATAGTGCTCGATCAGCACGCCGAAGAATCGTTCCACCGATCCATACAGCGCGCGATGCACCATCACCGGCTGCTTGCGCGTGCCGTCTTCCGCAACGTACTCCAATCCGAACCGCTGCGGCAGATTAAAGTCGAACTGGACCGTCGAAAGCTGCCACAGCCGCCCGATCGCATCCACCAGCTTGATGTCAATCTTCGGCCCGTAAAACGCCGCCTCGCCCGGAATCGTCTTGTACTTGATCTTCTGCGCCTTCAGAACTTTTTCGAGCGACTGTTGGGCGTGGTTCCACTGCTCTTCACTGCCTACGAAATTCTTCTTGTCCTCAGGATTCCACGTCGAAAGCTCAACCTGATATTCGTCGAAGCCGAAGTCCTTCAGCACATCCAGGGCAAAATCCAGGCAGAGCGCAATCTCGCCCTCGATCTGCTCCCGCGTACAGAAGATGTGCGCGTCGTCCTGGGTGAATCCACGCACCCTCATTAACCCGTGCATTACGCCCGAACGCTCATAGCGATACACCGTGCCCAGTTCGCCCAACCGCACCGGCAGGTCGCGATACGACTTCAGCGAGTCTTTATAGATCAGAATGTGCCCCGGGCAGTTCATCGGCTTCAGCCGGTACTCGGCGTCGTCGAGCTCCATGGCGTCGAACATGTTCTGCGAGTAGTAGCCCTCGTGTCCGGAGGTATAGAACAGCTGGCGCCGCGCCACATGGGGCGTGTACACCAACGAGTATCCACGCTTGATGTACTGCTCGCGCATCCAGTCTTCCATCTCCTTGCGGATGATCCCGCCCTTGCGATGCCAGAAAATCAGCCCGGGCCCGGCCAGCTCCTGAATGGAAAACAGATCAAGCTGCTTGCCCAGCACGCGATGGTCGCGCTTTTTCGTTTCTTCGACGTGCCTCAGATAGTCGTCGAGGTCTTTTTTCGAGAAGAACGACGTCCCGTAGATCCGCTGCAGCTGCGGATTCTTCTCGTCCCCCAGCCAGTACGCGCCAGCGATGTTAAGCAGCTTGAACGCCTTGATCCTTCCCGTCGAGGGAATGTGTGGCCCGCGGCAGAAGTCGGTGAATTTGCCCGTGCGGTAGATCGAAATTCTTTCATCGGGCTTGGTGAACTGCTCGATGAAGTGGCACTTCATGAAGTCGCCGTCCTTCTTGAACTCGGCCAGTCCCTGGTCGCGGGGCAGAAACTCGCGCGCATAGGGAATGTTTTGCTCGACCAGCTCCTGCATCTTCTTCTCGATCTTTTCCAGGTCCTCGGGCGTGAACGGAGTCGGCCGGTAGAAGTCGTAAAAGAATCCGCTCTCGGTCGCGGGTCCATGGCCGAGCTTCGTCTCCGGAAAAAGCTCCAGCACCGCCGCGGCCAGCAGATGCGCCGACGAATGCCGATACACCTCGAGCGCCTCGGGATCTTTCTCAGTGATGATGCGGAGATCGGTATCTTTTTCGAGGGGCCGGGTCAGGTCGATCAGATCGCCGCCCGAGTTTTGCTCGGCGGGCGCGCCATTGGAACTAAGCGGGCGAGCCTTCGCCGCCAGCGCCGTCTCGGCCAGCCGCGGGCTGATCGATTTCGCCACCTCAAGCGCAGTCGTGCCTTTGGGAAATTCCTTTTCGCTCCCGTCGGGGAACTTGATATGAATGCTGTCAGCCATAATGTGCAAACCTGCAGGAATTGTGAATCCTTCAGTCTAAAGAAGCCCGCAGGGAGGGGTCAATCGCGCAGACTGTAGGGTAGTGCCTCAGTTTGCAACTGCGTCACTACCGACTGCAGTGTCCTAAGTTAGGACACTACCGACTCAGCCACGACCGATAATTTCAGGCGTATAATTGCGCCACGCCCCGGGGTCGGAACCGGATTTCCTGCATCGTCCTTTCGCTTGCGGATTTACGCGAAGAGGTAACGCGGTCATGCCAGGCGTACTGTTTTCGTTGGGCGCGGCCATCATAGCGATGGCCTTGTGCGATCCTCTGGTCGCGTCGCAGGTCGCAAACCCCGCAACCGGCGCTCCAGCGAGCGCTCGATCTGGCCAGATCGAGCCTGCGGCCGCTTTTGTGGTCGAAATGACCAAATCCATCGATGCCAAGAAAGCCAAGGCCAACGACCCGGTCCCCGCTCGTCTGACGATGGACGTGCTCGCCCACGGCCACATCGTGGCTCCGCGAGGAACGCAGATCGTCGGGCATGTCGCTGCCGCTGCAGCTCAGTCCCGCTATGTTTCCGGGGCCCGCGTCGAGATCGCTTTTGATAGCATCGTCTTCAAGAACGGCTTCGAACTGCCCTTGCGCGCCACCATTCGCGCGATCGGCGCGCCCTTGCGGGCTGTTTTCCAGAGTGCTTCAAGCGACGTCGATGTGCCCGCCCAGACGGCGACACGACCACCGATGGGGCCGAACGAGTGGCGGAAAACTTATGCCAGTGCGACCCCCGGCTCCCGTCGCCCGGATATTGCCAACGGTCCTTTGGCAGAGCCCGGTGTCCCCGGCACGAAGGCCGGTCCGGCGCTCGGACCGGGCAGCGAGGGCGTGGTGGGAATCAAAGGGCTGGAGCTCGCAACCAGTGGCCATGCCTCGGCCATCAGCTCCGCCCACGGGAACTTTCACCTCAGCGGAGGGACGCAACTCGTCCTCCGTATCTCCGACCCGCAGCTCCTGTTGGACTCCCTCGAGAAAAACCGCGAACGGACCGGGATCCAGCCGGGAAAATAATTCAGATTCGCGAAGAGCTAAGGGTTAATAGGCGGTTCACACCGAAACAAGAACGGGGCAGGCACATGCCCGCCCCATCCAGTTGCCGTTCTTTTAGTGGCACGTCATGTCGTCGGTTATTACATCTGCACATCCTTGATGTGCGTCGCGATGTACCAGATATTGCCGAAGTTGTCTTTCACGCCCGCGCTGCGGTCGCCGTAGAACTGGTCGGCTGGCTCCTGGAACGAAGTCGCACCGGCCGCCACGGCCTGCTTGTAAACCGCATCTACGTTGGGCACGTAGAGGTAGAACATCGCTGGAATCGGTTCGTACTTGCCGTGCGCCTCGCCCATTTCGATGACAGAGTCTCCCACCTGAATCTCGGCGTGATGTACCACGCCGTCCAGCGACGCGTACTTCGACACCTCCCAGGCCCCGAAAGCACGCTTCAGGAAGCCGATCAGTGGCTCGGCCCGCAACGGATGCAGATACGCATTCACACTGTGCAGCCCCTTCGGCACATAGCTCTCGCCTGGGTTTCTCGGGATGGCGGTGGCGATGTACCAGAAGTTGCCCGCCTTGTCTTTTACCGTACCCGAGCGCTCGCCGTACTCCTGATCGCGCGCCTGGTCAATCAGAGCAGCTCCGGCGGCCACGGCCTTGTTGATCACAGTATCGGCGTCCTCGACATAAACATGGAGCGCATTGGGGTGAAAGGACGGAGGAGATTTCTTGCCCGGAATGCCGCCGCCGATCATGAGCATCGAGTCGCCGATGCGGACTTCACCATGCACCCCCATCGGCGTTTCCGCACGAAGGGTCTCCTCCGCGCCAAACGCTTGCTTCGCGAAGTCAAGCAGGGCCGGCCCATCCTCGGCCACAAGATACGGGGTCACCATACGGAAGCCACGCGGGACGGCGCTTACGCCGGTCTTCTTCTCTGAAGTCACTCCGCCCTCGGGGCCGTGCTGCGTTCTCCTCATGCGGCGGTGCATTTCCTCGACCGACATTTCTTCTTTTACGGCGTACACGACCCAGGTATAACCAAACGGATCCTCGAGCGTGGCATCGCGACGTCCGTAGAACTGATCCTGCGGCGCACGCACCAGCTTCATTCCTTTCGCCACGGCATGTTGCGTAAACGCATCCACATCGGGCACGTGAATCGATAGCGAGATGGGCGAGTTTCCCAGCGTTTCGGCACTGAAGCGTCCTCCCGCGGGCCATTCGCCGCTAATGTGGATGATCGAGTCGCCGATCATGATCTCCGCATGAATGTCCCGCTCGGTTATTTGAAAACGGAACACTTCCTTCGCGCCGAAAGCCTGCTTATATAAATCAATTGCTTTCGCTGGATCACGGAATGCCATTCTTGGTGATGCAGTCGTGCGCACGGCTGCAACGGGTTCAGCAACTGTAGACATACGATTTCTCCCTGTCAGCTCGGATTTCAATCGTGCCTTGAATCGTTCTCGCGGCAGATTGCGCAAGTCAGCCGCGATGCGCACCAGAGGTGCAACGTCCGCACTCATCCTGCCGAGCTTGCCGTCGGCCCGGGCCAGCATTACATCCACGGCCTTGTTTAACTGATCGACGCCCGGCTGGTCGATCTTCTTCCGGTCGATCTTGTTCTCGCCGCCATTCCCGGAATGTAGAGAGCGCTTAGGCATCGGCACCCTCCAGGCGCGCCCGCAAATTGGTCAGTGCGCGAAACTGTAACTGCTTCACCGCTCCTTCAGTCTTGCCAACCTCCCGTGCCACTTCCTTGATGCTTTTCTCTTCCACAAATCGCAGCATGACCACGCGCCGCTGCTCGGCTGGCAAGGTATCGACCAGGCGAAATAAAGTGGCCCGCCGCTCGACTTCTTCGATTTCCGCCGGACTGATCTTTCCTGATTCGATCCTTCCTGATTCGGTCTGCGCCGATTCGATCCTCTCGTCGTCGACAACTTCCCGTCCTGCCCGCTGCCAGCGGTCGGAAATCAGGTTGGCCGCAATCCGGAACAGCCACGCCACAAACGGAATCCCGCGCCACTCAAACCGCTTCAAGTTCGCCAGCGCCTGATGAAACGCCTCCGCCGTCACATCCTCGGCCTCGGCACGGTCGGCCACGCGCCGAACGACGTACGCATAGACGCGCTCGAAATGAAGTTCATAGAGCTCGCCAAAGCGGGCAGGATCCTGCTGCGCAGCCTCGATCAGAAGGCGCTCGTCCGCTTCTTTCTTCAGAGCCTTCACTTCAGGTCCTTCACGAATTCACCGCGGTTTGGCTTTACACAGGGATAACGGACGGAAAGCAGAAAAGGTTACGCAACCACATTATTCGGAGGCTCCACCGGTCGAATCGTACAGGGCCGCCATCGCTGCCTTCACCTGGTTCGACACCGCCTCCAGGTCGCGCATCGTCAGCCCCGCCGTCGGGATCGGTTCGCCCACGCGCATCTCTAGCGGCTGGCATTTGATGTGGTAGGTGTCCATGGGCAGAAGTTCGTAGGTTCCCACGAGCGCGACCGGAACAATATCCACCTGCGCCTTGATCGCCAGAAAGAATGCTCCCGGCAGAAACGGCTTGATCTCGCCATCGGGCGTGCGCCCGCCCTCGGGGAAAATCACCAGCGGCAGGCCGTCCTTGAGCCCTTTCAACGCCTGCCGGATGCTGCTGATCGACCGCGATGGATTCTGCTGATCGATGCAGATCTGCCCCGAACGCTTCAAATGCCAGCCGATCACGGGATACGCCAGCAACTCTTTCTTGAAGGCAATGCGGAACTGGAACGGCAGGTTCACATACAACACGGGAATATCGAGCGCCGAAGCGTGATTCACCGCGTAGACGTGCGCCTTTGAAGTATCGATCTTGTCGAGGCCAATGACTTTGACCGGTGAGACGATCGTTTTCATGATCAGCCACGACCAGCCTCGCGCAAACCAATGCATGAGCCGGCCGTCGCGATCGAACAAACCTGCCACCAGCCCCAGCGGCCCCATGACCAGCGTGTACAGCCAGATCAGCGGATCAAGAATCAGGTACGAGCGCAACCGGCTCGGCCAGCCGTATTTGCGTCCATTCCCCGCGGAGCGGGTTCGGCGGGCGGTGGCGGAAGCAGCCGTCGTCGCCGGCTCGCCCGTCTCCAGTTGCTCGACCGATGAGTTCACTTCCTGCACGACTCTTCTATTCTAGGGGCATCTGCCAGGAAAACAAACGATGCGCCTCGGTTTTCAAATCCCGAGAACACGCATCGCTTCCCCGACCAGGTAAATCGAGCCGGTCACCACGATCGTCGTTCCAGCGCTCGCCGCGTCTTTGGCGCGCTCCAGCGCCGCCGCCACGTCGGGTACAGGTTCGATCTCGGCTGCCGTGCGCGCTCCCGCCTGCTGAATCTCTTCCGCCGACGCTGCTCGCGGATTTTCTGGCCGCGTGGCAACCACGCGCTCGGCCAGCGGAAACAGAATCTCCGCCATTTCCGAGATTGCCTTGTCGCGCATGGCGCCGAAAACAAAAATCAGCGGACGGTCGCCATAGCGCTCCGAAAGAGCCGCGCGCAGCGCCCACGCGCCCGCCGGATTATGGGCCACGTCGAGTACGATCTCCTGCCAGCCGCCGCGCGCCGGCAAAACTTGAAATCGCCCCGGCCAGCGCGTCTCGCGAATTCCGCGCTCGATCGATTCCGGAGTGATGCCGACGAATCCCTTCCTGCTCAATTGCTCTGCCGTGGCTACCGCCAATGCCACGTTGCGTAACTGATGCCGTCCCACCAGCGGAGTCTCCACCAGAATCTGTTTGCCCATTACTTGCAGTGGATAGCGATAGAGCGGTTGAAACTTGCTTTTCTCGGCACTCTCAGCGTACTCGGCGGTGAAAGTCTTTTTCTCGGTACTCGGTACTCGGCACTCGGCGCTGGCTGGCGACACCGGCGGCACATACGGCACAGCGCTAATGCCCTCCGCACCCAGATCAAGAATCGTGTTGCCGATCACGTCGTTCGCTTCCGGCTGCTGCGGCAACGTCACCACGACGCCGCCCGGCCGGATGATTCCCACCTTCTCGCGCGCAATCTCGCCGACCGTGTTGCCGAGATACTTCTGGTGATCGAGCGAAATATCCGTGATCGCGCTGACCAGCGGCTCAACCACATTGGTTGCGTCCAGCCGCCCGCCCATGCCCACTTCAAGCACCGCGATCTCCACCGGCGCATGCGCAAAATGCGCAAACGCGATCGCCGTCATCATCTCGAAGAAGCTGGGATGCCAGGGCAGCTCGCCGCGTGCAATCAGCTGCTCGGCCACTCGATCCACTTCGCCATGCAGACGGGCGAAGTCGTCGTCGGAAATTTCTTCTCCATTGCTCCGGATGCGCTCGTTGATTCGCAGCAGATGCGGCGAGGTGTACAGCGCTGTCTTGAGTCCTGAAGCTCGCAGAATCGACGCCAGAGTTGCCGCCGTCGAGCCTTTCCCATTCGTTCCGGCGATCAGAACAGAAGGGAAATTCCGCTCCGGATGATCCATCGCCTCGAGCAGCACGCGCATGTGCGCCAGGTCGAACTTGTGCGACGGCGTCTGGGCCAGCTCGTGCCCCAGCGCAAACATGCTCGCCACCGCGGTTTCGTAGGACATAAATCAGCGCTTGGCTCTTAGCCGTTGGCCCTTAGCTTAGCAGGAGGAGAGCGGGGCAGAGGAAGTCGCGAAGGCTATACGATTCAGAGGCGAAGAGCCAAAGACCAAACGCTGTCTTTAGGCCGCCATAAAATCCAGCGCGCGCGCGATGTACGGTTTCAGCTCTTTGCGCGGAACCACGGCATCGAGCATGCCGTGCTGCAGAAGAAATTCGCTGCGCTGGAATCCCGCCGGCAGTTTCTGCCGGATCGTCTGCTCGATCACCCGCGGCCCGGCAAAGCCAATGAGCGCCCCCGGCTCAGCGATGTTCAAATCGCCCAGCATGGCAAACGACGCCGTCACGCCTCCCGTGGTCGGATCGGTCAGCAGAGAAATGTACGGAACCCGCGCCTTGTCCAGCCGCGCCAGTGCCGCCGAAATCTTGGCCAGTTGCATCAGGCTGACCACGCCTTCCATCATTCGCGCCCCACCCGACGCCGACACAATAATCAACGGCGTCTTCGTGTCGGCCGCGCGCTCCACCGCCCGCGTAATTGCCTCGCCCACCACCGCGCCCATGCTGCCACCGATGAATGCATACTCCATCACGCTCGCAATCACCGGCCGCCCCGCGAGCTTGCCCTGCGCATTGATGACCGCATCGCTCAGCCCGGTCTCTTGCTGCGCCTGCTTCAGCCGCGACGAATACGGCTTCAGGTCCACAAACTTCAGCGGGTCGGTCGACGAGAGGTTGCCGTCGAAGGTCTCGTACTGATCGTCGTCGAGCAGTAGCGCCAGGCGCGTGCGGGCATCGATCCGGAAGTGCTTGTCGCACTTCGGACACACGTTCATGTTCTCTTCCAGGTCCTTTTTCCAAATGATCTGCCGGCAGTTTTCACACTTCACCCACAATCCCTCGGTGCGGACTTTCTTTTCGCCCGAAGTATCGAGTTCGCCGGATTCGCGCTTAAACCAAGCCATATTTGAGTTGCGAGTACCGTGTACTGAGTACCGAGTTAAGTCGAGAAGCAGCGCGCATCTGGATTTTTCTCGGTACTCGGTACTCGCTACTCAGTACTCAATCCCCCGCTGCGCCATCACGCCCTTCTCATAGGCGTGCTTCACCTGCCGCATTTCCGTGACGGTATCCGCGATCTCCACAATTGTGGGATGCGCGTTCCTGCCCGTCAAGATGACGTGGACCATCTCCGGCCGCTTCCTGAGCGCTTCGACCACTTTGGCCGGATCGAGCATGCCGTAGCTGATTGCATAGTTGATCTCGTCGAGAATCACCAGATCCCACTCGCCCGACTGGATCGCCTGCTCCGCCTCGGCCCACGCCGCTTCCACCAGGCGCACATCTGCCGGGTCCGGCTTCTCCGTCCCCACTTTCACAAAGCCGCGGCCCATCTGCTTCATGACGAATCGGTCGCCAAAGGCCTCGGCCGCGTCCAGCTCCCCGTAATGCCACGATCCCTTCAGGAACTGCAACATCAGCACCCGCATGCCTTGCCCGACCGCACGCAAGGCCGTCCCCATGGCGGCCGTGGTTTTACCCTTTCCCGGCCCGGTGTTTACGATGACGAGACCACGACGGATATCAGCCATTGCCAAGGGGACGCTTGATTCTACTAGATACCGCCTGCCGAGTCGCCAGAGGTCTCTGCTCAGTGACTCAAACTGAGACGGCCGCGTTCCCCAACCAAGAAAATTCGCAACGGATCGCCGGTTGCCAAAGTCATACACTGCATACGGATTTTTCCGCCCCGTCTGTGGCATGCTGTGATCGGTCGTTATCGATTCTGGAATCTTTTGGCAGTGGCGAACTTTTCCACGGAACCGGGGCATCCAATGTTGCGTAGCTCGGACAAGCGGATCTCTGTCTCTTCGCGACCCTGCGGAGGTCTAGTCGTGTTCAACCGTCTTGCAGTCCTGTTGCTGTCGACCCTGTTGGCCGTACCCGCGTTCTGCGCGCAAAAGGTCGCTAACAACCGCCCCCAATCCACCCTCGATACTGGCGATCAGGCCGCCATCCGCGAGATTCTCGACTTGGAGCGCCAGGCACGCGACGCCAGCCTGCACCGCGACGCCGACTTCTCCCAGCGCACGCTCGCAGAAGATTACGTCGCCATCACTCCGCTCGGTCAGGTCACCACCAAGCGGGACACCGTTTCCGCGCGCAAGAGCGGCCAGCTTCGCTACGACGAACTCAACGTGACCGACATGGTGGTGCGCGTCTACGGAGACACTGCCGTCGTCACCGCCCGCGCCGACGTCAAAGGCCACCAGCTGGGAGAAGACTTCAGCGGTCCCTACCGCTACACCCGCGTCTGGGTGCGCCGCACCGGGAAATGGCAGGCTGTCAGCTACCAGGCCACCGTCACACAGTGAAGTCTGTGCCCCTCTGTGTCCTCTGTGGTTTGGTCGTGAAAATGGGCAGTCCGTTCAGTGCCCCGAATGATACGGATGCCCCTTCAGAATCGTGAATGCGCGATACACCTGCTCCAGCAGAACCACCCGCGCCAGCTCATGCGGCAGCGTCATTTTTCCGAGTGAGATTGTCTGCTGCGCTGCAGCACGGATTTCCTTGCCGAACCCATCTGCGCCGCCCACTGCCAGCACCAATGGCAACGGATTGCGGTCCTGATAATCGCCGAGAAATTTGGCGAAGCCCTCGGAGGAAAATTCCCTGCCCCGCGAATCCATCAGCACCAGCGTGCATTTTGCTGCACCCTTCGCTCCCGCACGGCCGCACATTTCAACCAGCGCCGCCTCGTCCCGCAGCACAACACCTTCGACCTGCACATACCGCGAAATCCGCTTGAGATACTCCTCGGTCAGCGCCTGAATCGCCGCTTCCTTCGTCTTGCCGATCCACGCGATCTTGATTTTCACGGCGCACAACCGCCCTTCATTTTTTTCCTGAAGCCAGTACGACCGTGGCGCCAAACGCCACCTGCTGGCCGTCGGAATATTTCCTGACCGCAGCATGAACCTCAGCGTGAATCCGCGGCCACTGCTCTGCCGGCACCCGCTCCAGCAGCGGGCGAAACGGCACCGCGACGGCCTGCGCCTGCTCCCAAACTTCTTCGACGGGGCCCGGCCATGTCCAGGGCAAAGTTCTCGCCTCCTCTGCAATGTCGTTGAATCCCGCCGCCCGCAGCACGCCAGACAAGCTGCCGGCTTGCGAAAAGCGGAACGGGTCCGCCCCGCCCGGCGCCAGCAGCGGACCTCCGACATGCCGGTGCACCACTCCCATCATCGTCTGCCAATACGGCTGCTCAAACAGACCCCACGCCAGAAAGCAGGCCCGCGCGCCCGGCCGCAACACGCGCCGCAATTCGCGCAGCGCAGCCACCGGATCGCGAAAGAACATCACGCCAAAGCGCGAAGTCGCCAGATCAAAGCTGTCGGCGGGAAACGGCAGGCTGTGAGCGTCTGCCTGCTGCGTGGCGAAGTTGGTGAGACCCCGCGTGTCGGCCCGCTGCGCGGCCACCTCCAGCAATTCCGCGCTGATGTCCAGTGCCGTAACGTGACCCTCGGCTCCCACGCGCGCCGCCAGGCTGATGGCCGGTTCGCCCGTTCCGCTCGCCAGATCGAGGACTCTCATTCCCTGCCTCGGCTGCGCGTACTCGACCAGCGCGTCCGTTACCGGCTGGCCCATCGCCGCCGACTTGGCCTTCCACTTCTCCGCGGCCACCAGCCGAAACTGGTTTCCCCACGCCGGTTCGGAGTTCGTTGCAGAGGTCATGGGCGGATTTCGGGCGAAGTTAAGCTTGTCACCATGCGCTTGTCGTCCTGCGCTTGTCATCGTGAGTGAGGTGCACTTTGCTGCGCGAAGGATCTGGGCGAGTCGCGCGAGCAGCCGGCCCTGAGCGAGCGCAGCGAGTCGAACGGGACACGCCTTTTTGCGACGCAGCAATTGCGCGCCTGGCTCGCATCCTTATTGAGACACTGCTACTCCTATGCCGTCCTTCGCTTCCGCTTCTTCGCCGCGGCCGGCCTGGTCTCGGCTTTCCGCTTCCTCGGCGCCGCTTTCAGATCCCCCGGCTCGAGCCGCGTGGCTGTCTTCCACAGCCGTTCCAGATCGTAGAACTTCCGCGCCCTCTCCGAGAACACGTGCACGACGAAGTCGACATAATCAATCAAAATCCACTCAGCCTGGTTGTAGCCCTCAATGTTATTCGGACGAACGCCGGCCGCCTTCAGCCGCATCTCCACTTCATCGGCGATGGTCTGGATCTGCTTCGGATTCGTCCCGTTGCACAGCACAAAGTAGTCGGTAAATGCGCCCGACCCTTTCTCCATTTCCAGGATGCTGAGTTCTTCGGCCTTCTTATCCAGGCAGGCTTGAATGACTGCGGCAACTTGCTTTCTCAGTTCGCTCTTCTTCATTCAGGATGGTCGTTGGTCATTGGTCGCTAGTCGTTAGTCGCTTGATGTGAGGGGCCTCGATCGAGCCTACGTGGCGCGAGACTTACTTGGCCGATTTTTTCGCTTCGGCGGCTTCGCGCTCGCGGATCGCAGCCATGGTGGCCTGCGATGGATCTTTCCGGTTCTTGTTTTTGTTCCGCCGTTTCGGTTTGGTGGAGTAGTGATTCTTAGACATGAAAAGCTTTTCTCCTGTCGCTGGAGTCGTTAGCGCTGGGTGGCGAGAGCATCATCCCTTCGCCAAAGTCTTAATTGTAAACGAGGGAAGGCTTTATTCGGGGATACGGTGCAAACGATAGGGGGCGGGCCGAAGTGCTGGAAGCGCGAGCGGCAGCGGCGTGAAGCTTCAGCATGGGAGCTATAATCGTGCCGCCATGAAAAAGAGCGGCTGGAGAATGCTGGTTGAAGTAGGGTTCATTATTTTTCTGTTTTACTCCAATCTCTTGATGGGAGAGTTTGAGCGCTCAGGCATGGGGCAGAAGAGAGGATTGCTTTGGGCACTATCCGATGTATTTAGTCTTCAGAATTTCGAGATCGCCGTCGTGGCAGCCCTGATCGGCTATGTTTTCTTTGAATTCATGCGGACTCGAATTTAGACGCCTGACGACCATCCGACTAACAATCGTCGGTCCCCGACATATACACCCTGTTTATACAGCTTTATACAGCCCCATTTTCCGGATGTACTCCGCCACGGGCGCATCCAGGAACCGCCCCAGCGGCTTGCCCGCGGCTGCCGCCTCGCGGATCGCCGTCGCCGAGGCCGGCTGCTTCAAGTCTCCGAGCAAGTGAATCGTCACTCCCGGCAGCACCAGATCTCCGGTGGCTGGCTGCTTGTGAAACGGCTTGGTCACCTCCGCCCGCGGGCGCAGACTCTCGGGCAGCGCGTTGGCCACGTCCGCCAGCGAATATCCCGGGCGGCCGGCCACCACGAACTCGCATTCGCGAAACAACGCCTCCGTCTCGCGCCACTTGGCGATGTCGGCGAAGGCGTCCATCCCGATGAGCAGAAACAACTTGTCGCTCGCCTTCAGAGATTGCTTCAGTCGCCGCACTGTATCGATGGTGTAATTCGGCTTCGCGTTGTCAGGTTTGTCGTCCTCTGGCTTGGACCCGCGAGCCTTGCGGCCAAACTCCGTCTCCTCCGGCGCTTCGAGCAGCGAAGGCACAAACGCCTTCTCCTCGGCCGTGGCCAGCGCCAACATAGTAAACCGGTGGAGAAAAGGCGAAAGCGGCTGCCGTTGCTTATGCGGAGGCATGTTCGCCGGCACAAAATAAATCCGGCCAAGCGTGCAGCGCTCCAGCGCCGCACGCGCCAACGCCATGTGCCCGCGATGCACCGGATCGAACGTCCCGCCGAAAAGTCCAATATTCATGCGTCTCCAAGAGTACCGGCTAGTGTCCCGATTTATTCCAAAAGATGCAAGTCCGATGCCAGCCCGCGCTCCGCATGGTCCCACCATCGTCCGACCGGGCGCGTGCCAGCGGGAAAACGGCCGTTCCCAATCGTCCCCTTTGTCAAGCCGGAATGAACTCCTGTAACTATCGCCTTTCCCGTTCTGGAACTAGAGTAGTGACATGCGAGTAACCCTCCCCCTACTTCGCATCCCGGCCGCCCGCGCTCCCATTCTGCGCTATGGAGTCGCTGTCCTCAGCACGGCCCTAGCGCTGATTCCGACGGTCATGCTGGTGGACGTGTCCGAGAGCCGCCTGGTTCTTTTTGGCGTGGCCGTCATGGTGAGCGCGTGGTACGGCGGCTGGAAGCCAGGCCTTGTCGCCACCTCCTTCGCACTGACCCTCAGTGCCTATTTCTCGCTCGCGGGAGAGCACACCGCTGCGCAAGCACGCACCGCCATCATCCGCCTGTCCTTGTTCTTTTTTGTCGCGATGCTGATCTGCTGGCTCAACGCCGCTCTGCGCTCCGTGCAGGAAAACTTGCGGCGCTCGGAACTGAACTTCCGCTCCCTGATCACCAACGCCCCCTACGGCATCTGCCGCTGCGACGACACTGGAAAAATTCTGGACGCCAACCCAGCGTTCCTCGAAATGCTGGGCTACGACACGGTGGGAGAGATCATCGGTTTGCGAATCCAGGGTCTCTACGCAGAAGCCGATCACTGGTTCGAGCTGGCTGATTTTCTGCGCACTTCGTCCCCCTTCAAGGGGCTGACCGCCGAATGGAAGCGCAAGAACGGGACCACGACGGTGGTGCGCGTCTCCGGCCGATCGGTGAGCAATGGCCAGGGTAATGGCGTGGTCTTCGAGCTGTTCGCCGAAGACGTCACCGAG
>JASHNU010000023.1 GCA_030041475.1 Candidatus Sulfotelmatobacter sp.
CCTTCCTCGCGCGCGGCGCGGCGGATCTCCGATGTCGGCTTCTTAGCCAGAATCATTTCGCGCACGCGGTCGCTCAAATCCAGCAGTTCGTGGATGGCGGTTCGGCCGCGGAACCCGGTGCCGGCGCACTCGATGCAGCCCGGCCCTTCATAAAGCGGAACTTTTCCCCACTGCACCGGATCGAGGCCGCTGGCTTCAGCACGTCAGGCGAATAGTGAACTTCCGTGCGGCAGGAGTCGCAAATCAGGCGCACCAGCCTCTGCGCCAGAATGCAGTTCAGCGCGGAGACGAAGTTGTAAGGCTCGACGCCCATGTTGAGGAAGCGACCGATCACGTCCACTACATTGTTGGCGTGGACGGTGGTAAAGACGAGGTGCCCGGTTAGCGCCGACTGAATGGCGATCTGCGCCGTCTCCGTGTCGCGGATTTCGCCGACCATGATTTTGTCGGGATCGTGGCGCAAAATCGAGCGCAGGCCGCGGGCAAACGTCAATCCCTTTTTCTCGTTGACCGGTATCTGGGTGATGCCCTTGATCTGGTACTCGACTGGGTCTTCGATGGTGATGATCTTGTCTTCGTCGGTCTTGATCTCGTTGACGGCGGCGTAGAGCGTGGTGGTTTTGCCGCTGCCCGTCGGCCCCGTCACCAGCACCATGCCGTAGGGTTCTTTGATGTAACGGCGAAAGCGGCGCAGGTCATCCTCATCAAAACCAACTACATCCAAAGTCAGGGTGCGGAACTTTTCGCTCATCGACTCTTTGTCGAGCACGCGGAGCACGGCGTCTTCGCCGTGAATCGAAGGCATGATGGAAACGCGGAAGTCGATGGCACGGCCGTTGTACTTCACGCGGAAGCGACCGTCCTGGGGCACGCGGCGCTCGGAAATGTCGAGCTCGCTCATGACCTTGATACGCGAAATTACGGTTGAGTGATGTTCCTTGCCGATGGGCGGCATGGCCTGCGTGAGCACGCCGTCAATGCGGAACTTGATCATGACCGAATCGTCGCGAGTCTCGATGTGAATATCGGAAGCGCGTCGCTGCAGCGCGGTGAAAATCGTCGTGTCGACGAGACGGATGATCGGGCTGGTGTCGCTGGCCGCCGTGAGTTTGTCGATGGTCAGCGTCTCTTCCGCGCCCGTGGCCTCGTCTTCGCGAATGATGGTGAAGCCCTCGCTGGCTTCTTCGAGCACGCGCTGCGATTGCTCGGTCTTTTTCAGGATGTCGGAAATCTGCTTGAGCGTGGAGACCTTGGTGACGATGCGCTGCTTCAAGAGCAAGCTGATCTCGTCGATCATCATCAGCTGGCTGGGGTCGGCGATCGCGATTGCCAGGCGGCCGTCCCCGGTTTCTTCCAGCGGGACAAAGTTGTAGCGGAACATCAGCTCGACCGGAATCTTTTTGAACAGTTCGTGATGCAGCTCGAAGTCGGTGAGATCAATGAATTCGCAGCGGTAGCGCCGCGCCACGTCCTGGGCCCGTTCGACGTCAGTCAGCGGGTTGCCGGTCGGGGAGAGCATCTGCCCGCCGTTGCCGCCGCCGACGAAAACGGATTTCTTATCGGTTGTTGCCATTCCAACTCCAAGCTGTGAGCTGTGAGCGATGAGCTATGAGCAATCCAGCCCCGGTTTTGCTCATTGCTCGCAGCACAATGCTCATGGCTCTAATGCACTCCCAAACTAAAGATCGGCAAATACAGCGATCCCAACACTCCACCGACGAAAATTGCCATGATGATCAGGATCATGGGTTCGATCAGCGCCATGGCCGCGCCCAGCGCGTTCTGTACGTCTTCTTCGTAAAATTCGGCGACGGAGTTCAGCATGGCCGGCAGCGCTCCTGTAGACTCGCCGACTTCGATCATTTCCACCGCCAGTTCAGGGAGGATCTTCTGCTCCTCCAAACTGCCGGCAAGTCCCTGACCCTCGCGCACACGAGCTCCGGCACGCATGATTCCTTTTAAGATGCGCCGGCTGCTCATGGACGTGCCCGCGGTTTCCATGGCCGGAACCAGCGGCAATCCGCCTTGCAGCAACGTGGAAAGCATGCGCGAAAAAGTCGCCACCTGATGCTTCAGCCGGATATCACCCAGCATGGGCAGGCTCAGGATGATCCGGTCGATGCGGTCCGCGCCGCGATCGGTATCCTTCCAGCGCCACAGTACGAACGCCGCAATCACCAATCCGACTAATACAAAAGGCGCATACTTCTGCGCATGCTCGCCCACGTCGAGCATGAACACGGTGATCGCCGGAAGTTTGGCATCGAGGCTGTTGAACAGCTCGGCAAACTTGGGCACGACGTAGGTAAACAGGAACGTCACCATGATCAGCACCACGCTGACCAGCAGAGTGGGATAGATCAGCGAGACCATCAACTTCTTGCGGAACGACATGGCCATCCGCTGAAAGTTGATGTAACGGGTAAGGACTTCGTCCATGTTGCCGCTCTTCTCGCCCGCCATTAGAGTCGTGGTGTAGATCTTGGGGATAATGCCCTGCGCGGCGAAGGCGTCGGAGAGCAGTTCGCCGCCCTTGACCCGGTCGCGTACGTTTTCGAGGATCTGTTTGAGTTGGGCGTCCTTTTGCCGCTTGATGAGCAGTTCGAGCGCGTTCAGGATGGGCAACCCGGCGCGAATCAAGGTCAGAAACTGTTGATTGAACACGAGAAAGGTGGCCTGCTTCAACTTGCGCCGGCGGCGCAGTGAGAGCCCTCCGGTCATCACGCCTTGCGGCTTGACCCAGTAGACCAGGTAACCCTGCTGAGCAAAGCGGTCGCGCACGTCGGCTTCGGAAATCCCCTGCTCCACGTGCTGCTGGATGCGCCCGCGCTCATCCGCGATTTTGATTACAAATTCCGCCATCTGCCTGTTTTTCTAATGCTTACCTTAAAATGGCACCCCACCGCTCAGTCTAACATTCCCGCTTTCCATTCTATGCCGCCGCATGGTTTTGAATTTTGCACGAACAGTACATCGGTAACGTCTTATCGCTCTCGCCTACGGACCCAGACCACCTTCGACGGTCTCCGTTCCGGCCGGAGGCTGGAACTCGAATTTGGCATCGCTGACGCCGACACCCTCCTTCTGATCAGTAAAGCGATATTCTGTGGCTGATCCATCCGGCTCCTGGATGACGATTCGCACGATCTGGTGATCGGGACCAATTTCCAACTGAATCTCGCTGATCTGATCTTCAAAGCCCTGCGGCACGCCGCGCAGCACCACATCTCCTGCCGCCAGCGGGGTCACGTCGGGGGCCAGCGACAGCCCATGTAACTCCTTTTCCAGCTTTGTCTTACCAAGCAAAAATGCAAGCGGAGAACGAATATCTTCAAGCTTTTTGGCCGCTGTCTTGCGCGCCTGCCGGTCGCTGGGGACGTAAAACCACGCATCTCGGCCATCGCTCACGAAGAGCTTTTCCCTGGGAGAACGATATTCCCAGCGCATCTTGCCAGGTTTTTTCAGCCACAAAGTGCCAGACTCGGTGCGCTCCACCCCGGCGCCGCGGTAGAGCTCGGTGAACTCCGCCTCAAGAGTACGTAGATGGTTGTAGTGGGCGTCGACAGCGGCGGCGACAGATTTGACGTCGGTTGGCCACTCGGCGGCGGCGAGGCTCGCACACAAGATCGTGCTGAGCGATGCGGCTGCGAAGAGCGCCGGATTCCGAATCAGTGAATGGTGCCGTTGAGGTCGCAAATTGATGAACACCTGTCCGAAGGCGCGATTTTCCAACGCCCGATTCCGAGGCGGCTTTCACGGGTGCCCTCTTCAGGTTACCCAA
This sequence comes from Candidatus Sulfotelmatobacter sp., assembly GCA_030041475.1. Classification (GTDB taxonomy): domain Bacteria; phylum Acidobacteriota; class Terriglobia; order Terriglobales; family Acidobacteriaceae; genus Sulfotelmatobacter. The sequence continues at coordinate 3,782 of JASHNU010000023.1, forward strand.
GGGGAACAGAACCAGTATTTCTATTGTAGCCATTTCGGAAAAAGAGCGCTCAAGGCGGGCATTGCACAATGTTGTCTGGTGTGGGCGTGCGGTCGCGCTCGTCGAAAGCTACTCACTTGCAAACAGGGAATATTGGTGCGTGCCGCCGATCTTGCGCCGGCACGCGCTGGACGCGAGCACGGGTTCGAGCAGCGGATTGTGATAAAGCACATACACGCGGCGAGCCGGCGACTGAGGATCGTCGCGGTGTGCTTGCTCAAGGTTGGCGATGACGCGACGCAGAGCGGACTCGGAGAAGGGATTGAAGAGGTAGATCACCAGCGGGCCTTTGGGAAGCTGCAACGCGGTCGCGTCGGCGCAGATGGATTCGAGGGTGAAGCATTTCTGAGACTCGCTCTTGTATTGCCGAAGATTCTCCTGCGCGATGCGGTGGAGTGCGGGGAGAAGCTCAACGCCCACAATGCGGCGAAACGGATAATCAGAAGCCATCAGCAGGGTGCGTCCCTTGCCCGAACCGAGATCGAGGAAAGTGAAGTCGGAAAAGTTCAGGTTCTCGAGCTCACGCAACGTCCCGAGCATTTCATGGAACAGCGCCGGCTCGGTCGGCTGATAGGGAGAATGGAAGACGCCGAGCAGGCGGTCACGCCATGCGACCGCGCCGCTGGTGGTGTTGACCCGATGATCCCAATCGTAGTCGGCGTCGCCAAAGCGCTGGCGCAGGCGCGCGGGAGTGGAGTCGCGGGCGAACTCCCAGAGCGCAGCGACGAGGGCCCAGGTCGCAGCCAGGCGACCGTGGCGTGCGGCGTGCTCACGCCAGAAGTCGCAAGCGGCACGGAGCAGGGATGGCGGCCTCATTGAGTCCATAAAATGCGGGCCAGGCGGGGCCATAATTGTGCGCTGGAAAGCAGCGACGCATCACGCGCCCGGCTGTGACCACGACAAAAGACACTTCATCATATGGGCAGCGCGCTAGCTTGCGTGGTGGAATCGTGCCGGGCCCGAGGGTTTATAGCCCGGAGGAATGCCGCGAGTGACGAACGGGAAATCGTCGGGTTTCTGGAGCACGATGAGGCCTCGCGGAGTCATGAGGTAAGGATTGCCGTCGGGATCGGCCGGATTAGCGGGCAGATGTTCGGCGGTTGTCAGTTCCGACATGCTGGTCGGGAGCCGTCCGGTGCGCTCTCCGAAATCGGTGACTCCGGCTTGTAGACGGCCGATGTCTTCATCCACCTGAAGAGCGCGCAGGTGGGCGATGGCGTTCTCGCGAATGTCCTTCTCACGCGCCGTTTCGAACGTTTTGCTCCACAACAGGCGCGCGGTCAGGAGATCGCCTCCGTGCTCCGCCATCAACGCGGCCATCACTTTCATAAAGGGTTGAGAGTCGGGCACACGGGATCCGCGCTCGAAGGCGTTGGCGGCCCTTTTGTAATCCTTGAGCTCGGTGTAGTAAACGAAACCCAGATTGTAGTAGAGCTGCCAATGATCGGGATTGTGCTGGATGCCATATTCCATCAACTGAATGGCACGATCGGGTTCCCCGGCGCCGTGGGGCGGCGGAGGAGCAAGGAAGCTCGCGCCAAATTGATACGCCGGCAGAAGCTCGGGATCGAGCGCGGTCGTGATTTCCAGCAGGGGAGCGAGTTCGTTGTAACTCATTTCGCCGTTGAAATGACGATGGCCAAAATACTGCACCGTCCGTGTCCAGTAGATGCAGGCCATGAGGCCGTCGAAACCGAGGCTGGCGCGGTGAATCATTTTCGGGGAAGAGATGTAGATCTGGTCCTCGGCGAGCGCGGGCGGACGAATCCTGTCGATTTGACGCAGCAGCACGACGCATGCGGCGAAGGAGACAATAAGGCAGGACGCAGCGATTACAGTGGTCCGGCGCTGCGCGCTCATTTCAGGTTCCTGCGCTCGAAAATGAGCACCGCGCCGCTGAGAGCGACGGTCGTGTAGAGCAGTGCGTAAAGAGTGTTGCTGAGGACGAGTTGCGCCCCGACCGGCTGCTGGTGCGCGACCGCGCTGATGACGTTGAGCGCCGAGAAATTGGGAACAAGATATGCGGCCGCCGCGGCCACCCAGTGCGTGAATCCGTGAGATAGCTCGGCGAATGCGCGGAGATCGTCGGCAAAGCTGCCAATCACGAACAGCGAAAAGGCGAAGACTGCCGACAACAGGGGAGTCGAGAAAGACGAAAACAGAAGAGCCAGCGCGCAGATCATCAGGAATTCTAGAATGATGAAGTACAGCGCGATCAAAATCAGCGCATCGGGCCGCGAGAACTTGTGAGCAACGTAGAGCAGCGCGGCGAACACGCCGATAGCCATGAAGAACGTGTTGACCACGAGCGTTCCTGCCAGCCCGAAGAACTTGCCGATGATGAATTCCCAGCGCCGGACGGGCCGGGAAAGTACGGTGTAAAGGGTGCGCTTCTCGATTTCCTTGGAAACCAGGCCGATGCCGATGAAGATGGCGATGACCGTCCCAAACAGCGAGACTGCGGCGAGGCCGAGATTGACGACGACCAGGCGCTCGATATCGATGGAAATCTGGCCGACGAAGATGGCCGCACCCGAGAGCAGCAGAGCGAAGGCGATCAGGTTGTAGAGAACGCGGTCGCGCACGGCTTCGCGGAAGGTGTTCGAGGCAATGTAAGCGATGCGTGAAGTCATGCCCGTTTCCCCGCCGTGGTCTGGGAATGCTGAAGCTTCTCGACAAAATAAGTTTCAAGGGAAGTGCGCAGTGGCGTAATGGAAATCAGGCGGACGCGCTCGCGGCGCAGGGCGTCGATGATGGCGTCCTGCTGATTGTCGGAGATGACGGCGCGAACGTTGTCTCCACTGACGTGGCATTCAGCGCCCAGAGCCTTGATGGAGGCGGGAATCTGCGTGCCCTGCCAGATCACTTCAATCTTTCCGACCACGCTCGAGGTCAGATCGTCCACCGCTCCCACGCCGCGCAGTTCGCCCTTGTGAATGATGGCGACGCGGTCGCAGAGGGCCTCGGCGTCGGAAAGAATATGAGTCGAGAAGAAAACCGTCTTGCCGTCCTGCTTGAGCTGTGCGATCAGGTCGCGCACTTCGCGGCGGCCCAGCGGATCGAGCCCCGACATAGGTTCGTCGAGAAAAACCAGCCTGGGATTATGCAGAATGGCCTGCGCGATTCCGATTCGTTGCAGCATGCCTTTGGAGAACCTGCGCAACTGCAGCCCCTTGATGTCGGTGAGCCCGACGAGAGAGAGAACTTCCTCGACGCGGCGCTTGCGCTCCCTTGCCGGCACCCCGGAGAGTTGCCCGAAGTAGTCGAGCAATTCGTGGGCAGTCAGGTAATCGTAAAAATACGGTTGCTCGGGCAGGAAGCCGATCTGGGCCTTCACCTCAGGATCGGTCCACTCGCGGCCGAGGATACGAGCCGTGCCCGCGGTGGGGAAGACCAGGCCCATGAGAATTTTCAAGGTCGTGGTTTTGCCGGCGCCATTGGGTCCGAGGAATCCGAAGATCTCACCTTCTTCTATCGTGAGACGGAGGGGCTGCAAGGCGCGCTTGGGCCGCTTGCACCAGAATCCGACCAGATAGGTCTTCTCGAGATCAAGAATTTCAATCGCGGCCATCGTTTCGTAACGTTGCGAAAAGATTCCGAAGCTGATTATAAGCAAGGCGGTGGCGGATGGGATGGCCAGTCAGGTTACGGGAGTCACGCTGGTGAGAGAACGAAGTAAGCCTGCCCCCTTGCAGGGGCCCTGCCCGAGGCAAAGTGATTCTCAAACTGATATGAGACGTGAGACGACGGTCAGATGCAAGCACCGGCTACTGAATGGGCGAGTCGCCCTCGCAGGCGTTCAGGCTCGCGATGAGGTTTCCCGAGGAATCGAAGCGGATGACGCCATCCGAGTACGAGCAGAAACTGCGCCCGCCGGTCTGGTTCGTCATGAGTGGAGTCGCGGTGGCATAGTAGATCGAGTTGATCGTGGTGCCGCCTGAGGCAGTTCCCGTGGCGGCGAAAGTGTAGCCGCTCTTGGTGCCTGCGGCCAGAACGTTATCGATCAAGCAGGCAGTGGTCGAGGTCGCAGCACAAGGATTCGCGGCGCTCGGACCCAGGTTGCTCAGCGCTGTCGCGAAGCCGACCGTCGGATACGTCGCCTGATAGGCGTTCATGGCGGTGTTAATAGTGCGCAGGGCACCGACCGCGGACGACTCATTGGCGGCAATGCGGGCACGCAATAGGCTGGGAATCGCGATGGCTGCGATGATCAGAATGATAGCCACCACGATCAACAGCTCGATCAGTGAGAAACCCTTGTGTCTTCGCATTGAAGTATCCCCGTGCAAGAGTCGCAGAACGTTGGGCGAGCCCCGAAATAACGCAGTGGACCCAATTGCCCCGTATTTAGGTCGCACGTGAGGTGCCAAAAACCGCTCATCGACTGAACACAGAGGTAATGACCAAAGGCTTTGTTTTCAATAATGAAATCGGGAGAGATGGGCCGGAGAGGAGTCCGAAATGAAAGGCTGGAGGAGGGTTCTGACAATTTATGTCATTCGTTGACAAGGGTCGCATGTACCGAACTGGAGCGGTGGAACAGGTGCAGTGATTTACTGAGCGCGTAAGGTCTTAGCAAAAACAAGAAGGGCAGCGAATTGTTGTTCGCTGCCCCTCCGGCTTGTACCCTCCCCCAGGTACTTCGCCAAATCAAACTAGCTTACTGGTTGAGCGGGCTCCAGCCCTGGCAAGTTGCTTCGCTGCCCGGGGGCGTACCGGCGGAGTTGTAACGAACCACAGCGTCTTCGAACGAGCAGAACGCGCGGTTGCCGGTCTGGTTGATGGTGATCGGTGCAGCGCTCGCGTAGTACTCGTTGTTGGTGGTGCTGCCCGCGCTCGCCGTACCGGCGGCCAAGAACGTGTAGCCGCTCTTGGTGCCAGCCGCCAAAACAGCGTCGATCAAGCAGGCCGTGGCCGAGGTCGCGGCGCAAGGATTCGCAGCGCTCGGTCCCAGAGGTGCCAGGGTGGCCGCGAAGCCAACCGTGGGATAAGTGGAGTTGTAAGTAATCATCGCCGTGTTGATGGTACGCAGCCCACCGACAGCCGAAGACTCATTGGCTGCCATGCGAGCGCGCAGCAAGTTCGGAATAGCAATAGCTGCAATGATCAGGATGATAGCCACCACGATCAGCAGCTCGATCAGTGAGAAACCCTTCTGTTTCCGCATCTCGATTTTCCCCTCGTTGATTCGTTGAAGTATCTGGTCACGAATGACGCAGTCGTGCCTAATGATTGCACTTCCCAGACCAAAAACGCTCGTTACTTTGGTTCCTATTCCGCTCTCAGTAACGGCTTTGTTATCAGCATAGGTATGTACTTCGGTCCCACGCCGACATGTCCATTTGCCATCAATCCTAACAAAATTAGGCCGTATAACTGACAAATCCTGTCAGTCGGAAGCTGGGGACAAATTCCATTTTAGAACGACTGAGCGCGCCAGAATTGCAGTGAAAAGCCCCGTCAGTCGTCGACCCTCCACCTGCGTGACGAAAGTATCCTCCTACTGCGTTCCTTCGAGAGAGCTACGGTTGAAGCGCCTATAATCGCGTCATCTGGCGCGAGGAGCGGAAGCATTGGCTTCATCGGCAGCGATAAGACAACAGATGCAGACCGCGGCACAGGCGACTAAAGCACCCAAGTCGTGGTGGAAACACAAGTTTGTGCTCGCTTGGGCGCTGGCGGTAGCGGTCCTGTGTTTCTACAGCCCGGCGATCCGCAACGGTTTCGTTTACTTCGACGACTCCATCTATCTCACGAAGAATGAGGCGATCCACGGCGGCCTGAACTTGACCGCAATCAAATGGGCGTTCACAACGTTCTTGACTGGCAACTGGCACCCGCTCACCTGGCTGGCCCACGGTCTTGATTGGCAGCTTTTCGGCGCGAACCCCGCCGGTCACCATGCCGTTAGTGTTCTGTTGCATGCCGCCAATGCTGCGTTGCTGTTCCTGATTCTCGAAGGGGCGACCGGGCTCATCTGGCCGAGCCTGATCGTCGCCGCTCTCTTCGGTTTGCATCCGTTGAATGTGGAATCGGTAGCCTGGGCGGCTGAACTGAAAAACGTGCTCAGCATGTTTCTCGGGTTGCTGGCGCTGGGCTTCTACACAAAGTACGCACGTTCGCCGAAACCGATCTTCTACACATTCGCGCTGGTATTTTTCGGCCTCGGCCTGATGGCCAAGCCGCAGATTGTCACACTGCCGTTCCTTCTTATGCTGTGGGACTATTGGCCGCTCGGCAGACTGCAGCTGAGTGCGGCGGAGAATCGAGTGGGAGGGCAGACGCTTTCCTTCCTGGTCCGCGAGAAGACGCCGATGTTCGCTTTGGCGGCGCTGAGCGTGACCATCACGATGGTTGCGCAGCGCTCGGCCAACGCGGTGCACAGTCTGGCAGAAGTCTCGATGATTTCGCGGATCGAGAATTGCGTCGTTTCCTACGCGCAATATCTCGGCAGCATGTTCTGGCCAGCGAAGCTGGCGCCGCTGTATCCGCATCCCGTGGGCCCGCTGCCAGTCTGGCAGGTAGTTGCATCCGGAGTGGCACTGCTTGTGGTTACGGGCGTCGTGATCTGTGAGCGCAAGCAGCGCTATTTGTCGATGGGCTGGCTGTGGTTCTTGGGTGCGCTGGTCCCGATGATCGGTCTGGTGCAAGTCGGCGAGCAGGCACGAGCCGATCGCTACATGTATCTGCCCATGGTGGGGATTCTGGTGGCAACTGTGTGGGCGCTCTGGAATGCAGCGGACGAAAAACATATCGCGAAGCCTTGGCTAGCTGTAGTAGCAGCCATCGCCGTGATTGCATTGGGAGCGACGACCATCCACCAGTTAGGACGCTGGCATGGCGGCGAAACTTTGTGGAGATACACGCTGAGCGTTACGCAGCAGAATTACATGGCGCACGATAATCTGGCCATGGTTTTTGCAGATGAGGGACGCGCAGACGAAGCGATTGCGGAATTCCGCGCTGCCGAGAGTCTCCATCAGTATCCTGCACCGCAGATTCTGAACCTGGCTGCGTATGAGCAGAATCATGGCCATCTCGAGGGCGCAATCCAGCAGGATGAGCGCGCGGCACAAAGCTCCAACGATCCTGCGGTCCAGGCCGCAGCCTGGGATCAGGAAGGGGCGATCTATATTCAACAGGCGGACTGGGAGCGCGCAAGGCAAGCCTACGAAAAATCTGTGGCCGCAAAACCCGACGACGCAAATGCGTTGGCCGCCACGGGACTTCTGGCCGCGAGGAGCGGTAACTCGCAACTCGCTCTGCGGCGTCTGGCGCGCGTGATGGATGTTGTCCCCAGCGACGTTGGTCTGCTGTTGCTGGCCAGCGCGTTGCGCCAGGCCGGCCGGGATCGTGAGGCGGATGCGGCGCTCGATCAAGCGCGGAAGCTCTCTCCAAATTTTGCCCAGGCGCAAAAGGCGGCCAGCCAGTACGCCGCGTCTTTCGGTGTCGTGCTTCACTAGCGAGGACGGCGACCTCTTTTCCCGTCTATCGTTTCTTAGTTCATCCCCGTTGTAAAATGAGCGCCTCTTCTCAGGGGCAACACGACTCATGGACAACTCGGCGAATCCATTTTCCATTGAGCCTGAAGTCTCCCGCGCCTGGACACTTCCCGCGCGGCTCTACACGGATCCGACCATGTTCGGCGCGGAGAAGGAAAAGATATTTGCACGCACGTGGCAGGTGGTCGGGCACGCGAGTCAGGTCGCCAATGCGGGCGACTACTTCACCGTTGAACTTGTAGGTGAGCCGCTGGTGATTGTTCGGGGGACAGATGAGCGGTTGCGAGGTTTTTATAACGTCTGTCGCCATCGAGCGGGACCTCCGGCGGAAGGTTGCGGCTCGCGCAGGCTGTTTCGCTGCGGCTATCACGGCTGGACCTACGGGCTCGACGGCGCGTTGATCAGCGCGACCGAGATCGAAGGCGTGGAAGGGTTTCGGCCGGAAGACTTCGCGCTGGTACCGGTGCGAACGGAAATATGGTTCAACCTGGTGTTCGTGAATCTTGATCGGGAAGCGCCGCCGCTGCTTAAGAGTCTGGGCGAGCTGCCGAAACAGGCGGAGAAGTTCCCGTTCGGCGAGATGAAGCTGTTCGAACGGCGGACGTACGACATGAAGTGCAACTGGAAGACATACGTCGACAATTATCTCGAGGGGTACCACCTGCCGAGCGTGCATCCGGGGTTGAACCGCGAGCTGGATTACAACGCATACGTGGTGGAACCCTATGCGCGGCATGTACGCCAGTACAGTCCGATCCGCGGGGCGCAGCCGGGAGACGCGATGCCGCGGCGGTATCAGGAGGCCGGCGCGGATTCAACCGCGAACTACTTCTGGATTTTTCCGAACTGGATGCTGAACTGTTATCCCGACAATGTTTCGCTGAACATCGTGCTGCCAGTCGAGCCGGAGCGCTCGGTGGCGATCTTCGAGTGGTATTCGCCGGAGAAGGATTACGCCACTCCGGCGGCGAAGGCGTCGGTCGAATTCAGCCACCAGATCCAGATTGAGGACGTGGCGATCTGCGAAACGGTGCAGAAGAATCTGCGGTCGCGGAGCTATTCGCGCGGGCGGTTCAGCGTGAAACAGGAGAGAGGCGTGCACGGGTTTCATCGCATGTATGCGAACACGATGAACGCAAGGTGAACAACAGCTCTTGCCTTGCTCTCACCGATTCTGCGCGACATACTACGGCTTGGCCATCGGCTGCGCAATGTCATCCAGATACGCCGGTGTTCCTTCCACGCGCACCAGCGTGGGATAGCGCTCGCCGTCGTGATAGTCCACATCGGCCTCGGTGACGACAGTGTCATTCTGCAAGATGAAGTGGATGGGCGCCGAAGATGTCTTCGCCTTCCGGATGGCCGCGTGTAGTCCCTCCCGCGAGAAAATCCTGCCGTTGACGGCGAGGATTTTCTGGCCAGGAATGAGTTTGGCCTTGTCGGCAGGGCCAGCTACACGAACATCAGAAATAATCACGCCGTCGTTGTCCAACGAGATGCCGAGCGAGAACCACACATCCGGTCCTGCGCGCTGGGCCAGCCGCGCTTTCTGGTAGTCGCTTGGTTTGTCGGTGTAAACCAGCTTGTAGCCGCTCTGCTCGATGCCTTCGACGTCCACGTGCGGGTTAATGTTGTTCACGCGGTCGTTCAGAAATCCTGCCCAGTTGTTCTTGACGACCTGATTCAAGTCGTTCACGATTTCGTTGAAGTCGTACGGAACCACGGTCGGCGTCGTGCCGCCTCCTTTGTTCAAGTAAACGGCGAGGAAGTCGCGGATGTTCTTGCTGTTGGACGTGAGCCTGCGAATCGTTGTGTCCACGTCGAGCCAGAGCAGGTTGCCTTCGGGATAGTAGTCAGTCGACCGTCGCCAGTTGGCCCATGCGGGTCCAGGGCGGAAGCCGGAGACGGAGATGGCGGTGTCTCCAGTGCTGCGCCAGAGGCGGCCCATGGTGTTGTCCATCGTGGCGGCGTCGAGCGCGATTTGCTCGCGATAGTGCTCGGGAGAAATCGCTCCGCAGCGTGCGCCGAGCACGCCTCCCAGATAATCGGTCAGCCCCTCGTAGACCCACAGCAACTCGCCCTTCATCGGGGTTGCGTAATCGAGCGTCGCTAGGCCGCCCGGCCGGCGATACTTTCCGTTCCACGAGTGCGTGAACTCGTGGGGCAGCAGATCGGCGGAGATCATCTCACCGTCGTCCGTGTAGAGGGAGCGCTCGGGCAGGCTGTTGTCGGAAGATTCGTGATGCTCGAGTCCGCCTCCTCCTTGCGCACCCTTCAGCGCGAGCAGGAAGTGGTAGCTGCGGTAATGCGGCGCGCCGTACAGGGCGAGCGATTCACGGATCAGGCGGTTCCAGTGGTCGAGCACGGTGGGGCGAATTTCCACGTCTTCGGGCGCTTCGCCGAAAACGTCGATGAAATGTTTCGGCGTAACGTCGGGCGCAAGCGCATATTCGTGGAAGTAGGCGCCGGTCATGACGGGCGAGTCTTCGAGCATCTCAACAGTCGTCGCCGCGTAGTGGACCAGGCCGCCAGCCGGATGCTGAGGATCGTAAGGCGAGATCGGCGTGAGCGACGTGCCGATCCCCCAACCGGCCGGCACATTCACCGAGGCTTGAATCGGAATTTCGCGGACGGGGAGGCCCGCAGGGTACAGCATGAGCTTTTCCCACTCGAGGACGGCCTGATCGTTGGTGACGTTGGGCACGATGCAGTCCAGATGCGCGTGGAGAGTTGTGACGCCGGCGGGAACGGTCAGGTGATATTCGTAGAGATCAATATCGTCGCGGCGCCAGGCGAGCGTCTTGCCGTTCGCGGTGAAAACCACACCCGTGATGTCGGAGAGCGGGCCGCTCGGCGTGTGATGGCCGGGGACCCATTTGGGTGTTGTGAGCGTGAGCGGGCCCGCTGCGACAGGGATGTCAATCTCGGCGTGGAAGAGCTTACGCGGCGCCTCGGTCAGATCGGCGGTGATCTGGATGGGCGTCTTCTGTGCCAGAGCAGCAGTGGCAACGAGAACAATGACGAAAACATGTCTGCGGTTGAACATGGGCAGGGTTCCTCGAAGAAATTGGCGGCGGAATGAGGCCGGAAAGTTAGGTTAGCAGAAATCGGAGGCGAGAGGAGAAGGGTGAGGGGGATCTTCTGCGGAGCGCCACATCATGCACGCAAGATCCCTCAGCGCGCTGGCGAAAACGCGCGCCTTTGGGAGGACGCCATGAATCTGGGACAACTAAACGTTTTCGGCCTTCAGCAACATGCAGGTGACGTCGTCGTGCTGCGGCGTCGAGCCAACGAAGAGGTCGAGATCGGCCATCAGCCGCCTGAGCAGGTCGGCGGGCTCCAGTGACTTCGCCGCCTCCAGCACGTTGAGCACGCGGGCTTCGCCATATTCTTCCTGGCGCGCATTCTCGGCCTCCACCAATCCATCCGTGAAGAGGATAAGCCAGTCTCCGGGCGCGAGCGTGACGCGGGCAGACTGGTACTGCGCTTCGGGCTGAATGCCGAAGGGCAAGCCGCCGACGTCGAGGCGCTCGATTTGCCCGCTGGCGCGGCGCAAGATCGGATTGTTGTGCCCGGCGTTAATGTAGTCGACAGTGCGGCCCGCGGCGTCGTATTCGGCCAAAAAGGCCGTCGTGAAGCGCAGGCCGCCCTGGCTGTTCGAGCAGGCGTACTTGTTCATGTTGGCGGCGAGTTCGGGCAGTGCGACTTGCGCAGTCGACAGCGTTTTCAGACTGGCCTGGAAGGTTGCCATCAGCATGGCGGCGGGAATGCTTTTGCCCGCAACGTCGGCGACGGCGAAGACCACGCGGTTTTCGTCGTTGGTTTTGCCGGGACGTGGAAAGACGTCGTAATAATCACCGGCGACCGTGTTGGCTGCGCGCGTGGCGTAGGCGAGGGCGAGACCGGGAATCTGCGGCGGCGCTCCCGGCAGGAGCCAGGTCTGGATCTCGCGGGCGATCTGCAGATCGCGCTTCATCACTACGCGGTCGCCGATTTCGAGAATGAGAAGAATCAGCAGGAGCAGGCCGCCCCAGAAGTGAAAATCGAATTCGCCGACGTGGACGGTGCCATGCTGGCCTTCGTAGTTGAATCCGGCCTGCGGCAGAACCAGCATCACCAGCGCGGCAAGGAGAAGGACGCGGCGCGCAGGCGACAGCTTCTCGAAAACTGCCCAGAAGAATTCCTTTATGACGTGCAGGTGACGGCCGCGTTGCGTGAGGCCTTCGGGTGTTTTGGCGGCGACGTCCTTCGAGTACAGGCGATAACTGGCACGCGCCTCGCTTTCGAACTGCGACCAAAGCTGGCTGATTTCAAGGCCCTCGGTCACGCGGCGCCAGAAATTCTTCAGACGCACGCCGAACGGTACGCGCTGCTCAGCAGGCACGGAAGGTTGTCCGGCAGCTGGAGAGGTGGTGGCCATGACTGCCTGGATTATAGAAGAAGTCTTTCACCGCCGAGAGCGCTGAGGAAAATCGTCGAAGAGTGACGGCGTTGCGGTAGCATCTGGCGAGTCCCCGCGACCCTGGTCTTTCTCGGCGACCTCTGCGTGCTCGGCGGTGAGGAATGATCAGAACAAATTCATCTGTTCCTCGAACGCCTGGACGGGCCATTTCGTCGCGTAGGCGGGGCGGCGGTCGGCACGAGTCATTTTGTATTTCTCGCGCAGGCGCTTCACCAGTTCGGAAAGGCGTTTGGCATATGCGGGCGGGAGAAAAGCGCGGTCGCGATACCGCTGACGATAGTCTTCGGCGAGGTGAGGGAAGTTCTGTTCGAGAAAGGGCAGAAACACCGCTGCCGAGCAGGGCTTCAGAAAGAGCGGGTTGGCAAAAGCGAAATCGGCACCGGCTTCAGCGGCGGTGGAGATGACGGCTTCAATATCTTTGGGAGAGTCGGTGATGCCGGGAATCACCGGGCAGCAGCTTATGCCCACGCGCAGACCGGCCTGCGAGATGGCGCGCACAGCGTCGAGGCGGAGATCGGGACGCGGAGCGCGCGGCTCTATAATGCGCGCGAGATCGACGTTAAGAGTCGTGACGGTGATGTGAACCGAGAGATGGTGGGACCGGGCGACCTCTTTGAGAAGGTCGAGATCGCGGACGATCAGATTGGACTTGGTAACGATGCCGAGTTCATGTCCACGGTGCCTGGCGAATTCCTCGAGGATTGCCCGCGTGACTTCGTAGCGCCGCTCGGCGGGCTGATAGGGATCGGTGGCTGTGCCCAGAGCGATGGATTCTTCTGGCTTGACCTTGCGGAGCTCATGGCGCAGCAGCGCGGCCGCGTGCTGCTTGACGTAAATTTTCCGCTCGAAGTCGAGGCTGTCGCGCATCTCCATGAATTCGTGGGTATAGCGGGCATAGCAGTATTTGCATGCGAACTCGCAGCCGCGGTAGGGATTGATGGTCCAGGTAAAGGGCATGTTGCGGTTCGATACGCAGCGATTGAGCAGAGATTTGGATGCAAGCGTGAAGTATTCAACGTTGTGGCCCTCGCGGATGGACTCGCCCTCCGAGGCGAGGCGGGCAATGCCGACCAGCCGAGATTTGCCGTCATGAGCGACTTCGGGCGGGAGCAGAGGCTGGGGAGAAGGAAGGGAAGCCATAGATTCGTCTTTTGTTCGCCATACAATACGATCCAAACGTTGCTTTTGTCAACTGGAGGCTGCATCCGCGCACGAGAGACCAAGAGAGATGAAAATCGACGCGGGCCCTAGGGAAACGGTGATACCATCCTGTGTTCGTCACATGCTTGGACCATGACTCGAGCTGCACGATCCGTCGCCTCACCCAACGCTGTCTGCATCGCCGATCTGCGCGCAATTGCGCAGCGGCGTATCCCCAAAGCGGTCTTCGATTACCTCGATGGCGGCGCCGAGGGAGAAGTCACGCTGCGCGAGAATTGCCGCGTGTACGACGATGTGACCTTCCGACCACGCTGCGCCGTGGCGGTAGGCGATTGCAAACTGGGCACTCGCGTTCTCGGATTGGACTTAGCCTTGCCCTTCCTGCTCGCCCCGGTCGGCTACAGCCGTCTCATGGAGCCTGGCGGCGAAGTCGCAGCGGCACGCGCCGCGGGCAATGCCGGCACGGCTTATATTCTCTCGACTATCTCCGGACACAAGCTGGAGGACGTGAGAGCGGGATCGAAGGGGCCGGTGTTTTATCAGCTTTATCTGATGGGCGGGCGCGGTGCAGCCGAGGGCGCGATCGAGCGCGCCCGCAACTGCGGATTCAATGCGCTCGTGCTCACGATTGACACGCCGGTGTCGGGAATCCGCGAGCGCGACTACCGCAACGGCATGAAGGAATTGATCAGCGGCGGCCTGTTTGAAAAGTTGCCGTATGTGCCGGACGTGCTGTCACACCCGGGGTGGCTCTTAGGCTACATGCGCGACGGAGGGCTGCCCGGGCTGCCTAACGTGATTATTCCGGGTAAAGGCCCGATGCCGCTCGTGGATATTGTGGCAGCTCTGGCCGCGTCGACGGCGACGTGGGCAGATCTGAAATGGATTCGCGAGTTGTGGCGCGGACCGATCGTGATCAA
>JASHNU010000024.1 GCA_030041475.1 Candidatus Sulfotelmatobacter sp.
GATTGGCCTCGCCCGCCCCGGCCCGCACTTCGCCCGCAGCCTGTTGTGCCGAAAATCGTGCCGCAAATTCAAGCGTGCGCACTGTCGTAGTCCCGACCGCAACCACGCGCCTTTTCTCGCGTCGCGCCCGGACGAGCTGCTCGGCCGCTTCCTCCGAGATCGAATAGGCTTCGCTGTGCAGCGTATGGTCCTCCACGCGTTCCACGTGCACCGGCTGAAACGTCCCCAGCCCCACATGCAGCGTGACTTCCGCAGTTTCGATCCCGCGTTCCCGGATGCGCGCCAGAATCTCCGGCGTGAAATGCAGCCCGGCCGTCGGCGCCGCCACCGATCCACGCTCCCGCGCATACACCGTCTGATAGCGCTCGCGGTCGTCAGCGGAATCGGCTCGCGCAATGTAGGGTGGCAACGGCACGTGCCCAATCCTCTCGAGGAGTGCAGAAAACTCCAGAGGGTGCCCCACCCTACGCGGTTTTCGTAGGGTGGGAATTTCCTCAAACCTCACCCTCCTCTCTCCAAACTCCCCCCGCCCAATCACCTCCGCTTTCAGTTCGTCTTCCTCCCCAAAGAACAGCCTCTCCCCCACCCCGATCTTCCGCCCCGGCCGCACCAGGCACTCCCATTCATTCGGATCCCGGCTCACCTGCCGCGTAAGCAGCACTTCGATTCGCCCTCGGAGAAAGTCGCGGGCCGCCGGATTTCGCGCACTGACCGGCTGTGCCCGGATTCCTCCCCGCCTCCCGTACAGCCGCGCAGGAAACACCCGAGTGTTGTTGAAGACCACCAGGTCGGTTGGCCGCAGCAAGTCCGGCAGCTCCCGAAACGTCCGATCCTCAAACCGCCCTGTGGCTGCCTCCAGCTGCAACAGGCGCGAGGCGGCACGGTCCGCCAGCGGCCCCTGCGCGATCAGTTCTTGCGGCAGCTCGTAGTGGAATTCCGATACCAGCACACAGCCAGATTATAGGGCCCGATTCGAGCGATCAGCGGGCCATTTGGGGCGCCGCAGGCGGATTCCTGTCCGCGATTTCCCTGCAGAATTGCATTGTTTATGCGTCCTCAGTGCTGGTACTATGCGGGTTGAAAGAGTGCGGCCGCTATAGAACTCCTTCCCCAAAGGTACCCATGCCGGAGCGCAAACATAGGGAAGAAATCGTCCGCTACGGACGCATGTTGCACCAGCGCGGTTTCGTCGCCGCCATGGACGGCAATCTTTCCGTTCGTCTTGAAGACGACCGCATCCTGGTCACTCCCACCTGTGTGAGCAAAGGCGCCATGCGTCCCACCGACATGGTGATTGTGGATCACGAAGGCAATCGCGTGGCAGGACGCCGCAACGTTACGAGCGAAATCGGCATGCACCTTCTGATTTACCGCCTGCGCCCCGACGTGCAGGCCATCGTTCACGCTCATCCGCCGACGGCAACCGGTTTCGCTGCCGCTGGCATTGCGCTGACCGAGCCGCTGGTCTGCGAGGTCGTCATGGGACTGGGATGTATTCCGCTTGCCCGTTACGGAACGCCCGGCACTTCCGAACTGACCCAGACGCTCGAGCCTTACGTCCCCAACTACGACGCGATTCTCATGTCGAACCATGGCGTTGTCACCTACGGCGACACGCTCGAACACGCCTACATGAAGATGGAAACCGTCGAGCACTTCGCCCAGATTGCTCTGGTGACGCACTTGCTCGGGCGCCAGCAACCGCTGCAAGAAGTGGAAATCGAGAAACTTCTCCTCGCCCGCACCAAATATTTCGGTGCGAAGGCCGCCGCCGCCATGCCCCAGCCCCGCGTTCCGCACGAAGTCAGCTAGGCGCTCACATCCATATCTCCGTAAACACGCGCCGGAAATTCAATCCGAGAACCTTCGCCACCGCGCCGCTGGAATAACCTCGCTTCAACAGCGCATCGGCGATGATCTCCATCTTTCTCGGTGTATTCAAATCCGGAATATACGGCGGACGATCCTCCCCCGGCGCCGAGATCCCAGCTGCCTTACGCTCATCCACTTCCTTGCGCAAAGCATCGAGATCCGGCGTGTCAATTTTTCCGAACGGAACGTCGCTGCCCACTCCCACATGGTCCTCGCCGCAAACATTCAGCGCATGCTCCATGTGGCGCAGGTAATCCTCCAGCATTGGCTGCTTTGGCGACGCCGTCAGAAACGGCAGCATATAAATCCCCATCACGCCGCCGTTGTCCGCCAGTGCCTTCATGTCCCGGTCTTCCTTACTGCGCGGATGCTGATAGACCGCGCGGCATCCGGTGTGGGAGAAAATCACCGGCTTGGTGGAAGCCGCAATCCCCTCGCGTGTGGTCTCGGTGTTCGAATGGCTCAGATCGACCGCGACCCCAATTTCGTTCATCTTGGCGATGGCCTTGCGGCCAAGTTCGGTCAGCCCTTCGCTGTCGCCGTCGAGGCAACCTACGCCGAATGGGCTGCGACGGTTGTAAGTCAGCTGCATCACGCGCACGCCGAGATGGCGGAACATGTCGATGCGCTCGAGCTTGCCCTCCAGCATCGCTTCGGCCTCGAACGAATAAATGAATCCCAGCTTGCGCTCCTGCTGCGCGCGACCCATGTCCGTCGCCGTGCGCACGGCCATCAGATCGTTCG
The DNA here is from genome assembly GCA_030041475.1 of Candidatus Sulfotelmatobacter sp. Classification (GTDB taxonomy): domain Bacteria; phylum Acidobacteriota; class Terriglobia; order Terriglobales; family Acidobacteriaceae; genus Sulfotelmatobacter. The sequence goes on from JASHNU010000024.1 coordinate 2,617, forward strand.
GCCATGCCTCGATCAACTGCTCTAGTGCGCCGATATCAGCGACTGTCTCCTCGAACTTCCCATTCCCTCCGCCTAGCGTGCACTTCACCACCGTTACGCCCGACTCGCGTATATCTTTCACCAGATCCTTCTGGTCAGCTGGCGGTGTCTGGCCCACCGAAGACAAGGTGTTGCAATCGAGGACGAATGCCGCGCTGTAAAGCGCAGCCGCAGAATCCGCATCGCCGCGCACCCATGGCTTCAACCCAGCGAAAGCAAGACCTCCAACCGTTGCCCTGCCAAATTCCCGTCGTGTGAGCAAACGCACCTCCCCGAAAACTTCCTCGGCATCGTTCAGTCAGGCTGCATCAGGACGCTGCCGGGGTATTTATCGATTGAGTCGGCTTGAAATTTTCCTTAGTTCTGAGGCGAGTTCTTCAGGAAACACAGGCTCATTGGTCGACTCGATTTCAGCTGTCGTCCACCACCGCATCTCCAAAATGCCTTCCTGCCCATGAATCTTTTCTACTTCAGCCGAAATGGCTGGCAACTCGCCTTCGATCAGAAAGAAAGATTGGTGCTGGCGGACAGGATGCTCAATGTACACGAAGTCGCTCACGCCCTCCCAGGCGCGCCTCAAGCTGAGGCGGGCCAATCCCAATTCTTCGCGAGCCTCGCGCCGGGCTGCCTGTTCAAATGTCTCGCCACTCTCAAGGCCACCACCTGGGGGTGCCCAAAAGGCTTTTCCATTGGCCCCGGCATGTCGAAACAGCAACACTCGCCGCTGGTCATCAAACAGGATCAGCCGCGACGCCCGACGCAAGCCCCGGTTTGCTCATGAGGCCATTCTACAGAGCAGCAAAACTTCAGTGTGAGGTTGGTTCATCAATCTGCGGTCTTCAACCCGAAATCTGCAATCCTCAATCTTCTTACTCTCCCCCGATCCGAAACCTCACCCCCGCCCTGAAATTCACCGGCAGCGCCGGATATCCCACCGCCTCGTTGTACCTCCGGTCGAGCGCATTCTGCACATTCACATACAACGTTACCCGGCGATGCACCGCGTACCACCCCCCAAGATCCGCCCGTACATATCCTGTCGCATGCGTAATGTTGAAGCCATCAAAATCCGAATCGGCCCGTCGGCCCACAAAGCTCCCCGCCAGATTCGCACCCCAACGCGTCCCCTGATACGAAAGCAGCGTCGTCGCCGAATGCTTCGGTCGCCGTAGCAGCGGCTGCCCCGGATTGTAGACCGGATCAAACGGCGCCGGATTCGTCAGGTACTGCGACGACGTATATGTGTAAGCTCCATTCAGCACAAGCCGCCGCATCAGCCGCGCCCGCAACACCAACTCTGCCCCCTGCGCAAACGCCTTGTTCACGTTCACATACTCACCCACGAAAGTCACCGGATTCACCGTCACATAATTGATCTGGTCGTGAAACAGATTATTGAAATACGTTCCACTCAGCGCATATTGGCCGCCCACAAAATCCTGCTCAAATCCCGCCTCGAACGAACGCGTGCGCTCCGGCAAGAGCCCCGGATTCGGCTGCGTATACGGAGGCCCGGCAAACGTCTCTTCCAGCCGCGGCTCTTTGAATCCCGTAGCATACGCGAATCGCAGCCGCGTTCCCGAAACAACCTCACCTCCATGCAACGCCTGCCAGGTCAGCGCCACGCGCGGCACACCCGTATTCCCGAACGCGCTGTCGTGCACAAACCTCCCACCGGCAATTACCGACAGAGTTTTCAACGTCACCTGCTGCTGTACGTACGCATCGTTATTCAACCGCTGCCCGTGCGTCTGCGGGGGATAGTCCAGATCGCCCACAAATCCGTTCTCATTCTCTACTCGATAGCCAGATGTCGTGTGCGCCCACGTTCTCTCCGAATAATCACCCTGGTACTCAAACCCGCCCCGATTGATGTGATCCACTTCATTCGACGCGTAGTCGATCGGGCAGGGCACCGGCGGGGGTAAGAACGAGCAGTCCGTACCATTGACCCGCTGCGGATCGCCGGGGTTCAGTTCGAAGTAACGATACAAATAATCGAATCCAGTGAAACGATGCTGCCACCCCGAAGGTGCAGCGATCGCCAGTTCCACGCTGCCCAGCAGACTATTCAGCTGCGACCGGTCATAAGGATTTGGCGGCAACGGCTCAAACGGCTCGGAAAATCCGTTCACCGGAACCAGCGGATCATATCCATTAAAGCTCCACTCTCCCGGTAGCCCTGTATGGCTGTTCGAATGCCGAACGCGCGCTCGCAGGGAGACCGAATCGCTCAGCGCCGCGCCCACGTTCGCCCCTTGCAGCGAATCCGAGTACGCATCATTGATCCCCGACCCGTTCGTGTTGAACTGTTCCCCGAATACGTTGTAATCAAAACGTCCTCGCGCCCCCGCCACCGACGCATGCCCGCTCTCCGTTCCCAGATTCCCCGCATCGGCCGCCAGCGTAAGTTCCGGCACGCGCGTGCTACCCGTTCGTGTCCACACCTGCATTACGCTCGTCATCGCGTCTGATCCGTACAAAGTGCTCTGCGCTCCGCGCACAAACTCCATGCGGTCTCCCTGCTCCAGCGACAACGTGCCGAAATCGAACGTCCCTCCCGGCTCGTTGATCGTCACGCCATCCACGATTACTTTGTTGTACGTAGATTCCCCACCCCGCACGAACAGCGACGACAACCCTCCCCGCTGCCCCGCCGTATTCACCACCGCGCCTGGAAGAAACCGCACCGCATCATCGGCCGCGATCGGCTGCATCGTCGTCAACTGAGTCCCGCTCAGCGTGTCCACGTCCGCGCCCGCCGCCTCCGCCGCCACCGGCGTGCGCGTCGCGCTCACCACCACAGTTTCCGGAGCCGGCGCCAGGTGGAGCGTCACGGTGATTTCCGCCGGCTGCTTGACGTCAACCGTCTCTGCCGCGAAACCCGCTGCCAATGCTTTGATCTGACTGCCGCCTGCACCGCTCAGAGTTGCGACCCCTTCTGCCGACGTTGTTTGCGTGGCGAGAATTCTTCCACCACTCGCCAGCAGCGACACTTCGGCTCCCGCGACAGCGGCGCCTTGCGAATCCACAACTTTGACTTTGAGATCGGCCGCCGCCGCGGCCCAGGACACAAACCCACACACAAACCCAGACCCAAACAAAGAGAAAAGTAGAAACAACCGGAGACGAACGAAGAAAACCGGGCGCATACCATCCTCCTTTGCACGCGAAAGAGGTTGAAGGTGACGGAGCGCGCCGGTCTCCTGGCTTCGCGAGTAAGGATGGTCGGGACAAGAACGATCGACCAGGAATGATCGATCGAGAACGTCAACCATCCGTTTTTCGCCCGCGGCCTTCCCGGAATTTCTTCCAGTGGCCGAGGGAATTTCCTCGCTTACAGTTGCGCGGCAGCGCGGGATTTACACCCGCTTCCCTGTCTTCGCCGAGCGGCGAAGACGCGCGTTCCGAAGAAGTTGTAAAGAACAGAAAACTACGACCGAAGACTCTAAAGCGATCGCAACCGAAAAGTCAACCGCAGACATCGAGTGGTACTGATCTAACAACGACTTAGATCAGCGCCCATCGAGTGTAGAAGAGCGGCCACGTTAGGCGCCCTATAAACAGGGGCTTTAGCCCTGGTGGTCGTCCTCACCTTCTCCACCGCCCCACGAAATACAACAACACCGACAGCACCACGCTCAGCAAAATCGACGTCACGATCGGAAAATATACCGTCGTGTTCTTTCCGCGATAGACGATGTCCCCCGGCAGACGTCCGAGCGGCAGGTCCAGCCGCCCCACGACCGTGAGCACAACTCCCAAGAACACCAGCACCCCACCGGCCAGAATCAGTAATTTGCCCACGTCATTCATACATCACCTATAGGAACAAACCCGCGACTGTCCTTACGAACCCGCCGCGATTGTCCCATCGGCCAGCGCCCCTCCGGGAACGAGTGCCATGTACCATCGCGTTTGAACGGCCAGGGAAATTCTGCAAAACTCAAGTCAGGACAAACGCCTTCCACTTCGCCGCAACTGTTACCCGAACACACCTCAAAGTCCCGACCCACGCAAGGAGGTATTCGTCATGCGCTTCGCCCAGCCGTATCGTCTCCACAGTCTAACAGTGCTTTTCGCAATTGCGACTCTGGTTGCCCTCTCGTCGCCCGTGTTCGCACAGGACATCCTCACCTACCACAACAACAACGCCCGCACCGGCCTCAATGACAAGGAAACCATTCTCACGCTCACCGACGTCAACGAAGCTACCTTCGGCAAGCTGTTCACCGTTACGGTTGACGGCCTGGTCGACGCCGAACCACTCTATCTTTCCGCAGTCACCATCGCCGGAGTGAGCCACAACGTGCTCATCGTCGTTACCGAGAACGACTCGGTTTACGCCTTCGACGCCGACACCGGCGCCCAGCTCTGGCAAGTCACCACATTACCCTCGGGCGAAATGCCCTCGGACGATCGCGGCTGCGGCCAGGTCACACCCACGATCGGAATCACCTCAACTCCGGTGATCGTCCGTCCCAAGAATTCTGATCCCGTCATCTACACCGTCGCCATGTCCAAAGACAGTTCGGGCAACTACTACCAGCGCATGCACGCCCTCGACGCCACCACCGGCAACGAACTCCATGGTGGCCCGGTCGTCATCAGCGGGAAGTATCCCGGGACCGGCGACAACAGCTCCGGTGGTTATGTCATTTTCGATCCAGCGCAGTACAAAGAACGCGCCGGCCTGCTTCTGATTGGCAACACCGTGTATCTCGCATGGGCTTCACACTGCGACGACCGTCCCTACACCGGATGGATCATGGGCTACAGCGCCCACACCCTCGCCCAGACCACCGTTCTCAACCTCACTCCTAACGGCAACGAAGGCGCCATCTGGGGCTCGGGTGCGGGCATGGCTGCCGATGGCAGCGGCAACATCATTCTGCTCGACGCGAATGGAATTTTCGACACCTCACTGAATTCCTCCGGCTTCCCGTCCGAAGGCGACTACGGCAACGCTTTTGTCAAAGTCAGCACCAGCGGCGGCCTTGCCGTCGCCGACTATTTCGAAATGTATAACGGTGTCTCCGAGAGCGAAGGCGATGTCGATCTCGGCTCCGGCGGAACTCTGCTGGTCTCGCAGAAGGACGCAAGCGGCACGGTATGGGATCTCGCCGTCGGCGCCGGAAAAGACTCGAACCTCTACGTCGTCAACCGCAACAACATGGGCAAGTTTCAAAGCAGCAGCAACAGCAACATTTACCAGGAACTCGCCGGCGCATTGCCCGGCGGAATCTGGTCCATGCCCGCCGCTTTCAACAACAGAATCTACTACGGCCCAGTCGGTTCGCCCATCCTCGCGTTTCAGTTCAAAGACGCGATGCTGCTTTCTACTCCCGTATCGCAAACTGCGAACGCTTTCGGCTATCCCGGCGCCACGCCCAGCATCTCGGCTAGCGGGAACAAGAATGTGATCGTCTGGGCCACCGAAAACACTAATCCCGCAGTTTTGCACGCATACAACGCCGAGAACCTGGTCGAGCTCTATAACACCAATCAGGCGCCCAATGGCCGCGACCAGTTCGGCGCCGGCAACAAATTCATCACGCCCATGATCGCCAACGGCAAGGTCTACGTCGGCACCACCACCGGCGTCGGCGTGTTCGGTCTGCTGTCGGCTAAGCAAAAATAAGAGGCGTGGCCCGTCAATCGCGGTTTCGAAGGGCGGTCTTATGTCGAGTCTGAAAACTTCCAGGAAGAGAGGCTGCGTCATCACTCTGTAACACAAAGTACTTGACGCAATCCCCGTGAGCAGTTACTCTTCCCCCATGTTCGGCCCGCGACCGCACCGCATGAGACGTTTTCGCCGCTCGCTCGAGGACGTCTCCGCGCATCCCCTGCACGATCGCGCAGCGTTGGACGCGACTCTGAATCCCGCTCCGACCGCCGCGCCGCTGAATGCCGCTGACGACCTCCGCTTCATTCGCGACACTATGGAGCGTTCCGCCGCCTTCACCGCCGTCTCCGGCCTCGGATACATGGTCATGGGCGCGACCGCCCTCGCCGCCGCCTGGCTTGCCGCGCGTCAATTCTCCCCGTCCGCCTGGCTGCGCGTCTGGCTGGCCGAGGGCCTCGTCGCCATCGCCATCGGACTCCTTTTCTGCACGTGGAAAGCCAACCGCCGCGGCCTGCCGTTGTTTTCCGGTCCCGCGCGCCAGGTCGCCCTCGGTCTCGCGCCGCCGATCGTCGCCGGCGCGTTCCTCACGTTTCTTTTATTTCGCGCGGGCCTGCAACCGGCCCTGCCCGCCACCTGGCTGCTGCTCTACGGCGCCGGCATCATGACCGGAGGCGCCTTCTCCGTCGCCATTGTCCCCGTCATGGGGCTGTGCTTCATTGTTCTCGGCGGCCTCACCGTGCTCGCGCCCGCTACATGGGGAAACTGGTTTCTGGCCGCGGGTTTCGGCGGCCTGCACCTCGTCTTCGGATTTCTTATCGCCCGAAGGCACGGAGGCTAGACGACTGTGGCCAGACCCGCTCTATCCCGCAAGCCGGCGCACCCGAAACATGCGCGGGAGCACGTCCGCGAAAAGACTCATGCTCACGCACCCGCACCGGTTCGCGCGTCGGAACTTCCCGAGCTCGACCGCCTGATTCACGAGCGCATCCGCCTGGGGATCGTCAGCGCCCTCGCCACCAACGAATCGCTCAGCTTCAACGACCTCAAGCGCGTGCTCAAGACCACCGACGGCAACCTCAGCGTACACGCCCGCAAGCTCGAAGAAGCGCAGTACATTTCGTGCGTGAAGTTTTTCGAAGGTCGTGTCCCGCGCACCGAATATCGCCTCACCGCCGCCGGCTGCCGCGCTCTCTCCGAATACCTCGATCAGATGGAGCAGTGGATCCGGGTTACCCGCGAGCAGTAAGGCCGCCCTTAATTTGCACCTGCGGCCTTCGGCGTCATCCCGAAGGCACGCGCCTTCACAGAGTGAACCATCTCAGTAAACTTTCGTACCGCTTCCAAATTTCCTGCTTGCGCTTTTTGGCCGTCCTCTGGTATAAAGAATGAATCGAGAGCATTTGTGTGGCTGGCTGGGCGCTTTTCTGCAACTCTCGTGCGCGTCCGGCATCTAAAGTAGGATAGAGGGCTGGTTGCCAGAGTTTCGGCCCCTCAATTGTCCCGGCCCACGGGACTAAATTCGGAAGCTGATTCCAAAGGGATCGCGGCTTCTGAAGGGTACCTTCAAGGCAAGGACCTCCAAAAGCAAGTTCTTTTCTCAATTTTCTGTCTTCCGCCCTCGCACGGCCGAAAAACGGCCGATGCGCCGAAATCAGGCGTCTTCGCAAAGGCGGAAGGCCATACCGTTGCGCGTTTGAGCTCTCTGGTTCAACAGGGGCTAAAGCCCTGGGTCTCTTGGAATGCTGACGCGGCCCTGAAGGGCCGCTCTTCCACGTAGGCTCGATTGATCGCACGTAGATCCGGTGGATCGACGAGCTCCCCGACCGCTCTTCCCAATGTGGAAATCCCGTGGAAATTCTGTGGGATGCGCGGATTGACAGGGTTTTCTCGCGCAAGGTATGTTTGTAGGGTTTCGAGGACGGTCGGACTCGCACTAGTTGTGTGTCTGGCTGGACTGAATGCGCGCCGCTCAGGCGGATCGTGATTCGGTCTTTGACAATCAGGTTGAACGTGCCAGTCGTGAGAGAACGGATTCGGGCGCAAGTCCGAAGCGATCTCACAAGATGGGCCACGGAATCTTCGCAAGGAGATTCACGTGGTCGCCAGCACATCCTTTCGAGCGATGGAGCTGGCAAGTCTCCCTTCTACCCGTCGGGAGACAATCAGGTTTCAAACGAGAGTTTGATCCTGGCTCAGAATCAACGCTGGCGGCGTGCCTAACACATGCAAGTCGAACGAGAAAGTGGAGCAATCCATGAGTAAAGTGGCGACCGGGTGAGTAACACGTGACTAACCTACC
>JASHNU010000025.1 GCA_030041475.1 Candidatus Sulfotelmatobacter sp.
CTCACTGGCGCCTGGCAGCGCGGCAGCGTTCCCTCCACGCTGGGCCTGTATAACAACGGCTACAACGGCGAAGTGCCCGGCATCAGCTTGAGCGACACGCAATATAGCTTTGCCGAAGATCCTGGCTACGTTCCCGAAGGCCCGTTGAACTCGAACCCGACGTTCACCTACCGCGACAACATTACGAAGATCACCGGCAGCCACAACCTGCAGTTCGGTCTTTACTACGTGAACGCTCACAAAAACGAAATTCCTCAGCCGGGTACCGGTATCAACGGTATTTTGGCTTTCACAAACTCAAGCACCATCACCACCGGAAACGCGTTTGCTGATTTGCTGCTTGGAAATATTGGCAGCTACACGCAGGAGCAGAATGCGTTCAAGATGCACGAGGAGTTCAACATTACCGAGGGATACCTGCAAGACGATTGGCACGCGACTCACAGGCTGACTCTAAATCTCGGTGTGCGTCTCAGCTACTACGGTACCTATCGCGAGAAGAATAATCTCGCTTGGAATTTTGATCCCGCATTTTATGTACCGGGAGCCAGCAGCGTGAATCCGGTTCTGAATGCAGCAGGTCAGAACGGACAGGTGATTGGGAATCCGTACAACGGGTGGGTAGACTGCGGAGTCACGCCCGGCGTTCCCAAGGGTTGCATGAGCAACCACCTGCTCAACCCGGGTCCGCGCATCGGATTTGCACTTGACCCCCAGGGAGACGGCAAGTGGGCGGTACGCGGCGGTTACGGGATTTTCTTTGAGCACACCAACGGCAATGAAGCCAACACAGAATCGCTTGAGCAGTACAACATCAATACCCAGATTACGAGCGTGCCCAACATCTCCGGATACTCCACCCTCAACCCCGGCCTTCTCACGAGTAGCACCGGCGGTCCCAGCACGTTTCCATTACAATTCGTATCTCTACCGAACAGAGCCGTCTGGCCCTACATGCAGCAGTGGCATCTTGACGTCCAGCATGATATCGGCAAAAGCACCGTAGCCACAGTCTCCTATGTGGGCAGCGCGGGCGTGCACCTGACCCGCTCCTACGAGCTCAATCAGATGGTGCCGGTTCCCGCAGGTCAGAATCCGTACGCGCCGGGCCAGGTCATCACAGCCGACGACTGCAGCTCAGTCTCGATAAGCACCACGACGGGTCAGGCCACGGCAACTGCGAACGTGGATACCAGCAACCCGGTCACGATGACCGGCGGCTGGGCCAATAATCTTGCAGTCGCCTGCGGCAACAACGCCAATTTCTATCGCCCCTATTTGGGTATTGGCAGCATCCTGCGCAAAGACCAGACCGGCTCTTCCAGCTACAACGCGCTGGAAATGTCACTGCGCCACAATATCGGCGGACTCGAACTCAATGCTGCCTACACTTACAGCCACTCCATTGACGACTCTTCCGACAACGGCGATTTCGGCTTCGTAAACTCGTACAATCTGAACGCCTATCGGGCCAGCTCCAACTTCGATCAGCGGCAGAACATCTCGCTCGCGTACGTCTACGACGTGCCGTTCTTCAAGGGCAAAGGTCTCGCGCACACAACGCTGGGAGGCTGGCAATGGTCCGGCATCACTCTGATTCAGAGTGGCACGCCATTCAGCGTCTATAACAAAAGCTCAACGCCCGATAACGCCGGTGTGGGCAACGGCTTCTCTACCGCTGGTTCTTATCCCGACCTTATCGGCGACGCAAGAGCCGGAGTCAGCAGCAGTCCGTTGGCGGGCAACCTTAAGGCGGACGGCTTCGGGCCTCTCCTCTACAACCCGGGAGCTTTTGCCGAGCCCACAGGATTAACTTTCGGCAACTCTGGCAGGAACATTTTGAGCAATCCTTGGCGCACGAACTTCAACATGGCGCTGCTCAAGCACTTCCCCATCAGTGAGAGCAAGTATTTCGAGTTTCGAGCCGAGGCCTTCAACGTGTTCAACCACCTGGAATACAACTGGCTCGGCGGCGACGGCGGCTCGGCTGCCGACAATGCTGGACTGGGCACTCTCGCTAACGAGCTTACCTGCTACGGCGGGGCTTCCCCATACTCGGCGGGAGATCCCGGCTGCTCGAGCGCAAGCCTTGGCGCCGCAAACCCTGAGCTGCGTCCGGCCGCAACGCATCTTCCACGCATCCTGCAGCTCGCATTGAAGTTTATTTTCTAGCGCTGTGCGCGAACAAAAACGACCCCGGCCTGGTCAGAGGCCGGGGTCGTTTCTTATCGGGCTCGAAATCCGATCCAACGCCGCATCACCCAACACTGACCGTCTGCCTCGTCCCGACGGCTTCGAGCGCGTGCTCCAGATCAGCGATCAGGTCGTCGCCGTTCTCAATTCCCACAGACAGCCGCACCATCTGCTCGGTAACGCCCATTTTTTCCCGCAGCTCGGCCGAAATCATTGCGTGTGACGTCAGCACCGGAATCGACACCAGCGACTCCACCCCTCCCAGGCTCGTAGCCAGCGTGAACAGGCGCATGGCTTCGCTCACCCGCCGCGCGTCCAGGCCCGTGCCCTCGACCTCGAACGTGACCATGCCGCCGCCGCCCGTCATTTGCTCGCGCGCCAGCCCGAACTGCGCGTGGCTCTTCAAGAACGGATAATGCACGCGCCGGACTTTTTCGTGTCGACCCAAGAACTCTGCAACGCGCATCGCGTTCTCATTCTGCCGCGCCACGCGCACCGCCAGCGTCTTCAGCCCGCGGATCAGCATCCACGCCGCATGCGGGTCCATGCAGTTGCCGAGCGTGGTCCGCGCTTCGTTGATCTGCGTAATCAGTTCCCGGCTCCCTGAGACCACCCCACAGGTCAGGTCCGCATGCCCGCTTAAGTATTTCGTGCCCGAATGCATCACCAGATCAATGCCATAGTCCGCCGGATGCTGGTTGATGGGCGTGCCGAATGTGCCATCGAGCATGCTGATCAATCCGTGTTTCTTCGCCAGCGCCGTAATTCTTCTGAAATCCACCACCCGCAAAACAGGATTGGTCGGCGACTCCACATAGAGCAGCCTCGTATTCGCACGAATCGCCCGCTCATGCTGCTCATAGTCGGTCGTATCGACGAATGTGGTCTCAATTCCGAGCCGCGGCAGCCACTGCGACAGAAACTTCGCCACGCCACCGTAGACATCACGCTGCGCGACTATGTGATCTCCCGTCTTCAACAGCGCCATGATCGTGGTCGTGATCGCGCCCATGCCCGAAGCGAAGGTCCGTGCTGCCTCCATGCCTTCCAGCTCGGCGACAGTTTGCTCGGCCACCGTAATCGTCGGATTCCCCCAGCGCGTGTAATAGCGGTCGGTCTCGGTTACACGGACTTGTTCGTCGTTGTCAGTAACTTCGAAGGTCGAAGTCTGATAAATGGGCGTCGCGACCGGCGCATTTTTCTTTTCCAGATCCGCCGCCCCGTGCACCGCCGCGGTTTCAGGACGACGCGTCTTTCGTTTCATGGCTGCCTCGTTGGTCAAAAGCTTACCTGTCCGCTTGCGCTCCCGCAACCAGCTTTCACATCAGCGACCGTTTATAATCGCTCGCTCATGGATTTAGGGCTCCAAAGTCGTGTCGCCCTGGTTGCCGCGTCCAGTCAGGGAATTGGGCTTGCCACTGCGGAGGCCCTCGCTGCCGAAGGCTGCCGAATCGCCATGTGTGCGCGGAATCAGTCGTCTCTCACCGCAGCCGCAGACAAGATCAAAAAGCGATACAACGCCGAAGTCCTCGCTGAAATCTGTGACGTTACAGATGCGGCCGCGGTTGAGCATTTCGTCGCCGCAGTCGCCGGCAGATTCGGCGGCGTGGATATCTGCGTCACCAACGCCGGCGGTCCACCCGCCAAAGGATTCCTCTCGACTACTCCCGACGACTGGCGCCGCGCCATCGAGGCAAATTTCCTCAGCGCAGTCCATTTCGCACGCCAGGTCATCCCGCATATGCAGCGCAAACGCTGGGGACGCATCATCACCATCACTTCGCTAACAACGAAGCAGCCGGTTGCTGACTTGGTGCTGTCAAATGCCGTACGCACAGCCGTCGTCGGCCTGGTGAAAAGTCTCGCCAACGAGTTCGGCAAGGACGGAATTCTCGTGAACAACGTTGGCCCCGGATTCACCGCGACCGAGCGGCTAAGAGAATTGGCGAAGTCGCGCTCGGTGGCGTCAGGAAAAACTGAACAGGAAATATTCGACGGCTGGGCAGCCGACGCTCCGCTGAAGCGATTGGGCGAGCCGCGCGAGATCGCCGACGCCATCGTCTGGCTCGCGTCCGAACGCGCCTCCTATGTCACGGGCCAAACCCTCCTGGTTGACGGAGGCATGTATAAAGGGTTGTGATGGATGTGCCTCCGGAGCTACCTGCTCCCGCGCTCTGTGCAACTGAAGAAGGGCATCATGACAAAGCAGAAAACGAAGTCGAAGTCGAAATCACGCAGCAGTTCACACTCCCGTGCCAAACGCGCCGTCACCAAGCACAGCGCCGGCACTGCCGCGCTGCAGTACACTCCCTGGAGTTCGGTTCCGCTTGAAGATCTTAATCCTTTACTGCAGCGCCAGTTCGTAGTAGGCCAGGAAATCATGCTGGCGCGCGTGCTGCTGAAAAAAGGTTGTATCGTTCCCGAACACAGCCATCACAACGAGCAACTGACCTACATTCTCGAAGGCGCGCTCAAGTTCTGGATCGATGGCCGCGAGATCACCGTGAATGCCGGCGAGACTCTCTGCATTCCGTCCAACATGCCACACAAGGCCGAAGCGCTCGAAGACACGGTGGATCTCGACGTGTTCGCTCCGCCGCGCGCAGACTGGATCAACAAGACCGATCAATATCTGCGCGGCCAGAAATAATCCTGCATGCCTCCTTTTCCCATTTCTGCGTCAGGCACGCAAACGGATTTTCGGTTCCGCTGCATTGCCTGCGGCGATCTCACCGACCGCGCCAGCCAGGACTTCCGTTGTGCTCGCTGCGGCGACCTGCTCGAAATCACGTGCCCGCACTGGAGTGAAACCAGGCCCAACGCCGAAGGTCTGAAATCCGTCTGGCGCGGGCGTCGTGCCTCGAATGACGCGGCCGATTTGAGCGGCGTTTGGCGCTTCCGTGAACTGCTGCCCACGCTCAAAGCCGACCAGCCGATCATCACGCTCCGTGAAGGCAACACGCCGCTGTACGACCTCGCACGGTGCGCGCGCATCACCGGTGTGCCGCGACTATTCGCCAAGCATCAGGGCACGAATCCCACCGGCTCTTTCAAGGATTGCGGAATGACCGTTGCCACCACCTTTGCCCGGAGTGCCGGATTTCGCTGGGTTGCCTGTGCCTCGACCGGCAACACTTCCGCATCCATGGCCGCCTACGCCGCCCGCGGAGGTATGCGCAGCCTCGTTCTCGTTCCCGAGGGGAAAATTTCCTGGAGCAAACTTTCCCAGGCTCTCGATTACGGCGCCGTGACCTGCCAGTTGCGCACCGACTTCGACGGTTGTCTCCGCCTCCTGCAAGAGCTTGTCTTGCGCGCGCCCGTCTATCAGCTGAATTCCATCAACCCATTTCGCCTCGAAGGTCAGAAGACACTCGCGCTCGAACTGCTCGAACAACTCGACTGGCAGCCGCCCCATCACATCATCGTCCCGGGCGGAAATTTGGGGAACAGTTCCGCCATCGGTAAAGCGCTGCGCGAAATGCGCATGCTGAACTTGATTTCGCGCTTGCCCAAGCTGTCCGTCATTCAGGCCGAGGGAGCGAACGCTCTGGTGCGGACACTTCGTGAAGCGGACGGCAAACGTTTAGTCAGCGTGCAGCCGGAAACGCGCGCCACCGCCATCCGCATCGGCAATCCCGCTTCGTGGAAGAAAGCCGTGGCAGTCGTCGAAGCCACCGGAGGCACGGGCGAGCAAGTGAGTGAAGTCGAAATCGCGCAGGCGAAGGCGGAGATCGGCGAGGAAGGTCTGGGTTGCGAACCGGCGTCGGCAGTCACGCTCGCGGGCCTGAAGAAATTGGTGAAGCAAAACTTTGTCCAGCCCGATGAAACCGTGGTGCTGGTACTCACAGGAAACCTGCTGAAAGATCCTGACTATACGATCGAATTCCATCGAGGCGATCTTTTTCCCGGCGCGCCTGCCCCAACGCTGGACCATCTGCGCCGCCCGCCCATCGTGCTCGAGGCTACGTTGGACGCGGTAATTCGCACGCTCGAGCAGGCGGAAAAATCCTGAACATGCCATCGACATCCAGAACGACGCTGCGCCTCGCTCTTCCCGCGACTTCCGCCAACCTCGGCCCCGCATTCGACGCCGCGGCACTCGCCATGGATTTCTACATCAACATCGAGGCCCGCGTGGCTGAAGAATTCTCCATCACTGCAACCGGACGCGATGCCGGAATCTGCGGGCAACTCGAAAATCACCTGATTCTGAACACCTATCGTGAAGTCCTCGAAGAAGCAGGGAAGCCTGCGCGGCCTCTGTCGCTCCGAATCGCCAACGACATTCCCATCGGCAAAGGGTGCGGCTCTTCCGCCGCGGCACGTCTGGCGGGCATCGCTCTCGCAGTTCATTTCGGCCGCCTCCGGTGGACCGACGGCCAGATTATCGGCGAGGCCTCGCGTCGCGAGCACCATCCCGACAACGCCTCCACCTGCTGGATGGGCGGTCTCACCGTCGCGCGCATGGGCGAAGAGCATGCCGAGCAAGCGCAAGTCATTTGCATCCGTCCGAAAGGGAAGTGGCCGCTGCTGCTTGCTGTTCCTGAGACCGCCCTCGCCACCGAAGAAGCGCGCGGCGTTCTTCCCGCGCACTACTCGCGTGCCGACGCGGTTACCAATGTGCAGAATTCCATGCTCCTGCTGGCGGCGTTTACCGAAGGATGTCCTGATTTGCTCTCTGCAGCTTTGGAAGACCGCATCCATCAGCCCTACCGCGCCGCGCTCTGCCCGCTGCTTCCGTGCCTGCAGGAGTTGAAAGGCAAGCGCGGAATTCTCGGCGCGGTGCTGAGTGGTGCCGGACCGTCAGTGTTGATTTTTCTGGATCGACGTGCTTCGCAGAACGCGTCGCGGAAGCTAGTTGCGACCCATCTGTCGCAAAGCGGACTGAGCGCAGAGTTGCTGACTGCCGCCATCACCCTGCGAGGGGCGCGCTCCAGCTTGAGGAAGTGATGCCGCGACAAGACCTCGGGAGCGAGACAACCGCAATCTAATACCGACTGGCCGGCGGCACGATTCCATTCATCCGCAGATACACGACCATCTGCCCGTAGTGGTCGTACCCATGTGACGCGACTGCTGACGCCAATCCGAGGCGCGACACAGTGCCTTCGCCAAAAGGACTCTTCACAGTCTCAACCAAATTCTGCTCGTTGATCGTAGCGATTGCCTTGTGCACGTACTCGAAGGAATCCTTCAGATACTTCATAACGTGGGCCTTCGACGTAATCGACGCCGGTCCCGCCTCGTCGCCAATTTCCACCGGAGGCTTCTCTTCCAGGATCGCCGCAGCCAGTTCGTAGTTCACAGCCGCCACGTGCTTGATTTGCTGCGCAAACGTGCGCACGCCCTTGAATTCGCCGTTCGTGGGCGCGAATCCGAACTTGTCTTCCGGCATGGCTTCGGCTGCCGGAACAAACTCCTTCTCAAGATTCTGGACAGTATGATCAATCACGTCTGTGACGTTACGGCGCTCCACCTTGGGCTTGGGCATCTGGGCCGCGGCGCCAACTGCCAGCACCATCACGGCGCACGCGGCCAACCCACCCGCCATGACTCCGGACGTCATCCTCATGCCAATCCTCCGAGTGTCAGTCCCGTACCACTGCCGGAGCCATCCTCAACTCCGCTGCCGTCAGGCGGTGGCGCCGGATGCTTGTCAATCCCACCACCATGGCCAGCGCCGACCAGGCCAGCGCCACCGGAACGCCTTGCCTGGCGGCTAATTCGCCCCACAACGCGCTGCCCAGCGCCATGCCTCCCTGCAGCACAAGCAGGTACATCGAGAGCGCGCGCGCCCGCATGCGCGAGGGACACATCGTCTGGGCCACGACATTGAAGCAAGCCAGGATTCCTATCCATGCCGCTCCCGCCGTAAACAATACCAGACAGAGCCCGGTAAAGGTACATGCTTGTCCGGCCAGGTAAGTCATCGCTGCGAACACGACGGTTGCACCAGCCACCAGCGCGTCCAGCGAATACAATACCCGCAACCGCGGCAGGGCCGCAGCGCCCGCTAATGCGCCCACGCCAAAACAAGTGAGCAGGAACCCGTATCCCTGCGCCCCATGCGGCTGGCAGATCAGGGGAAGCAATGCCAGTAGCGAAGTTGCGCCCACGCTGAACGCTCCCGTGCGGATCAGAACGGATCGCACTTCTGGAGCGCCGCGCACATAGCGGAAGCCTTCCGCGATCGCGTCCCGCACTCGCATTGTTGCCAGAGGCTGGTGCGGAGCCCTGCGCCACTTGCACAGAAATAAGATCACACCGAAAAAAGACGCTGCGTTCAGCAGGAAGGACCATCCCGACCCCGCCGATGCCACTACCATTCCCCCCAGTGCCGGGCCCGCCGCCCGTGCCAAATTGAATCCGGCAGAATTCAGCGCCACTGCTGCAGCATGCCGCGGCGGCGATACCACTTCCGGCGTGATTGCCTGCCACGCCGGATCATTCATCACCGCGCCCACGCCCATCACAAACGTGAACGCCAGCAGAACCAAAGGCGTGACTGCATGCAAAAGAGTCAGCACGCCGAGTGCGGCTGCCGCCGCGACCATCCAGCTTTGTGTGAACAACAACAGCCTGCGACGATCCACCATGTCCGCCAGCGCGCCCGCCGGCAGCACCACTAGAAACACGGGAACCGCGGCTGCTGCCTGCACCAGACTGACCATCAACGGCGAGGTCGTAAGCTGCGTCATCAGCCAGCCTGCGCCCACGTTCTGCATCCAGGTTCCAGTGTAGGAAACGACCGCGGCGATCCAGAGTGAACGGAACAGCGACTCTGATAGCGGAGCCCATGCCGAATCGGCCCGCCGAAGCCCTGCTCCTTCCATCGCTGGAACTGAAATGTGATCCGCCACTCTATGAATTCCCCGTGTCCTCTGTGCCCTCGGTGGTTAAGACTTTTGCGGCGCGCTCCGGAACGGCCACTCCGCGTCTTTCCACGCTCGTATCATGTAAATGACCACTCCGGTCAACAAAATCAGTGCCGCATACCGCACTTCCCGCTGCCAGTTATTACGGCTGAATAGAATGAAGATGAAGCCCGCACTCGCCAGCAGGGTCGGCAGCGGATAGAGCCACATGCGAAACGGCCGGGGCAGTTCCGGTTCGCGGATTCGCAGGACGATCAGTCCCAGCGCCTGCACCAGGAACTGCACAATAATCCGAATGACTACGAGTGCCGCAATCGCATCTTTCAGCCGCAGAAAACAGAACGCTGCCGCCACCACGCCCAGCGCGGCCAGCGAAACCGAGGGAAACCTGTATACCGGATGCACCTTGGCAAACGCCCGAAAAAAATTGCCGTCTTTTGCCGCCGCATAGGGCACCCTCGAATACCCCAACGTCAGGGAGAAAACCGAGGCGAACGCCGTCCAGATCACCAGTCCAGTCACCAGCCGCGCCGCCCACTTCCCATAGATTCGTTCCATGAATAACGAAACAACGTACAGCCCGCTGTTGTTCTGTCCTGACTGCACCATCTCGCGCCACGGCACGACTGCAAGTACGCACACATTCATCACGATATATAGACAGGCGACGAAGAGAATGGAAAGCAGCAGCGCGCGCGGAATATTTTTCCCCGGGTCTTTGATTTCGTCGCCCAGAAAGCACACATTGCCGTAACCCCAATAATCGTATGCGGCAAACACCATGGCTCCGCCCAGCCCGGTCAGAAAATTGTGGTTGATGGTGAACGCTCCCGGAGGAAAGTCGAAGGCTTTCGCGGCATTGAAGTGAGTGAGCCCGGCGAAGATGATCCAGGCCATCGTCCCCATCACCCCCAACCACAGCACTTTCGAGAGGCGGCCGATCACCGTGATCTGCCGATAGAGAAGAAAGACCGTAAACAGGCAGACGACCACCGCGACCGCCGTCCCGGGCGTGACGATCCAGCCCACTTGTAACGTACCCGCCCACGGAATGTGTAGCGCTGCGTCGTGATGCGCCAGCACGGTTTCGAGCGACGGCCAGTAGTACGCCGCATATCCCGCCAGGCCGATGCACCCGGAGGCGATCGACAGGGGCGCGGAAAAAGTCAGCTGCCAGATGAACAAAAACGAAATCAGCCGGCCCAGTTTCTGCGGCCCATACGATTCGCGCAGGAAACGGTAGGACCCGCCTGATCCTGGAATCGCCGCGCCCAGTTCGGCCCATACCAGTCCGTCGCACATGGCAAACAGCGCGCCCGCAATCCATCCCAGGATGGCCTGCGGGCCGCCCATGGCGGCCACCACCAGCGGCATGGTGATGAACGGACCGACACCGATCATGTCGATCATGTTCAGCGCAGTCGCGCTCCCCAGCCCCATGCCGCGAATCAGAGTGGGAGAACTGGCTTCTGGTCTTGTGGAAGAGCCCATGTGTGTGGCTTGCGATCAGCTTGTCACAACTAGGCACCGGTACTCACACTAGCTACTGCTTCTCATGTCCCGCGCTCAGCAGATTCACAAACAGCCGTACCGCGCCCGGCACTCCCGCCGGCAGCTGACGAAAGAAGGCATACCCGGTATAGATGTAAATTCCCTTGCCGTACTGTGCCCGCAGTAGTCCGCCTTTCTGCGCCTCCTCGCTCGGATCGTGACAAGACAGCAGCGGCGTGAAATGTTCATCCCACTTCCTCATGAAGTACAGGCCGCGCTCCTGTACCCAGCCGTCGAAGTCCTGAGCAGTGATCGCGTTCGGATAATGAAAGACAGAATCTTCCGGCGCCAGAACTTCCACCGGCGCCTCTTCCACCGAAACCCGCGCCCGGCTCAGATCGGCTGAATAAGGGGTGAACTTGCCTGCATTGAAATCGGCTACTCCGGTGTTGTACTGCACGACCAGTGTCCCACCCGCGGAAACGAAATCCAGAAGCCGCCCGTTGTTTGTCGCCACATCTTTCTGCGTGTCGTAGGCGCGAATGCCCAGCACGATCGTTCCGTACTGGCTCAAATCTTCGCTCGCCAGTTTTTCCGCGGGAATCAGCGTGACATCCATTCCCACCTGCTTCAAGATCGTCGGAATCTCGTCGCCCGCACCCATGATGTAGCCGACTTTTAGATCATGCGGCGCGCGCACGTCTACAATGCTCACGCGCTGGCGCGCCGGCTGGTAGTAGTAGAAGCTGCCCAGATCCTCGCGCGTAACCAGCGTGTATCCCTCTTTGTATTTTTCACCCTCGGACTCCAGCACCGCATGCACGGCCGCCTTGCCTTCCTGCAACCCAGACGGGAAGACCTTGAACTGAAAATCCTGTTTTTCTCCCCGATGCCCGAACTTCACATCCAGCCGTTCCGGCTCTGAGCGCCAGCCCTCGGGCAGATCGAGCCGCAGCGCTCCGCTCACTTCGTGCGAAACATTGCTCTCCACTCCCACCGTGACGGTGGTCGTCGAGCCGTTGTGCGTCGAGATCACCTGCGTGCCCGGCTCCAGCTCCACCGAGAACGACGGTACAATCGCCAGCGGCTGCGTGCGCCGCTTTCCCGCGTCGTCTAGAAACCGTGTTACGACGGCTGCGTTAATTCCTGTATGAGTTTCTTTTCCCTCGGCCGCCTTCGCCGAATACTCTACTCGCGCCCGGAGCGCCGGAGGCGGGAAAGGGAGCGTCGCATATTTCTCGTTGTCCACGTGGTGAATGCTGTCTGTGTCGGGATTGTCGCGATGCCAGTACGGCCGCGTGTAAGTTGTATCTTTCGGCACGCGCAGCCGGAAGTTAGCGTGTAAATCCCCATCCGGCTTCACCGTTTCCGGTTTCGTTTTGCCGCTGATCGTGTTCCACCCCGCTGGCACTTCCAGCTTGATGTGATCGATCACCTGCGGCACCTTCGAGCCATTGTGAAACGTGACCGCAATCAGAAATTCCTGACCGGGCGAAACGGTAGTCACCGCTTCAGCCTCTTTCAACGCCGGCGAGTCCGGCCTGCCATTCGAGGCTACATCCGCCGTCAGGCTCACTCCCAGCGCCAGATTCAGCGCCGTCTCCGCCTGCTGCCGCTTGTCTGCGACCCGCGTCAGCAAAGTGACTTTTTCCTCTGCGCTCAAGTCGCTTCCAGTGATCTCGTCACTCACCCGGCTCAACTCCGCCACAACTTTCATCAGTGGCGCCGTAGTCGCCGATGGATCGCTGCCCTTCGCGGCGTCGCCAGCCTGCACAACCTGCAGTGAAATTTCTGCTAACTCCGTTCTCAAGTGCGGCAGCGTCTCCCCAAATCCAGCCGCCATCGCGGTCAAGCTTGTGTCGAGCCCATCGAAGAAATCTCTCTCGTGCCCTTTCTTATCCAGCGTCGGCGGGATCGCCGAATCTTCCAGCTTGTAAAACGTAAACCGGTCTCCCGGATCGACCGTCCAGTTCGCTGCGCCCTGCGACAACTGATGCCGCAACCCCTGCATGGCGAACTGAACGTACGACTCGCCCAGAAGTTCGCTCCTCGAGCCCGTGTTCAGGCGCACCGTCCATTTCTCGTCCTCGCACGTCATGGCGCCGAAGCCGCACACGTTGCCGATATACAGCTTCTTCGCCTGCCACGGCTCCAGCCCTTCGGCAATCTGCTCTGGAAACCGCTTCGGATCGGCTGCCGCACGAAACGCCTCCTTCGTCAGAATCCCCGACGCCTGATGATTTCCGTGCCCGTCCCGCGGGGTCCCCGAAAACCGAGCCACCAGCACATCCGGACGAAACGTGCGAATCACCCGCACCAAGTCCGCCAGCGCCACGTCATGCCCGCCCCACTTCTGAAACGTCTCATCGGCAGTCTTCGAAAATCCAAAGTCGGCCACGCGCGAAAAACGGTCCTGCACTCCGTAATACTGATCCGAGGCCAGCAATTCCAAAGTCCGCAGCACGCCCAGCACATCCGACAGATTGCTGCCGACCTTATTCTGCCCGCCTTCGCCACGATTCAGCGTCATCAGCAGCGTATTCACGCCGTGCCCCCGCGCCTCGAGCGTAAGCATTCCGCCATCTTCATCATCCGGATGTGCCACCACCTGCATGAGCCGCGCCGTCGTGCCGAGCCGCGTCAGTTGCCACCTCAACCCGGCTATGCCCTCGTCTTGCAGAATTTCCTCCGGCATGCCCTGGTAGAGCAGCCCGGGAGGATCGGCATTAATTTCGAATTTCGCCGGGCTCTGCGCCGCGGCCTTGGCCGCCGTTTCGGTCCCGTGGCTTGCTGGATTCTGCGCTGCGCCAACGAGGGTAAGCGCAATCGAAGCAAGAACAATTAGCAGGCAGATCGTCTTCAGCAGGGAAGAGTGAAGGCGCCGAAGCATAGTTGGGAAGCCGCGGCGAAGATGCCGCGGCACTTTGGCAGGTCCGGAATGTCTCACGCTACAAGGATGGGGCCTGACCCGGTTTTGACGCAAATTCTTTCCCCAGGCATCCGATTAGATTCCACGACCTGCAAACGGTAAGCCGAGCCGACGGGTGCCCCATTTCTCGCGCGCTTTTAGCGCGAGAAGTGGAGACTCTTGCTAGCGGGACGGGACCCTATACGTCACACAACTCCACCGCTTTCCGCAGTGCAATCAGCGGATCGCCCGCCGGCTCAAATTCGTGCGCCACATATCCGTTGAATCCTGCGTCCGCGATCGCCCTCATCACCGCGTTCCACTGAACTTCCTGCGTGTCATCCAGTTCATGCCGCCCCGGCACGCCGCCGGTGTGAAAATGCCCGATCCACTGAATGTTCTCGCGAATGGTTGAGATCAGGTCGCCCTCCATGATCTGCATGTGGTAGATGTCGTAGAGCAGCTTCACATTCGGCGAATTCACCTCGCGCACCACGCGCACTCCCCAAGCGCTATGATCGGCCATGTAATCGGGATGATCGCGCTTGCTGTTCAGCAATTCCATGCAGATGGTCACGCCGTGATCCTCGGCAATCTTCTTCACCCGCTTCAACCCCGCGATTGTATTTCTCGCTCCTTCTTCATCCGTCATGCCGCCACGGTTGCCGGAAAACGTGATCACGTTGGGTACGCCCGCCTTCGCCGCCCGCGGAATATTCAGGCGAAGTCCTTCCTCGATCGCCGCATGATTTTCAACCCGGTTTAGTGCCTTCCCGATGTCGCCGCCGCCCGCATATCCCATCGTGCAGACGAGGCCATACCTCCGCGGGATTTCGTATTCCGCCGGCTGCAGCAGGTCCACTCCGCGCAACCCGACCTTCGCAGCGTATTCCGCCAGCTGATCCACCGACATGTGCGGGTAGCACCACTGACAGACGGATTGATGAATCCGTCCCTTGCGCGCGGGAACTTGTGACATCAAGCTCGCGGACAGAGCGGGGACCTGCAGCGCCGCCACTCCCGCCACCGAACCTTTCAGCAGCGACCGACGCGTCCAGTTCCGCATAAACTCCAAGTTTGATTTGATAGAGAAAACCGAAGAACAGCCGTGTCGTTGACCACTGAGCACCAGCCACTATCACTAGCGTCTCTCTCACTGCCCACTGACCTGCCTGCCTTCCTTCAACACCGCCTGACAGTTGCTCGCCGCTGTCAGCACTTCGTTGAACGCCGTTTCTTTGCGCAGATCCTTCAGCAGAGGATCATCCAGCAATGCCGTGTAGGCGCAATAATTCTGTTGTACCGCCGCTTTGAGCAGGCGCAGCGCCGGCTCGTTCTGCCCGCAGGCCGCCATCAAACCTGCGATGTGATACCACTCCTCAGGATCCAACTCCAGCATGACCGACGATTCTGTCGCGCGCACAATCGTCTGCAGGTCTGCCGGACGTTGCGCAGCGGTACAGGCCTCCATCAGCGCTTTGTGATACGTCGAGGCCGTCCCCATGTTCTTGGCGGCGGCGCGCGCTTCCGCGAGTTTGCCTTCGCCCAGATACACATAAGGAGTCACCCAGGCGGCCCACTCCGAACCCGCATCCAGATGCACGAACTCCATGGCCTGGTCCGGCTTATCCATCTCCTGGAACGCCCACGCACACGAGCGGAACGCAAAATTCCCCGGATCGAGCGCCCGTGCGGTGTTGCATTCCTGCGTCGACTGCTCCAGCATTCCGGCATAACGCAAGACGTAGCTCAATGCATAATGCGCATCTGCGCTTTGCGGACGTCGCTTCACCAGGTCCGTGGCCGCGTCATAGGCCTCTCCCAGCGCGCCCCGTTCGACCTTCAGCGTGATCAACTGGCTCGCCGCCATTACCCGGTTCGGATCCAGCGTGATTGCCCGCTCGTACGCCGCATTGGCCCGCTGGAAGATCTCTTCCCCGCCGCCGCCATACTGCGAATCGAAGTAATACCTTTGCCCCAGGGCCTCCCACGCCGGCGCGTAGCTGGGATCGATTCCCACCGCCCACTCCAGCATCTTGATGGCTTCCTTGTTCGGCTTGGGGTCGTGCGGCACAGCCACACTGCGCAAATAAAAGTCATAAGCCTGCTGACTCTTCGGCCGCGACGCCGCCGCTTCCACCGCGCCTCCGCCTCCCAAAGCCGGCAACAACCCGTGCTGCACCTGCGCGCTCAGTTGCTCTTGCAGTCCGATCATGTCTTCAGCCTTGGCCGCGACCGTGGTCTGCCACAGTAGCTTGTCGCTGGGTACGTCGATCGCTTCCAGCGTCACCAGCAACTGATCGCCCTGCTTACGGAACGATCCCATAATCAGCCGCCCCACGCGCAATTCCTGCGCCACCTTGTGCGGATCCAGGTCGAGCGCCACGAACTTCCGCGTCACCGACGAAGGCCGCACGTCGAGCGTGCGCGAATACGTCAGCACGCTCGTCAATTCATCGGCCAGGGCGAAGCGCAAATAATCGACGTTGAAGTCCCCGTTCAAGTTCTGAAGCGGCAGAACCGCAATCGCGTTTTTCTGCTCCGCATTCGCCAGTTCCCGGTGCTTCAGCCACCACGCTCCCACCGACGCCAGCACCGCCACCAGCAGTCCCGCCATGCCCAGCAGCAGATACATCTGAAGCCGCGACGTACTATGCCCAAAAGTCTTGGTCGCGACCCGCAGCTTGGTGGTGGCGCTTCCGCTCTTGATCGTGCCCGACTCGGTTTCCTTCTTCAGCAGGACCAGATCCGACTTCATCTCCGCCGCACTCTGGTAGCGGTGCGTGCGGTCCTTCTCCATCGCCTTGCCGATGATTCCTTCCAGCTCAATGGGAATTTTCGGGTTGATCTCGCGCGGCGGTACCGGTTTTGAATGCAGTACCGCGTCGAGCGTCATCAGCGAGTTGCTGCCGGCAAAGGGTTTCTTCCCCGTCGCCATTTCATACAACACCACGCCGAAGGAAAAAAGATCGCTGCGGGCGTCCACCGTCTCGCTGCGCGCCTGCTCCGGCGACATGTACACCGCCGTCCCGGGAATCACTCCCACCGCCGTCAGCGAATTATCCGCTCCCGCGTCGTCCTCGGTCCCGAGATTGTGCACCAGCTTCGCCAGCCCGAAGTCGAGAACCTTCACCTGCCCGTGCGGCGTCAGGAAAATGTTGGCCGGCTTGATGTCGCGGTGAACAATATTCTTGGCATGCGACGCCACTAGCGCGTCGGCCACCTGCACACCGACGTCGAGCACCCTCTCCACATCCATCGGGTGACCGGAAATATGCTGCTTCAGGCTCTCGCCCTCGAGCTTTTCCATCACGATGAACGGATGCCCGTTGTTATCCTCAATGCCGTGGATCGTGCAGATATTGGGATGGTTGAGTTGCGAGGCCGCCCGCGCCTCGCGCGTAAACCGCTCCAGCGATTTGGGATCGCCGGTTAGATTTTCTGGAATGAATTTCAGCGCGACGTGTCGCCCTAGCTTCAGGTCCTCAGCCTCATAGACCACGCCCATACCACCGCCCCCAAGCTTGCCCAGAACGCGGTAATGGGATACGGTCTGGCCGATCATGATGGCGTGCGACCCCGCCCGGCCGTTAATGTTAGGCCGCCGCAGGACTCCGGTCAACTGGCTTGTTTTCCGGAGCCTAGAGACCACGGCGGTTCAACGTCACGCAGATTGGCCTGCCTCGTCCGGACGTTGCAACCCGGTTTCCCAAACTGGCGCGGCTACGTCCATTCGGTAGGATGCCAGATCGCCAGGCGCGGTTTACGCATGAGATTCCGCATTAAGATTGCTATCGATAGTCGTTCCGCCGCACGAGGTTAAACGCACGAAGTTAAACATCATGAACACGAATACCGAGTCACCTACTCCCAAGCCCGGGCCCGTCGCTCCGAGCGACCTGCACGAACTCATTCGCCATCGCGCCGAAGAGATTTACATTCGCAACGGCCGCATCCCCGGCCGCGACGTGGAAAACTGGCGCCAGGCGGAACAGGAAATTCAGGCCGAAATCGAGAAGCGTTCTCGCCGAACCGCCGTCGTGGTCAACGTCGGTGGAGTGCAGTATGTCGGTGAGTACTCGCCCGACTCAGCCCAAGGCTATGCCCCCGGCGAGTTCGCTCCGGGTCAGCCCATCCCGGTTCGTATTGAGGACGAAAAAATGTTCATCCAACGCGCCAACGGCACAGAACTCGAAACCACCATCGTGAATAAAGTCGGCTAAGATGGCGGGCAGGTCTCGGAGACAAGCACACTCGGGAAGGGCACTGCTTCAACCGTGCCATTGAGCTCTTGCAGGAAATTCCGGGCTTCGGCCCTTGAGGTCCACAAACCGCCTCCGCTCTCCGGATTCCTCCAGCCCATCCACCGCTGTTGATATATTTCCCAAATGTTCTATCTGCTCCAGACGCGGACGCGTCGCGCTAGCCCGACCCTGCTCACGACTCTCCGCCACCTGGGAGCTGCCGGCCTGTTCTTCCTCGCGATTCTCGACAGCTCTCCGCTTCCTACCTTCGGCGGTCCCGACATTCTCACCGCCATCTTCGCCGCCAGCCACAGTGCCCTGTGGTATGAGTATGCGGCCACGGCCACGGCCGGCTCTGTCGTCGGCGCCTATCTCACTTACCGCTTGGCACGCCAGGCGGGAGCTGCCTACCTCGACCAGAAATTCAGGAAAAGCAATCTGTCGAAGTTCCTGAAGTTTTTTCAGCACTGGGGCACATGCACTCTGGTCGCCTCCACCATGATTCCTCTGCCCACCCCGACCAGCATGTTCTTCGCCGCAGCCGGCGTTTCTGATTATCCGAAAGGTAGGTTCATCGCCATCGTCGCCGCCAGCCGCGCCGTGCGCTATTTCACCGTGGCATTTATCGCCGCACACTACGGTCGTCACTTTCTGCGCGTGCTTCGGCACCCCGGCCAGCACTGGGGATGGATGCTCGTCTTTGCGCTCTCGACTCTTGCCCTGATTGCCGCGGGAATTTTGATCAACCGCCGCCTGGCTGTGGTTCCTGCAGAATGAACGAGTCAGGAATTCAACGACAAGCGAGGGCCGCTTGAATACGTCCAGCGGAATGACTCACACGCTGCGGCCCATCTGAAATGTACTCGCGTCTGGCGCGCACACTGCCGCCTCTGCCCATTCGCCCATCGCATGCGTCCGTCCGCAGTCCTGGCACGTCGTCGCCGGATACTGCGTCCCGCATCCCGGACACGCTGCCCGCGTCTCGAACGTGTCAAACGACCGGCCGCATTGCCCGCATTTCCACAATTCGCCCACCGGCGGCGCCGATCCGCACTCCGGACACACAAATCCATTCCGCCGCGGC
The DNA here is from genome assembly GCA_030041475.1 of Candidatus Sulfotelmatobacter sp. Lineage (GTDB taxonomy): Bacteria > Acidobacteriota > Terriglobia > Terriglobales > Acidobacteriaceae > Sulfotelmatobacter. Next base: position 18,796 of record JASHNU010000025.1, read on the forward strand.
AGCTTCGACATTCGCAGCAGCGCCCGCGCATGTTGCAGCCCGCCCCAGCAGTTCATCAGCATGAAGACCGCGAGAATCGCAAACCATCCTGAATGAACCCACACCGCTAGCCCAATAAACCCAACCACGCCCACGAAGCCAAGAATGGTCGCCACCAGCAGGCTGCGCGCCCGTCCCAGCGCAAACCACAAGAGCGACCGCAGAATCTGCCCACCATCCAGCGGATAGATCGGCAGAATATTGAAGACTAGCAACCACCAGTCAATAGTCCACACCGCCCGCAGCAGCTCATGAACATCAGGCATGGTCGTTGCCCAACCCAGCGCGCGGCTCGTCTTGCCCATGGCGTAGATCACCGGCAGCAGCGCCACATTCACCAGCGGCCCAGCGGCGATACTCCACAGCGTCGCTCCCGGACGCGGCGGCGGGTCCACATACGCCACGCCGCCCAGCGGCCAGAGCACAATCTGGTTCGCCCGCCCTCCCACTTGTCGGCAGGCAAGCGCGTGCCCAAACTCATGCATGGTGACGATCAGGAACAGCGCCAGAAACTCGGCCACATTCCAGAAGTTGGCAGAGTAGCCACCGATCCCGCCCCGGGACTCAAACACCGCCCACAGAAACCACGACCAATGCAGATAGAGAGTAATTCCGTTGAAGGTCAGGAGCCGGAAAGCGCCTTGGCGACTGGGCATGTGCCTGAGTTATAACACAGCGGGGAGAATGGATTGACGCCTGACCGGGAAGGGCACGGCTCAGACGCATCATTCAGCGCCTGAAATAGTGCGGGCGCCGACCACCGACAGCAGACACCGCAGCCGCCTGCACTGACCGTGGAAGAGCGGCGGTTAGCGCCGCGTAAAGCGTCCAAGAAAGAGCGTTCAAGAAGAAAGGGGGCTCTGGCCCCCGTCACTCCACCCACAACGCCGCCGACGCTCCCACCCACGCCATATTCTTGTTGTGATCCACACCCATTTGCAGCCCGCGCCCCATCCGGATAATCGTTAGCACCGGCTTCAACTCCTCCTGCCAGATGTACATCACCCGTACCTCCGCCTTCGTCCTGCCAAATGGAGTTTCGATCACCGGCTCAAAATGCATCCGCTCCTGCAAAATGTAATACGGACGTTTCTCCGGCGGAATCGCCGCAATGTCCTCCTTCTTCGGCGCGATCACCACACCCAGCCCGGCAAACGAATACAGCGGCTTGAGCGCGTAATTCTCCGGATCCGCCGGAATCTCCTGCAGCCGATCCAGAAACCAGGTCTTCGGCACGGACGCATGTTGTAAGTACGGAATCGAAAACTTGCTGATGCGGAAATACCAGTTCGGATGTCCCGCCCACTCCACATCCAGCTCATCGCGCCAATCGAAATTCAGTTTGACGTTCTTGCGCTCCAGTTCATCCACAATCGCCCGGTTGTAAATGCGCCGGATGGGCACCCGCTTCCCGTCGCGCTCGTAATAAAGCCGCGATCCTTCCTTCTTAATACTGACAATGTCCACCGCCCGCACGCCCAGCATCTTCTCCGTCAGCAGAAAATCCGGGAGCGTCTTCTGATGCAGCGGATCGGTCTCCATCAGAACCACGTTCTCTGGATCATGCGATCCCACAATCGCCCGCCGCAACAGTTGCCGATAAGAGTCCGCATCAAGCCCGCCGAGAAAATACTTCGGCCCACAACCGACCGGCCCATCTCTTTCCGATGTCATTCCGAACCGCTCCGAAGGGGCGGTGAGGAACCTGCTTTTGTCTGGATGCCATCCCAGTTTCCGCAGGCCATACACGTCGATGTACGCCTCCGCCAGCGGCCCCTGATACGCATAAAGAGAAGGAAAGGCCTGCAACTCCACGAGCTTCGGCTGCAACTCACCGTGCGCGTCGCGAACCAGTCCGAAATCCACCTGCACAAACATCGGGTGCGCCGCCTCATTCGGCACCCTGAATTCCGCCGGCACCGCCTCGTCCGATTTCTTGCGGTACTCCGGATTCTCGACAAGTTGCCGGATCAACTCCTCTCCATCGCGCACCAGGCGGTCAATCAACTCCTTGGGGAAGAAGCACGGCGTCTCCGATAACCGGAACTGCACGTGCGTCCCGCACGCGTCATCAATCCGCCGCAGGAATGCCTGATATTTTTCGGGAGTGAAACTCGCGTTGAACTGCTTGCGAAGAGAGGGAATCATGATCACCGACTCAGATTACGGCGATCATTCTACGCGATTGTCATTCTGAGCGAAGAAAAGCGCTCACAAAAAATGAGCGCTTTTCGCAGTCGGAGAATCCCTGCCCTGTGCTTAAATGTTTGCTTTCCTCACAAAACTTTGAAACTTCGCCACTTTGTCACCCTGGAACCCTTTACACTTCCACCAGAAACTTCCCCTCACTCATAATCTGGTGGTCATCGACCCAGATGTTGAACTTCCGTCCCACCACATCAATATGCGTGGTTGAGTCCCACTCCGCGCCGGTGTGCGCGCCGTAGGGATTTCCAAACGCAATATGCACGCCAGGATATTTCTCATCCTGCAGAATCTGTCCGATCACATTTTTCAAATCAATGTTGGTCCCTATCGCGAACTCGCCCACGCGGTCGCTGTTCTCGTCGGTATGCGTGTATTTCCAGAAATCATTTTCCAGTTCCCGATTTTCCGAATGCGCCTCGGTCAGCCGGTTGCTCTTCATCCGTACTGTCAGCGGATTTTCCTCGAGGTTGCCGAACTTCGCGCAAAGATAATCGCCGACCACCCCGTCAATCACAAACGTGCCGTTCACCTCGCCCGGGGTAGTAAAAATTTCTCCGCCCGGCAGATTGCCCCACTTTTCCGGCGAAATAATTCCGCTCGTCTTCAGCCACTTGTAATTTGGATTCAGCGTCGCAGTCAGGTCCGTGCCCGCCGCAGTTGTCGCGCGCACCTTCTTCGCCTTCCGCACCATCTCCACCACTTTCTGACTGAGCCGGTCCACGCGCCCGAAATCCGCCCGCATGCCTTCCAGCATGATCTGCCGGTTGATGTTGACCATGTGCGCATGCCGGATCTTGCGCCGGTTCACCACGTCTGTCATCTGAATGCGCGTCCGCAATTCGTTCCGCTGCGCCTGCACTGCGAAGATCGAAACCCGCGAAATTTCCAGGTGATCGAGAATCTCCCGCGGCAAATCCGTCAGGGGACGCTTCGCCACTTCCTCGAGCACCCAGGCGCGATACGGAGCCCCCACTTTTTCAAGTTCGGCCACAATCGCCGCCGCGATTTCAATGGTCGCCAGATCGGTAATCACGCACACGCGTTCGCTGCGCTGCACGCGCAGACAGACATTTACAGCGTTGTTTGCACCAGGGGTATACTCCGGATCGAAGGGAAGTTCTCTCAGATCGATGTGGCCAGACTTATCAGAAATGCTCATTACCCAACTTTCTCGAGCGAAGCGGGCTCTTCCACCAACCCTGCTTCAGTCTCTTCAATAATGTAATCGACTACTTTTTTCAAATCTCCAGTCTCCTGGAACAGGCGCAGCTGCCGGTCCGCGCCGCTGCCCGTTTCCAAAATCCTTCGGATGTAATTCAACTCCTCGCGCGAGCCCAACTCGTCCACAACATCGTCCACAAAATCCAGGTACTCATTGATCAGGTCGCGCGTCGGAACTTCCTTCTGCTTGCCGAAATCAATCAGCTTTCCGTTCAGTCCGTACCGCGACGCCCGCCACTTGTTCTCCATGATCAGCGCCCGCCGATACAGCCGGAATCCCTGATTCGCGGCATACAGCTTGTACAACTTGGCCACTGTCGCCTGAATCAGCGCCGCCAGTGCGATCGTCTCGTCGGCACGCATGGGAATGTCGCACACTCGAAATTCGATTGTGTTGAAGAAGGGATGCGGCCGGATGTCCCACCAGATCTTTTTCGCGTTATCAATGCAGTTGGTCTTGATCAGCAGCTTGATGAAGTTTTCGTACTCGCCCCAGCTCGGAAAATAATCCGGAATATTCGTCCGCGGAAACTTGTCGAACACCTTGCAGCGGTACGACTTCAGCCCAGTGTTCATCCCAAGCCAGAACGGCGAATTGGTTGAGAGCGCCAGAATGTGCGGCAGAAAATACCGCGCATGATTCATCATATGGATCGCGGTCTCGCGATCCTCAATTCCGATGTGCACATGCAGTCCAAAAATCAGGTTCGCCCGCGCCACCAGCTGCATGTCCTCGACAATATTCTTGTACCGATCGTCGGGATAAATTTCCTGCACCTTCCAGTCCGCAAACGGATGCGTCGCCACCGACGCCACCCGCAGACCGCTTTCCCGTGCCAGGCGGATGATGTGCCGCCGCAGCTCCTTCACCTCGGCCTTGGCTTCCTTGATGTTCTTGCAAATCCCCGTCCCGACTTCCACCACCGACTGATGCAGCTCCGCCTTCACCCGCTCCTGTAGCACCATCTTGCCGCGCTCGAGCAGCTCCGCCTGGATATGCGAACGCAGATCCCGCGTGACCGGATCGATCGTCTGATATTCCTCTTCAATCCCGATGGTAAATGTCGGCAGCATAAAGACTCATGTCGGGACAGCCGCCCTCCGTCGGGGTCCCCGGCGCGCCCGGTTTTGGCGTGACGGGGTGATCAGCTGTCCGGCCGAGCGAAGCTCGGCAGCAATCTGACGTACGGTTGTCATTCCGAGCGGAGCGAGGAATCTGCTGTCCGCCGGTCAGAACTAGGCCTTAACAGTATATCAACGATAGAAAGAAGACCGGCCCAATCCGTGCCTGCGGTTACCTTCGTTTTGCGCCACGCGGGCCGCCTGGTTTTCTGGACCACCGTCTGCGGACGATCAGATGCCATCCGTGACTTGCGAGGCGATCTTTTCTTCAAAGCCCTAGCGTCACCTTCTCAGCAGCCACGCGGACCGTGCAAAAAAGACCATCAGGACAAGCATCAATCCGCTCATGGCGATCGTCGCCACACCGACGACGTTCCTGAAGAAGTTGTTGCGCGAAAAACTTCGCCACAACCAGACAATCGCCACAAGCTGGCTGGTGAGCAAGGTCGCGACTCCCCACAGAACAAGCATCTCAGCAAACCCGCCCGTGACCGCAGCCAGTCCAGTCGCCTTTGCCGTCCACATGTCTCGGAGCACGTAGCCAAACTCGATCAAAGTGGCGACCCAAGGCGCCCAAGCCAGTAACACAGCCCACCAGAATCGTGCGCTCGGTTGCTCATTCACGGACGTCTATGCCTTCGATCTTTTTCTCGCGGCGACCTTGGGAAGCGGAGCATCCCCGCCCGCCAGAAACTCCGCCCACCGCATCTCCTTCACCGGACTCTCCCCGCTCGTCGCCAGTTTCACCGACATCTCTGCGACGGCATTCACAATCCAGTCGAAATTCTCCTGCCCTACCGACGTAATCTCCGCATCCGGCGCCGGATTCAGAAAGTCAATCGCATAGGGCACACCGCCCTCCACCGCAAACTCCACCGTGTTCAAGTCGTACCCCAGCGCACGGCACAAAGCCACTGCATCTTTTTCGATTCTGCCCCTCAAAGCCTCCGTAGACGGCGGCGGGTTCCCCTTCACGTAGCGCTCATGATGCGGCGCCTTCGGATCGTACTTCATGATGTGCACCTTCTCCTGCCCCACCACATAGCAGCGGTAATACTCGTCAAACTCCACGCCGTGCTGCAGCGTCATGCACAAGTCACCTGTCTGGTTGTAGTGATGAAAGAATTCCTCTGGCGAATGCACCTTGTACACATGCTTCCATCCGCCGCCGGAATACGGCTTCAGGAACGCCGGAAAGCCGACATAGTCGAAAAGCTCCTGCCAGTTCAGCGGATAAATCAGATTCCGCATGGACTTGTCCGTTGTGTCCGGAGGATGCTTGTGGTGCGGCAGAACCACCGTCGGCGGAATGGCCACGCCCATCTTGTGCGCCAGCGAATAATTGAAGAACTTGTCGTCAGCCGTCCACCAGAACGGATTGTTCACCACAATCGTCCCGTGCAGCACGGCGTTCTTCAACCACGCGCGATAAAACGGAATGTCCTGCGAAATCCGGTCGATCACGACGGCATACTTCTTCGGCTCATCCATCCGGATGCCGCCGATCTTCACAAACTCCGCCTCAACGCCGTCGACCTTCATCGCGTTGATCTTCTCCACCACGGCGGGCGGAAACGTGTTCTCCATGCCAAACAACAGCCCAATCTTTTTCATTGCAACTCCACCTTCATGTTGTCATTCCGAGCGGCTTGAGCCGAGGAATCCGCTTTTAGCTGCGCAGTGCGACAAGCCTTACTAACGGGGCACGACTAACGACTAGAAGTACTTCCCCGCCATCCTCTGCCACAGCGGCCAGTCATGCTTCGAATGATCGCCCCACACATCCAGCCAGTGCGGAATCGCCTTCGCGTTCAGCATCGCCGAAAACTTGATGTTCTGATCCAGGCACATATCCCAATCCGCCGATCCCAGCACGAGCTTCATCTGCCGGTAGCGGCTCAGAAACCAGTCATCGGACAAATTCGGCACGTAGTCCGGAGGATTATTGAAGTAGCAATTGTCGTCGTAATATCCGTCTAGAAATTGCTTGATGTCGAACGACCCGCTCATGCTCACGCAATGCGTCACCACATCCGGATGTTTCAGCGCGAAATTCACGCAGTGATATCCGCCAAAACTGCAGCCCGTCACCGCCAGCTGCCACGCCGGATTCTTCCACCGGACGAAAGGAAGGAATTCGTGCAGAATGTGGCGCTCGTACTGCAAATGCCGCAGTACCCTCACCCACGGATGCACGCTCCGGTTGTACCAGCTCTCCAAATCCACGCCGTCGGGGCAGAACACCTGCAGCTCGCCGCGCTCGATCTTCGGCGCGAGTACACCAATCATGCCCCGGTCTTCGTACTCGAAAAACTTCCCCATGGAAGTGGGGAACACCAGCAGGGGCATGCCGGCATGGCCGAACACCAGCGCCTCCATCTCACGATGCAGTTCCTGGCTGTATCCCTTGTGATATTCGCGATTCATTTCTTTTTTCCCGGCGTTTATCCAGGCGCACAAACTCCTCAAGAAACGCGACGCACACGACTGCCGCCGTCGTCAGCGACGCGAACATAGCGGGTCGCGGGCAACAACCCCTCCACCTCAGAACGGCATCCACCAGCGGAAAGAACCACGCCCCAAGCACGGGAGCATAAATCAGTGACAACCCAATGTCATGCTTAATGAGCACAAACCCCAGCAATCTGAAGCTGGCTTTAACGCGGCTCTTAAAATTCAATAACGGTGGCGAAAACCTGTCTTCGAGTTCATGGCCTCGCCGTATCAGAAGCTCGTAGAGTTCGCTGTTGCGCAGATCGTAGACGGTCACGCCCAGCGTAGCCAGAAAACCCAGAGACGAGAGTAAACCAACAAGCGCGTAGTCGAAAGCTGCTGCGTCTGCAACCGAAGAAGCAGATCCAACCGCGTCGGCGGAGTGCGCCGCAATCAGCTTCGACAACAACGTCACCGCCGCTCCGCTGAGTGCAGGAACCAGTGCGAGGAGCTTGAATCGAATCTCAGCCAGCATTCGATAGTTGCTGTTGATCTGGTCGTATTCCGCCTTCCACTCCTCCGAGTAGCCGATCGGATGCGCTGTGCCCCTGCCCATGGTGACTTCAGGCATACAAGCCTCCAATCAATCCAACGAAAGAGCCTGCCGAAAGCCGGTCTATAGTTTCCGGATACTCTGGTCCTTGAACAAGGTAAGTGCTCATGCACCACAGCCGGAGTATCTTACCCGATCGGTGCGATCAAGCGCGCAAAGGCTGGTGCCCGGAATACAAAACAAAAGGCCTGCTCGTTCCGAAAGCAGGCCGTTATGCAAGCTAGGCTCTGTTCGAGGCAGGCGGCTCGGGCTAACGCCGCCGGAACACCGCCGTGGAAGCCGGAAATGCCAGGTTTTCCGGGTACACGCCGACCCTCACGGTCTGCGCCGCCCTTCCGGAACAGCCACAAAACCGTGGTTCTCCCCGCGCTATCGCTTGTACAGAAAAATCGCCAGAATGACGAGGACGACGGTGATGATCCAGAGGATTGTGTTCTTGCTGCTCTTGTCTTCCGCCATGGCCCTAGAGTACAGCACAGTCCGTCGTCATCTTCAAGTGCCTCGTGAAGTCACCTTTCAGACCCGCCATTGCCCGTCGTGAATCAACTTTGAGCCGTGGCGAGACGGGTGCTCAGGGTTTCGTCGATCCCGCCGCTGTTTTCCGCTTGTACCCCGTCAGCTTGACGGTCTCGCGGATGTGCACCGACTGGGCGCGAAAATGCAGCGTGTCATCCACGCGCGCATAGGCTGGAAACCAGTATCCATCCACCAGCTGCCGGTAACTTACAAATGTCGGCCGCAGCTCCTGCGGCCCTTTCTTCTTCTTTGGCGCATCCGGTATGCTCTTGCCGCACACTTTCACGATCTCGAAGTCGCGATTGTCCACCCACACCTTGCCTTCAAAATACCGTTTGTTTTTTTCCGGCTTCTTGGCGACGATGTGAAACAGATAAGTATCCAGGTCATCTACATGCTGTTGGCCGGAGTACGTCAGGTTGTACTGCGGCAGGTCTTCCGTGGTGAGAATCAGCGGCATGAAGGTGCGGATGTCCTCCATGTCTTCCTCTGACAACTGCACCCCGCGCAGCGTCGACTGCTCGGCGAAAGTCACGAGTTCCGTGCGCTTTCCTTTGTCGTCGTAAGAAACCGTGGCGACTTCGTGAAACTGCCCGTCGACAGTGATGTCGCTGAGCGTCTGCACCAGCACATCCTGTATGAAGCTGTAATGCGTGCGCGCTTCTTTGACTTTCGTTTCCTGCGCCGCAAACTTCTGGATGATCTGCTCCGGCGTAATATCCTTCGGTGGCGACGTGTCAAGATCGCCATTGCCGGCGGAGCAGTCGGTCTGTGCCGCCGCACTCGCGGCCACGATTAGAAGCGCAGTGACCACGGCCGCCAGCTTCATTGCCATTCGTGTTCCGTTTCGGTTCGCCTCAGCATTGCCCACAATCATGTCGCTCGCTCCGTCTCGAGCCCGCAACCGAAACATACAACCGCACGTGCAGCCTGCGCAAACGCCACTGGGATGGTCACCGCCTGCGGCACTTGTCGCAGGCTCCCCGCGGAAAGGCAGAGCCCCCGCCCGGCGCGGCTTTTCGCCCGATTTCCCCTCATTCCCTAAATGTGCAAAGTGTTGCGCCCTGCTTCATGTATTGCTTGTAAGATTAAGAAAATAAATAGCTCTAGATTGGTACAGGGGTTGCACTTGTAGGTTGTGAAATCAAGGTGACAAACGCTATGAAAACCACACTCTTCGTCCTGTTCATTCTTTGCTCTGCGATGACTTTCGGGCAGCTCGCGGGTTCGGCCAGCGCCAACGCCCAGCCACTGCAGATGACGGGCAATCCACAGCATGCCCAGCAGCACGATATGGCTACCGAATCACCTCTGGTCGGCGGACGCGCCGACAATTACACCTACGCCCACGGAGAGCGTCCGCTGTGGGAGTTCGGCCCGGCCACTCAGCCGGTGCCGCTCGGCGATGTCGCCCGCGAATATCGCAAGCAGAAGATGAACGCAAAGAAAGCGGAATTCGTCTTCGAAAAACAGGGCTCCTAGATTCTCTGATCGCAGATTGTCCTCGTCTCGCAGGGTTGTCTCATCGAGGCGGACACTCCCTTCGCCAGGGCAGATCTGTCCGCCTCTTCTCTTTTTCTCTCCTGCCGCCGGAACTGCTCCACGTTGATCGATCGGCGCGACGCAGCCAATTCAAGCATTGCATGCATCAGACATAAACATGCCATCAGCCAACTGGGCGGCCCACTGTCGCGCAGTCTTCGCCCGAGTGTACACTGCCCACTTAGAATTACTGCTACAGTGGAATGGCGGTCAGGTGAGTCATCTCGAAGCCTGCCCTGACGAACGAGGCGGATGCACCGTCATCGCGCAGTCGAATAGGTGTTTCTCGTGTCGCCTGACAGCGGCCGCGGCACGCACTCATACACACTGGTGAGAGGACAATTGATGAAGCTTCGCAAGACTCGTGTTCTGTTGTTCTTGTTCGTTTCCCTCTGCTTGTTGGCTGCGATCCCGGCCTATTGTCAACGGGTGATGCTCGGCATGGATCTCGGCGGCACCTCCGACCAATTCGGCCCCCTTAAGTCCGTGGGCGGTTCCGAGGCTGGCATCGACGGCCAGGCCGTCATTATTCAGGGCAGCGCCAAGGACGACATACCGAATATCGTCGTTGGCGGTGAAATCATCCTGCCCGAAAAAACTTCGTCCCATGCCACCGAGTTCGCACTTTTCGGCGGTCCCGAGTTTCTCTTTCCTCATCACTTGAGCGCGGGTTTCCACGTGCAGTTTCGCAAGCTATACATGCCGTCAGGTACCCTGAACGGAGTGCTCTTCGGCCGCGACAACATGTGGCTGCTCGAGTTGCCCATCGTCATCGGATATAAATTCGGACCCGCCAATCACGCTTTCGTGCAGGCCCAGGGCGTAGCAGAGTTCAGTCCGAAGTTCAGCACCAAGATTTCGTCCGCCTCGGTCTATCCGCCCCCGCCGCTCGATCACGGCTACACCATGCGCGGCGTTGCCGGCTACGACTTCGGCAGATGGTACCTCAAGGCCACCTACTCAACCCGCTACCTGAAATTCATCCAGGATGCCAGCCGAAATCCCGGCAACCTCTACAACTGGCGCAACCAGTCGGCGACCATCGGCTTCGGCCTGTCTTTCTAGGGATAGCGTCCGACACGCACCGTGGAAGAGCGGCCCTTCAGGGCCGCGTCAGGCCCTTAAAGGGGAGAACGGGCTTTAGCCCCTGAGGGTTAGCCTTTGAACTCGCGGGAGAATTTGTGCGGTGAGTTTTAGAATCCTCTAATCTATCTAAAGTTTTTTCAGCTACAGCCGATAGCCACCGTATGGACATCACCTCGGTCATACTGCAAGCGCTCCAGCAAGCAGATGCGCAGGCCAACGCGGCCGCCAGCAACCTGGCCGTAGCGGCAACAGGCTCGTCCAGCGGAACGTCTGACGAAAGCGGCGTCGACACCGTCAGCCTTAGCGACTCCATGGTCGCCCTTATGTCCGCCGAAAATCAGTACGCCGCCAACATCGCCACTCTGAACACCGCCGATCAGGTCGAGAACGCCATGCTAAACGTTCTTGCCTGATATCGCTCCTACTGGCCCGCTTCGTCATCTCTTTCTGTGCAACCGTCCCTCAATTTGGTATGACTGGCACGGCGAATAAGCTGACCGGCCCGCGCTCGCAGTCCACACTCCACAGAGAATGCCGCTTAAGCTAAGAAAAATGCAGCCCCGCCGCTCACCCCTCACCGCCTCGCCAGTCTAAGTTCCGGACGAGTGTGGCCCTCCGCTCCACGCCGCGTCTCTCAACCAAAATTTCACCCACGCACCTCGAAGGAGGAAACATGTCTCGAGCACCGTTTCGTGCAGCCCTGCTGTTCTCCGCTTCGCTGCTGACCCTCTCCGCCCTGAGCCTGGCCCAGTCGTTCGTCCTCGACCTGCCCGATCCCAGCCCGCGTGCCGAAATCTCCCAGCGCATCGGCATCACCACCATCGACATCAGCTATCACCGCCCCATGGTCAAAGACCGCAAAATCTGGGGTGGCCTCGTTCCCTACGGACAAGTCTGGCGCGCCGGAGCCAACGAAAACACCACCATCAGCTTCAGCGATCCGGTCACCATCGAAGGCCAGCCGCTCGCCGCCGGCACTTACGGCCTGCACATGATCCCCAACCAGGACCAGTGGACCATCATCTTCTCCAAAAACCACACCTCCTGGGGATCATTTACCTACGACCAGTCCGAAGACGCACTCCGCGTCAACGTGAAGCCCACCGCCGCCGACATGCACAACGCCCTCACCTACGAGTTTGACGATCTCACACCCGACTCCGCCGTTGTCACGCTCGAATGGGAGAAGCTCGCCGTGCCCTTCAAGGTCGCCGTCGATGTCCACAGCGTCGTCGAAGCCAGCCTGAAGAACCAGCTCCGCCAGCTCTCGCAATACACCTGGATCAGCTGGGACGACGCGGCCGACTATCTGCTCACCGAAAAAATCGACTACCCTGACGCCCTCACCTACGCCAGCAAATCGATCGAGAACGAAGACCGCTACGAGAATGAGATGACCAAGTCCAAGGCCCTCGCCGCGCTCGGACGCAAAGACGACTCCACCGTCGCGCTGAAGAAAGCTCTCGACCTGGCGACGCCGCTTCAGCTCCACATCTACGCTCGTGGCCTGCAAGGCGAGAAGCGCTATGACGAGGCCTACGCCATCTTCCGCGAGAACGCCAAGAAGCATCCCAACGAGTGGTTCGTCCACACGGGTCTCGCCCGCGTCTACTCATCCCAAGGTAAGTTCGACGACGCGCAAAAAGAGATGAAGCTCGCCGTCGCCGCCGCCCCCGACAACCAGAAAGCCTATCTCGGCGGCCTGGAAAAGCGCCTGGAGAACAAGCAAGACATCAACCAGTAGCAGAGATGGGAATCAGAGGTTGCCCCGCCCTTGTCGCGCTCGTTGCGACAGGGTGGGGACTTTCGCGCGGATCACCACACGTGCGGGTGCCCCATCCTGACGTCGCGTTCGTGGCGACGTCAGGGTGGGGTTTTGGTGTTCCTGAGGTGTTCCCGCGCGGCCCGATTTCGTCCTACGGCGCACATTCCGGACGGGTTGCGGGAGATTTTCACAGTGTTCCTTCAGGAATACAATTATATACTTGACTTAGGATGCCTGATCTGCCATAATGTCTCTAGAGTTGATTGATGTCACGCAGAATCAACAACTTAGGAGGTACAAAATGGATCAAGATCAGACAGAAACGATTCTTAAGGCTGTTGTCGGGCTTCTGACGCGCTTAACGACAACAGTGGCGGAGATGGCTGAAACGAATGTTGCAAATCTTGCTCCCTTCGCTGTTGTCCGGCAGCGCGAACGTGCTCAAGAACTTCAGTCATTATCCGAGTCATTGAACACAATGCTTCGTTCACTTGGTTCCAAGTAGCTCGTTCTAATTCTGGGGACATTATGAACCTCCTAAACGTAACTCAAAAATTCGCTACCGAAGATGCTGCTTGGGACTATCTAGTTCGGACAAGATGGCCCGAAGGCGTTCGTTGCCTTGCTTGCGACCATGACAAGTGCTACCAGATCGCCACGCGCGGGAAAACGAACAAACCGATTCGCCTATTCGAGTGTGGCGAATGCAAACTGCATTTCTCAGCGACTACGGGCACCCTGTTTCACGACTCGCATCTGCCCCTGACGAAATGGTTCATGGCAATGGCGCTCATGGCCGAGGCCAAGAAAGGCGTTTCCGCGCTACAGGTTTCCCGTCATATCGGAGTCGCTTACAAAACCGCATGGCATCTTTGCCACAGAATCCGCAAGGCAATGGAAGAACTGAATTCCGAGCCTCTAGGCGGACAGGGCAAGGTAATCGAAATTGACGAAACCTTTCTCGGTGGAAAGAAACTCGGCAAGGGAGTCAAGGCCGCGAAAGATGCCAAAATCCGAGTGCTCGGAATTGCCGAGCGCAATGGCCGCGTCCACCTTCAAAGAATCAAGGACGGCAAGGCTGGCGCACTCCGCGTAATCTTTGAGTCCAAGATTGACCCGACTACAAAGGCAGTCGTTACGGACGGCGCTCCGGTATTCGCATCAATCTTTAATCCCGCAAAACATCATGCGTTCAAGCATGAAGAAGATTTCGCAGAACGCGGCGAGCTAACTGCCAAAACCGTCGAGGGCGCGTTTTCGCTGTTCAAGCGCGGAGTGATTGGCTCATACCATCACTTGTCCGAAGATCACGTTGACAGCTACTTACAGGAGTTCTGCTGGCGATTCAATCGTCGCAAACTACAGCCGTTCATGTTCCAGACATTGCTTCGGGAACTGACTCAGAAGAAACCATTGACGTACAAGAAGCTGACGCGAGAAACTTTCTAGAATGATTACAACTGTCGAAAACGCTACCCAAAAAGGTGGACTTCTCCAGATTGACAACAAGTACTTCATCAATTGCAAGTTTGACGACTGCGTTCTTATCTACAGTGGTGGAGACTGTAATTGGAGCAACACCGTATTTAACAACTGTACCTTGAATTGGCTCGGAGATGCGTCTAGGACGGTGAGCTTGCTGGCAGCCTTTGGATACCAAATAACCACGCAGCCAGCCGCAAAACCTCCGAAAGAAAAGTTGGGATTTTCGCAATAGGATTCCTTATGAAAATACGATTGGCATTGCTGATCGTGCTGGCTTTCGTAACGGGTCTGTACGCGGAGAAAACCTACTACTATCGCGTTGACCCTATAGACGCTAACAATGTTTACGTGGCGTGTTCGGAAGGCAGACCTACCACAAACATGCGGCTCGACGGGGTACTAGAAGTTTATTGCCACACGCCGAAACACTAGGCCGCTGGTTTCTTCTTCCGCGATCTGGGAGTCTTTACTTCGTCTTTTGGCAACGGCGGAGTCGCCAGCATCTTCTTGAGCAGCGAATCAAACTTGCTCTTATCAATTTTAATGTCTTGGGCCATAGTTCTATTTTAACAGCGGGCCAACCGAAATGACTCTTGCGGCGATAGGCATAATTCTCGGAATCATAGGGCTGTATATTCTTTTTGAGTTAAAGAAGATTGCCGAGCAATTGGAGCAGCTAACGCGCATCACAGAACATCTGGAATTGATCTGGGATCGGATCGACAAGCATTTTCCGCCCTAGTACATTTTCCGTACAAGGCTTTCTTCCCCCAGAAAGCGAATCGGTATGCCGAATTACAAGGACCCCAAATACTTCTCTACAAATTCGTCGAATGCTTTTGATTCTCTACACAAGCCCGGCGACCCTACGCCCGTTTCAGGTATCTATCGCTGTGAGACGTGCGGATATGAAGCAGTTTCGACAAAAGAGCACCCATTGCCGCCAACCAAGATTTGCCCTGACCATGAGAAAGCTTGGAAATGCAATCATGGCCTCGTTCGCTGGCGTTTAGTCGCTGCTGCGATACACTCGAATACTGGTCAGGGTTAAGGTGCGGCCAAGGAACGCCCGCGTCCGCGTTCGCCCGATAGCGGACCACAGCTTCGCGTAACTCGATAATGCGGGATTCTATACTGTCAGCGGCTTTCGCCCATTGTTTGCTATTCATAGTGTTCCTACGTCAAGTATATAATCATTCTTCAGGAACATTCGCATGCACAAAATTGTACGTACAAATATCTCGAAATGAGATCGGCGATTTGATCCAAGGGGTTACGGGGCCCGGAACCGGGAAGGCACAACTTCAGTCGCGCCGCGAAACAGCCAGAAAAGCCGTGGAAGAGCGGCGCTTCAACGCCGCGTCACGCGCCAATAAAAAGGAACCGCGGCTTCAGCCGCTGAGGCTGGGTCCCCGCGCACCCCAAACCCAGCCGCGCAGCGGCGACATACGACAGCCCGGGGCGCAAGCCCCGGGTCGACAGAAGAGAAACAGAACCGAGTCCCGTAGGGACGGCAGAAAATTGCTCGCGTATATTTGTCTAATATCTCAGCGGTGTACTATTCGCAACGATGAACCTCAGCGTCACGATCCGCTATCGACCTCTTCGCATCGGGTGGCACGTGCGGGCTGCCCCACCCTTCGCGGTTTTCGAAGGGTGGGAACATCCGCGAAAAGATCGACAATGATATAGATTCATGATATATACTATTTTCATGCCCAAACCTGACACCGCCAAACTTTTCCAGAACGGACGCAGCCAGGCAGTCCGTTTACCCAAAGAATTCCGTTTCGAGGGAGACCGGGTTCGCATCCGCCGGGTCGCGCAGGGAGTTCTGCTCGAACCTCTGATCCCGGATACTGCCCGCTGGTTTGAGGAACTCGACAAGTTCAACTCTGAACCTTTCATGCCGCGCGGCCGCCGCCAGCCACGCACGCCCAAGCGCAAGATTTTTTAGCTTCTCTTCAATCCCAGCATGGATTACCTTCTCGACACAAACGCCTGCATTGCCCTCATCAATGGGTATCCACGTGCCGTCCGGACCCGCTTCGATAAGGCCCTTGCCTCTGGTGCCCGCATCCTGGTTTCATCCATTGCCCTGTTCGAGCTTTGGTACGGGGTCGCCAAGAGCGCCCGGCAGGACTTCAACCGAAAGCGACTCGAATCTTTTGTGTCCGGTCCCATCCTCATTCTTTCCTTCGACGACGCCGATTCCCATGTCGGCGGAACAATCCGCGCCACACTCGAAGCGGCTGGCAGGCCGATCGGTTCCTACGATCTTCTGATCGCCGCACAGGCTGTTCGCCATCAACTGACGCTGGTGACCGCGAACGTCACGGAATTCTCTCGAGTGAAAAACCTGTCCTGGCAAGATTGGGCTGCGGGGTAGGCTCCGCCCCTTTGCTTTCAATCACTTACCTGCCGTATAATCCCTCCAGTTACCTTTAAACCCCAAATTTGCACCATTCGTTGGGATGTGGATGCGCCATTCCCCTCCTCTTCAATAGGATAGGTGCAGGTAAAAACCCAGGTATACGTGTAAGCGGGAACCAGGTTCAGTCCCGACACACTTTCATCCGCAGGCCCAGTCAACGGGTCGTGGGAGAGATTTTGGTAGGGACGAAAAGCAGGTTCCTCACCGGGCTTCGCCCGGTTCGGAATGACATCAGGAATGAAGTGGTAGGGAGCTTAAAAAGCCAGGAGCCAGAAGCGAATGCATAAGCCGATCAAGTATGTCGAAGCCGCCGCCGTCGGCGCCGCCAAGGGCACATGGATGGTGTTTGAGCGCTTGAACCGCATCAAGCCCAATCCGTCGCCCAAGCCGAAGTGGAGCGACAAGCCGCTGCTCAAGTCCTACGAAAAGTCCAAGCCGCCGCTGGGCTGGCCGCGCTCGACCGATTCGCTCTGCCCCAGGTGTGTCCCGGAAATCCGCCAGCAGATTCTCGACGGCCACCTGCCTCACGAAGTTCTGATGAACGAGAAGGTCGGCGAGATCAAGGCGACCATCATCGAAAAAAACGGGAAGATTTTGATGGTGAAGGAATGTCCGAAGCATGGCAAGTTCGAAGACGTGATGTCGATCGACACGACATTCTCGAAGCACCTGGAAGACGTTTTCCCCGGCCGCGACATCCGCGCGCATAACGACGAGCACCTGCATCATCACGGATCTTCTACTGTGAAATACGGACGCGGCTCGGTGCTCACCATCGACCTGACCAACCGCTGCAACATGATGTGCGATCCCTGCTTCATGGACGCCAACCAGGTCGGGTTCGTGCACGAGCTGACGTGGGAAGAAATCAAGCAGATGCTCGACAACGCCATCACCATCAAGCCGCGCCGGCAGATGAGCGTGCAGTTCTCGGGTGGCGAGCCGACGCTCTCGCCCTACTTCCTCGATGCGATTCGCTACTCGCGCAAGGTCGGATACAACTCGGTGCAGGCCGCGACCAACGGCATAGAGTTCGCCAAGAGTTTTGAATTCGCGCAGCAGGCAGTCGAAGCCGGCCTGCGCTACGCGTATCTGCAGTTCGATGGCATCGGCAACGCGGCCAACGCGCACCGCGCGGTGGGCAACCTGTTCGACGTGAAGCTGAAGGCGATCGAGAACCTGCACAAGGCGGGCTGCGAAATCGTGCCGGTGATCACGATCGTGAACGGCATCAACAACGAGCAGGTGGGGCGCATCGTCAAGTTCGCGCTCGATAATCCCAAGACGATCAGCTTCCTGTCGTTTCAGCCCGTCAGCTTTACCGGCCGCGACGAAGCCGTCACCGACGACCGCCGCCAGGCGCAACGCTACACGCTGTCGCACCTGGCGCATGACGTGAAGAATCAGACTGGCCTGGGCGAGCCCGCGCGCGACTGGTTCCCAATTTCCTTCATGGGAACATTTTCCGACTGGGCAGATTTAATGCACGCGGGCGATCCAAACAACAACTGGGGCCAACTATCTTGCGGCTGTCACCCTAATTGTGGGACGGGCATGGCGGTGATGATCGACAAGGAAACGAAGGAGAGCGTGCCGGTTACGGCGTTCCTGCATGGCGATCAGCTGGCGAAGGACATTGCCAAGGTGAACGATGCGGCGCGCGGGAAGTTCCTGACCGGATTGGGCATGGCGCTGTGTTTGATGAAGAACTACGATCCGTTCCAGTCGCCGACGCATTTCAAGCTGATGGATCTGCTGAAGAAGTTCGACAAGAACTACAACGTGACCGGGCGCAACTACGGCAAAGTCGGCCCGGACCGCACGATCGACGACGTGATGAAGCGGCGCACGGCCGATCGCTGGAACTTCCTGTTCATTGCGGGTATGTGGTTCCAGGATCTGTTCAACTACGACTTCCGGCGCACGGAGCAGTGCATTATCCCGTATGCGACGCAAGAGGGCGAGATTTCGTTCTGCGCCTACAACACGGGCGTGGGATGGCGGAACATCATCGAGAAGATGCACATGACGGCCACGCTCACGAAGTGGTATGAGGAGCATGGGCGGCACGAGATCTTCGCGGGCGGCAAGAAAGTGAAGATGGAAGAAGAGCACGTCGACTATCTGAAGCTGCGCGAAGAGATTGTGACCAACGAATTGCAGCACGATCTCGATAAGCTGGGCATCGCGAAGACGGCGCGCGAGGAGAAGCTGCGGGCACGGGATGCGAAGCAAAAGGCTTCCGGCTCTGGGCTTTCAGCTTCCGGCGAGGCACGTGGGCCGCAGAAGAATGATGCGGCGTACAACGCGCGCATGGCGTCCTTGTATCGCGAGGTGGTGCTGAAGGAAAAGCCGGTGCAGTCGCAGGATGGGTTCATTCCTCTCGGTGCTCTAGTAACGCCCGCGCTGGCGAAGCCGAACGGCAACGGCAACGGCGCACATGCGCCGAAGCCGGAGGTTGCCGAGCCGGTGGCGGGGGATTAGCCGCCCCGGTCGTTACTGATCAGTTTTCAGTTATCAGTAAAATAAGGGCCGCCGAAAGGCGGCCCGAATATTTTGTCAGTTTGCGCGATCTGCCTTCGCCGCGACGCGTGCGTCGCTTTGCTCCTACGCGCCGAGGCCCAGGCGTTCCCCGCCCACTTGCCCACGAACTACCCCGGCCCGTCGCCCGGCGACGGGCCGGGCAGTTCGCCCGATATGCGGCGACTTAAGACCTAATTACTTAGCAGCGATCCTAATGCCAGCCCAGTCTGCAACTTGCGAGCCGGTCGGGGCTAGCCCTATTCTTTGGCCTATAACGAGGTAGAATGGCCCAGTTCCAGCTTGCAAGCTAGAAAGGGTGCCCAAGAGCTTCCCACCGCTGTAGACCTTCACGGTTCCGTCTCCGGTGCCGTTAATTTGAATTACGACTTTGTACTCCGTGTTCATCTGGGGAACCAAGTTGGGTGAGAACTGTTCACCCAAGTTGTACAGGAAGTCGACGTTCGGCGCATTCGCCCAAAAGCCTTCGTAGGTGGGACTCACATTGGCGTGCAAGGTCAGGTATTGGGTCAAGTCAGCGCTGGCAAGGTAGATCGCAAACGGGTTCGCAGTCCCCTCTGTTGGGGTTACCTCTGCGACGACCGTGAAAGGTGCACTGAATGTAGCCAGCGACTGCAGGCCAGTCAGCGTGAAGTCCTCGGTCAGCCCGCTCATTTGCAGTCCGGTAGTTCCGGTGAAGGTTGTCTGCGGAGCTACAAACGTTCCCGCAGGAGAGGACGTCGCAGCGGCTAGGTTATTAAGGAATGAGGAACTCGAAGTCCATAGGGTGAAATTGTCGAGCAAAAGCGTCTGCGCTGAAGCAGGTTGCGTGAGCTGAACAAGCGTTAGCAGCAAAACGGCAACGGACCAGAGTATCCAAGACACTGATTGTCTCATGGGCGTTTTCTCCTTATGGAGGCTGACAATATTCACTAACGTGGCATAGTCAACGAAGTTCCGCGTGAGCTAAGGATTAGGAAGGAAGTGCTAGGAAGATCGGGTAGTTGACGGCCAGGATGAGTTGGCGTAAGTTTCGGGCCAAGTTAGTTATCAGCAGCAAAGTGGAGCCCCACGACCCCGGGAAGGTAAGTGAGTAAGGAGGTGTCGTGGCTTTAGATAGAGAGTTCGAAGACGTAGTGCAGTTCGACTTGTACGAACTGGACCCAAGGACTTATCAACTCCGGCGAAGCGGAGTCATAGTCGACCTTCCACGGCAGGCCGTGAGAGTTCTTTCCTTGCTAGCGGCGCACCCGAATAAGCTGGTTACTCGACGGGAAATTAAGGACGCCCTGTGGCCCGGCGAATCTCATGGCGACTTCGACAGCCGGCTGAACTTTGCCGTCAAAAAACTGCGTGAAAAGCTGGGCGACAACGCCGAGCAGCCGCGGTATGTTCAGACCATGCGCAACGCCGGATATATGTTCATTGCGCCGGTGCGGGCGGCGGCCGAATCCGAGTATGGCGTGGAGCAATCCAGACTCGGCAACGGCAAGGCTGGGCCGACTACCTTCGAGCTGAGCGAGCCTGCCGAGGCTCACGCTTCAAAGCTGAGATTTCGATATGGTCTGGGCGCGCTACTGATCGCTGCCGTTGGGGTGGCCGTTGCGGCGGTTGGGTTCGGGGCGTTTGCGTTGAGGCCGCGGGCGGGGAGTGCCGTCCTTAGCCCGCAGCTTGCATCGCAGGTGCAGATTTCGAATCTGGACGGAGCGGATGGCGTGCCTAAGATCGATTGGGTCAGTGAGATTTCGCCCGAGGCAGAACAGCGGATCGAAATTCGAGGAAGAGGCTTTGGGTTACACGTGCCGTACTCGCATACGGACTCGCCGTACCTCGCCATCCGCGATAAAACCTCGGATTGGGCGGCGGGCCGGATGATTCCGGAGAACTGGGACGAGGTGACGGTGGATGTGGAGAGCTGGACCGCGGGCGAGATAGTGATCAGCGGTTTCAGTGGTGATTATGGGAAGAAAGGATGGAAACTTTCACCCGGTGATCAGGTAGAAATCGCGGTTTGGAATCCGCAAACCAAGACTGGACCGGCGATCTTTCGGGCGTGGGTAAACTCTGGCACGGATGGGGGGAAATGACCTTCCGCGTGGTACCTCGCACTTCAAGGACAATGTGGGCCGCCCGATCGGGCGGCCCTAATATTTTGGATGCTTGGTTTTCTTGAGAGAGCCCGAACGCCATCGTTCCTCACTGCGAGCACGTCGGTGCGAAGCCGGTTAGCACATTGTTGGCGGCGGAGATGTTGCAGATGTAATTGGTGCCGGTCGAGTCGATGTCGCTATAGAACTGCGAGGCAGACTGGCCGGTGTTGCCGAGGAAGTTACCGCTGGAGTCGAACTCGAGCGTGTCCTGATGCTGGGCGAAATTATTGAGCAAACTGAAGGAGCCCGCCCAGGCGCCCAGTCTGCTGAATTGCTGGGCTCCGTAGGTTTGCCAGACTTTGGTGGTGACGTCGATGTCGCCATTGGACTGCGGGAGTTGAGAATAATCCAGAGTCAGCGGGAACTGGAAACTCTTTGTGGATGTGGTGGTCGGCTGGCCGGGTGTGGTCACCGTGGTAGTAGAGTTAACGTCACTGGTCTGGTTGATGTTCTGCACGTACACCGTGTCGGTGATATTGAAAAACTGCTTGTTCGCAAAGTTCACACTTTCGGAAATCGTAGTAGTTACCTTTCCGTGAGAGGTGTTCACGTAGCCGCTCAGCACGAAGTTACGGTTGGACGTTACTTTCACCGTCCCGGTAGAGGCGCTGGCGCCGACATTGATGTTCTCCGAGATGACGGGATTCGGAGCGACGGTGAGCGTGTTCTGGGTCAGAGCTCCGGTGACCGTGGTCGAGCCGGAATCGAGATAGAGAAGAAGCGTGGCCGTGTCGGAGAACCAGTTGTCGGCGTTATAAACGCTGAGCGAGATGGTGTGCGGATCGCCGTTGCTGAGGTAGGCCGCGAAGGGAGTGAGATCGACGCGGAAAGGAGTGAAGTTCAAAGTCTGCACGCCGGGGATGGGGAACCAGAGGAAGGGATCGATGCCTCCGGTGAAAATCCAGGGGAACACGGGAGCGACGCCGGCGGGCTGGCCATCAATGGTGATCTCGGTTTCGCGGAAGCCAGTGTTGGTGCAGCTTTCGAGCTCGGTGGCGAGGTCGCTGGGCACGCAGGTGTACCAGAATTCATCGTCAATCTGGCTCTGCGAGTAGACATCGAGGTACGCGTTCTCGATGTTGGTGGGAAGCGTGAAGGTCGCAGCCAGAGTACTTGAAGTGGTGTCGAGAGCGACAGTGCCCCCGGTCGGCCCGGCGGAGAGCGGCAAAACGACGCTGGCGGTGAGCGGAGCTGTCTGGTGGTAAGCGAGCGGGTAGAACTCCAGCGTGGCGCTCGCGGTTTGGATGCTGGTGTAGGTGCTATTCACGGTGTTGCCCAGGTAGACCGAGCCGCTCTGCGCAATGGTAAAGAGCGGAGAATAATCGGTGAGATCGCTCTCCACATGCCAGGAGGGGGAGAGCGTCGCTCCCGGCTCCGCTGTCGTTCCGAAAAAGATATTTGTTCCTCCCAGCCAGATATTGGCGGTGCGGTCGAACTGATTGCCGGCCGTCACAGAAATGTCGACTTCGAGAACAACTTTAGCCCAGGGTCCGGGGCAATCTTCGGGCGGCGTGTAGGAAAACGGATTCAGGTTGTAGTTGTTGTCAAATGTGTAGTCGCTGAACAGGGTGACGACACACGGCTTGGTATTGGGTCGGGGTACGGTGGGATCGGCGGTGACGGTGTTGGCGGATCCGATGACGTAGGGTCCCGAGGCGAAAGCCAGTGGGACGCCGGTGACGACGAGAAGGAAAAGGACCAGGCCGCAAAGCGTGGCTGGGGAAATGAAGCGCTGCATGGGAACCTCCCAGGAGATGATAGAAGCCGCGCCAATCGCGGGTTTCGCGGCAGATTCGGCGGGCAGGGAAGTGTGGCAGTTTGAAGGGTGGAGTGTCAAGCCCGCTAATTTCTGCCGAACACTTCCTTTAATAAATCCGTCGTCTGGGCCTCGGGATCCTTGCGGATTTTTTTCTCTTCTTCGCCGCACATCAGGAAAATGCCGTCCAGAGTTTTGTCCACGACGTATTTATCGAGATCGAACTCGCTGGCCAGAGCCTTTCCGCCGGGGGCGTTCTTGATGACCCGATTGTACTGCTCAACGACGCCGACGTGTTCCATCGACTGGTGCACGATGGGGGTGAACGTGGTGGCGAGGTCGCCGGAAGTGGTGCGCCTGAAATATTCGGTGGCGGCAGTGTCATCGCCGGTCAGGATGAGGCGGGCATCGTGGAAGGTCATTTTCTTGAGGGCGGCAAGAAAGATTTGCTTGGCCTGGGGAGTGGCGCGTTCGGCGGCGCGATTCATGCCGATCTCCAGGTCGTCCACCTGCTCTCCCATGCCCAGCAGTCGCATGCCCTTCCCGATGGCTTCGAGCTTGGGCGGCAGAAGAATGCGGATGGCCTCGTTTTTGAGAAAACCGTCCGTTCGACCGGTGAGGGCGATGGCCTTGGTCGTGCTCACCTGGAGGGCCTCTTTCAGGCCGGCGATGATGTCGTCCTCAGCGAGGCTGGAGCCATCGTGATGGTCGTCGTAGTGCATGGCTGCGTCGGCCTTCCTGAGAACTTCTTCGACCTGGGCAGCGGAGGTGATGGAAATGAGGAGCGCGAAGGTGGCAGCGGGGACGAGGACGCGAGTGAGATTTCTCATAGGAAGATGACGCATGATTCTACAGCACAAACGGAAACCGTGTGCCTGGCACGAACAGCAGGTTGCTCAGTCGCCGTCGCGTTCGCTCCCGCAGCGTCCGGAATGACAAAAATCGCGCTAGCGCAGTTGAGTTAGACAGGAAATGTGCAAACTCGTGACACGGTGCTGACAATTTTGGGCAGGCCGAAAGCCTACATTGGGACGGCTAGTCAGAGAACTGTGATTTGCCTGCGAAAGCAGCTGCACCCTCACTCCCCCTGCCCCTGACCTGGCATACAAAGGAGATTCCACATGCAGCGTCGCATGATTGCACTCGCGCTTGCTCTGGGTGTCGCGCTGACGTTCGTCCCGGCGGCCCTGGCACAGTATCAGCTCACCAATCTGGTTTCGAATGTGAAAGGACAAGCACGCAACACCGATCCGTTGCTGGTCAACGCCTGGGGAGTGGCGTACTCGCCGACCGGGCCATTCTGGATCAGCGATGAAGGCACAGGCTGGTCCACGCTGTACAACGAAAATGGAGTGAAGCAAGGGTTGGAGGTGCTGATTCCGTCGGCGAGCGGGGCAGGACCAGGCTCGCCGACCGGGATCGTGTTCAACGGTTCCGGGGAATTTGCGGTGCAGGGATGGTCGGCGTTCTTTCTCTTCGCAACTCTGGATGGAACGATCAGCGGATGGGCGCCGCAATCGAATCCGAATCAGGCGATCATTGCGGTCAACAATTCGGGTTCCGGCGCCATCTACACCGGCCTCGCGATCACGAACAATCCGTCGGGCAATGTTCTTTTCGCCGCGGACAACTGGAACAACAAGGTTGACATGTATGACGGCAATTTCAACCTGTTAGGCTCGTTTACCGACGCAACCGTGCCGGCCGGGTTTTCTGTTTTTGGGATTCAGGACATCGACGGGCTCGTGTTCGTCTCGTTCGCTGCTGTGTCAGGAGCGTCGGGAGGATACATTGACATCTTCAGCGAAGGCGGGGTGTTTCTGAAGCGGCTGACGGAGGGAGGTCCTCTGAACCAGCCCTGGGGCTTCGCGGCTGCGCCGAAGAATTTTGGCCCTCTGAGCAACACGCTGCTGATCGGGAACAATATCAATGGAAACAGCACCATCAATGCGTTCAATGCGCTGACCGGGCAATTTGTGGGCACGGTGCGCGATACCAACGGCAACCTTATCCACATCGACCAGTTGTGGGCTATCACGTTCGGCGGTGGGACAGTCAACAACGGTTCGAAGAACGAACTGTACTTCACCGCAGGACCAAACAACAATCTGGCGGGAACATTTGGCGTGATTTCGCTCGCGCCGTAAGACAGCAAAGCAAGAGATGCAAGGAAAAGGCCGCCCGCAAAGCGGCCTTTTCCTTTGGTGCTTAGGATCACAGTGTTCTATCTTGCGCAGTTTCAGTGCGATACAGCCTTCCGTGAGTGTTGGCCGGATAGTAAAATAGGCACATCATGACCAGCCATCTTAAGGAATCTGTTTCGATCGCGGAAGTGTGCGTGAAAGTCAAACATCTTGGGTACGGCATTAACCAGAGCATTCGCCTCTACGGCGAGGAGTTTGAGGTGATCTCCGATCCCTTTCCTGAGGCGGGCGGCATTGCGGTCAACGTGAGAACAAAGAAAGGCAATCGCATCCGCGTGGTTCAATTGCCGGCCACGGTCCTTCAGAGTGTAAGGGGATTGCCGCACGCTGCCTGAAAAAGCCAGTTCTCACCGAGAATCGAAGCACTAACCTCAAACTACCAAAACCGGTTGCAAGGCTAACGCGTCAAGAAATGGTCGCGGCGGAAAGCTCCACACTATTGCAACTTCGCCGGGGCGGAGGGCCGCGCATGGTTGTGTCCAGAAGTTGGTGGGATCGTAATCTGACGGCATCCGCACAGGTGCATGGTTGGCAGTTGCCGATTGATATTAGCGTTTTTCTTGGGTCTATAATTTGTATGTGGTCACGCAAATGAGTGATGCGCAGGCTGACCTGCTGCAGTCGTTCCGGGTCTTCATTAAAGAGGCAGAGGATGGCGCTGCCATACCACCGGTTGAGGAATCGGACCTGAAAGCCCTCCATGAGTTGTGTGTCGAGCGGGCCAAGCGCTATTGCGGCAAAAATGGCGTAATCAGCATCGACTTAATGGTTCGCGCTTGCGGTTCCGGTGCGAATCTTCCCGCTGTGTGGCTGCGCCACAGTCAACTCAGAGCGCTGTACAGGCAAGGTCTTCTTGCGGAATGGCAACATGGCACCACGCTGGATGAGGCTGTGTTTCAACTGGCGGCCACCATTTCAATGAGCGGTACCGAGCTAGACACAGAAGCCTTCATCCGACGGCTGCGCTCGATGACCGCAAAATAGTCTCTCGCAGGATCGCCCGGAAGTGTTGAACTCTGATGATCTTGCTGTGAACTTGGGATCGCCACTCTCGGTAGCACGGCGCCCAGCCCTAAAGCTTCCCGTCATTACGGGTCTCATACTCATTACGATCGGTTTCACTGCGACGATTGGGCAGATTGTTCTTCTGCGCGAGTTGATGGTCGTTTCCTACGGCAACGAAATGTCCCTGGGAGTCATGCTGGCCTCCTGGCTCCTTTGGACTGCGCTGGGCAGCAGCTTGTTCGGCGGGCTCGCGGGGCGGACAACACACCCGGCAAAGCTCATGGCAGTGCTGCAGTCGTTGCTCGCGCTTTTGTTGCCGGCGACTGTCTTCGCGGTGCGTGCCTCCCGCGGTGTGTTTCACGCTTATTCCGGCGAAGTCCTGGGACCTGCTCCAATCCTTCTGATCTCCTTATTCACGTTGAGTTGTTTTTGCGTCGTTTCCGGCTGGGCATTTGTCGCCGGCAGCCGGTTGCATGAGTGCGAAGCCGACTCTTCGACTACGGTCGCAGTGAACTCGATGTATTTGCTCGAGGCTGCCGGATCTGCACTTGGAGGAATCCTGGCAAGCCTGCTGTTCCTCCGCGTTCTTGACTCGCTGCAGATTGCATTCCTAGTGGGCACGCTGAATTTGATGAGCGCAGCGGTTTTGGTTCTGCGACGGCTATCGCATCGGCTTACCGCGATTGTGATTTTGTCGGTCGCCTGGATTGTGGTAGGTATGCCGGAAGGCCGCCAACTCGAAGCCATCTCGGTTTCGCGCGTGTGGCCGGGCTTTAAGCTGATCGATACACGTAATTCCGTCTATGGCAACCTGGCGGTCGTGGAAACTGGCGGAATTCGCAGCCTGCTGGAGAACGGATTGTTGATGTTCAACGCGCCAGATCCGGCTGCCGCCGAAGAAGCCGTGCACTTTGCGCTGCTTGAGCATCCGGCCCCCAAGAGTCTTTTTCTTATTGGGGGCGGCGCCGGCGGAAGCCTGCAGCAGGCGCTGCAGCATTCCAGTCTGGAACGCGTGGATTACGTTGAACTCGATCCTGCGGTCTTGGAACTGGCCGAAAAATATTTCCCTGACCAATGGGCCGCCGCGCGCGCCGACCCGCGCGTGCATGTCCACCATGCAGATGGACGGCTGTACTTAAAATCAACGCCCCAGGTTTTTGACGTCATCATCGTGAACCTGCCCGCTCCGCAGACTGCCCAGCTGAACCGCTTCTATACCGCAGATTTCTTTCACGAGGCAGCCGCGAAGCTTGCCGATGACGGAGTCTTCTCCTTCCAGCTGCACGCGGCGGAAGAATACCTGAGTCCCGACCTGAGCGCCTTTTTGCGCTGCATCATTAAATCGCTGAACCAGGCTTTTCCCGTAGTCCAGACAATTCCCGGCGACATCGTGCATTTCTTCGCGGCCAAGCGGGCGGGTGTTCTGGCCGCCGATTCGTCTGAGCTTCTTCTGCGCCTCCGGCAGCGGCATCTCAAGACCAGCTATGTGCGCGAATACTACATTCCATTTCGCATGATGCCCGACCGCGTGGCGGACCTGAATCAGAACATTCAACCACGCGCTGACACGCCGCTCAATCGTGATCTGGCTCCCATCGCATACTACTTCGATGTCGAGCTCTGGAGCACGCAATTTAATCGCGAGTATCAGCGTGTCTTTGAGACCATGGCGCAAATCCAGTTTCGCCGGCTCGTGGAGTGGGCGGTTCTGTTTCTCGCTCTTATTGCGGTAGCCATTGCCTGCTGGCCACGAGGCTCAGCTCGTGTTCGTGGAAGTGTTAGCTTCTGCGTCGCGCTTACAGGCTTCACAATGATCACCCTCCAAGTCCTCCTCCTGCTCGGTTTCCAGGCTATCTACGGCTACGTGTATCAGCGGCTGGCGATCTTGATCGCTCTTTGCATGACAGGCATGGCTCTGGGAAGTTGGGGCCGTTTGCGAGTGACCAACCGCTCTTCAGGAGTGATCGCCTTGCCTGCGGGCTTGAAGCAGTTGGCTGCCCTTCAAATTGTCGCGGCGCTGTCTCCGGTTTTTCTGTATTTGTTCCTCTATTCTTTCGCTGGCATGAGAAGCCCGAATATGTTCGTGCTGGGGAGCGAAATTCTTTTCCCTGCTCTGGCTTTGTGTGCAGGTGTGCTTGGGGGTTATGAATTCGCGCTTGCCAGCGAGGTCTTCTTCACGGATGCGGGAGCGCGCCCGGCAAGCATAGGAGTGCTCTATGCGGTGGATCTGATTGGGGCGTGCGTGGGCGCGCTGGTGTTGAGCGCGTTTTTGATTCCGCTCTTTGGTTTTCTCAAAGCGGCAGCCTTTATTGCGGCGGCGAACCTGGTGCCGGCTGTCCTGGCCGCGCAGGTGGGCTGGGCCAGACGGGACCTTCGTTCGGCATAAAGGGGCGTGATATCTCCGCTTCTCCAAAAACTACGGCCGTAAAGGCGAAGAGATCGGCATCGTTATCGCGCCACGCCTTCGGCGGCAATCCCGCTTTCATCGCGGTTTCATCGAGGAAGGTATCGCGATCCCAATGCTGCTCGGCGGCAACCTGCGGTAGCAGCACTCCGCGTGTCTGCCCTTTCACGATCATGAGTCCGTGCTCGCCGACTTTGACCTGATTGGTATTGGCAACGTGCCGCAACGGGGAGAGAACGGAGATTTCGTACTTGATTTGAGGCAATTCGCCGGGAGTCACTGGACGAAAACGCGGATCGCGCAAGGCAGCGTAGGCAGCGACGTCGCGCACCGTTTCGGCCAGCGGTTGCACTGCCTCCGTGTATCCGATGCAGCCGCGAAGCTCGCCGTTTTCCTTGAGGGTGACAAATGCGGCTCGATCCTGCATCAAACTGGCGGGCAGGTTCGCGGGAAGCGGGTAGGGTTTGCCTTCCTTCACGGCCGATTCGACCGATTTTCGGGCGATCTCCAGCAATTGCCTTTTCTCTGATGAAGTCAGAGAGAACTTGGGCGTTTCGCTCCGGCCAGCATTGGCGTCTTTGAAAAACGCGACCGAACCATATCCAACCACGCGGCTGCGATCGCCCGTCACGTCGCCCGAGTTGGCGTATTTGATTACCTGTGCGTGCGTAGCACCTAAGCGCTCGGCCGCGATCATGGCAGCAACAATCGGAGCGCCCCCACACGCTTCCCACGTGCGGTTCGCAAAATTGTCAGAGAGCGTGAGGTAGTCGAATTCACCAATCGCATTCAACGTTTTCCCATCGATTTTGACTGCCTCATCGTATGGGTGGTAGTGCGAAAGATCGGAACTGGCAACAATGAGTGTGTCGGTTCCCCGAATGAGTTCTGCCAGGGCAACGCCGAGAGCGCGGCTCGACTGATAACTTTGTTCTCCCATCACGATCGGCACGAGCTGAAAATCTCCCAGCACTCGTTGCAGGAAAGGTAATTGGTCTTCGAGAGCATGCTCAGGGCCGGCCGCAGTCGGGACATGGCCCTGGCTGGAGAGTTGGATTTCCGGATTCAAGCTCACGAGCTTCCGCGCGAATTCTTTGTCCACGCGAACTTCGCCAAGTGGAGTGGAGTAAGCGTCGCCGTCATAAACCGAGGTGAACGAAAAGGCTTCGAAATGAGAAGGCGCGATCACGACGACCCGATGGGTCGGCCGTCCCTTTATCAGTGCGTAGCTATGTCCCGCGACTGCGCCCGAAAATGGATAGCCGGCGTGGGGCGCGACCAGCGCGACAACTTCCGCCTTCTGCGCGGGCACATTCGCTTGCGCCACGAATCTGTCGACCATGGCGGCCAGTTCGTTGGGATCGGCGGGGTAGAACCCTCCTGCAACCGCGGCTTGCCGAACCTGCTCCGATTTGGCGGGCGGGCTAGCCGCAAGCGACGAACAGACAACCAGACAGAGAATTGCGACAACCATGGTGATTTCAAGCTTTGCCCTCATGGGAGCTCCAATCTTCCTCCTGCCTCAGCTCCATATTCCGGGAATCGGATGCTGGCAGTATTCGCACTTTCCCTTGCGAATGTGATTCTGCGTGACCGTGAACCCGGCACGTTCGATGAGCAGTCTGCGGCACTGTGGGCAATACGTGTTTTCGGCAGGATGGCCGGGCACATTGCCGATGTAAACGTACTGCAAACCTTCGGCATCGGCGATGGCCTTGGCGCGTTCCAGTGTTTCGACCGGGGTCGGCGGCAGGTTCTTGAGCAAGAACATCGGATGAAAGCGCGTGAAATGAATGGGAACTTCGTTGCCGAGATTGGCCTTGATCCACTTGGCAAGATCGCGGAATTCGGCATCGCCATCATTCAACGTAGGGACGACAAGATGAACGATCTCCATCCATTTTGCTTCCTTGCGAGTCGTCACCAGCGTATCCAGAATGGGCGAAAGCTCAGCGTCCACTACCTCGCGGTAATACTTCGCTGAAAATGCTTTCATGTCGATCTTGATTGCGTCGACGTGCCGGCAAAGCCTTTTCAGTGGTTCTTGTTGAATGAACCCGTTCGATACGACAACGGCTTTCAATCCCTGGTCGCGAGCGGCATCGGCTGCGTCGGTGACAAACTCGTTCCACACTGTCGGCTCACTGTAAGTGAAGGCGACTGCCGGGCACTGGTTCTGCTTGGCCAAGGAAGCCACGTCCGCTGGCGGCATGTAGCGTGCCGGCAACTCTTCCGGCTTGGCCTGCGAAATTTCCCAGTTCTGGCAGAATTTGCAGGTTACGTTGCAACCCACCGTTGCCAGTGAAAACGCGACAATCCCTGGGTGAAAATGAAAGAAGGGTTTTTTTTCGATCGGATCGACATGCGCAGCGCTCACCCGCGAATGCACCAGCGAATAATAGGTTCCGCCACGGTTTTCGCGGATGCGGCAATGCCCCCGCTCACCACTCGCAACGACGCAGCCGCGCGGACACAGATGGCAACGCACAATCTTGCCGGGCAGCTTTTCATAGAATCTTGCCTCTACGCGAAACCGGGCGTCGTCTTCGGTCGCCGACCACGCTGCCAACCCATGCGCCGGCTTGGCGCGGAGACAAACGGCGGCGCAAGCGGCCAGACACGGAAGCGTCGTTGTTTTCAGGAACGTCCTGCGATCGGTCGGTGCGCTAGCAATCGTTGAAAGTGGAATGGAGAATCCGAGATCAGAAGAACGATCAGAAACAGCCCCGATCCGTGCATCTTCTGACCGGAGGGACGGCGAATAAGAGGCGTGGGCAGTAACTCGGGTATCCTGCATGGCCCACCTCAGCGCTTGGATTTCCTACTCTTCATTGTATTCCCTCCGCTGCAGCGAGTGCGCGGTTCTGGACTCACCCGGGGCTGTGATTGCGGTCATTGATCGGGCCTGGTGGGAATGATTAACTCCGGGTGAAGACAAATTAGACGTCGCGGAGAACTGCTATGACCCGGGTCTTGGATGAACAGGTGTTGCATGTAGAAGCTCGTGAGACGAAGCATCTGCAACGTCCCGTTGTTCTGGACGGACATTCGCTTTCGATTGAGGACGTCGCGGCGATTGCCCGCGACCGCCAGCCCGTTGATCTGCATCCTGACGCGATCAGCCACATCAACGAGTGCCGCGACCTTCTCGAAGGAAAGATTCGCGCTCGCGAAATCATGTATGGCGTGAACACTGGAATCGGCGAGTTGTCGGAGGTCGTGCTGACTTCCGAGCAAGTTGAGAAATATCAGAAGTTCCTGCTTTATTCCCATGCCGCCGGATGCGGCGAGCCGGCCAGCGAAGAAAACGTGCGCGCGGCGATGCTCTCTCGTCTTAATACTCATTGCTGGGGGCATTCCGGCATCAGACTGGAGATTGTGCGCACGCAGGTGGAAATGCTCAATCGAGGTGTGACGCCGGTCGTGTGCCAGAAGGGGTCGGTGGGCGCTTGCGGAGATCTGTCTCCGATGGCGCAGATGGCGATCACTCTCATGGGTGAAGGCGAAGTGTTCTACAAGGGCAAGAGGCTGCCGGCAAAAGAAGGAATGGCCGAGGCAGGAATTCCTACAATTGTGTTCCGCGAACGAGACGGGCTCGCTGCCATCAACGGATCGAACTTCATCAGCGGGATGGGTTGTCTCGCGCTTTATGACGCCGAACGTTGGCTGAGAACCCAGGAAGTTGCTCTGGCGATGACCCTGGAGGCTCTGAATGCCAACATGCAGGCCTACGACGAGCGCATCCATTTGGTGCGTGGATACCCCGGCGCGCAGGAGTGTGCCGAGAATGTTCGCTGGCTTACAGAAGGATCCGAACTCCTCAAATTGCCGGGCAAGAAAGTTCAGGATGCATACTCCTTGCGTTCGAGCCCGCAGGTGATCGGCGCCGCGCGCGAGGCGTTTAAGTGGATTCGCTACATGCTCGAGATCGAACTCAATCATGCGGCCGACAATCCCACCTTTTTCCCCGGCGAAAAACTTGTGCTGACGGGCGCGAATTTCCAGGGCACGCCGATGGCTTTTGCGTTGGAACTGCTTGGGATGTCTGTGACTACCGTCGCCGCCCTTTCAGAGCGAAGGTTGAACCGATTGATGAATCCTCATCTTTCGGTCGGGCTGCCTCCGTTTCTGACTAAGGGAGCCGGGATGTTCTCCGGCTTAATGCTCACGCAATACACGGCAGGCGCGTTGGTCTGCGAGAATCGCGTGCTGTGCAATCCTGCTGCGACCGGATCCATCCCCGCAGCCGCTGATCAGGAGGACTTCGTTTCGATGGGGATGACCACAGCCATCAAGACGCGGCAGATCATCGAGAATGCGTGGCACATAATCGCGATCGAACTGATGGCGGCGGCGCAAGCCTTCGATTTTCGATATCCTGTCAAGCCTGCCCCTGTGACCCAGGCTGTGTATGAAGTGATCCGGACCTACGTGAAGAGGCTGGATGAAGACCGGCCGCTCCACGACGACATCAATCGCCTCGCCAGTGTTGCCAGAGAAGGCACGATCTTGCGCGAAGTGCAGCGGGTCGTTGGTGAGTTGAACTGAGAGTCAGGCGATTCGGTAATGAAGCAGAAGGAGAACCTTATGAGTGAATCCAACAAGGTTTTGATTCGACGGCTATTTGATGACTGTTTGAACGGGCATGACGCCGTCCTTTATCCGGAATTTTATGCCGACGTTGTTTATCACGCTCCTGCCGTCGGGGAACTCAGAAATGAACTTCACCGCCAATTTCTGGTCAGTGTCTTTACCGCGTTTCCGGATGGCCACTGGAATGTTGAAGATCAAATCGCGGAAGACGACAAGGTCGTCACCCGCTGGACCTTCATCGGCACGCAGACTGGGACGTTCATGGGTCTAATCCCGTCGGGCAAGCAGTGGAGTGGTTTCGGCATATGCATCGACCGGATCGTCGACGGAAAAATTGTGGAAGAGTGGGAGGAGTGGGACACACTCGGCTTGATGCAGCAACTTTCCGTGCTCGGCACCGAGGCAACTGTCTGGGACCTGGTTGCGCCATAGCCCTGGCACGCTACGGCCCCGGCTGCCTTAGGTCGAGTTCTTCCAGCGTATCCTCAGTGCACTGCGGCCTCCACCAGGCGTTTGGGCCCGGCTTCGAGGATGTGCTCGGGGCATTCCGCCATCATCAGCTTGAAATTCTCGATAAAGCGAGCTGCGAGCGCGTCGTATTTGCTGAAATACTCCTCCCGGTTCGGCCAGGTGTTGGCCGGATCCAGAATGTCTGACGGCACACCTTCGCATTCCACCGGCACTTCGAATCCGAACACCGGATCTTTCTTGTATCGCACGTGCAGCAAAGAGCCGCTGAGTGCGGCGTTGAGCAACGCACGTGTGTGATGAATGCTGATGCGCTTGCCAATTCCAAACGGACCGCCGGTCCAGCCCGTATTCACCAGCCACACGTGAGCTCCATGCTTCTGGATCTTTTTCTTCAGGAGCTCTGCGTAAGCCAGCGGATGGTGCACCATGAATGGACCACCAAAACAGGTGCTGAACGTAATTTCCGGCTCTACTCCGAGCCCAATCTCAGTGCCTGCGATCTTGCTGGTGTATCCGGAAATGAAATGGTAGATCGCCTGGTCTGGATTGAGCTTCGAAATCGGGGGCATGACGCCGGAAGCATCGCAAGTCAGGAAAATCACGTTCTTGGGATGGCCGGCGCGCTTCTCGGGCATGCAATTGTCGATGTAGGAAAGCGGATACGCCGCGCGCGTGTTCTCGGTTACAGAATAATCGTTCAAGTCAAGGTGTCTTGAAACCGGATCGAAAGTTACGTTTTCCAGAACCGTTCCGAATCTGCGGGTGCAGGCGTAAATCTGTGGTTCGGCTTCCGGCGAAAGACGAATGACTTTTGCGTAGCAACCATCCTCGAAGTTAAATACGCCGTTATCGCTCCAGCCATGTTCGTCGTCGCCGATGAGGCGGCGCCTGGGATCGGCAGAGAGCGTTGTCTTGCCCGTGCCCGAAAGCCCAAAGAAAATGGCAACGTCACCCTCCGTGCCCACATTGGCCGAGCAGTGCATCGAGAGAATGCCTTCAAGGGGCAGCAGAAAGTTCAGGACCGTGAAAATGGTCTTCTTGATCTCGCCCGCGTAGCTGGTGCCTCCAATGATGGCCAGGCGCTCGCGGAAGTTGATGATGATGAACGTTTCCGTGCGCGTGCCGTCGACCATGGGCGATGCCTGGAAGGAGGGCACGGCAATCACCGTGAATTCGGGGATGTGGTGTTGGAGTGCGTCCTGATTGCGAGTTGTCAGGAACATGGTCCGCGCAAACAAGCTGTGCCAGGCCTTCTGCGTGATGATGCGCACGGGAAGGCTATGCTCGGGGTCCGCGCCCGCGAAGCAATCTTGTACGAATACATCGCGCCCTTGGAGGTAGCCCTGCAGCCGGGTCAACAACGCGCTGAAGCTTTCTCCAGTGAAGGGACGGTTGTACTGGCCCCACCAGACTTTCCCTTCAGTGGATTGTTCGCGCACGACGAATTTGTCGGCCGCCGCCCGCGCCGTGTGTTTGCCGGTGTTGACCACCAGCGGTCCGAGATGTGACAGGCTGCCCTCCGAGCGGAAGATGCTCTCCTCGTAAAGGGCCGGCGTGGGCAGGTTCCAGTACACGCGCCGGAGGTTCACGAGTCCGTGATTCTGCAGACCATAGGCGCTGGCCAGTTTCCCGGCCTCTTTCACAGCAGGAGATTGGACATCAAGATAGATGTTCATACCCACTCCCTCACCAGCTTGCGGTCGCCAAGGTACAGTTCGTTCGGCGAGTTCGGGTCCAGTGCCCACTTGATGCGATCCAAGCCTTCCGTTATATCGCGGACCGTCCCGCAATAACTGAGCCGCAGGTGGCCTTCGAAGCCGAATTCCTTGCCCGGCACGGTCACTACGCGTACTTCGTCCAGCAGGAGTTTGGAGAGTTTTTGCGAATCCTTTATATAGGCGCTGAAATCCGGGAAGCAGTAGAACGTGCCGTCGGGTGCGTGGACCTTTACGCCGTCAAAGGCTTTGAGCCGGTCCATCATTACAGTTCGATTGTTCTCGAGCGTGAGCCGCAGGCTGTCGATGGCGGATTGCACTCCATTGAGCGCACCAACGGCTGCCCACTGCGACGGCGCCGATGGCCCGGAGGTCTGCTGCGATTGGATCGTGGCCATCGCTGCAATCAGCTCTTCGTTGGCTATCGCCCAGCCGATGCGGAAGCCGGTCATGGCGTACATTTTCGAAACGCCATTGATAACGATGAGCTTGGACTGCTCGAACGGCGCTTTCACGAAGTCGTAGCAGATGGGCGCGGTCTTGCCGTTGAACACCAGCCGGTTGTAAATGTCGTCCATGATCAGGTAGATGCTCTTCTTCTCGCAGAACTCCACCATCTCCTGTATAAAGTCCTTCGAGTACATGACTCCCGAGGGGTTGTTCGGACTGTTGATGATGATGGCCTTGGTGTAAGAGCTGACCACGTCCGCGATCTCCTTCACCGTCGGGCAAAAGCTGCCGTCTTCGGCGGTCACCGGAACCGGTACGCCTCCTGCGAGCTTCACCATCTCCGGATAACTCACCCAGTACGGCGCGGGGAAGATCACTTCTTCCTTGGGATCGAGAATTGCATGCAAAAGCACCATCAGTGCCTGTTTTGCGCCACCGGATGCGATTAAGTTGTGCGCCGACACGACTTTCTTATAGTGTTCTTCCGTGTAACGGATGATGGCTTTCTTGAGCGAGGGAATTCCGTCAGGTGGCGTGTACCGAATTTCTCCAGTGTTCAGCAGTGATGTGCAGTTAATTACTGCGTCTATGGGCACTTTGGTTTTCGGCTCCCCGCCCCCCAAATGAATGACCGGCTCTCCTTTCTCGCGAAGCAGAGCGGCGGTTTCGTTCAGCTTGAGAGTTACCGACTCTTTGATGGACCTGGCGAGCTGACTGAGGCTCATGATGTTCACCTTCTCATTTCTGCAGACTGGGACTTGGCGACTCCAGTGGCATTCCCCTGTAGTTCGCCAATGACCTATACCGGTCAGACCTGCCCGATTGGCGATAGCGAGTTTGTCCGTATAAAGACCGAACTACTCAGCTTATCCGAGGCAGAAGCCCCCGCAGTGATTGGAATCACGCTCTAGGGCAGGAGTTATTGGCGCGGGCCGTTTATGGTTCCTCAGCACTGTGCGGAGCATCACAGACCGAAAATATTTCTAGGGCTAGTTTTAAGCTGTCAGTAACTGTCGCGGGCACACCAGTTCCCACGCCGCGCGAGATCTTGCCGCCCAATGGCGCCCGCGACGAGAAGGAGGCCTTATGCCTCTCGAGACTCTCGAATTCCATACATCCCTTCAGAAGTTGCTCATCGGGCTTATTTTGATTCTTGTTCCGGTCACGGTCTTCGGCTTCTATGTGGCCTTGCAAGGAGACGGTCACATACGGCAGTTGAACGGGGAGCACCTACGCTCGCTCACCCTGACCGCTGCGGAATCTGCGTCTGATTACGTCGCCGAACGTGTGCGCGATGTTAGTGTGATCGCGAACACGCCCAGCCCCGTGCAAGCAGTGACTTTGGCGAACCGTCAATACGAACATCTGTCGGAAGAGGCGATTCGCGCCAAGATCAATGCTATCAACCAAACCTGGGAAAGTTCAGAGACCGACAAGTTGTCCGGCCAGATCCTGACCTCAGACTTGGCAGGGCAGTTACGGCGTCTGCGAGAACTCAATCCCACATTACTAAAAGTCACGGTTTTCGACGTCACAGGATCGACCGTTGCCGCCACGAATCGCCCTGTCCACTACTCGCAGACCGATCTGCAGTCCTGGCAGGCACTCTCCTCGGATGGGGTGGGGGCAATTCAGGTGTCGGACCTGCGTTACGACGAGTTGAACCGGCTTTACTACATCAGTATCAGCTACCCCATTCTGCAAGAGGGAACCGGGCGATTCATCGGGGCAGTTACGGCCACGGTGGACATGTCGCCGCTGTTTGCCCAACTCAACCGGCGCCAGATCGGCCGCACAGGCCGGTTGTTCATCGTGCGCGACGATGGAACCGTCATCGAGGCGCCGGGCGTCAGCCCCTCGATGAAGATGAAGTCAGAGGAATACGCGGCGATCCGGGACGCTCTCGGCAGCTTGCGAGGCCGACAAACGGGGTACTTCTACACGTCGCTGTCGAATCGCGAGTCTTACGTGATCGCTTTTGCCGATACGGGGTTGAGGGACGCTTACGCGAATCTGCCCTGGATTGTACTTGCCAGTCAGCAAACCAAAGAGATCACGGGACCGATCCGCAGCACGGTCGCTTTTGCACTGATCGTGATGATCCTCGCTCTGTTGGTCTTGACCCTGCTTGCTGTTTACGTATTTCTGCATCGGAAGCAGGAACTGGAGGACATCGAAACACCGGACGACGGACCGCGCGCTGTTGCGGCCTGAGGCAGAGGCGGAATCAGGTAGTGGTCAGATTGACGAGCACATATATCTTTCACAGCCGGAGAGCGCCATGGTGACTGCATCGGAAATGGCTGAGGGAATGGTTGTCCGGGTTGAGGGACAGGTCTACCGGGTCCTGCAGATCGAGGCGAAGGCCGCGGCTGCGAAGCTCGGTGGCGTAGTCAAAGCTGAGCTAAGCAACGTGAAGACCGGTCGACTCTGGGAAGCGCGCTTCCGGCCGCAAGAGCGCCTGGAAGACCTGCAGGTCGAACGGTGGAACATGGAATTTCTGTTTCGCGAAGCCGGCGCCTGCACATTTATGGATCCCAACTCGTTCGAACAGGTCGAAGTGGGTGACGAAATTCTCGGACCCGCGGTGAACTTTCTGCAATCGGGCGCCATGGTGCCTCTTGACTTTTTTGAAGGCAAACCCATTACTGCCCATTTGCCAGACATCGTGGAAGCTCGCGTCGTGGATACCGCGCCACCCTCTCATTCCCAACAGGACAGCGCCTGGAAAGAGGCGAAGCTCGAAAACAATGTTTCCATTCGCGTCCCGCTGTTCATCGCGACCGGCGCATGGGTGCGCGTGGATCTACGCACGGGCCGTTATCTGGAACGCGTACACAGTGATCGCAAACGGATTGCCTGACAGAGCGGAGGCCAAACATGTTGGAGATCAAGGCCGTGCCCATGGAGTTTCCCGCCGATGCCAACATCATCGTTGGGCAGTCTCACTTCATCAAGACTGTGGAAGACCTTTACGAAGCCATGAGCACGACTGCTCCTCAGGCCAAGTTCGGCCTGGCTTTTAACGAAAGTTCGGGCGCGTGCCTGACTCGAGCGGAGGGAAATGACCAGGCGCTGCGCGATTGCGCGGTGCGCAATGCTCAGGCCTTGGCCGCAGGACATACGTTTGTGCTCGTGATGCAGAACGCCTATCCGATTAACGTGTTGCCCGTGATTCGCAATGTCCCTGAGGTGTGCTCGATCTTCTGCGCCACTGCCAACCCGATACAGGTGATTGTTGCCCAGAGCGAACAGGGACGCGGGGTCTTGGGTGTGATTGACGGAAGTTCGCCGAAGGGAGTCGAGGCGGACTCCGATATTGCGTGGCGGCATGACCTGCTGCGCAAGATTGGGTACAAGCGATAAGGCTGACATCACCTCCAACGAGTAGCCCGCAAATCGAAAGGCAAGTGAGTCAGGCAGTGCGCACCAGAAAAACCACTGCCGCCGGGAACGAAAGGAGGAGTCGTGCAGAGACACTTTTCAAATCGGGGGGAAGCTCTGTCAGAGGTAACGGCTGCCAGAGTATTGGCTCGCCGAAGACAGACGGCAAAGTCATCTTTCACGAAACAAGACGTTCGAAGGAATACGCCCGCAGAATGGTTCGCCCGGCCGGAGGAAACAACTCATCGCCCTGGAACGAAGCTGCCGCATCGGGAGGGAAATGATTTCTTGTTGCTTTGACCCGTTCCCGGATTGAAGAAGGAGGTTCACTATGAGCGCTGCTGCTCTTACAACCGAAACGTACGAATCAGTCGCTGTACTCGAGCGCTATCAAAATTCCTATCGCACTGCGGAAAAAGAAATTGCTTTCGGTGAATCCATATGGTTCGCCGGCATCGTCGTGGGAGGTGTGATTCTCGTCGCGTCTCTGGTCGAATTCTTACTGAATCCGGCAGAACACCACGGTTTTCCCGTGGTGTTTGCTTCGTTTCTTGCCTGCGCGGTCTTGTTTGTCCTGGTTTCGCAGATTCTTGGTACAGCAATTCGCTGCCAGGGGCAACTGCTGAGGGCTGTTGTCGATTCCGACGTTAATTCGTCGCCATTCCTCAGTAACGCGCAGCGGGCAAAGGCGATGAAGTTGAGGAGACCGCTGACGATGCCAGAGCGCATGCGAGTGAGGGCCGCATAAGCTCTGCGTTGCTGAACACGGTCTCACGACCGCATCACGCGCAGCAACCTTTTACTGAAGTGGTGGTCCGGAGCAAAAGCAAATGGAGCCGTTTCGTCAGCATATCTTCGTCTGTACGCAGGGAAAAGCGGAGGGAGTAACGTGTTGCCCAGGCAACGGATCGTTGCGAGTCTTGCAGGCCTTGGAACAAGAATTAACCGCACAAGGACTGGACGATGAAGTTCAGGTCACCACCTGCGGCTGCCTCGGCTTATGCGATGACGGACCTGTTCTGATCACCTACCCGGAAGGCGTCTGGTATCACAAAGTACGGGAAGAAGACGTTCCAGAGGTCGTCAATTCTCATTTGCGCTTGGGCAAAATAGTGTCGCGAATCGCCTCGAACGACCTGTCGGCAATGAACGCACAAGCCAAGGATCATCGGGACCGCTATCGGGCGATGGTTCGAGCCAGAGATGAAGCGGGCACTCTTCCTGACGATCTCAATGAAATGATTCGAGGCTTCATGCCCAGCCGGGCAGTACTCACAGCGCTCGAACTGGATGTATTCACCGCCGTCGGCGCCGGAGCCACTGCCGAGACGGTCGCCGACCAGATTCAGTGCGATTCCCGGGCCACCGAGATGCTTCTGAATGCGCTGGCCAGCCTGAAACTGCTCGACAAGAAAGATGGGATGTTCTTTTGCACTCCAGTGAGTGCTCGTTTCTTCGCAGACGGCACTCGCGACAATGCGCGTCCGGCTCTGATGCACACCGCTAACCTCTGGCATCGATGGTCGACACTGACGGAGTGCGTGCAGGCGGGTACCTCGGTCAAGAAAGATGGCCGCGACCAGAACTCAGTGACAGCGTTCATCGCTGCGATGGACCGCAACGCGAGGGAGCGCGCTGCGGCAGTGGTGAACGCCGTCGGTGTTGCGGGAGTCAGGCGCATGCTGGACTTGGGCGGCGGATCAGGAGCATACTCCATCGCTTTTGCGCGAGCGCTGCCCGAGCTGCAGTCCGAAATACTGGACCAGGGCGATGTCGTTGCTCTGGCCCAGAAATTTATTCGCAACGCCGGGCTTAGTGACCGCGTCACGGCGCGAATCGGGGACATGCGGCAAGATCCACTAGGTGAGAACTATGACCTGATTCTGCTGTCAGCCATCTGCCACATGTTCTCTCCCGACGAGAACCGCAAATTGCTCCGCCGCGTTTACAATGCCCTCGCTCCCAAGGGTCGGGTTGTGGCACAGGATTTCATTCTTGAGCCAAGCAAGACAGCCCCGCGCTTTGCTGCCCTGTTCTCGTTAAACATGCTGGTCGGAACACTCGCCGGAAGCAGCTATAGCGAGCCGGAATTCACAGGCTGGTTGCAAGGCGCAGGCTTCTCGGATGTGCGCCGGCTGCGTGTGCCCGGACCAGCCGGATTGATGGTCGGAGTCCGAGCCGAGTAGTACGATCGTCCATCATCGCAAGTTGTGCGAGCCCGCCTCGGGTTTCTCCGTCGCGTGTTGGCGCTACAGCATCCTGATCTCTGTTCGAACACCCTCGGGCTCAGCGTGAGTGGTGGCAAGCACGCAAGCGAACCGATCTTTGCTAGTATGAATAGAAGGTCACTAGCGGTCGTTCAGAGTTGGGCAACTGAAGTCACTGCAGAATGGGCGCGTAGCTCAGGTGGTAGAGCAATGCCCTTTTAAGGCATGGGTCGCAGGTTCGAATCCTGCCGCGCTCACCAATTTTGTCAATCACTTGGCCAACTCAGCCCCTGGCGCACCATCCACAGTGCTAGCGTTGGTGAGAGAAGTCGGCGGTTCAGGAGGCGGATGCTGTCTTAGTTTTCTAGTCGGCAGCCATTCCCTGCGCTTCCGGCTCCAGGCGCTCCATCGAAGTTCCGGATAATTCGCCGTCGATTTTCTCGCTGCGCAGCTGCGCTTCCAGCAATGCCAGCTGCTGTTCGATTTCCTGCTCGGCTTTGCGTTTGCGAATGACTTCTTCGCGGTAGCGGCGCAGGAAGTAGTCGATGGTTTCAACGCGAATCCGGATCGATCCTGAAGGTTTGTTCTCGTCGAGATCCTTGAAGCAGAAGTAAGGCGTTCCGGACTGTTCGATAATGCCTTCGATCACGCCGTAGATAGGCGCGTCGTGGCCGCACTTGAAACTTGAAATTTCCAGCGCCACCAGGTTCGGATGCCGTGCCGTAAACTTCGCCGCCCACACTTTGTGGTTAGTGCTGCAGGAGTAGGAGTTCTTCCACGCATCGGTAATGTCGAGCGGGCTGCTGATGATTCCGGCCCGCACTTCTTCCCCGAACAGCCGCTCCAAAAGATCCTCATCCAGTGGCAGTGTGTTCTGCGAAAAGATCGGGTACCCGAGCTTCTGAAACTCATCCAGAATCTCGTGATTCAATCCTGGATCGTGGTGGTACGGGCGCCCCAGCATGACGATGCCGATGCGATCTTCCCGCTCGAGCTGATCCAGCACCTGGCGCGCACGGCGGCGGATGTTGGTCTCGTAGTCTTTCAGCGCCTGGAATCCTGATTCGATGGCACGATCGTTCTCTTCTTGCGAGAGACCGAGAACCGGCTGCCACGCCTGCAGCATCTGGTGCGCAAACAGTTTGCGATCGGAAAAGTTGAGTACCGGGTCGATGTACTTCACATTGTGTTCGGCAAAGACGTCGTTCTCTTTCGTGAAAGCCGCCTTCACGGTCTCGGGAGTCGCAGTCACAGTCGGACATGCGTTCGCGCCGACAATCTTCACCAGGGGCGAGTGCAGCACGTCATACATCGGGAAGAAAATCGCGTCCAAGGGCTTCTTGCGATGCTTTTCCTGAATCAGGTTGTAAACGTGCGAGATGCCAATCTTCGCTGGGAAGCACGGATCGATGGCACCGCGGCTGGCTCCGGCGCGATAGAGCTCTGAGCTTGTGTAATCGGAATAAATGACGTTTTCGGGCTGCACGCCCAGACTCTCAAAATACGCATTGAACAGAGGAGCATACGTGTAGATGTTGAGCACGCGCGGAATGCCGATGCGAATTTTCGACCGGTTCTCCATCAATGCGCGGCGTTCTTTGTCACCC
The DNA here is from genome assembly GCA_030041475.1 of Candidatus Sulfotelmatobacter sp. GTDB lineage: Bacteria > Acidobacteriota > Terriglobia > Terriglobales > Acidobacteriaceae > Sulfotelmatobacter. The sequence goes on from JASHNU010000025.1 coordinate 61,726, forward strand.
TTTTTCCAGCCGGCCCATCGTTTCGTCGGAAGCGGGTCCGCTACGCTCTTCGCATTCGTTGGCCGGAACACTTCTTTCGCGGCATAGTCAACAAAATTCGGGTGCTGTGCGCGGATCGAGTCCAGCCCGGCCTTGATCTCCTTCATGTCATTTACATCTTCCACCGTGCCCTTTTCACAGGTGGCGATGATCAGGCGCTGTTCGCCATGCATCAACGGAACCTTCGTGACTTTCTGGATCGGCACGAAGCTGAGATCGTTCTTGGGTTGCGTGCGGATGTCAATGAAGGTGCGCAGACAATCATTCTTGCAGAAATGGCAACGCGTATCTTCGTTGCGTGTGGTGCGATATTCGATCTTGCGAACTGCATCGAGGCCGACAAATGTGGTGGTTTGGCCGTTGCGCCACAGACGCAACGATTCCTGCGCAGCGCCGATCGCTCCAGATTCTCCGCAGTGCTCGTGCACAATGATTTCCGGGTGCTTGCCGGTTGCGCGAAAACTGTTGCGGATAAAGTCGACTTCGGCCTTGACCACCGCGAGGTTGTTCTGCGTTCCTCCTTGCAGCACGAAGCGGGAGCCGAGAGCGGCGAGGTTCGGGATGCTGGCGACGTATAGAAAGACATTTTTTGGCAGCACCGCCGCGAGCCCAGCGAGGATTTCCTCAGCACGCCAGCCTTGCCGCTGGAAATTCACGATGTCCGACTGCATGAAGACGGCGCAACCGTAACCGAATACGGGCATGGCCTGCGCGGAGAACGCGAGGTCGGCATACTGATTCACGCTGAGTCCAAAACCTTCTGCCGTGGACTGCAGAAAGTATCCGTTGCCTGCGGAGCATTGCGTGTTCAGCTTGAAGTCTTTCACGCGGCCGTTGTGCAGGATGATGATCTTGATGTCCTGACCGCCGACATCCACGATCACGTGCGGGTCTTCGTAAAATTTCAGCGCCGACTCCGTGTGCGCAACCGTCTCCACCAGCGCCACATCGGCCTTGAGAACGTCTTTCAGAATGTCTTTGGCGTAGCCCGTCGTGGCGACGCCGAGCACTTCCAGTTTGGCGTTCTGCGACTCTACCTGGCCGCGCAGGCTCTCGAACATCTCAATCGTGTCTTGAATCGGATTTCCGTTGGAGAGTTGATAGGACTTGCACAAGATGTCGCCATGTTCGTCAAGCAAGACGGCCTTGGTTGAGGTCGAGCCGCCGTCGATGCCGATGAAGCCGCCCACGGTGCTGTTCTTGGCAAAAACCGCGGGCGTGAATTTCTTGCGCCGGTATGCGTCCTTGAAAACGTCGAGTTCGCCGGGCTTCGCCACCAATCCCTTGCCGCCCGACTTGGCTTTCTCTTCTTGGCGCCCGTACTCGATGTAATGGACGAGTTTTTCGTGGCCGCAATAACAACCGATGCAGTCTTCTTCGCCCCGGCCGAACTCAACCGCTCCCAGCGCCGCAAAGTACTGCGCATTTTGAGGAACTTTAATGAGATCTTCCGGCTTCGCGCCCTCCGGAATCGTAACCTTGCGTTCCTGCCACATGCGCGGAATATTGGCCTGCCAGGCTTCGCGCATGCCGCGAATGAAACTGTTGGGGCCGCCCAGCAGCAGAACATGGGGGCGCAGAGTGTTTCCGCGCGTGAGCACGCTGAGATTCTGGAGCACGATGGCTTCAAACAGCGATGCCATTAGTTCGTCCGGAGGAGTGCCGACCTTCTGCAATCCGTTAATGTCGGTCTCAGCAAAAACCCCGCACTTGCCGGCAACTTTGTGCAGCTTGATGCCGTGATATTTCTGGCTGGCAAGTTCTTCGGTAGGAATTTTCAGCTTGGCATTGATCTTGTCGATCACCGCGCCAGTCCCGCCCGCGCACTTGTCGTTCATCGAAGGAATTTTCTTTTTGCGGCCCGTCTCGTCATCATCTTTGAAGACGATGATCTTAGCGTCCTGTCCTCCGAGTTCAATGACGGAATACACCTCGGGATGCAGCTTCTCTACGGCCAGCGACACCGCGGTGACTTCCTGAACGAACTTGGCGCCGATCTGCTCGGCGATCCCAGTTCCTCCGGAGCCAGTCAGAAACATGCGCGTGTTGTGCCGATTCACTCCAATTTCCGCCTCAATTCGCTTCAGAAACTCCAGCGTCTTTTCCGGCTGTTTAGTCTCGTGCCGCTGGTAGTCCTGCCACAGCACCTTGTCGGTGGCTGCGTCGACGACGACTGCTTTGACGGTGGTTGAACCCACGTCGAGTCCGACGAAAAATCGCGTGCTGTGATCATGCGGCTTGTGGGCGTGCTTCGTCTGCTGAATTGAAACTGCCGCCTCGAGCGGAGCGATCTGGATAAGGGCCGGACCTTTATGATCGTGCATGAATTCCTTTCGCTATTCAGAAAAACCGCAACCGCCGAGATCGCAGAGACCGCAAAGAATCACCGGGAAATGAAGTTCTCGGCGAACTCTACGTGCTCGGCGGTGAAAGATCTTAATCACCAGACATTGCCGGCACTGCCTGCACGCGCACTCGCGACCGTTTCCAGAAGCGCGTGTCCTTGTCGATTCGGTCTCCGACATGCAGGATGAATTGCGCCGCGGTGCCCGCGACTCCTTCCTTATGCGGCACGTGATAGAAGGGCCGTTTCAGCTCGCGATGCTCGTCAATGTACTCGCGAATCTCGTCCATGCTCTTGCCCGTCGACTTCAGGCATTCCTCGAACTCTGTCTTGGCCTTCACTTTGGCCTCACCGAGCGCCATCTGCACGCGACTGTGGGCATTCACTTCGCCTTCGCCCGAAGTCTCGATGGGCAGAAAAATCATGTCCTTGAATTTGTTGATGACAGCCGACTGCACCCCATCGGATTGCGACGACGGCATACATCCGAACGGCTTCAACGCCAGGACCATGTGGCAGAGTTTGTGCACGGTGTAGTACACGTTCTTGCCGACTTCCAGGTGCCCTTCTCCACCGCGGGCAAACTGGTTGTAAAAAGGAGTGGCCAGCTCCGCGAGCTCCATCTGCGGCGCCAGATGATGCGTGATTCCACCCATGTGCTTGGCCGTGCGGTGGTAGAAGAAGTTCCACATGCGCTGGCCGGCGCCAATTCCCCACAGTTTCTTGCGCAGGCCGATGTAGTTGGCAAACTGCTTCTTGACTTCGTACCACTCGGGATTACGGTGCGGCCGATTCACCGGCCACTTCGCTACAGCATGCGCTTTAGCCTGATACAGCAGATACGCGACCCAGGTGGCAATCGGCTCAACCAGCACCTGAGCGCCCTCCCGCTCCAGGAACTCGAACATGTGGAAGTTGCCGTCGCCTTCGGTGAGTTGCGCCCAGAACTCGCCCGTGATTTTCACCAGCGGCTTCACACGTGTGCGGTCGACTTCGATCGAGTTCACCGTTTCGCGAGCCTCACGGAGTGCATTCAGGTAGTCCTTGCCCCACATGTGCTCGTGCCATTTGCCAAACACATTGAACGTATTCCGCAAGATTTTGTTGCTCTTCAATTTCGGCTTCGCCCACTCCGGCGCGACCTTCTCGATTTCGAACGCTTTCCGATTCCTGAGATCTTCACAAAGGTCGCCCACCATTTCGCGGAAGACCCGGTCCGTTTCGCCTTTCTTCACTTCGTACGGACGGATCTGGTAGATGAGGTCATTGATCACGTCGCCCAGATGCATGGCGTTCAGCATGCCGAAACCGAAGTCGATGGTGAACTTGAGTCCAGGCTCACCTGATGCCGCCTTGATGCCGTCACTGTCTTTGAACAGCAGAACCCGAAACCCGTCAAAGCCCGCATTCTTCAGCGCGAAGCGATACTCGGCTTCATACATACCAAAACGGCAGGGACCGCACGATCCGGCAGTAAAGAAGACGTAATTGTCGAGAATCTGCTGGCGCGTCAGGCCTTCCTTTTCCAGGAACTGGAGATACTGCACCAGATTGCCCACCGTGAAATAGGTCGGATTGCACTGGCCGTTATTGCCAAATTCTTTGCCGATCTGAAAGGCAGGCACATCGGGCACGGGCAATTTTTCACATCGATAACCGCAGCCCTGGAAGACGGCGCGGATCAGATCTTCATGCTTCCAGGTGAACCCCCCGAACAGAATGGTGGTATGAGCCCGCTGTTCTGCCGTAAACGCGCGCTCGACAGGACGATGGAAATGAGTGGGCTGGTCGAGTCCGGCTATCTTGCGCAGGCGCGCCCGCTGGGCTTCCAAGCGCTGTTTGATTTCGGCGTCGTTTTCAATGTTGACGAAATGAGTTGCCATACTTTCCTCCGGCGATAGGCAGCATTGTCAAGATGGAATTAAATGTGTCGAACGGTTGGGCCAGCAACTGGACCGGAGTCAGGCGAGGCAGGGCGCACGAGCGCGGGTAAGTCCTACAGCAAACTTCGCCACTGCCACTGAAACCCATCCAAACCTCAGGAAGTTGGCTAAGGGTCAATGCCGCTGGAATCCGTCTGTGGAGACTATTCTGCGGCGCCAACATGCGTTCCATTTTTCAGGAACGGCTGTTGAGGTCAAGCCTCATGTTTTCGTTCCCCAAGCGAGGCTGCAACGCACTGCATCGTTGAAGTGGAGTTATCCACAAAAGATAACCGCTCTCCGCCAATTGCGCAACATCTACAAATACTTTCTTACTTCGGAAAAATTGCTGCCTATCTGCAATTTCTTCAATACTAGAAGCTTCTCACGCCACCCTTCATGCGATTCTTTACGAGGGAGGAAAAAGATACCCCACCGAAAGCTGGATGGATAAACCCTCTTCCAACCGAGGCGCACCCCCCGCAGGACTAGACGATTTGCTCACCACCATCCGCACCCAGGGTCTGGCGAACCAGAGGAAATTGATGCCAACCTATCCCCAGGCGCTGATCTAATTCCATTTAGATCAGTGCCTATCCCCAGGTGCGGATGTCTTTCTCCCCCTTCTGCTTTACACTGAACAGTTTGAACGCCAACGACTCAACCCTGATCTCGGCGGTGCGCTCGGGCGATGCGCGAGCGCTGGCGCGCGCCATCTCCGCGGTAGAAAATCGCGCGCCGGGGTGGTCTGATCTGCTGAAAGCGTTGTTTCCGCACTCGGGGCGTGCGCGCGTGATCGGGCTGACGGGCTCGCCGGGAGCGGGGAAGAGCACGCTGGTCGATCAGCTGGCGCGGGTCTATCGCAAGACAAAAAATCCCCACCCTGTCTCGCAAACTGCGCGAGACCAATTTACGCGTAACCAGGGTGGGGCACCCGCTGATGATCGGTACACCGTGGGCATCATCGCGGTCGATCCCACTAGTCCTTATACCGGCGGGGCGATTCTGGGCGACCGCATCCGCATGCAGGAGCACTTCTCCGACCCGGGAATCTACATTCGCAGCATGGCGACGCGCGGATCGCTGGGCGGCCTGGCCCGCACCACCGCCGACGTGGCCACCGTGCTCGATGCCTCCGGCCGCGACGTGATTCTGATTGAAACGGTCGGGGTCGGGCAGGATGAAGTGGACATTGTGCGGCTGGCCGACATCACGATCGTGATTCTCGTACCCGGCATGGGCGACGACGTGCAGACGATCAAGGCGGGAATCATGGAGATCGCCGACATTTTCGTGATCAACAAGAGCGATCACGAGGGGGCCGAGCGCGTGGAGCGCGAGATTCGCGCGCTGCAGTCGCTCTCGATCAGGCATGACGGATGGACCCCTCCGATCGTGAAGACGGTGGCCAGCGAAGGAGTGGGAATTGCAGAGCTGGCGGCTGCGATTGCACAGTATGAAGCGTATTTGCAGAAAGAAAATCGCGCCCTGAAGAAAAGCGTCGAGAACTGGCAGGAGCGGCTGGTGGAGATGCTGCGCGACGCCATGCTGGAGAAGGCGCGCCAGCAGCTAGGCGACGGCAACGTCGCGCGGCTGGCGGCGGAGATTGCAGAGCATAAGCGCGATCCGTATACGCTGGTGGAGGAAATCGCGGGGAGAAAATTGTAAATTGCAGATTTCAGATTGGAGATTGCAGATTGATAAAAGTGCGGTTGTTTTCCGCGTCAAATCTGCAATCTGAAATCTACAATCGGTTTCAGAAGCCGCGGACCCGTAAGAATACGGCATGGACTTCAGCATTGATCATCTCGGAATCGCGGTGAAGTCGCTGGCGGCGGCGAAGGCGATTTATGAGAAGCTCGGCCTGGCCGTGTCGGAGGAGGAGACCGTCGCGCAGGAGCAATTGCGGCTGGTGATGGTCCCGGTGGGCGAGAGCCGGCTGGAGTTGTTGGAGGCGACATCGGAGGGTTCGGCCATCGCGAAGTTCATCGCCAAGCGTGGGGAGGGCCTGCACCATGTCTGCCTGAAGGTTCCGGATTTGCCCGCTGCGGTGGCGCGGCTTAAACAGGAGGGCGTGCGCCTCGTGTCGGACGAAATCAAGACGGGCGCAGGCGGTCACCAGTATGTTTTCGTTCATCCCTCGAGCGCGGGTGGCGTGCTGTTGGAGTTGGTCCAGGCGGACGGTCCAAAGTGATGCCAGCTATCGTGCAAACCCGAGCCATTGGCCTCAGTACATTGTGGGTGATTGTGGTGATTGGCTCTATTCTCTCGGTGCTGATCATCGTGCTTGGCACCATCTTGCGCAGGACCTGGCTGTGGACAACTGCAATTGCCCTCATCAGCACAACCCTAGTAGCTGCGGTCGGTGCGGCTGTTTTGGATCATCTCGGGTACGGCCATTGAACTCTGCATCACTCTTCTATGCTACTTCTCGTCACAGACACTTCGGGCAAGCAAGGTTTTGTTGGCCTGGTGCAGGCCAGAGATCCGATTCAAGTTTCGGTGATTGACGAAGCCCCTCTTGCGGGCGGAACATTTTCTGCGCAGTTGGTTCCGCAGATTGCCGCGCTACTGGCGCAGCATGGGCTCAGCAAGCGCGACATCGACGCGTTCATCGTGGTTTCGGGACCGGGGTCATTCACTGGACTACGCGTCGGGCTGGCGGCGATCAAGGCGCTGGCTGAGATTCTGCGGAAGCCCATTGTGCCCGTCTCGCTGCTGGAGGTGGTGGCTCTCGCGTCGCGGACGGAGGGGAGAGTCCTGGCCGGCCTGGATGCCGGCAGGAACGAAGTTTACGCTGGAGAGTACAAAATTGCCGGCGAGTCGGCGGAGTTGGTGCGTGAGCAACTGCTGCCGAAAGATGAGTTCATGACTCCGGCCCGAGCGGCGACGATCGTTACGCCGGACGAATCCGTGGCCGGGATAGCGAAGGCGGCGGGGCTTTCGGTTGTGCCTGTAGAGCGCCCGCGGCCTGCCGATATCGCCGGCCTTGGCTGGCGGAAGCTCCAAGCAGGCGAGGCGGTTACGCCGGAGCAGCTCGAAGCCAACTACATTCGTCGCTCCGACGCCGAGATTTTTTCGAAGCCAGCTAGCTCTTAGCTTCTGGCTTTTAGCTCAACACTTCGAATAATGACAGCCAACGATGTCAACATTCGCCCTGCAACCTCTAACGATGTTGCCACGATGGTGACGCTGGAGCGCGAGTGCCCGACCGCGGCCCATTGGACGGAAAAGCAGTACCAGAACTTGTTTGCTACGACGGCCGCTCGCCTGGAATCCCTGGTTCTGATCGCGGAGGAAACCACAGTCGCGCCGACCTCGTCGGAATCGTCGGCAGTGCTGGGCTTTCTCGTAGGCCGGCGGGTCCATTCTGAATGGGAGTTGGAGAACATCGTGGTAGCTCCGTCTGCGCGCCGAAAATGCCTCGGGAAGCGGCTTGTGGAAGCTCTCCTTGACCGGGCGGAGCGAACCCACAGCGAGTCTGTGTTTCTCGAGGTCCGGGAGTCAAATACTGCGGCGCGCCTGCTTTATGAAAAAGCCGGATTTCAGTTGACCGGGCGTCGCAAGTCCTATTATGTCAACCCGTCCGAGGACGCTGTGGTGTATAGCCGGAGCCTCAGATAAGCCATTCTCATCCTGAGACCGCACCATAAATTGCACCACTTTTTTGGCATTGCCCATGTGTTAACGCCGTGTTAACGTAAGCCCATATCACGGTTTGGAGGTCTGCCTGGATGCTGACTCCGAGAGACCAACTCCTGACCAGTCATGAAGAATTCCGCAGGCTGGCTCAGGAGCACTCGCAGTACTCGCAACGCCTTGATTCACTCACCCAAAAACGTTACCTCAGCGAGGACGAGAAGCTGGAAGAGGTGCGTCTGAAGAAGCTGAAGCTGCGCTTGAAAGATCAGATGGAGTCGATCGAGCGCCAGTTCCGCCAGCAGTACGGCGTGAGCGTAGCGTAACTTCTCCAGTTCTCGTGTGGTTTCGGCCGCAAGGGAATTAATCTATTCAGTCAGGGGCGCAAAAGAGCGCCTTTTTTTATCTGCACTTACGCGCCCGGGGCATCTTCGTAAGTGGATTAGCGCCGAGCCGAGCCCGCCCGCGTCTATAATTGGTACTTCCCATGGTTCGCGATGGCTACTACTACGCTTTTACCCTGCTCGCGGTTGCGGCCGTGATCGGCTGGCTGACCCGACCTGTTTGGGCGATCGTTCCTTGCGTGCTGGCGTTTTTCTTTCTCTGGTTCTTCCGCGATCCTGAGCGCGCGATTCCCGCAGACGCCGGTGCCGTGGTCTCTGCGGGCGATGGGACGGTCACGGATATTTGCCAGGTTGAAGTGGAAGGCGAGGGGCAGACGCGGATCAGCATCTTTCTTAGCGTCTTCAATGTGCACGTGAACCGCTCGCCAATTGCGGGGGTCATTCGGGATGTCCGCTACCAGCGTGGGCGCTTTCTGAATGCGATGAACAAAGTGTCGGCCGAGCACAACGAGCAGAACATTGTGACCATGGAAAGCGATGGGCAGAAAGTCGTATTCAAGCAGATTGCCGGACTGCTGGCTCGGCGCATTGTCTTCTATCCGAGGGTAGGAGACCGGCTGGAGCGCGGTCAGCGCGTGGGATTGATCAAGTTTGGTTCCCGCGTGGATGTGTTGTTGGAGGCCGCGGCCCGCGTGAACGTAAAGATTGGCGATAAAGTGAAAGGCGGAGCGACCGTGCTCGCCTACCTCCAACCGCAGGATGCTCTCGCGACGGCCGGTGCGTCTGCCGTCGAGAGGAGGCGCTGATGGATCAAGTCACCCCCAAACCGCGGCGGCGCTTCCGTAAGGGGATGTACATTCTCCCTTCGCTGTTTACCACAGCGAACATGGGGCTGGGATATTACGCCATTCTTGAAGTCATCCACGCCTCGGCGACTGAGTACGTGCATCTCGACAACGCCGCCAAGGCGATCGGCTTCGCGGTACTGTTTGACGGGCTGGATGGCCGCATCGCGCGCATGACCGGCACGACCAGCGATTTTGGCCGTGAACTGGATTCCCTGGCGGATGCCGTCGCGTTCGGTGTAGCTCCAGCCATGCTGGCTTGGGTCTGGGGATTTCACCTCATGCCTCCTGTGCTGCTCACCGACTGGACCCACAATTGGCACATCAAGTTGACGCAGTTGGGCGCGATTGCCAGCTTTCTTTTTCTGATTGCCGGTGTGAGCCGGTTGGCCCGCTTCAACATCACGAGCAACCCGCAGCCTTCCAATCCCGGCCGTCCGGGCAAGAAATATTTCGTAGGCATGCCCATACCGGCGGGCGCGGGCGTGATTGCCGCCGTGGTGCACTTTGCCGAAGGAGAACCTCTCGTCTCCTGGTATATGGCTCTGACCTGGCTGGCGATGGTGACCACAGTCGGGTACCTGATGGTGAGCACCTGGCGCTTCTATAGCTTTAAGGACATTGATTTCCGCTCGCAGCATCCCTTCCGGCTCGTGGTGCTTCTGGCCGCGCTGTTCTATGGCATTTGGCTCTTTTCCGGGCCAGTGCTGTTCGGAGTGGCACTGCTCTACATGGTCTCCGGCGTATTCTGGCGTTTGCAGTGGCTGTTTCGCAAGCGAACCAATCCTCCACCTCCACCTTACAAGGAGGCATCGCAAGCATCGTGAGCGAGTCGGTCAAAATGTCTTCTGCGCATGCCGTCTCTACCCGCGGAAAGCTGTACCGCGCCGCGATTGTGGGCGCGGCATCTCTCAAGGGGAAAGAAATTGCCGAGATGCTGAACGAGCGCAATTTTCCGGCCGCCGACGTGCGCCTGCTCGATGATGACGAATCCCTGGGACAGCTTGAGGCCATGGGCGACGAAATCAGCTTCATCCAGAGCGTGCGGGCAGAGCAGTTTGAGCACGTGGATTTCTCTTTCTTTGCCTCCGATCCCGAGTGCACTCGCCGCAACTGGAAGAGCGCGCGCGACGCGGGCAGTGCGATCATTGATCTCTCCTCGGTGCTGGAAGAAGAAGCCGGCGCCAGTGTCCGGTCGCTGTGGGTAGAGCGCGAACGTGGACGCGTCGTACCTCCGGAATTGCAGCCGGGCCCATGCGTCACGGCGCATCCGGTTGCCATCACACTAGGGCTGTTGCTCTTGAGAGCGCAAAGGGCGGGCGGATTGCGCCGGGTTGTGGCGACCGTTCTTGAGCCGGCTTCCGAACACGGCCAGCGCGGCATGGACGAACTGCACCAGCAGACGGTGAACCTGCTTTCGTTTCAGCCGCTGCCCAAGGACGTTTTCGACGCGCAGGTCGCCTTCAACATGGTTGCTCGCTACGGACCGAAATCGCAGCCTACGCTCGATTCCGTGGAAGCGTGCATCTTGCGCCACTATCGCAAGATCACCGGAGAGACTGCTCCTCAACCTTCCGTCATGTTGCTGCAGGCTCCGGTTTTTCACGGCCATGCCATGACGGTTTTTCTGGAGATGGAGAGCCCGGTCGATATCCCGGCATTAACGCTTGCCTTGGCGGGCGATCACGTGGCGTTTCCAAGTGCTGAAGACGAGACACCGAGCAACGTGAGTTCGGCGGGCCAGGCGGACATTCAAGTCTGGGTCAAGAGCGATCCGGTTCAGCCCAACGGCGTCTGGCTGTGGGTCGCCGCCGACAATCTGCGCATCTCAGCACTGACCGCGGTCGAATGCGCTGAGAGCATGACCGCTACGCGTCCGGTTGGGAAGATCCAGTGAATCGAGTACGGCCTAGCGAGTACCGAGTACCGAGCCTATCGCGCTCTCCCTCGGCACTCGGTACCTGGCACTCGGTACTTGCATCGCTCCTGTTTATTCTCCTGCTAGCGAGTCAGGGATGCGGCTACCATACTGCCGGACACGCGGTTCAGCTTCCCGAAAACGTCAAGACCATCGCCGTCCCGACTTTCAAGAACGAGACGATGACCTACCGCATCGATCAGATGCTGACCGCTGCCGTGGTGCGCGAGTTTACCACGCGCACTCACTACCACATGGTGAACGATCCAGGCGACGACGCTGACGCGACGCTGCGCGGCACAGTGCTCTCCACCGCGAGCTCGCCGCTGACCTATGACACTACGAGCGGTCGAACGGCCAGCGTGCTGATAGTGGTCAGCATGAGAGTGGTGCTCAGCGATCGCAACGGCAAGGTGCTCTACCAGAATCCCGCCTACGTGTTCCGCGAGCAGTACGAAGTTTCGCAAGATCTTTCGAGCTTCTTCGAAGAGGATTCGCCCGCGTTCCGCCGCCTGTCGCAAGATTTCGCACGCACCCTGGTTTCCAACATCCTGGAGGCCTTCTGATGCTAGAGTGGTTCTGACCACTGGCCACTGACGATTGCCCATGAGAGCCTTTGCCCAGGCGGAACGCTTTGTCAGCGAACTGGAATCGCGCAAGCTGCGTCCGGCTTACGTGTTTGTGGGCGATGAAGCCTTCTTCCGTAAGCGCTTTCGGGACGCGATTCTCGAACATCTGGTTCCTGCCGACCTGCGCGATTTCAGCCTCTTCGAATTCGATCTTGCGGAAACGGATCTGGCCGAGATTCTCGACCGCGCGCGCACGCCGTCGCTCATGGCCCCATTTCAGGTTTTCTTTGTGCGCGGCGTGAAGAATCTTTTTGGCCGCGGTTCCAATGACGACAAGCTCGCCGCCATCGAGGAATACTGCAAGAACCCGAATCCCGATGCGCTGGTGGTCTTCGTCGCTGACCACATCAGTATTCCTGCCGACATCCGCCGAATGGAGATGCAGGACAAAGAGCGCTACCAGCGCATTCGCGACACCATGGGCCAATACTGCGGCATTGTGGAACTGGCACGGGTGGAGGAGGGCGAGGCCGTCCGCTGGATTGGCGATTACTGTTCGAGCCGCAGCGTGAAGATTGAACCGGACGGCGCCCGCGAACTGGTCGACGCCCTCGGCGGCGACATGATGATGATCTCGAACGAACTGGAGAAGCTGATTTTGTATGTCGGCGAGAAGAGGCGCATTACGCTGGGCGATATCGAGACCATGGTTCTCGCTGCCAGGCAGCGCTCGCTGTATGAACTGACGGACGCCATCTCGAGCAAGGACCGCGTTCGCGCACTCGAAATTCTTGACGCAATTCTCGCCTCGGGCGACGGCGAAGAGGCCGCCATCGGCCACATCTACATGCTGGCGAAAACCTTCCGTCAGATGCTGGTGATCCTGGAGCGCAACGTGCGCGACCAGCGCATGCTCTGGGCCGCGCTGTGGCAGGGATTCCGCGTGCCTCCGTTTGCCGCCGACGACATCATCAAGCAGGCGCGACGCTACAAGTCCCGCCGCGAGCTGACGCGGGCCATCCGGATGGTGGCGAAAGCCGACCTCGCCCTGCGGTCGAATCCTGTCAGCAAGCGGCTGGTGCTCGAGCGGCTCGTCATGGATTTGACCACCGAGCCGAAGCTCGAAACTCCGGGCTGGATGCAGGATCAGCTGCCGGTCTAAGGCTCGCTCGTCACGCTGTCATGTTGGATGTACGGTCCTATCTCGCGCGCGTCAACTATTCCGGCCCGACCGCTCCCACGATCGACACACTTCGCGCCCTTCACCGCGCACACCTGCTGACCGTCCCGTTCGAAAATCTGGACATTGAGCTCGGACGCAAGATCGTCATCGATGAAGATGTCATCGTCCGCAAAGTGGTTGAACTGCAACGAGGCGGGTTTTGCTATGAACTGAACGGTGCTTTTGCCGCCCTGTTGCGGGCGCTCGGATACCGGGTGACATTGCTCTCCGCGCGAGTGGCACGAGAGAGTGGCGGCGAGGGGCCTGAGTTCGATCACCTTACTCTGCGCATCGATCTCGATGAGCCGTGGCTGGCGGATGTCGGCTTTGGCGAGTCGTTTCTGGAGCCACTCAGAATGCAAGCGGATCTGGAACAAGAGGACCCGGCCGGCATCTTCCGGCTGGCACACACCAGAGAACGTTTTCGACTGGAAAAGGCCGTTGCACAAGGGGAGTGGAAACGGCAGTATTCCTTTGGACTTCAGCCGCGCCGTCTGGAGGAATTCGCCGGCATGTGCCATTACCACCAGACGTCGCCCGAGTCGCACTTCACCCAGAATCGCATTTGCACCCGTGCCACGGCCACGGGCCGCATTACGCTTTCAGGCATGAAGTTGATTATGACGCGAAATGGCCTGCGGGAAGAAAGAATGCTCGATTCGGAAAAAGCGCGGGCAGATGGTCTGGCGGAGCACTTCGGAGTTCACTTGTAGCGATGTCCAAAATACACAAGGCAGATCCCTCGAGATCTGCCTGGCGCCTGTTCGGAGGACTGGAAGCTACTTCATCGCGCTGACGCGCACGCCTAGCCGGGACTTGTACCGCGAAGCGGTATTCTCGTGCAGCGTACCCTTCTGGATAGCCTTGTCAAGGGCCGAGACGGTCTGGCGATAAGCCTCCTGCGCGGCGCCCTTGTCGCCTTTTTCGATTGTCTCGCGCAGTTCGCGTAATTGGGTGCGCAGGCGGGAGGCGTTGGCGCGATTGCGGGTGGTACGGCGTTCGGTCTGGCGGGCGCGTTTCAGCGCCGAAAAGTGATTTGCCATGTTTGGTTCGTTACCTTCGTTTAGCTAGAGAGATATTTCGGTGGGTCCGAAACACTTATTATAAAAGCTCAACTCTCGGCCGGTCAAACCCCGAGTGGATTGCGAGTTTGAGAATATGCCAGACGGACTCGACCGCCTGAAAGTCCTCATCAATTCCTCGACGCCCATCGTCGTGATGGAGACGTCGGAAGAGATGCGGGCGATGAGTATGGTGCGCGCTGCCTGCGCCGAATTGAATATGGCGATGTACGAGTGGAGTATCGCCGACGGCCTTTTGCGCTCGATCGCGGCTGATATCCAGAGTCAAAAAGATTCGGCGCAGACGCGCACGGATCAGACCGCAGTCTGGACACGCGCCGGCCATACCCAGCCGCAAACGCGAACCGTACTTAGCCCCAGCAGTACGGAGTCCGAGCGGCTGACGCGGGCGATGATGTCAGCCATGGGACCCGAGGCCGCGGCCGGTGGTGGCAACGCCGTTTACAACACGCGCGAGCCGGCGCAGGCCCTCGCCAATATGGAATCAATGACGGTCGAGGCGGTCTTCGTCCTCAAGGATTTTCATCGTCACATGGACGACCCAGTCGTGGTGCGTCGGCTGCGTGATGTGGGGCAGAAGTTTGCGTCCAATCGGCGAACTGTGGTCATTACCGCGCCTGAAATCACCGTACCGGCGGAACTGGCGACGCTGGTCGAGTATTTCGATATGCCCTTGCCTGATCGCGAACGGCTGAGGGAAATTGTCCACGAAACATTCACGCGACTCTCGAAGACCTACACGCTGAAGTTGCAGCTGGATGCGGCCGGAGTGGACGCGATTTCCGCCAACTTGCGCGGCCTGAGCGAAGAAGAAGCGGAGCGGGCTATTTCGCAGGCGCTGGTAAACCGCTATGCGCTCTGTCCTGAGACGATCACCGATGTCCTTGAAGCGAAAAAACAGCTGCTGCGCCATTCCGGGATGCTCGAGTTCATCGAAGCCTCTGACAACATGGCCAGCGTTGGCGGGCTTGAGAACTTGAAGCACTGGCTCCAGCAGCGTCGCGGAGCATGGGAAGACTCGGCTCGTGACTTCGGCCTCGAACCGCCGCGCGGCATGATCGTGCTCGGGGTGCAGGGCTGTGGCAAATCGCTGTGTGCGCGGGCGGTAGCCGGCGAATGGAAGTTGCCGCTGGTGAAGTTCGACACGTCGGCTGTCTACGACAAGTACATCGGCGAGACCGAGAAGCGCATTCGGAAAGTGTTTCAGGTCGCCGAGGGACTTGCTCCCTGCGTGCTCTGGATCGACGAGTTGGAAAAAGTCTTCGCCGGCAGCGGTCCGGACTCCGCCTCGGCCGATGCCGGCGTCTCTTCGCGCCTGCTGGCATCGTTTCTGTCATGGATGCAGGATCGCAAGGCGCCCGTCTTCGTCGCCGCGACGTGCAATAACGTAACCGCCTTGCCGCCGGAATTGATCCGAAAAGGGCGATTCGACGAGCTTTTCTTCGTGGATCTGCCCAACCGGGCGGAGCGCTGCCAGATTTTTTCGATTCAGCTGGCCAAACGAAAGCGGAACCCGGCTGACTTTGATCTCGACAAGGTGGCGACGGCTGCCAACGGATATTCCGGGGCGGAAATCGACGCCACCGTGCAAGGCGCTCTGTACGCGGCATATTCGCAGAAATCGCCGCTTACAACTCAATCTTTAGTCGATGCCCTGGCGCAGACCGTTCCGCTTTCGGTGACGCGGGCCGAAGAAATCGAGGCGCTGCGAGACTGGGCGAGAACCAGGGCTGTGCCGGCCAGCTCACGGGACGCCAGCACCGCTATTCCCTGACGAGGGTTTGTGCTGGGAACGCTTGGAAGGAAGCTCGAAGGGATTGCCGAAGCGATGAGACGGATCTTGCGGATTTTGCTTGACCCCCATTGGGTTTATATCCTGCCCCTTCTGCACCTTGTCGGGTGCGATTTGATTGCGACCACCGGCTTGAGTGGATGCCCGTGATCGTGAGTGAATTTCCGGCGGGAATTCTTCTTGTGGGGGTCGCCTGGCGTTTCGGTCATCCACTTTTCTGGTTCGGCGTCTTCGGAACACTGTGGTGGTCTTGGTTGAGCCGGATGTTCTTTAATTACCTGTCGAAACCAGACTGACTAGCCACTGCTATTTGTCTGCCATTGACTCTCAATTCGGACCGGGGTACGCTTTGATTAATGGTAGTTCCTCGCCGAAGGGCGCGAATATCCCCGCTGGTCCCGTCTCTGAGCCAAATCCTGTGCCGTCACGAGGCTGCCGAGTCGTACTCGGTGCGTCCGGGCGCGAGACCCGGTCCGACGCTATGAGCACAAAAGCATGAAGAAGAGTATCGGGATCAGTCCCAACATCGAGACACTGTTCGGAACCCGCGACGAGAATGTGCGCCTGCTGGAAGACGGGCTGAACGTCACCATTAACCTGCGATCGAACGCCATCGAACTGGAGGGCGCCGCGCGCGACGTGGCTCGCGCCGAGCAGGTTTTTGTTGACTACGAGACTCTGCAGCGCTCCGGGTACAGCTTCAATAACGGCGACCTAAACAGCATGCTGCGCGTGCTGACATCCGATTCCAGCACCACGCTGCGCGGTCTGGCCGACGCTGGTCGCCAGCGCTCGTTCGGCCGCCGCTCAGTGCAGCCCAAGAGCAGCAACCAGCGCCGCTATCTCGAGGCCATCGAGAAGCACGACATGGTCTTTGGCATCGGCCCGGCCGGAACGGGCAAGACGTATCTCGCCGTCGCCATGGCCATTTCGGCTCTGCTGGCCAAGCGCGTAAACCGCATCATTCTGGCGCGTCCGGCGGTGGAAGCCGGCGAGCGCCTCGGCTTTCTGCCTGGAACCCTGCAGGACAAGATTGATCCGTACCTCCGTCCGCTCTACGACGCGCTCTATGACATGCTCGACCCCGAAAAAGTAGACCGCTACCTCGAGAAAAACGTAATCGAAATCGCGCCAATAGCTTTCATGCGCGGCCGCACCCTGAACGATTCGTTCGTTATCCTCGACGAGGCGCAGAACACGACTTCCGAACAGATGAAAATGTTCGTCACCCGTCTGGGCTTTAACTCCAAGGCGGTCATTACGGGAGACATAACCCAGATCGACTTGCCGAACGCGCGCCGCAGCGGTCTGCTGGAAGCGATCGACGTGCTGAAGAGTGTAGAGGGGTTGGCTTTCGTACATTTTGACGAAGGCGACGTGGTGCGCCATCACCTGGTGCAGCGCATCGTTCGCGCCTACGACGAGCACAAGGCACGTGTGGCGGAGGAGCAGATGCTGCTGCTGACTGAAGCGAAAAATGCGGAGGCAGCCAACGCGAACGGAAAGCCTGTGGCGGCCAACGGGAAATCGGCTGCGAACGGGGCGGCGAGCGAGCAGAACACAGCATCCGTCGACCTGAATAGATAAACGCGAAACCACGGGAGAACGTCCGAAATGGACGTCTCCCGCTTCATTTTTTGGCGCATCAATGGGCCAATAGCCCGAGCAGAGTCGACGTGGTCATTCTGCAGAAAAAAGTCGCGGGGCTGACTGAGGGAATGGTCGAACGCTTCCTGCTGCGCGCGCGGCGAGCGGCGGGCTTGCGCGCTGTGGCCAATGTCCTCGTAACCAGCAGCGTGGTGCTGCGCTCGCTGAATCGTCAGTTCCGAGGCAAGGACAAAGCGACCGACGTGCTCTCTTTTCCCGCGTCGTCCCCAACTTCCAGAGGCGGCAAGAAAAAGCTGGCCGGCGATATCGCCATTTCCGCTGACGTCGCCGCTGAAAACGCCGCCCGGTTCGGGCACTCTCCGGCCGAAGAGGTGAAAATCCTGGCCCTGCATGGCATCCTCCATCTAGCAGGCTTTGACCATGAGCGCGATAATGGACAGATGGCGCGCAAGGAAGCAACTCTGCGTCAGGCTCTGAAACTGCCTTCCGTTTTGACAGAGCGAGCTCAATCCGCGAAGAAGATCTCGCGACGCCGCGGTATATCGCACGGCATGCGGAGGCGGACGAAAGCATGAGCCTCCCCATTGCCCTTGCGCTGCTGCTTCTGCTCGGCCTTCTGACGCTGGTCTCCTACGTCGACCGTCTCTACCAGGAAGCAGGCAAGTTTCTTTCCCGGGATTTTCAGGACAACATCGATGCCTTCGAGCAGAAAATTGAGCCGCAGCTGAAGGTCAGCCGCTGGCGCGCCTCGCTCTCGATGGCGTTGCTCGTACAGTTGACCACGGCGGCCATCGCGCTGGTTGTGGGCTACGTCGTTTTCGGGGACCAGCGCTGGAGCGTCTACGAGATTTTGCAGGCGACGATCAGCCTGATCCTGATCGTCATCGTCTGCAATCGGTTTCTGCCGTATGCATTCTTTTCCCGCACCAAAGGAGAATGGCTGGTGCGCTGGACGCTCGTTCTGAGGATCCTGATCTACGTCGTTCTCCCGGTCACGATCGTCATCGGCTTCTTGCGGTCAGTGACTTCACTGACCCGGCAAAGCGCAGCGGAGCAGCCGGAGAGCCCCGCCGAAGCCGTGGACGCCCTGATCGAGGCTGGACAGGAAGAAGGAATTATTCAAGAAGGCGACCGCGACCTGATCCAGTCCGTGGTCGAGTTCAGTGGCAAGACCGTTCGCGAGGCCATGAAGCCGCGTCCCGCCATGTTTGCCGTCTCGACCGATACGACGGTGGAACGCTTCGTCGATATGCTGCGCAGCAAGCATTATTCGCGCGTTCCGGTGTACGAAGGCAGCATTCACAACATCAAGGGGATTGTTTACGCGCAGGATGTGCTGCAGGTTCCCGACAGCGAGGCGGCCACGCGAACTCTCGATACGTTGATGCGCCGCGACGTGTACTTCGTGCCCGAGAGCAAGCTGGGCAGCGATCTGCTGCGGGAGATGCAAAAGCAGAACATACGCATGGCGATTGTGGTTGACGAATATGGCGGCGTGGCCGGTTTGGTTACGATCGAGGATTTGGTGGAAGAGATTGTCGGCGAAATCCGCGACGAGCACGACAAGCCGGAAATTCTGCGCGAGGGAGAGCGCTCGTTCATTGTTTCGGGCGGGATGGACGTGGACCGTCTCGACGAACTTTTTGGCAGCAAGCCAGAAGGCAAAGAATCCGCAACGATCGCGGGGCTGGTCAGCGAGCTGGCCGGAAGGATCCCGCGCAAAGGCGAAATCGTCGAGGACGACGGCTTGCGCTTCGAAGTTCTCGAATCCACCGACCGAAAAGTGGAACGCGTTCGCGTTACTGCAGTGCAACCGCGGCAGTTGAAACTGATATAGTCGGGCTTCGGACGTCGGACCTCGGCCCTCAGCCTTTTTCTTCATGCAAACTTGGACGGCGAGGTCCGCAGTTTGAGGTCTGAGGCTCCGATTCTTCATGGCCTTCCGCTCCGGCTTCGTATGCATTCTCGGCCGCCCCAACGCGGGCAAGTCCACGCTGCTGAATGCGCTGGTCGGCGAGAAGCTCGCCATCATCTCGCCTAAGCCGCAAACCACGCGTAACCGCATCCAGGGCGTCGTCCACGTGCCGAAACTCAACGGCAAGATTAAAGACGGCGGGCAGATTGTTCTCATCGACACGCCCGGAGTGCATAAGCCCGACAGTTCACTCGGCCGCAAGATGATGGTCGAAGTGCGCGAGGCGATGGAGGGCTGTGATCTTGTGCTCTTCATCGTGGATGCAACCCAAAAGCTCGATGCCCGCGATCAGTTCGCGCTTGATCTTCTCAAGCAATCCGGCACGAAGGCGTTTCTGCTTATCAACAAAATCGATCTGATCCGCGAGAAATCGAGGCTGCTGCCTCTGATTGAGGAATATCGTAAGCTCTACGATTTCAGCGAAGTGATTCCGATTTCCGCGCTCAAGCGCAGCGGCCTCAACGCTCTGCTCGAGAGTGTGATTTCCGCGCTGCCCTCCGGGCCCGCCTATTTCCCGGAAGATGAAATTACCGATCAGCCGGCACGCTTCATGGCGGCGGAAATTGTCCGCGAGCAAGTGCTGCTGAACACCAAAGAAGAAATTCCCTACGCGACAACTGTGATGGTAGAAAGCTTTGAAGAAGGTTCAAAGCTCACGCGGATCGCGGCAACGATTTATTGCGAGCGCGAAGGGCAGAAGCGGATTCTGGTCGGCAAGGGCGGGCAGATGCTGAAGAGAATCGGCACTGCGGCTCGAATGCAGATCGAGCGCATGCTGGGGACGAAAGTCTTCCTCGAGTTGTATGTCAAGGTCGAGCCGGGCTGGCGCGATTCGAGAAGCTTTGTGGAAGAGCTCGACTGGCGCAAGCAACTGGAGCAACGGATGCAGCAACAAAGTCTGCAAGCGGATGCCACGATGGTCAGCGACGCAGACAGCACAGATGGGTAGCGTTGTGTCTGGGCGCAGGAGGGGGACGCCGCGAAGGCCAACCAACCATTGCTCAATTTGCCATTTTACCGCTAGAATCGCTAGCGGGGCGGGTTGGCAAGAGGACGACAGGGGATACGACCAAAAGCATGGATTCTGGGGCTCCCTCCACCGGACAATTCGCCGAATACGATTTCGATCCGGAAAAATTGCGCCTGCGCGTGCGTGTCACCCTCGCGGCCAGCCGCGAATCGGTGAGCCCAGTCGTAGAGCAGGTCATGGATGCCATTCGCAGCGTGAAATGCGTGGATGGCAAAGCCGACGCCATCGAGCTGTCTCTGCAGGAAGCACTGGCCAACGCCGTGGTTCATGGCGCCAAGGAAGATCCGAGCAAAATCGTCGAGTGCCTTGTCGCGTGCGACGACGAACGGGGCGTCCTGATCATTGTGCGGGATCCGGGAACAGGATTTGATCCCACGGCAATTCCGACTTGCACCCTTGGCGAGAGTGTCTTCTCCGATCACGGCCGCGGAATTTTCCTGATCAATCAACTCATGGACGAGGTGAACTTTCACAGAAACGGTACCGAAATCCACATGCTGAAACGGTAAGCGTTCAGCTCCATCGCGCTCGTCCCTCATTCCTTCGCCGCAATTCCCAGGGTCTTCATCTTCCGATACAAGTGGCTGCGCTCAAGCCCGAGCACCTCAGCCGTGCGGCTCACGTTGCCGTGATTCTGATCGAGCGTTTTCAAGATGAAGTCGCGCTCGTACGCGTCGCGCGCCTGGTGGAGTGTGGAGAATTCGCTTCTGGGAGCGCGACGGGTTCCATCTCGATAGACCAGTGGCGGCAGGTGCTTGGCGTCGAAACGGGCAGTGGTGGGGTTCATGATGACGATGCGCTCGATGACGTTGCGCAGTTCGCGCACATTGCCCGGCCACGAGTAGCGCATGAGCACGTCAATGGCATCATCGCTGATTTCCCGCGGGCGGTGTCCGTAGCGCGAGGCGAGTTCTTTCAGAAAATGCCGCGCCAGCAGTGGAATATCTTCTTTCCGCTCGCGCAGCGGCGGCACAAAGAAGGGAATCACGTTGAGCCGGTAGAAAAGGTCTTCGCGAAAGTTGCCGTGCGAAATTTCGTCCTCCAGATCCTTGTTGGTTGAGGCGATCACGCGCACGTCGACCGTGATCGCATCTTCGCTTCCCACCGGAGTGAAGCGTTGTTCTTCGAGCGTTCGCAGCACCTTGGCTTGTGTCTTCAGGCTCATGTCACCGATTTCGTCGAGAAACAGCGTGCCCCCATTCGCTTTCTGAAATTTCCCCTCTTTGTTGGCCGCGGCTCCCGCGAAGGAGCCTTTGTAATGCCCGAACAATTCACTCTCGATCAGGTCTTCCGGAATCGCGGCGCAATTGACCTCGACGAACGTTTGGTCCTTGCGCAGGCTTTGGGCATGAATGGCGTGCGCGCCGAGTTCCTTCCCCGTGCCCGACTCGCCGTAGATCAGAACCCGGCCGTTCGTGGGCGCCATCAGTGCAATTTGCTGGCGCAGGGCTTTCATCGGGATGCTTGCGCCCACAATGACGCTCTTGGCCCATAACTGTTTCTTCAGATCGACGTTCTCCTGGCGCAGTTTCTTCGCCTCGATTGCGTTTTTCACCAGGATCAGAGTTTTCTCGAGCGACAACGGTTTTTCCAGGAAGTCGTAGGCGCCCAGTTTGGTTGCGCGCACCGCAGTCTCGATCGTCCCGTGCCCCGATATCATGATGACTTCGGGCGAGTTTTCGAGCTGGCGAATTCTTTCCAGCGTCTCGAGCCCATCGATGCCGGGCAGCCATATGTCGAGCAGCAG
The DNA here is from genome assembly GCA_030041475.1 of Candidatus Sulfotelmatobacter sp. Classification (GTDB taxonomy): domain Bacteria; phylum Acidobacteriota; class Terriglobia; order Terriglobales; family Acidobacteriaceae; genus Sulfotelmatobacter. The sequence continues at coordinate 83,802 of JASHNU010000025.1, forward strand.
CACATCAAACGAACTCTTGCGCAACAATTCCAGACATTCCTCGCCACTGGCAGAGCAAGAGGCCGTGTAGCCCTCGTCTGTAAGAATGCCGGCCAGAGAATCGCGAATGCCGGCCTCGTCGTCAACAATCAGGATGTTATGCATGTTGGGCAGTGGCCGCTGGCGTGGCTTCCGGGACCACGGGCAGCTCCACAATGAATCGCGTTCCTACGGGATAATTTTCCTCCACGCGGATGGACCCATGATGATCTTCGACAATGCGGCTTACGATGGCCAGGCCCAGGCCCGTGCCGCGTTTCTTGGTCGAGAAATAGGGGAGAAAGAGTTTCTCTTTCAGTTCGCGGGTCACGCCATGACCAGTATCTGCGACGATGATTTCGACGGCGTCGCGGCTCGCGACCAGTGCGGTCGAAATGTCGATCTCGCGCACGAGGGATTGCTGCATCGCCTCTGCCGCGTTGTCCACGAGATTCGCGACGGCGCGCTTGATCGCTTCACTGTCCGCCATTACCCGGGGAAGGTCAGGCGCGAGCGACTTTTGCAGGTGAATCCCATTCAGCCTGCCGTTGAACATCGCCAACGCGTTTTCGATGATTCCGTTCAGATCGGCCGGTTGCGGCTTCGCCACGGGGAAGCGGGCCAGGGCAGAAAACTCATCCACCAGCCGGCGCACGGTTTCAACCGCTCCCGCGATCGTTTCTGCGCAGGAGCGCACAATCCCCGCGGACGCGGGATCCACCGGTGTCGCCCGATCCAGATGACGCTGGATGCGTTCTGCGGACAGCGCAATCGGCGTCAGAGGATTCTTGATCTCATGTGCCACGCGCCGCGCCACTTCGCGCCAGGCAGCCTGCTTCTGCGCACGCAACAGATCGGAGAGATCCTCGAACACCACGACGTATCCCGAACCCTCGCCTTCATGTCGCAGCGCGGCTACGGTGACGGCAACCGTCAAAGAGCCGCGGGGCAAGGCTATCTCCATTTGGCTGGTCGTCATCCCCATGCGATCGGCACGCCGAAGCAGGGGTTCGAGATCCTCGACCACCTCGGCCGGGAACAGATCCGCTAGCGCCGCTCCGTGAACGATTCGTTTCGCGCCATCCAGTGGCCCTTCAGGATGAAACATCCTCAGCAAGACCTGATTGGCGTGGGTCACGTGGCGTGTGGCATCGAGCGAGAGCACACCTGTGGGAATGCTCTCCAGGATGGTTTCGGTCTGCCGGCTGCGCTGATCGAGTTCCGCGTTGGCCGCGCTCAGATCGCGGCTGGAAGCCTCAATCTGCCGCCGGCTCGCTTCCAGGTCGGCCGCCATGCGATTGAACGAACGCACCACATCACCGATTTCGTCAGCGGAGTTGACGTCTACCCGATAATCCAGCCGTCCGCGGGAAATCTCTTCCGTGGCTTCCGCCAAGGCGGAAAGCGGACGCGTCACAATCTTCGCCAGAAATAAGGCGAGCCAAGTAGTGACGAACAGCACGATCATCGTGAGCAGCAGTAGAAGGCCCATGTAGGTTTGACGCACGCGTCGGCGCTCGGCGCTCAGTTGAACGTAGCGTTGCCGACTGGCTTCTGCCTGACGGACCGTCTGCGAAAATTCGCCTGGCAGAGGAATGGCGACCAAAACCACGCCACCGCCCTCGACTGGGGCGCTGCCGAGCGTGTAGGCCGTTTGCTGCCAACTGAATTGGGCCGGCCGCCCCGCGGCCGCGTCAGTCAGCGGCAACCGCGACTTCAACACCGGCCAAGGCGCCGGTGCGTTGAAGCTCGCTTCCGCGTTGTCGTCCTGCACCGCCAGGGCAAATCCGCCCTGCAATGTCAGTTCGTGATGTTGAAACTCGTTCACCACGCCGGAGAAGCTATGTCCGGCGAAAGCGCGCTGCATCTCCGGAGATGCAGCGATGGCAAAGGCCTCGGCTCGCGCGTTTTGTCCGGCGTAGTTCGCCAGTACAGAAGCCATGGCCTGGGTTTCGGTCCGCACCTCCTCCACGGGAGTCGAAAACCATTTGTCAATCGAGCGGTTCATCAGTCCGTAAGCGAACCAGTACATGACCATGACCGGAAGAGAGGAAAGCAGCAGGGCGCCTGCCACCATGCGCGTGCGGAACTTGGATCCCAACACTCCCAAACGCCGCTCGGCGAACAGCTTGAGAAGATTGCGTGCCAGGACGAAAAACAAGGCCGCAAACAACAGCGAAATCAGCACTGACAGCGCATAAAACACGACGGTCAGCTGATTTGTTTCCGGATGCAGAATAGTCGCGTCAAACGCCGTCTGCGAAACCAGAATGGCAAGCAGCAGAAAAACGGAGATCGCGAGCAGGATGAGGACCTGCTTGCGGTAGGTCTTGGTAGGCCGAGTTGAAGCCGGTTGAGCCACGCCGATGTGACTCATTATAGATGCAGTTGTAACTCAAATATTAAGGGTGGGAGCGGACGGCCGTTATCTCCTTGATCATGGCGTCATACGCCGGTTTGGGCTTATACAGTCGATCGAACGGCAGCGCCGCGCCTTGCGTGCCGTGCGAATGAGAGCCGATCCACGAGTATTTATCGGTAAAACCCCAGGTCTGGATCGCTGTGCATCCCGGATTTTGCACACACGCGCGGACGACCGCCCGATAGATCTCGGCTTGACGCCCCATGTCTTCTGGGTGGACTTGGCTGTTGTCGAGCGGCAGTTCAATGTCCAACTCTGTGATGTGAACCTGCAATCCCAACGCGGTCAGGCGCGCGATATTGGCCGCGACGGCGGCGGGATCGATCTTGAGCTGAAAAATGTGCATTTGTAGCCCGACGCCGTCAATTGGCACGCCGCGCTGCTTGAGATCTTTCAGCATCGCGTAGATCGCGTCCGACTTGCGATTGAGTTCCTCGCCGCCATTGTCGTTGTAGAAAAGCAGCGCCTTCGGGTCGGCTTCGTGCGCCCAGCGGAAAGTCTGCGCAACGTACTCGGTGCCTTGACCCGCGAAGCCGATACCGGGCTGGTTGTACCAGGGAGAATCTTTGACGTGGCCGTTCTCGTCTAGGCCCTCGTTCACTACGTCCCAGGCAAAAACGTGGCCTGCGTAATGCTTCATCACGCGGGTAATGTGTTCGTGCAATAGATCCGACATTTCCTCCGGCGTGAAATGACCTCCGCCCAGCCAGGGAGGATTGTTGTGGTCCCAAACCAGGCAGTGACCGCGAACTTTCTGCCCGTGCGCCTGGGCGAAACGTACAACTTCATCTCCTTCGCGGAAGTCGAATGCACCTTGATTTTGCCGCACCGTCCACCACTTCATGGCGTCTTCAGGCTCGACCATGTTGAATTCCCGGGCCAGCGTCTCTGAATAGGCAGTTTCGGAAAACAATGACGGCCGAACCGCGGTTCCCATCAGCAGGCCAGCACGGTCGGCCGCTAAGCGCAGAGTTGTGGGCGGTGACTGCGCCGCGGCTGACAGGAATAGAAGCAAGAATGGAAGCCGGCAGATGAATTTCAGCATGGGATCTGCGCTCGCATATCCCACTTAACGACGCACAGCGAATTGCTGTAAAGGGCATCCGTCACATTTGCGGCAGCGATTTTCCACAAGCGGGCCGGCTCCGATCCGGGCAGTACGGCGAGCTTGTTTCGTAATCGGGCTGACTCGTCCGGCTTACTGAAGTGCATGTACCCGGTGTTGCTGGGCTTCTCCTTCACTGCGAAAAACGGGCAATTGGCGCGGACTTCCAGCGCAAACCCCGCTCTTGACATGGATTTTGCGGCAGGTCCAAGTACCAAAGTTACTGGTACGGTAATTCGCTTGCGGTGACAATTTATGTCAACGCAACTGAGCCGCATTCTCTCCCAAAGTAGGCGGTCGTTTGCGCCATGCCCGCACGAGTGTGGGCGTTGTTCCATCCGCGTGGATAGGAGATCGACGTATGTCTCAACGGCTGGGTGACCTTCTCGTCAAAGAGAAGATCATTACCCCAGAGCAGTTGGAACAAGCGAATAAGGTTCAGAAAGAGCAGAGCTGTCGTCTGGGGTCCGCCCTGGTGAAGCTCGGCTTCCTGACGGACGAAGACGTCACCAATTTTCTGTCCCGCCAGTACGGCGTTCCCGCCATCAATCTTTCCTACTTTGAGATTGATCCCGCGGTGGTAAAGCTGATTCCGTTCGAGACCGCCAAGCGTTACCAGATTCTTCCCCTGAGCCGCGTAGGCGCTTCGCTTACCATCGCCATGGTTGATCCCACGAACGTGTTTGCCATGGACGACATTAAGTTCATGACCGGCTTCAACATCGAGCCGGTGGTGGCCTCGGAAAGCTCCATTATTGCGGGTATTGACAAGGCCTACGGCGCGGGCAAGGAAGAAGACCTCGAATCCGTCATGCAGTCGATGACGGAACTGAGCGAAGAAGACGTCGAACTGCAGGCCGAAGCTACAGAAATGGGGTTGTCGGAGTTGGAAAAGGCTGCCGACGAAGCCCCGGTCGTCAAGCTGGTGAACGTGATTCTAAGCGACGCGGTGAAGCGTGGAGCCAGCGACATCCACATCGAGCCCTACGAAAAGGAATTTCGCGTCCGCTTCCGTATTGACGGCGTGCTGCAGTCGATCATGTCGCCGCCGATGAAACTAAGAGACGCCATCACCTCGCGTCTGAAGATCATGTCGAAGCTCGACATCAGCGAAAAGCGTCTGCCGCAGGACGGCCGGATCATGCTGAAGATGAACATCGGCGGGCGCAAGAAGCAGCTCGATTTCCGCGTCAGCACGTTGCCGGTCTTGTGGGGCGAGAAGATCGTGCTCCGCTTGCTCGACAAGGAAAACCTGCGGCTGGACATGACCAAGCTCGGTTTCGAACCGGAGTCGCTGGTGAAGTTCGAGAAAGCCATTCTGAAGCCCTACGGCATGGTGCTGGTCACGGGACCGACGGGATCGGGCAAGACGAACACGCTGTATTCCTCGATTTCCCGCCTTAACCAGCCTGACACCAACATCATGACCGCCGAAGATCCGGTCGAGTTTCAGTTGCAGGGCGTGAACCAGGTGCAGATGAAGGAGCAGATCGGCTTGAACTTTGCCGCTGCCCTGCGATCGTTCCTGCGCCAGGACCCCAACATTATCCTGGTCGGCGAGATTCGAGACTTTGAAACGGCTGAAATCGCCATCAAGGCTGCGCTCACCGGCCACTTAGTGCTGTCCACGCTGCACACCAACGGTGCGCCCGAGACGATTACCCGCCTGATGAACATGGGCATTGAGCCCTTTCTGGTGGCCACGTCGGTCCATCTGATTTGTGCGCAGCGCCTGGTGCGCCGCATCTGCAAAGACTGTGCCGAGGTGCAGGACGTGCCGCCGCAGACGCTGATCGACGCCGGCTTCACGCCGGAAGAAGCCAAGACGGTCAAGATTCAAAAAGGCAAGGGCTGCGGCACCTGCAACAACACCGGTTACAAGGGACGCGCCGGCTTGTACGAAGTGATGGAAGTGGACGATGAGATCAAGGAGCTTGTGCTGGTGGGAGCGTCGGCCGTCGAACTGAAGAAGAAGGCGATCGAGCACGGCATGTTCACGCTGCGCCGCAGCGGACTGATCAAAGTTGCGGCCGGCATCACCACGCTCGAGGAAGTGGCGCGCGAAACGATTCACTAGAGATCAGGAAACTAACCGAAGGGGAGCTTCGTCATGGGTCTGTCGTTAAGCGATTTGCTCAAAAGAATGCTGGAGATGAATGGCAGCGATCTGCACATCACGACCAATTCACCGCCGCAGATTCGCGTGCACGGCCACCTGGTCCCGCTCGACCTGCCGCAGATGACTCCAGCCGAGACCAAGCAGCTGGCCTATAGCGTCATGACCGACTCGCAGAAGCACCGCTTTGAGGAACACCTCGAACTGGACTTCTCGTTCGGCTTGAAGGGCCTGGCCCGCTTCCGCGCCAACGTGTTCAACCAGCGCGGCGCGACCGCGGCGGTCTTCCGTCTCATTCCTTTCGAAATCAAGTCGTTTAATCAGCTCGGCCTGGCGCCTGTCGTGAGCAAGCTTTGCGACAAACCCCGCGGACTGGTGCTGGTTACGGGACCCACGGGCTCGGGCAAGTCGACCACGCTCGCTTCGATGATCGACAAGATCAACAGCGAGCGCCACGACCACATTCTGACCATCGAAGACCCGATCGAGTTCGTGCACATGAACAAGAACTGCGTGGTCAACCAGCGCGAGCTGCACGCCGACACCAAGAGCTTTGCCGACGCGCTGCGCGCCGCGCTCCGCGAAGACCCAGACGTGGTGCTGATCGGCGAAATGCGGGACCTGGAAACGATCGAATCGGCGCTGCGTATCGCCGAAACCGGCCACTTAACCTTCGGCACGCTGCATACCAACTCGGCGACTTCGACCATCAACCGTATCATCGACGTATTTCCCGCGCATCAGCAGCCCCAGATCCGCGCCCAATTGTCGCTGGTTCTGGAAGGCATCATGTGTCAATCGCTGCTGCCGCGTATCGACGGCCGCGGCCGCGCCATGATCATGGAAATTCTGGTGCCCAACGCCGCCGTCCGCAACCTGATCCGCGAGGACAAGATTCACCAGATTTACTCCGCCATGCAATCGGGTCAGGAGAAATTCGGCATGCAGACCTTTAACCAGGCGCTGGCTACCGCGTACTTCCAGAAGCAGATTTCGCTGGAGGTCGCGCTGCAGCGTTCGAGCAATGTGGACGAGTTGCAGGAAATGATCAACCGCGGAGCCAGTCTGCTGAACCGGCCGACGACAGCCGGGCAAACGCTGGCCCGGGGAGCGGCTCCGGCCAAGCATTAACGACCGAAGCACGAAGCAAAAAGAACCATGCACGATCGAGCAGGCACGTCAGTGAGGAGAAACTAACACCATGCCAGTCTTTACATTTTCCGGCAAAGACGCGAACGGACAGAAGGTTTCCGGCCAGCGAATGGCGCCCAACAAGGCCTCGCTGGAGCAGACATTGCGACGCGAGCGCATCACACCTAGCTCGGTTCGCGAAAAGGGTAAGGAGTTCGCCCTGCCCACCTTCGGCTCGGGCAAGGTCAAGGTCAAGGACATTGCGGTCTTCTTCCGCCAGTTCTCGGTCATGATCGACGCCGGCTTGCCGCTGGTGCAGTGTCTGGAGATCCTGGCAGCCAACCAGGAGAATCAGACTTTCCAGAAGACCTTGACGGGCGTACGCACCACGGTCGAAGGTGGCTCGACGCTGGCCAACGCCATGCGCCAGTATCCCAACGTCTTCGACGACCTCACGACCAACATGATCGAGGCCGGCGAAACCGGCGGTATTCTCGACATCATTCTGCAGCGCCTGGCCACCTACGTGGAAAAAGCCGTCCGCCTGCGCGCCGCGGTGAAGTCAGCGTTGATTTATCCCGTCGCCGTGGTCTCGATCGCCGTGCTGATCGTGGGCGCCCTGCTGAAGTGGGTGGTGCCCATTTTCGCCAACCTGTTTGCCGGACTGGGCGTCGATCTGCCGCTGCCCACGCGCATGGTCATGGGATTGAGCGCCTTTGTCCAGAGCTTCTGGTGGATCTTCCTGGTCGGTGCTGTCGGCATCGTCTTCGGCCTGAAACAGATTCGCAAGAGCCCAACCGGCCGCTACTACTTCGACAAGACGCTGCTGAATATTCCCGTCGTCGGCACGCTGTTGCGCAAGATCGCGGTGGGACGCTTTACACGCACTCTGGGCACTCTGATCACATCGGGCGTGCCCATCCTTGAAGGTTTGAGCATCACCGCCCGGACTTCGGGCAACGCCGTGCTGGAAGAGGCGCTGATGAAGGTGCGCAAGGCCATCGAAGAAGGCCGCACCATCGTCGACCCGCTCCGCGAATGCGGCGTGTTTCCCAACATGGTGACGCAGATGATCGGCGTGGGCGAGGCCACCGGCGCGATGGATTCCATGCTGCAGAAAATCGCTGACTTTTACGAGGAAGAAGTGGACGCTGCTACCAAGGACATGCTGGCTATGCTGGAGCCGGCCATCATCGGCATGCTGGGTATCACCATCGGCGGCATCGTCATCTCGCTCTATATGCCGCTGTTCGCCATGATCGCCAAACTGTCGGGATAAAGCAGGTTTCAAAGTGGCAAGGCTTCAAATTTTCACGGAGTCATCCGCAGACTTTGAAGCCTTGAAACTTCTGGACCTTTGAAACTTGATCTCATGCAATCCACGTTCGATGAGCGTAATTGGCTGGTCTGGCTGGTCAAGGTCCGGATCTTCATCCTGACTTTGCTGCTGGCTATCGAACTGGCAGTCGCTGAGTTCAGCCCAGGGCCGCTGCCCATGCGGCTGTTTCTCAGCACCATCCTGTTCTGGTACAGCCTTTCGTTGTTCTATGTTCTGTTGCTTTCCTTCTGGCAGGAACACCGGATCCAGGCCGCGCTGCAGGTCGTAACCGACCTGTTTCTGGTCTCGCTCGTCATCCACGAAACCGGCGGCTGGGACAGTTCGCTGAACTTTCTCTATCCGCTCGTGATCATCGTCGCCAGCGTGCTGTTACCCCGCATATGGGCGGGGCTGGTCGCGGCTCTCGCGTTCATTCTTTACGGAACGGTGCTGGAGTTGAACTACTACGGCGTCGTTCCCTCTTATTGCAGCACACATCCCGGACTGAAGGCCCTGCAGGCGATCATTTTCGTCAACCTGTTTGCCTTCCTGGCAGTGGCCTATCTTGCCGGCTTGCTGACCGCGAAGCTGCGGCAGGTGCGCGTCGAGCTCAAGGATGCCAGCGGCGCACTGAAGAACCTGCAGGCACTGCATGAGCACATCATTCACTCCATCAGCAGCGGCCTGATCACCACCGGGCTGGACGGGCGCATCACGCTGGTGAATGCCGCCGCACAGAAACTGCTTGGCCTTTCGGCCGGCGAACTCGAAGGCGCGCCCGTGGATCAATTGTTTCTGGATCCTCTGCCGAGCGTGGAGTTGCACCATACTCACGCCGAAGTCCGCTTCGAAACCACCGCAAAGTTCCGCAAGACGTTCCGGGTGCGGGTTGCCGCCCTGACCGTGCCCGATGGTGCGGCATTCGGTTTCGTCTATGCCTTCGACGATCTCACCGAAATCCGGCGCCTGGAGCGGGAAGTGCGCACGCAGGACCGCCTGGCGGCCGTGGGACGGCTAGCCGCAGCGATCGCCCACGAAATCCGCAATCCGCTGACCTCGATTGCGGGCTCGGTCAGCATGCTCTCCGGCGTTCCCGAGATGAACGAGGAGCACCGGCGCCTGCTCGACATCGTCACGCGCGAATCGCAGCGGCTGAACGGCATCATCACCGATTTTCTCGCCTACTCCCGCACCAAGCAGTATCGCTTCGACAAGGTGAATCTGGCGCAGCTGGTCGAAGACACGCTGACGCTTATGGATCATCGCATGGAGGCGGAGAAGACCGGCATTACTATCCAACGCCGCTTCAGCGTTACCGACGCCACCACGCTCGCCGACGGCGACAAAATCAAGCAGGTTTTCTGGAACCTCTGCGAGAATGCCGTGCGCGCTATGAAAGACGGTGGCCGGCTGACGGTCGCCATCGAGTCTTTGGGCGAAGACTGGCAGGTGTCTTTCACCGACACGGGTATGGGCATGACGCCGCAGCAGATCGAAAAGATATTCGAACCCTTCCAGTCGAACTTCGAAGGCGGTACCGGGCTGGGTCTCGCCGTTGTCTACCAGATCGTTCAGGCGCACGAAGGCAAGATCTGGGCGCGGTCCAAGCCGGGGCAGGGGACAACCTTTGTTCTGAGGCTGCATCGTCTCGATACCGAGCGCCCCGTGCCTGCGCCGCAGACCGCACCTTCCAGAGCTGTTGCGGCCGACGCGCTCCACGCGCCCGCAGCCACGGCCGCCGCCGCAGGGAGGTTGGATGGCTAACATCCTGGTCTGCGACGACGAACGCTCCATCTGCGAAATGCTCGATATTTCCTTGCGCCGCGATGGCCATCGGGTGGAGACGGTTCAGTCGGGGCAGGCGGCGAAGAGCAAGATCGACGGCGCCCTCTACGACGTCATCATCACCGACATCAAGATGCCGAACATCGATGGCATCGAAGTGCTGCGTCACGCACACCAGGTTTCGCCCGACTCTGCCGTCATCCTAATCACCGCGGTTGAGGACTACGAAGCTGCCGTCGAAGCCGTGAAGGCCGGCGGCGCTACCGATTACATTCGCAAGAATCCCGGGCTGGTGGATGAGATCCGGCTGGCCATCAAGCGGGCGCTCGAAAAACTCGTTCTCAGCCGCCAGAACTTCGCTCTGCGGCGCGACGCTGCCGCGCGCAACTCGCTCGACAATATCATCGGCTCGAGCGCAGCCATGGAGAAGTTGAAGCAGACCGTCCGCACCGTGGCCTCGACGGCCAGCACGGTTCTGATCCACGGGGAAAGCGGCACCGGCAAGGAACTCGTCGCGCGCGCCGTGCATGTGTGCTCGCCCCGCGCCACCGAAGCCTTCGTCTCGGTGAACTGCGGGGCCTTCCCCGAGACCCTGCTCGAAAGCGAACTCTTCGGCTATCTGAAAGGCGCATTCACCGGCGCGAACCAGAACAAGCGCGGGCTGTTCGAAGTGGCTGACACCGGCACGATTTTCCTCGACGAAATCAGCGAGATGACGCTGGCCATGCAGGTCAAGCTGCTGCGTGTGCTGCAGGAGCGGACCGTCCGACCCGTCGGCTCGACCAGTGAAATTTCCATCGACGTGCGGGTCATCGCCGCCACCAACCGCGAACTCGACAAGGCCGTCGCCGAAAATCTTTTCCGCGAGGACCTTTACTACCGGCTGAATGTGATTCCGATTCTTGTTCCGCCGCTGCGCGAACGCCCGGAAGATATCCCACTGTTGGTAAACCACTTCCTGAAGAAGTACGCCGCCGCGGCCGGGCGCAGTATCTTGCGCGTGCATGCGCCGTCGCTCGCCGCACTCTGCGATTACGAGTGGCCGGGCAATGTCCGGCAGCTCGAAAATACCGTCGAGCGCGCCGTCGCGCTCGAAACCACCGACGAGTTGCACGTGGAGCTGCCCGCAGAAAAGCCCAAGGCCCGTGCCGCAGCGGCTTCTGCCGGAGGCGGCACGCTGCCTGAGATCGGCGGCGAAATCACCCTCCCCGCCGGCATGGGCATGGAAAACTACGTGGCCGGCATCGAGCGTACCCTGCTGCAGAGCGCCCTCGGGCATTGCGGAGGCGTGCAGACCAAGGCCGCCGACCACCTCGGCATCTCCTACCGCTCCTTCCGGCATTTGATGAAGAAGTACGGGCTATAGCTGATAGCATCAGTCTGTCAGCCCTCACTTACAGCCTAATTCGGGAGAACGTAGCGTATCGAGGTCCGCGCTGCACACGGCTCCAAGCCCGTCGATGAGTGTAATGGCGATGTTACGCCAATCTACCTCAGATCCGCTCGCTACACTGTCATCCCCTCGGGAAAAACCGTGAAAAGAAGACGAGAAGACAAGGGTTATCCGCGCAGAGTGTGGGGTTTCTGCGCTCATTCATGCAACTCCTGGCGCGACTGCCTCTCGTTTTGCTGGCAGAAGCACTAACAGGACGACTCCGATCACAAGGAATATGATCACATCAGTAAAGTTCCTGTGGACGCCGTGATTCCAGGCCTCCACGGTTTGAATAGCCATCACCATGCCATGGGAGATGTGCCACCACGCTGCTAGAGCAATCATCGAGCGATGCTCAGATGGTCTCCGTGCGGCCATGAGTAGAAAGACCCCGACCGGAATAAAGAAGCTCAGGAACATCGGCTCGACCTCGTTCTTCCGATCCAAAAGCCAGCTGGAATGCCACAGGTCCCTACATAGAAAATAAATTATCGCCAGATTCAACAGCCCCACGATCACCAGGACGATCTGTGTTAGCCGTTCTTTTTTCATGTTGACCTCATTTCGGCCAATTTTGATGCGAGCGCAGCAGCGGCTCACCCGAGGATTCACAAACTAGCACAAGGAAAGCAAAAACGAAATCTGCAATGACGTTGCTGATTCCGTCGGGCGGAGGTACTCAAACCACAGTCAACTGTCGTGAACAAGCCATTACACTCATCATGGGGTCAATGAGCCGCCAGGAGGGCAAACCGAGAGCGGAACGGCGGGCTTGCATCCCGCTCCTGAAACGCGGTTGAAATTCGTCTCCAAATAGCGAAAAGCGTTCCTGTCGTCTTTCGTCAGGTCGAACTGCCCGAAAGTGCCGCTGATGCGCACTCGTGGGCCATTTACCGGCCGCGGGCCGGTGATAGACTCTCGCCCAATCGCTGTAGCTTGAAGGCAAACGCTTTCCGCGTTTATTGGGGCCAAACCAAAGGGCAATAAAGTTCTAGCAGGGAAACTTTAGATGACCACTCCCCCAGCGTGGCACTCGATAATTGTTGCATGTTTTGTCATATTTGCTCTTTTGCCCGCCTTCGGGCAGTCAGTGACCCTCAGCCCCGCCGGCGTCTCTTTCGGGAATCAGGCGGTGGGCACGTCCAGCTCCGCACACAATGTCACTCTGAAGAACGGACAGAAAACTGCGATCACGATCACCAGCATTGGCACTAGCCTTTCGGATTACACTCAAACCAATAACTGTCCCGGCAGTGGAACCACGCTGGCGGCCGGGGCCACTTGTACGATCTCGATTACATTCAAGCCCAGTGTCCAGGGTTCAAGAGACGCCACTCTAACCGTAGCCGACAGCGGAACTTCCAGCCCGCAAACTACAAGCCTGACCGGCACTGGAACGGCTCCGATATTGGAATCGATTGCGGTAACGCCGGGTGCGGCGTCGGTCGCCGCCGGCTACACTCAGCAGTTTACGGCGACGGGGACCTATAGTGACGGTTCAACCCAGAACCTGACCACCATCGCCACTTGGAGTTCCAGCAGCACTGCGCTGGCGACCGTCGGAAAGCACACGGGTTTGGCCACGAGCGTGGCGCAAGGAACGCCAACGATCCAGGCCACGTCAGGGTCGATCAGTGGCTCGGCCACGTTGACGGTAACGGCGGCGGTAATGACTTCGATCTCCGTTACTCCCTCCGCCCCATCGGTCGCCGCCGGCTACACCGAACAGTTCACGGCCACCGCAAACTACAGCAATGGCACGACGCAGAACGTGACCAGCAGCGCGGCTTGGACTTCATCGGCGACGAGCACGGCGACGGTGAGCAACGGCGGATTGGCGACATGCGTGACCCCAGGCACAACGATGATTACGGCGACATCGGGAACGATTAGCGGCTCGGCGACATTAACTGTGACAGCTCCAGTCTTGACTTCGATCTCAGTCTCCCCCGCGACCCCATCGGTTGTGGCTGGCTACACGCAGCAGTTCACCGCCACGGGAACTTTTAGCAACGGGACGACTCAAAGCCTTACGAATACAGCCACGTGGTCCTCGTCGAAGACTTCCGTCGCGACCGTAAACAGCAGCGGGCTGGCGACGAGTGTAGCCAAGGGCACGGCTACGATCACAGCGACCTCGGGCACGATCAGTGGCTCGGCGACCTTGACCGTAACTGCGGCGGCGCTGGTATCGATCGTGCTGACGCCGGCGACTCCGTCAATTGCGCTCGGTACGACCGAGCAGTTCACCGCCACAGGAAACTACAGCAACGGCGCAACAGAAAATCTGACAACCGCTGCAACCTGGGGTTCGGCCAGCACTGCGATCGCGACGGTGGGAACGCACACTGGTTTAGCGACGAGCGTGGCCCAAGGAACAGCCACGATCAAGGCCACCTCCGGGTCGATCGCTGGTTCCACCACACTGACCGTCACGGCGCCGGCGCTGACTTCGATTTCGATCACTCCGGCAAAGGCATCAATTGCGGCCGGCTACACGCAGCAGTACGCCGCGACAGGGACCTACAGCGACGGCACGACCCAGAATCTGACGAATACGGTGAACTGGAGTTCGTCGTCGGGGATTGCGACGATCACGGCCGCTGGGTTGGCGACGGGAGTAAGTCAGGGAACAGTGACGATTACGGCCAGCTCAGGGACGGTAAGCACAACGGCGACGCTGACGGTAGCAGCGCCG